>WRIR01000004.1 GCA_009782605.1 Eggerthellaceae bacterium | reverse complement strand
GGGGGGCCGGGGGGGCGGGGGCCATAATTCTTTGCCAATTGAAAAAATTTACCCGCCCCCCGGCCGCACGGCCTGTCACACTGACGCATCGCTAGAAGAGAACGGATGGAGTGACCATGACTGATATTGCAAGACCGGTAGCTGACAACGTAGAGGCCCTTGACCCAAAGCTGGCTGCGAGGATAGCCGTCGAGCTGGGGCTCTCAACAGACGAGTACGAAAACGTGGTGAGGACGCAGGGGCGCACCCCCTCGCTCACCGAGCTCTACATCTACTCGCTCATGTGGTCGGAGCACTGCTCTTACAAGCACTCACGCGCTCAGCTGCGCAAGTTCTCAAGCGCGGGCGAACACGTGCTCCAGGGCCCCGGCGAGAACGCCGGCGTCATATCGGTCGGCGACGGCTGGGCGGCGGCCTTCAAGATGGAGTCGCACAACCACCCGAGCGCCATCGAGCCTTACGAGGGCGCGGCCACCGGCGTCGGCGGCATCATCCGCGACATCTTCACGATGGGCGCCCGCCCGATAGCCTCGATGAACTCCCTGCGCTTCGGGACGCTCGACCAGCCCCGCCAGCGCTATCTGCTCGACGGCGCCGTCGCGGGCATCGGCGGCTACGGGAACTGCCTCGGCGTCCCCACGGTCGGCGGCGAGATATACTTCGACAAGGCCTACGAGGGGAACTGCCTGATCAACGCCTTTGCGCTCGGCCTCATGCGGGAAGAGGACCTGACACGCGCGGTCGGCAGCGGCCCGGGCAACCCGGTCGTCCTTATCGGCAACTCCACCGGGCGCGACGGTATCGGTGGCGCTTCGGTGCTCGCCTCGCAGGAGTTCGACGAGGCGGCCGAGAACAAGCGCCCCGCCGTGCAGGTGGGCGACCCCTTCGCCGAAAAGCTGCTCATCGAGGTATGCCTTGAGCTGCTCGGCCGGGGGAAGTTCGTCGCCTTGGGCGACCTCGGCGCCGCGGGACTGACCTCAAGCGCCTCGGAGATGGCGAGCCGCGGCGGGGTCGGCATCGAGATCGACGTGCGTGCGGTGCCGCAGCGCGAGTCCGGGATGGAGCCCTTCGAGATCATGGTGAGCGAGAGCCAGGAGCGCATGTTGGCCGTCGTGCACCCCGCCGACGTCGCCGACGTCGAGGAAGCCTGCGGGCGCTGGGGCGTGAAGTGCGCCGTCATCGGCCAGATAACCGACACCGGGCGCTTCGTGGTGCGCGACACCGACCTGCCCGAGGGCCGGCAGGTCGTCGCCGACATGCCGGCGGCCCGTCTTGCCGAGGATGCCCCGCTCTACCATCCCGAAAGCCGCCGCCCGGCCTACCTTGACAAGGCCGCCGCCTTCGACCCCTATACGCTGGGCTTGCCCGAGGACGGGGACTGCGAGGCCTTCTCGGCACAGCTGCTTACCCTCCTGGCAAGCCCCAACATCTGCTCGCGGGAATGGGTGTGGCGCCAGTACGACCACCAGGTACAGGCCTCGACGGCGCTCCTGCCGGGGGCCGACGCGGCGGTCGTGCGCATAGGCGCCCCCGGCCGCGGGGAAGTCAGCGGCCGCGGCATCGCCATGACCTGCGACTGCAACGGCCGCTACTGCTGGGGCGACCCCTATACCGGCGCACAGATCGCCGTTGCGGAAAGCGTGCGCAACCTCGCCTGCGTCGGGGCGGCCCCGGCCGCGCTGACGGACTGCCTCAACTTCGGCAACCCCGAGAAGCCCGAGGTCTTCTACACCTTCGAGCGCGCCGTTGACGGCATGAGCGAGGCCTGTGCGCTCTTCGGGATACCCGTCATTTCCGGCAACGTGAGCTTTTACAACGAGAGCTTCGGCAACGCCATCTACCCCACGCCCGCCGTCGCCACGGTCGGCGTGATGGAGGATTACACGCGCCACGCCACGCCCGCGTTCAAGAATGCGGGCGACACGGTCTTCCTGGTCGGGGAGACCGACGACGAGCTGGGCGGCAGCGAATACCTGGGTGCGCTCTACGGCGAGGCCCGCGGCGGCTGCCCTGCGTGCGACTTAGAGCTTGAGCGCGACACGAGCGCCCTCGTGCGCCAGATGGTGGCCGACGGCATCGCCGCGAGCGCGCACGACATAAGCGAGGGGGGCGCCGCGGTGGCGCTTGCGGAGTGCGCCGTCGCCGGCGGCCTCGGCCTGCGGGCCGTCCTCGACGACGGCCTGCCCGACGTCGCGAGCCTCTTCGCGGAGACGCAGGCACGCTTCATCCTGAGCGTCGACAACCTCAACGCACAGGAGACGACCCAGCGCCTGGTCGCGGCCCGGGTGCCCTATTCCGTCATCGGCGAGGTTGTCCCCGCCGAGGCGGGCATCGCCATAGAAGGCAAGATAGCCATAAGCCTCGCCGATGCGACCCAGGCCTTCAACACCCCCCTCATGTGAGGGGGGCATTTTTGGCGCGATAACACGGAAATCCGGTAATTTTGCAGATGAAATAACATTTTTTCAACGTCGTGAATGCTCGGGGATATTCATGCTAGAATAAATGCATAATTGAGGGCAACTTCTAAGCACTCGTCTTGCGTGGTGGCAAGGCGAAACAGACCGGCCGTTTTGAGGGACAGCGCGTGGCGTCGGTTTGTGGGAAAGGAAAGCCGTGGGCAGATCGTTCGGCGGAGGAAGTGGTGGTGGCGGATCGTTCGGCGGACGCTCGTCCAGTGGTTTTTCGGGCGGGAGCCGTTCAACCGGAGGCTTTTCCGGTGGTCGGGGCGTCGGATCGCCAGGAGGCCGCTCGCTTTTCTCCGGGGGTTCTGGTCAGAACACCCCTCCATCAGGCAATAACAATCCAGGCTGGGGCGGTGGCGGCCTTTTCGGCGGTGGTAGTGCCCCGCGCTCTGCCCCACGTGCCGTGCCCCGGGCTCCTGTCATCATCAACGCCCCGCGCTACGGCGGCGGGAGTCCCGTTGTTGGAGGCAACCCCTTCGCAAGCGGCAATCCCCATGCGGGCAACCCCTATGCGTCCGGGAACCCCTATGCGTCCGGGAACCCCCACACGGTTCCGGGCGGGCAGGTGATGATCGATCCCCGCACGGGGCGGCCCGTGGGCCAGCCGGTAGGCCAGCCTCAGTTCGTAGCCGGGAACCCGAACTTCGGCGCACCCAGCAACGCGCCCATGGCGGGCGGCCCCAACACCGCCTCGCCGCAGCCCCCTTCGGCGAACAGCGGCTGCTCCATGCGCACGATGCTGATCGCCCTTGCCGTATTCTTCGGCCTCATGCTCATCTTCGCCCTCTTCGCCTCGATGGGCGATGCCGGCGGCATGACCCGGTCGACGATCGAGCGTGTCGCGCTCCCCGCCTCGGCGACGAACCAGACGGAGTATTTCACCGACGCCGACGGCGGCTGGATCCACAGCCCCAACACGCTGATCAGCGGTATGCGCTCCTTCTTCCAGGAAACCGGCGTAGCGCCCTATCTCTACATCATGCCCAACGGAACGAGCACGTCGTCCCAGGAACTGACGCGCTATGCCGAACAGCTCTATCCCCAGCTTTTCACCGACGAGGGTCATTTCCTGCTCGTCTTCTGTGACGACGGAAGGGGGTCCTACGCCTGCGGTTACGTCGTGGGCGCACAGGCCAAGACCGTCATGGACAGCGAGGCGACCAGCATCCTAAACGACTACCTGGACCGCCACTACTACAACAACTCGCTTTCCGAGGAAGAGGTGTTCTCGCGGACCTTTGCCGACACGGGGCAGCGCATCATGGCGGTTGAGCAGTCCCCGCTGGTGCCTATCATCATCTGCCTCACCCTGGTGGCCATTGCCGCAGCGGCTTACTTTATCTTGAAGAATCGCCGCGAGCAGCGCGCCCGGGACCAGAAGCATATAGAGGAAGTCCTCAGCATGCCGATCGAATCCTTCGGCGACCAGGAGGCGAAGGACCTCGCGGATAAATACAAGGTCGGCACACAGGATCCGCAAGACACGCAAGGCGGCACGCAGGCCGCCGAGCCCGCCCAAGACGCACAGACCACGCAGGCCGCCAAAGCCACACAAAACAACACGCACGATGACACTCAAACAGGAAAGAGCACATCCGACCAAGAAAGTAGAGAGGAGGTTTCTCGGGTGCCAGCGGACAAGGCATTCGACGAACAGTATGTGGAAAGCCTCGTAAAGAAGTACGAGGACGACATATCGACCAAGGGCTAGAGAGAAACAAGACAGGAGAGAACCAACTATGGGAATTTTAGAGCGCTTTTCAGACATCGTAAGGGCGAACATCAACGAGCTGCTTGACAAGGCAGAGGATCCGGCAAAGATGATCGACCAGTACATGCGTGACCTGACCGACAGCCTGGCGCAGGTGAGGTCGGAGACCGCAGGCGTCATGGCCGAAGAGACACGCGCCAAGCGCCTCTTCGACGACAATGCCGCCGAAGTCGAGAAGTTCATGAACCTCGCACGCAAGGCGCTGGAGGCCGGCAACGAGGACGACGCACGCAAGCTCATCGAGAAGAAGCAGAAGCTGGACGCAAAGGCCGCCAGCCTCAAGACGACCTACGAGGCCGCCCGCGACAGCGCAAACAAGATGCGCGAGATGCATGACAAGCTGGTGAGCGACATCGACACGCTCAAGGGCCGCCAAGAGGCAGTGAAGGCCAAGGCAGCCGTCGCAAAGACCCAGGAAAAGGTGAACAACTTCACTTCCGGAGCCGACAAGGCCGCCGGTGCCATGGGTGCTTTCGACCGCATGGAGGCAAAGGCCGAAAAGAAGCTCGACCACGCCAATGCGGTGAGCGAGCTCAACCAGCAGCCTACCAACGATGCGGCAGCGCTTGAGGCGAAGTATTCCTCCGCTGGCGGAAGCATTGCGGTCGAAGACGAGATTGCCCAACTGAAGAAAGAGCTGGGGCTGTAGACTGAGCCGTAGACTGGAACGGCTGTAGACTGATACAACAGCCAAGCAAGGCCGCCCGATCCGAGGGCGGTGTCATGGAATGGAAGTAGCGTATTGCGCCGTCCTTGGGGGCGGCGCAGTCGCACTTGCGGTCTCTAGGAGTAGGCAACATGCTAATCGGTGAAGTAGAAAAACTGTATCCTTCTGCAAAATCCCTGGTCAAGGAAAGGGTCGCGAGCCGTATTTTCCACAAGGATGCCACGTTGTTCGACTTCTCCGAGGAAGCCTACACGACCGCGCAAAAGCGCATGGGCTGGACGGACCTGGCAAGCCGGCCCCCGATGCCTCTGAAAAAGATCAGGGACTTCGCACGCGCGGCCGCCGAGCAGGGCGTCAGGACCGTGGTGCTGATCGGGCAGGGCGGATCGACGCAGGCCCCCATGACCATCACGAAGTACAACAAGGCCGATTCCGGCACGGTCGCCTTCCGGACGCTCGACTCGGTGTCCCCCGTCCGCTTCCGCGAGCTCTTTGCGATAGTGGAACCGGAGTCGAGCCTGTTCATCGTTTCCTCGAAAAGCGGCTCCACGATAGAGCCGCAGCTTGCTCTCCAGGCGGTGCGCGCCATGCTGGCGCAGACGATGGACGAATCAGAGATCGTGCGGCACCTCGTGGCGGTCACCGACGCCGGGTCGGGCCTTGAGAGGCAGGCGACCGAAGAGGGCTGGTTAGCGGTGTTTTCCGGGGAAGAGGACGTGGGCGGGCGTTTCTCGGCCCTTTCAGTCTTCGGGCTTTTGCCCGCGGCCCTCGCAGGCATCGATATCGACGAGTTCGTCGCACACGCGGTCGAGGCGGAGAAGCGCTGCTCCGAGGACGCCATCGACAACCCCGCCATCGGCTTGGCTGCCTTCTTCTTCGACAACTACCTGCAGGGCCGCGACAAGTTCAGCTTCCTTACCCCGAAGCGGGGCCGCGTGTTCGGCCTCTGGATCGAGCAGCTGGTCGCGGAGAGCCTGGGGAAGGAGGGGCGCGGCATCCTCCCGAACATCGAGCTCGACGCCCTGCTGCTCTCGCAGGACACGGGCGACCGCAACGTCATCGTGTACCAGACGAAGACCGACCTGTGGGACGAGCGCAAGAACTTTGAGATGAGCCTTGCCTACATCGACAATGCCATCCCGCGTGTCAACTTCAAGATCGACACCGTCGCCGAGCTCGCCGAGCATTTCGTGATGTGGGAGTACGCCATCACCATGTGCGCCTACCTCATGAGGCTGTGCCCCTTCGACCAGCCCGATGTCGCCTCCGCGAAGGCCGCGGTGCTGGAAATCCTTGAGAAGGGCCAGCCCGAGCCGGACTTCGTCGAGGACTACGTGGGGGCGATCCAGACCGGCGCGGTCGAGGTCAGCCTGGCGCCCTGCTTCGCACATGCCAAAAGCCTCCCGGACGCGCTTGCCGCCTTTCTGGGGAGCATCGTGCCGGGGGACTATTTCGCGCTCAACGTGTTCCTGCCCTTCACGGGCGAGGGGCGGCGGGAGGCGCTTGAGAACATCCGGCACAGCGTGGGCGACAAGTGCAGGGTGGCCTCCTGCCTGGAAGTCGGCCCCCGCTACCTCCATTCGACGGGGCAGTTCCAAAAAGGCGGGCCCGACAAGGGGGCCTTCCTGATAGTCTCTGCCGACGAGCTGAAGGACATCGTCCTCGAAGGCAAGGCGGAAAGCCTCGGCGCACTCGCAAAGGCGCAGGCCGCGGGCGATTTGAAGGTTCTGGCCGAGCGGGGCCGCCGCTGCATCCACATCCACCTGCCCGACAACTCGGGCGTGACCCTGCGGGCCTTGTCCGACCTCATCGTGAAGACGCTTGAGAGGCTTGACGCGCCATCGGCTGCGGGGGCGGTCGTGTCGGCTGCGGAAGCTGCTGTGGCCGCCGCTGCCGCGCCGTCGGCAAAAGCCCCGTGATTGAGGCCCTGGACATCCAAGTAAGGGGCGTGGTGCAAGGAGTCGGCTTCCGGCCCTTCGTCTACCGCCTGGCGAAGCGCCATCTTATTGCCGGCTGGGTCCTGAACGCGGCCGACGGGGTCTCCATCCATGCGGAAGGGGAGGCACGGCTCCTTGACGAATTTGTGCTGGCGCTGTCCGAAGACCCGCCCGCGGCCTCGCAAATCGACGAGATCGAGATGAAAGAAGTACCGCTCGAAGGCTTCGAGGCCTTCGAGATCCGCTTCTCGCAGGAAGGCGCGGTGGAAAAGACGACTCTCATATCGCCCGACCTCGCCACCTGCGAGGACTGTGTCCGGGAGCTCTTCGACGAAGGCGACCGGCGCTTCCGTTACCCCTTCATCAACTGCACGAACTGCGGCCCGCGCTTCACCATCATCGAATCGCTGCCCTACGACCGGGGGAGCACGTCGATGGGGGGCTTCACGATGTGCCCGCAGTGCCAAGGCGCCTACGACGACCCACTCGACCGCCGCTTCCACGCGCAGCCCAACGCCTGCTTCAAGTGCGGGCCGCACATCAGCTGGAAGGAGGCGGCACCGGGCGGGGGCGAAGACACTCTGCGATGGGGCCGCACGCGGGAAGAAAGCGATGCCATCCTTGCCCGTGCGGTCGAGATGCTGCACGCAGGCAAGATACTTGCGGTGAAGGGGCTCGGCGGCTTCCACCTGGCCTGCGACGCTGCCAACCCCGAGGCCCTGCGCGAGCTCCGTGCGCGCAAGCGTCGGGCGGGACAGGCCTTCGCTGTGATGGTGCCCGACCTCGCCACCCTGCGCCTTTGCTGTCTGGTGAACGAGGCGGAGGAAAAACTGCTTGCCGAGCCGGCCCGCCCCATCGTCTTGTTGAGGAAGCGTCCCGGTGCGACCTTCGCTTTGGGCCTGGCCGACGGCTTGACCGAGCTCGGCGCCATGCTGCCCTCTACGCCGATTCAGCACCTGCTGCTTCGCGGCTTCGGCGGGATGCTCGTCATGACCTCGGGGAACATCCACGACGAGCCGATCGTGACTGACGACCAGGAGGCGCATCGGCGCCTGTCTCGGGTTGCCGATGCGTTTTTGGGACACGACCGGGCCATCCTCGCACGCTACGACGACTCGGTGGTGCGCGTGCTCGACGCGGGAGGCAGCACCTATGCCCTGCAGTTCATCCGCCGCGCACGTGGTTATGCGCCCATGCCCCTCGCCCTGCCTGCGCAGGACACGCAGGCCACACAGGCCACGCAGGACACGCAGTGCACGCAGGACACGCAGGCCACGCAGGACACGCAGGGCGACACCTTCGCCGCCGGCCCCGAGCAGAAGAACACCTTCTGCATGACGCGGGGCACGGAGGCCTTCGTCTCGCAGCATATCGGCGACATGGAGAACGCGGAGGCCTTCGATGCCTGGCTTGCGGCGAAGAAGTGCTATGAGCGCCTGTTCGGCATCGTGCCGCGCCGTCTTGCCGCCGACCTCCACCCCGAATACCTCACGACCAAATGGGCCCTTGAGCAGGAACGGCCCCTCGACCAGCACGAACTCCTCGACAAGGTCGGGCCCCCCGGCAAGGAGAAGCCCGCCGGGCTGCCTGTCACCGCAGTCCAGCACCATCACGCCCACATCGTGTCGGTCATGGCGGAACACGGCCTGGACGCGCCGGTCACGGGCATCGCCCTAGACGGCACCGGCTACGGCATCGACGGGGCCATCTGGGGCGGGGAAGTCCTCATCTGCAACTACCGGGCCTTCGAGCGCTTCGCCAACTTCGCCTACGTCCCGATGCCGGGTGGGGCTGCTGCCATCAAGCGACCCCTTCGCATGGCCTATGGGGTGCTGTGGGCTTTTGACCTGCTGGAGCACGAGGCAGCCCAAGGAGTGCTCGAAAGCCTCGGCACCGAGGCCGCCCTCGTCGCCCAGATGATCGAAAAGGGGCTGAACACCCCAGTTACTTCCTCGGTCGGCCGCATCTTCGATGCGGCATCGGCGATGTTGGGCATCTGTGTCGAGCCGCGCTACGAGGGGGAGGGGGCCGTCCTGCTTGAGGCGGCCATCGGGCAGGCGGCGGGCGACGAGGCCTACCCGGTTGATCTCGTCAAGAACACGGCGACCGCAAAGAGCACGGCGCAGGACACCTCGGTCGTCCTGCTCGACGCCGCCCCCCTGTTCAGGGCCCTGCTCGACGATCGTGTCGCAGGCCGCCCGGTCTCCGAGATCGCCCTGCGCTTTCACAACGGCATCGCAGCGGCGCTCGTCGACATCGGCTCCATGGCCCGTATGGCCTACGGCATCGAGACCGTCGCGCTCTCGGGCGGGGTCTTCATGAACCGCTACCTGACCGAGCGCTGCCTGCGGCTAATGCCGCCAGAAGGCCTCACGGTCGCCATCAACCGGGAGCTCCCCCCCAACGACGGCTGCATCTCCTACGGGCAGGCCTGTATCGCCCAGGCGGAACAGCAGGAATAGCAGGAACAGCAGGACACAATGGGGACGTTTCCGCTATGTCTTGTAGCGCGGCCCGACCGGAACGGGCAAGATTGCGGGTCAGGCCCGCAATGACGCGGGGCATAGGACAAGATGAGAACGTTCCTACTATGTATTTATCGGTATTGAAAGACGGGAGGCCTACAGCACACACTCACTATTGCCTAGGGGTGGTAGGATTGCAATTATTCGCGCATGCTATAGGCCTCAACCAGCCCTTTTTTTCGAGTCCCTAGGAGTTGACAAGAAACAAAGAGCCGTTGCCATATTACGTGGCGCGTACATGATACTCTTTATTCGGAAAAAAAGCATGAACTTTTTAAGAAATACAGTTAACAGCATGATAACGTCAAAATATACAGGGGCCTAACCCCCCGTGCAAGCAAGGGATACGCAGGGGATAGGCGGGTCTTGCCGCCCCTCTCGAACACATTATGAAGAAATGGTGGAGTATGGCGAAATTGTATAACGCCTTCGTTTGTTACCGGTTTTCTTGGGGAAGCCTTGAGAGTATACTGTATCTAGGTAAAACTGTGTCAAAACGGAGGTAGAAAGGCTCACAAGAACGCCCTTTGCGCAGAGCTTGCGGGTTGTTTGTGGGCGATAAAGTGTTTTTGCGAAGCGACAAGAACGGATCAGCGATGATGCTCACAGAAACCACAGATTATACCCGGGAAAAGGGTAGGGATTCCATGAAGAATCGAAAAAACGCCTGTGCTGGAAGGCAGGGCGCCCGAAGGGCGAACGCCGTGCGGAAAGGGCTCATGTGCCTCGTGGCCCTGGGCCTCACGGCCCTCGTGGCCGGCCCGGCGACATCCTTCGCCGAAGGGATCGGCGGCGCGCTGCTGTCGGTTGAGCCTCCCGCCGACGAGGGCCCGGCGGTCATCGCCTTCGACGGCCCGCTCGTCCTGGACGCGACCCCAGAGCCTGCGGCCCTGACGCGCGGCCAGCTGCTCCAGGGGGTGGGCAACGCCGATGCCAAGAGCTTCACGTTCGACCCGAACGACATAACCGTCACCGGCCAGGATGGCGCGGTGCTCGACATAGACACCGCCACAGCCGGAGTCTACCCGGTCACCTACACGGTCGCCTACACTACGGTCGTCGACCCCGATGCCGACCCCGATGCCGACCCCGATGCCAAGCCTGAGCAGGGCACGGCCACCGCCACCCGCGCGGTCGTCGTGAACGACGGGCGCTTCGTAGTGGACGCGGAGAACGAGGCCCTTATCGGGGCCCAGGACTTCGCGGTTTCGGCCGAGGACGCCTCTTTCGCGGGCACGGCGGCCGATGTCGTGCGCCTGTCCTTCGCCGAGGCCTACGGCTTCAAGGGCCAGCCCCTCACGGTCGAACTGGCAGGCCCGCTTTCGCCAGACTTCTCCGACAAGATGCCGGGCGCCTATGAATTCACCCTCAAGGTCCAAGGCCTTGCCGCCCCGACAAGGGGCATCACCGGCGAGATAGTCGCCCCGCCCCTGCCCGAGGACGACCCCCCTGCAGCCGATGCCGCCCCTCCGGCGCTCTTGGTCCAAACGCCCTTCGAGGTTGCGGTAGGAAGCGCGTGGGACGAAGCGGCCGCCCTTGTCGGCGTGAGCGCAGTCTGCCCGAATGACGGGGACATCACGCACCTGGTCACCTGTTATCCGACCGACCAGGGCCGCCCTGTCGACACCTCCCGGGCGGGCATCTACCCTGTCACCTACCAGGTGCACTCGGCCGATTCCGACGAGAACATAGTCACGGCGCAGCGCGTCGTCGTGGTCAACGACGGGCGCTACACCCCCGGGGAGGGGCGTGTCGTAGAGGCGAGCTCCTTCGTCATCCCCTTGGCCGACGTCCCGCCTGCCGCCACCCGGGTCGAGGCACACCTGCTCGGGATGGCCAGCGCGCGCGCCTTTGACGGCACCACGGGCGAAGAGCTCCCCTCGGGGCTGCTGTCCGTCGCCGACGCAAACGGCTACACCAAGGCGCTCGGGCAATACGAGATCACCGTCTCTGCTGAGGACGACCCCGACGGTGCCATCATCGCCACCGTCAAGGGGACCGTCGTTGATGCCGACGTGCTCGACAGCGCCCCCCTCGACCCGGACGACCCGACCGGGCCGCGCATATACGTTTTCGGGCAAAATGCCACGATGCGGGTCTCCGAGGTGGCTGCCATCCTCTCCGCGAACCCGCTTGAAGCAGACAGCCTGCTGTTTTCCAGTGACGCGCTCGTCGACGCCCTCTTGGGCGGGGCCATCCTCGTCGACCCGGTGGACGGCAACGTCTTCGAGTCGGTGCGCATCGTGGACGACGGGGGCCTCGCGGCCGAGCCGGGCCTCTATACCGTGCGCATGGCCGACGCCGACTCCCTTGTCGAAATCGTGCTCAACGTCCAAATCGTCTCGGGCGAGCCGCCGACCATCACCGTCAACGGGCCCGTCCGCATACCGGTCTCCGAAGGGAATGGCGACGTTACCGGCCTGATAGCCGCGGCCTTCACCGCCGAGGACCCCGAGGACGGCGACCTGAGCGGCAAGGTCGTGATAGAGGGCAGCGTGCAGGGCAGCGTGCCCGGCATCTATCCGGTCACCCTGCGTGTGATCGACGCCGACGGCAACGAGACCGCCGTCAACATCGCCGTAGTGGTCGACGACGGCAGCTTCGTCTTCGGCGGGGACTACATCATCGGTGCCACCGGGTTCGCGCTTGAGGATTCCGCCGTGGACATCTCCAACAAGCTTAACCAGGCTGTCGAGCTCTCCCAGGCCGCCGCCGCGAAGCTCGACGGCACGTCGGCCAGCGTCACCGTGTCCGACTTCGGCGGCTACGCCAACAAGGCCGGCCAGTACCGCCTGGTGCTCGCCGTCGCCGCCGACCCGAGCGTGCACACGGCTGTTGTCGCGACCGTCACTACCACAGCGGTCGCCCCGCCGCCCCCCAACCGCCATGCGGTGACCTTCAACGCCAACGGGGGGTCCTTGACCGGGCCCACCAGGATCTACATCCAGGAACCGGCGACGACTTTAGCCTACCTGCCGAGCGAGCCGGTCCGTGCGGGCTACGACTTCCTGCACTGGGCCACCGAGCCCGGGACCGGGGTACTTGAGCTTGCGGAGCCCACGCTTGCGGCCGCCACGCAGTTCAGCGCCTCCACCCCGGTCACCTCGGACGTGACCGTCTATGCCCAGTGGGCGAAATCCGCCGATACGCCGACCGCCCCCAACAACCCGTCGACACCGAACTCCCCGACGACTCCGAGCACTCCCAATAACCCGCCGGCGGCGAGCAACACCCCCGCCCCGGCCACGCCGAGCAATCCCCCGACAACCCGGATTCCGAGCTATGTCCCCAGCCCCCAGAGCCAAGATGATGCAGATGTGGCAGCAGAGGACGAGGCTGACATCGAGATCGTCCTCGATGAGGAAGAGCCTGCTGCGGACCCTGAGGACGAAAAACTCGCCTTTGTGCCCATCGCCGAGGATATCGGCGGGGAGAACCCCTTGGTCGCCGAGCAGCAGCCTCCCTGGGCGCTCTTCAACGTCGTGGCCGTCGTCCTCTCGGGCCTGCTGGCTCTCGTCACAGCCGGCGGGCTCTTCCGCGACCGCGGCCGCAAGGATCCGAAGTACCGCGAGGATCCCATCGACCCGGCCTCCTGGGCCTCCATGTCTGCCGAGCAGCGCGTTGCGCTTATGGTGAGGCGTGAGAAAGACCGCAAGAGCTGGCTGGACAGGCAGGAACGCAAGGTCAGCAAGGACAAGGCCACCTATGTGAACGCGCCGGTGATGCTGGTCTCGACCGTGGCCTTCGTCGAGGGTTTGGCCATCCTGCTCAACACACAGAACTTCTCCGGCCCCCTGGCGATAGCGGACGGCTATTCCATCCCGCTGGCACTCTTGGTGCTGGCGCAGATAGCCACCCCCGTGATTGCTGCCTTGTTGAAGAACAGGGGCACGAAGGGCGGCAGCGGGGTCTCTTCGGGCAGGGCGGCAGCCCAGTCTTGAGCAAGCTCACGGACATATAAGCACACGAGGGATAAAAGAGTGGCACGGCCTTGTCGTTTGTTAACGGGATGACAAGACCGTGCCCTTGCGAGAAAGCTCTGTTCTTCATTGCTGCGACCCCGGACTTGAGGTGGTAGAAGGGCCGTACTCGATGAAGAACGTCAGCTTTTATCCGGCACGACCCCGGACTTGAGGTGGTAGCGAAGTCGTGCCTTGATTAAAAAGAATAGTGGATTTCTCCCATCCCCACATCACCTGACAGCAGGTGAAATTGAGGGAAAACCAGGAAATCCTTTCACCCGAAACAGGTGAAATGCGGGCCCAGGACGAGTGAGACGCGGTTTTTCGAGGATTTGCAGCTTTCCTGAGCCCTCTGGGCCTCCCCGAGGGATTTCGTCGATAAAAAATGTAGAGCGTCGATTTCTTGTGAGAAATGCCCCTGCAAAGCCTTATACTCTCTCTTATTTGGAATAACAATTAAGGGTTTTACGAACAAGGGTTTATACGAACATGAGGTACCTGCGCAATCTCCTGATGAGTTTCTCCCCCCGAGACCTCCTCTTCTTTAGCGGCTATGCCCTCTATCTTGTTTTCAGCCATATGGTCCTTACTTCCACGACCATGCTTTCCTCTGCGGGCGACATCGCCTTCGAGAGCCAGACCGTCTTCTCCATCGCGCTGCTCTCGTCCCGTCTCACGCTGTTCTTGTTCGTCATCTGCTTCAGGCGCTACGTCAAGGGGCTGCCCTTCTCGATAACGGCGACCCTGTCCGGTGTCTTTGCCGTCGCGGGCTTCCTCACCATCGGCAGGCTCTTGTGGTTCCCCAGCGAGCTTCCCTCCGACGTGTTCCTGTCCTGGCTGGTGTGCGGGGGAATCCTCCTGGGCCTGGCCGCGGGGCTCGTCATCTTGCTGTGGGGGCGGTTCTCGGCGACGCTGGCCTTGAGGGACATCTACCTCTACGTGGTCCTGTGCAACATATTGAGCCTCGTGATCTATTCCGGGGTGACCTTCCTGCTGCCGGAAAGGGCAGGCCTGCCCTTTGCTGCGGTGCTGTTCGTCGTCTCGGTCGTCTTTGTCAAGAAGGCGCTTGATGCCCGGACGGACTGGCAGTGGGAATACTCGCGCCCCGTGTTCAACCATGCGATACGTAACATCGGCCACCCGATACTGGGAACCGCAATCCTCTACTTCATGAGCGGCCTCATGCTGCAGATCTCCGGGCAGGCGGAAATCCCGCTCCACATCTTCCAGCGCACCGCGCTCTTCTCAAGCGCTGTTGTCGTGCTGCTTCTGTTCCTCCCCGCGCTGTTCGTGAAAAAGCCGCTGAACATGGGGCGCATTTATGCGGTGGCGCTTTCGGCATCGGCGGCAGGCTTCCTCCTTTTGCCGCTGTTCTGGAATGAGGCGGGTGGCATCGTCAACTCTTTCGGGCAGCTGGGGGCCATGGTCGCGGGCATCATCCTGTGGTGCCTGGTGGCCGATGTGGCCCACGACACGAAGCTGTCCCCCGTGTACCTGTTCGCAATCACCTTTGCGTGCACCGACGCTGCCGACCTCGCCGGCACCGTCATCGGGTTCCTGAATGTGGATATCTTGAAGCCGGGCGACCTGCATCTGCCGATGGTGGCGCTTGTTGCGGTCTACCTGCTGCTCATGGTGGCGCTCTTCCTCTTCAAGGACAAGAGCTTCAACGAGACGGAGGACGAGGCGGCCCTGCTGGTGCAGCGCGCCCAGCCTGACGAGCTGCTTGCCCAGCGCTGCAGCGAGATAGCGGGCACGTACCGGCTCACCCCCCGCGAGGGCGATGTCTTTGTCCTGCTTGCGCAGGGCTTCACCGTGCCCGTGATATCGGACAAGCTCTTCGTTTCCGAGAACACCGTCAAGTCCCACGTGAAGAGCATCTACCAAAAACTCAGCGTGCGCGCCCGGTCCGACCTGATCGAGCTCGTGAACGCGAAATAAGGGATGCGGGCCCCTGTGGGCCTGTCCCGAAAACCAAAGGAGAGGGAAGGACTCGGGAGAGGGAACCGTGGACCGCTATACCGCATTCATCACCGGGCACCACAAGTTTGTCGTGGCGGCAACGGCGGGCATCGTACTCGTCTGTGCGGCCCTCGTCCTGTTCGTCCGGGTCAACTACGACTTGGCATCCTACCTGCCGGAAGCGACCGAATCGAGCCGTGCCTACACGGTGATCGATGAGCACTTCGACGAGGCAGTGCCCAATGTGCGTGTTATGGTGCGCGACGTGGACATTGCGGGTGCCCTCGCCTACAAGGAGCAGCTGGCGGCGGTCGAGGGTGTGACCGATGTTTTGTGGCTGGACGACGTGGTGAACATGGCAATTCCCCTTGAGATGCTGAACCAAGACCTGGTCGAGCAGTATTACGCGGGAGGCACCGCCCTCTTCGAGGTGGCGATCGCCTCGGGCGCGGAGCCTATTGCAGTCGAGGCGATATACGGCCTCATCGGCCCCGACAACCACGTGACCGGGCAGGCGGTCAGCACCGCCGAGGCCGAGGTCGTGGCCGGGACCGAGACCGCGAAGGCCGTGATGATCCTGATGCCCCTCGTTATCCTGATCCTGATCCTCTCGACGAGGTCGTGGGCAGAGCCGTTGTTCTTCCTGGTCGCCATCGGGGTCTCGATTGTGATAAACTTCGGGACGAGCATCCTCATGGGCGAGATATGCTTCATCACCATGACGGTCTCGCCGATCCTCCAACTGGCCGTCTCCCTCGATTACGCGATCTTCCTCATGCACGCCTTCCAGCGCTTCCGCGAGACGGAGCCCGACGCGGCCGAGGCGATGCGCAAGGCCATGAAGAAGAGCTTCGTGGCCATTGCGGCTTCGGCGGCCACCACCTTCTTCGGCTTCGCGGCGCTCACCTTCATGCGTTTCGGCATCGGCGCCGACCTGGGACTCTCGCTCCTCAAGGGCGTTGCAACCTCTTTCTTGAGCGTGGTCATCTTCCTGCCGGCCTTCACGCTGCTGGCCTACAAGCTGATCGACAAGACGCGGCACCGCCGCCTCGTCCCGACCTTCAAGGGCATCGGGCGTCCCTTGGCGCCCCTGCGCGTGCCCGTGTTCTTCCTGGTCATTATCCTTATCGTGCCCTGCTACCTTGCGCAGTCCCACACGACTTTCACCTACGGCATGGAGTCGAGCATCGGGAACGCGACGCGCTCGGCTCGTGACACGGCGGCCGTCAAGGAGCAGTTCGGGCATGTCATCCCCAGCGTCGTGCTGGTCCCCCGGGGCGATGTCGCGCGCGAGGCCGAGCTTGTCGCGGGCCTGGAAGCCCTCCCGGACGTGTCCTCGGTCCTTTCCTACACGAACGCGGTGGGCCGCGAGATACCCGACGGCTTCCTCGACCAGGGCGTCCAGAACCGCTTCTATTCCGACGAGTATGCCCGCATCATCGTGTACGCCGACACGCCGCCCGAGGGCGAGCGGGCCTTTGCCCTGGTCGAGGGCATCCGGAACGTGACAAGCAGCCTGTATGGGGAGGCGGGGATGACGACCGGCCAGACCGCCACGCTCTACGACATGAAGCTGGTCATCACCGAGGACAACAAGGTGACGAACCTGCTTGCCATCCTCTCGATCTTCGTGGTGCTGCTCGTCGTATTCAGGTCGGCGGTCCTTCCCCTCCTCTTGCTGGCGACCATCGAGTCGGCCATCTTCATCAACCTCGCGATCCCCTACTTCACAGGCGAGACCCTTATCTTCATCGGCTTTCTGATAATCAACACCGTGCAGCTGGGCGCGACGGTCGACTATGCTATCCTGCTCACCGACACCTACCGGGCCCACCGCAGGGCGATGGATGCGCGCGCCGCCCTTGCCAAGACGCTCGGCGAGGTCTTTTTCAGCATCCTCGTATCTGCGAGCATCATGGCCTCGGCGGGATTCGTGCTTTTTGCCACCTCAACAAACAATATCGTTTCAATCCTGGGTTTGCTGCTGTTCCGTGGTACGCTGCTCTCGTTCCTCATGGTAATGACCTTCTTGCCAGGGGCGCTGCTTTTGTTCGACAAGCCGATCGGGCGCTTCACGCACCGCGCCCGTTTCTACCGGCCACAGACCCGCCGCCGGGCGTCAATGGGGAGTGTCAATGGGGACGTATAATTTTGACACCTTTTGTTCGGTCGCCCAACAGGAAAAGGTGAGGAAAGGTGTCAAAATTATACGTCCCCATTGACACGTCCCCATTGACACTCGACCGGCGTGACACTCGTCTGTCACGCCGGTTGGTACCTGCAAAGAGAAGGGACATCATGATGAGCTTGGACAGACCGTTGCAAGGAAACACCGCCGCCGGTGCGGCGATATCCGCGGCACCCGCGGCACCCGCGGCATTCCTGGCCCTGCTGGCGCTTGCCCTTTCGGGCCTTTCGCTTCTCGCCCTGGCCTTTGTCGGCACTGAGCGGGCCTTCGCCGAAGGCCTCAACGACGGACCGAAGAGCGAGGTGGTCTACGCCCGGCTTTCGGACTCGGGCTCGGTCAAGGACGTGTTCGTGGTCAATGTGCTCAGGCCCGACAAGCCCGGCACCGTCGTAGACTACGGCTCCTATGAGCAGGTGAGGAACCTCACAGACACCAGCGAGCTGGCCCTCTCGGCCGAGGGGGTGACCGCCTCTGTCGGCACCGAGCCCTTCACCTATCAGGGAAACGCCCGCGAAAGGCGCCTGCCCTGGGACATCTCGATTACCTACAAGCTCGACGGACAGGAGATAGGCGCGAGTGCGCTGGCGGGAAGGTCGGGAAAGCTGGAAATCACCATCACGACCACGAAGGACCCGTTAGTTGACGAGAGCTTCTTCGAGAACTACCTCCTGCAGGCCACGCTATCCTTTTCGGGGGAAAGCACGCGCAGCGTCACGGCCCCGGACGGACAGATAGCGCTTGCGGGCTCGACGACCCAGGTGACCTTCACGGGCCTGCCGGGCAGGGAGGGCGCCTTTGTCGCGCGGGCGGAGGTGCGGGACTTTGAGATGGACGGCATCAGCTTCGCGGCGGTGCCCTTCAGTATGGCAATCGACCTCCCCGACACAAAGGGGCTTACCTCTTCGTTCGGTGACCTTGAGCAGGGCATCGAGGACCTGGCGGCCGGCGCGTCCGCGCTTGCGCAGGGTGCCCAGTCGCTCTCAGGTGGCGCGGCCGAGATCAACCAGGGCGTTTTCGGACTGAGAAGCGGTGCGGCAGAGCTTGCGGCTGCGGCTGCGGCCCTGGCTGAGTCCTCGATGCTTATCGAGGACAGCCTTGACGGGCTTGCCCAGGGCGGCGCAGAGCTTGCGGAAGGGTCCTCCCAGGTAAACGAGGGTTTGCAGGGCTTGAGCCAGGCGGCCGAGGCAGGCCAGGGTCTTTTCTCCGACCCGCGGTTCATGGCGTTCTTGAACGAGAACCCCGATTTGATGGCGGCTGCCGCCGTCGCGTCGGGTGTCACAGGCGGCGTGCAGGAGCTTGCCGCCCAGTACGGCGGCTACGATGCCGGGATGCAGGAGTACAGCGCGGGCGTGCAGGAGCTTGCCGTCAAGTACGGCTTCTTCAACGAGGGGATGGCGGGGATATCCTGGGGCTCGTCGCAGCTTTCCAACGGCATGTCCCAGGTGCTGGGCGGGACCGGCGAGCTTTCCGCTGGCGCAGACGACCTCGCCGGGGGAATGCAGGAGCTCTCGCGCGGCGTTGGCGTCCTTGCCCTTGAGACGCAGGGGATGCCCGAGAAGGTGCAGGCCGAGATCGACAAGATGATCGCCGAGTACAACAAGGACGACTTCACCGTGGTCAGCTTTGCGAGTCCGCGCAACACCAACATAGACCTCGTGCAGTTCGTGGTGTCGTCCGAGCCCATCAAGCTGCCGGCGGCCGAAGAGAAGCCCGAGCTTGTGACTGAGCTCAGCTTCTGGGACCGCCTCATGGCACTGTTCTAAGACGGGGTGTCAATGGAGACGGGTGTCAATGGGGACGTATAATTTTGACACCTTTATTTATGTCAATGCCGACAAGTATGGCACACGGCAAAAGGAGGCAAAATTATACGTCCCCATTGACACCGAGGTTGGTGGTCATTATGACCACCAACCTCGCTGACCTGCAAAAACAGCTAAAAAGGGTCATTATGACCCTTTTCACGACACACGCCCCCAACCGAGGTTTTTAGGCTATCATATAAGGGAGTAGAACATCTGGCAAACGGGGGCGGGAGCGTTTGGCGCACGCCCACAGGAAAGGGGCCTCATGGCACTACCCGTATCAGACTTAACGAAGCAGGCAGACGGGCTGACGACGATGGAGCTGGGCGCCGTGCTGCCCAAGACCGCCGAAGTGCGCATGGGCCACCTGTTCATCGGCGGCGTCGACATGGTGGCGCTTGCCCGGGAACAGGGGACGGCGCTCTATGTCTTTGATGAGGCCGACCTGCGGTTTCGCATGCAAAGCTACCGCGAGGCCTTCCGCAGCCGCTTTGCGAACACCGACATCGTCTTTGCCAGCAAGGCCTTCCTGAACAAGGCGGTGCTAAAAGTCGTCGACGAAGAGGGCCTGTGCCTCGACGTGTCCGGCGGGGGCGAGCTCGCCTGTGCGCAGGCCTGTGGCTTCCCCTCTGAGCGCGTGGTCGTTCACGGCAACAACAAGACGCCGCAGGAGCTGGAAGAGGCCATTGCGGCCGGCGTGGGCCGTATCGTGGTCGACTCGCGCATCGAGCTTGCCCGGGTGTCGGAGATAGCGGCGGCACACGGCATCACGCAGGACATCTACCTGCGCATCACGCCGGGGGTCGCGGCCGATACCCATGCCTATATCCAGACCGGGTGCGAGGATTCGAAGTTCGGCTTCACCATACGCGACGACTGGGCCTTCAACTGCGTGAAGGACGCGCTGGAGGCGCCGCAGGTGCGGCTGGCGGGGCTCCATATGCACATCGGCTCCCAGATATTCGCGCTGCACTCCTACGAGGAGGCCATCCGCGTCATGGTCGGGCTGATGGGGCGCGTCAAGCGCGAGTACGGCTTTGCGATAGAAGAGCTCGACATCGGCGGCGGCCTGGGGGTCGCCTACACCCAGGCAGACAGCCCGCCCTCGATAGACGAGTTTGCACACACTATCGTCTCGGCGGTCACGGACTGCTGTGACGAGTATGGCGTGGACATCACCCGCCTTTTGTGCGAGCCCGGCCGCAGCCTCGTCGCGAACGCCGGCGTGACCCTCTACACCGTGGGATCCTTGAAGACCCTCCCCGGCATCCGCAAGTACGTGGCAATCGACGGCGGCATGACCGACAACATCCGCACGGCCCTGTACCAGGCGAGCTACGAGCCGGTGGTCGCGAACAAGGCGGACCAGCCGCGCACGGAGATCGTCACCCTGTGCGGGAAGCACTGCGAAAGCAGCGACGCGGTCGTGACCGACATGCCCATCCAGCAGCCGGACCTCGGCGACATTGTTTGTGTTTTCGCGACCGGCGCCTACAACCACACCATGGCGAGCAATTACAATGGACAGCCACGCCCGGGAATCGTGTTCGTGAAAGACGGGCAGGCACGCCTGGTCACGCGGCGTGAGACCTATGAGGACATCATGGCGCGTGACATCGACTAGGGTGCCGGACCCCGCACGGGGTTTTACACAGGATTTCGCACGGGGCTTCGCAAGGGGCCTTACACAGAGAGACGTATAAAGGTATCGCGCATAGAAAGAGAAGGGGCATGGCAATAGGCATCGGCTTAGTGGGGACCGGCACGGTCGGCGGCGGCTGCATCGACATCATCCAACAGCACCGGGAAAGCTTCAAGCAGCATTTCGGCATCGACATAGAGCTGAAACGGGTGTGCTCGCTCAGCGTGGACGAGGCGCGTGCCCGCGGGCTGGAAGGCATCTTCACGAAGGACTACCGCGACATCGTCAACGACCCGGGCATCGACATCGTCATCGAGCTCATTGGCGGCACGACCGTCGCCCGCAACATCGTGTGCGAGGCCCTTGCAGCGGGTAAGAACGTGGTAACGGCGAACAAGGCCCTGATGGCGACCCACGGCAAGGAGGTCATGGAGCTTGCCGGCACGATGAAGAAGGAGCTCTTCTTCGAGGCGAGCGTCGGCGGCGGCATCCCCATCATCGACCCGCTCAAGCACTCGCTCATCGCCAACAGGATATCAACGGTCATGGGCATCGTGAACGGCACGACGAACTACATGCTCACGCGCATGTCCGAGGACGGCCTCGACTACGACACCGCGCTTCGCGAGGCGCAGGACCGGGGCTTTGCGGAGGCGAACCCGACGGCCGACGTCGACGGGCTCGATGCTGCCGCGAAGATTGCTATCCTGGCCTCGATAGCCTTCAACACCCGCATAACCATCGACGACGTGTATGCCGAGGGCATCCGCAGTATCGCCCCGCTCGACCTTGAGGCCGCCCGCGACATGGGCTACTGCGTGAAGCTGCTGGCGATAGCGCACCGGAAGGAAGACGGCATCGACGTGCGGGTGCACCCGACGATGCTCCCGCTCACCCATCCGCTCGCCTCGGTGAACGGGGTCTTCAACGCCATCTATGTGGTCGGCGACTCGGTCGGCGAGACCATGTTCTTCGGCGAGGGAGCAGGCGCGGGCCCTGCGGCGAGCGCTGTCATGGGCGACGTGCTCGAATGCGCCCGCCACCTGCAGGCCGGCATCGCGCCGCTTGTCGGCTGCACCTGCACCGACACGGTGCCGCTTGTTGCGATGGAGGGGCTTCACACGAAATACTACATCCGCTTTGCCGTGGCCGACCGCGCCGGCGTGCTCGCCGCCATGGCGAACGTCTTTGCCGACCACGAGGTGTCGGTGCATTCCGTGATGCAGCGCGGCACAAAGGGCGAAGGCGGCAAGGTCGACCTGGTGTACGTGACCCACACGGCCTGCGAGGCAAGCGTGCGCGCGGCGCTCTCCGATATCGTGAAGCTGGAAAACGTAGTCTGCGCCGAGCCGTCCCTCATCCGCGTCGAAGGGTGAGGGCGTGTCAAAATTATACGTCCCCATTGACACTCGCCCATTGACACGCCCCGAGAAGGAAGAAGGACGATGAGAAACGAAGTGCCACCGGAAGCCCTGCCCCTCACCGGCGCGATCTTCGACTGCGACGGCACCCTGCTTGACTCTATTGGCGCGTGGTTCTCCCTCCAAGACGACCTTGCGGCCAAGGCGGGCTCGGTGTTGAGCGCCGAAGAGGTGTCCCACCTGAACGCGCTCACGCTCCCCCAGACCGCCCAGTTCTTCCATGAGCGCTTCGGCCTGGGGGCCTCGCCGCAAGAAGTGCTGGACATCATCGACGAGACCATGTACGGCCACTATGAGAACAGCGTGTCTGCGCGGCCGGGTGCGCTCGGCTTCGTCCGGGGCCTCCATGAGTGCGGGAAGAAGTGCAGCGTCGCCTCGTCCACGTCGCCGGTCCTGCTGCGGCGTGCCCTTGAGGTGGCGGGCTTCACGCCCTACCTCGACGCCATCGTGTCGGTCGACGATGTCGGCGCCTCGAAGCGCTACCCTGACGTATACGACCGCGCGCGCGAGCTGATGGGGACCCCGCAGGAAAGCACCTGGGTCTTCGAGGACTCGCTTTATGCGGTCGAGACCCTGAAAAAGGCCGGGTACCGCACGGTCGGGGTCTACGACCGTGACGAGTCAGGCACGCTCGAAGAGCTCGCCCTCGCCGACCTGGTGGTAGAGGACTTCCAATCCCCCGCCCTCGCCCTCTTCCTGAGATAGCGCAGGAGCGGTTCCCCCGCTCCGCGAGGGAAGGATTGCGGGTCAGGCTCGCAATGGCGACAGGATGCGGCGGCGACCAGGCCCCCGCCCTCTCCCTTCCGCTCCCGGCTATTCGCTCCTAAGGGCCTCTACGGGGTCGCGGCGGGAGGCTGCTGACGAGGGGATGAGTCCTGCGACGAACGAGAGGAACATGCTGATGCCAACGAGCACCAGCGCGGCCTGCCACGGCAGGGAGGCGACATCGGGCACGCCGAACCGGTCGTAGACGACGATGTTCGCGGGAATGCAGGCAAGCGACGTCGCGGCAATCCCGATAAGCCCGGCGACGAAACCCACGATCAGCGTCTCCGCGTTGAACACGCGGCCGACGTCGCCCTTCGAGGCGCCTATCGAGCGGAGGATGCCGATCTCCTTCTTGCGTTCCAGCACCGATATATAGGTGATGATGCCTATCATGATGGACGACACCACGAGCGAGATCGCCACGAAGGCCACCAAGACGTAGCTGACCGTGTCGACGATGCTGGTCACCGAGGACATGAGGGTGCCGACGATGTCGCTGTAGGTGATAACCTTGTCGTCCTGCGCCTCGTTGCTCATGCGGCTGTTGTAGTTGTCGAGTATCCCGATGATGCTTTCCTTGCTCGCAAAGTCCTTCGGGTAGATGTTGATGGTCGTCGGCCGTGCCAAATCGGCGTAGCCGAGCCGCCTCAGGTTGCTCTCATAGGTGGACTCCTCCGCCGTCATGAGCGAGGTCATGAGCTCCTGCATCTCCTTTTCGTCCATGTTGAACTGGAAGGCGTTCGCGAAGGCGTCCTGGTCGACGTTCATCGCGCCCGCCATGTTCCGGGAGAGCTGGTCCATGGTGGTCGACATCGCGGAGCTTATCTGCTGCTGGATGCTGGTCATGAAGGCGCCCATGAACATCTGCATGGTGGAGGTCATATACCGCTGGAGGGACGCCTGCAGCTGGTCCATGATGGCGTCGGAGCCCGTCATCGTGGAGAGCCGGGCAACGAGCATCGCCTGGACCTCGGGCGAATAGAGGTAGGCGGTGAAGGCCGCGGCCAAGTCGTCCGGGTTGAAGGGGTCGGTCGGATTTGCCGGGTCGAAGGGCGGCGGCGTGTAAGAACTGATGAAGCCGTTCAGTATGTCGCTGATCAGGGCGGTTACCTCGTCCTCGG
Source organism: Eggerthellaceae bacterium (assembly GCA_009782605.1). GTDB lineage: Bacteria > Actinomycetota > Coriobacteriia > Coriobacteriales > Eggerthellaceae > WRIS01. The sequence continues at coordinate 102,102 of WRIR01000004.1, read as the reverse complement.
GGATGTCGATATCGATGTTGTCCACCAGGGAGTTGAAGTCGAAGGGAGGCACCTGCTGGACGGTGTCCGGGTCGAAGTTGAGGTTCGAGAAGCCTGAAGTATCGACCTGGAGCGCACTGGCGTTGAAGGAGAAGGCTGCGGATATCTGGTCGCCGTCAACGGTGATCATCGAGCTGAAGTCGAGGGAGTCGCGGTCGGGGTTCTCGTTCTCGTCCTCGAAGGTGCGCCCGGAGATGACGTTGATGTCGGGGTTCGCGAGCTGGTCTCGGACGATCCGTGTCGTGCCCGCGACCTTGATCAGGTGTTTTTGCAGGTCGGAGGTATAGCAGATGCCGGGAGAGAGGGAGGTCGCCGCAGCGTCGGGGTTCGGCTTGACGATGCCCACGATATGCAGGTCCTCGGACTGCTCGACGAGGTCGCGCATGAATGCGGCATCGTCTATCTTGGATATCCAGACCTTGAGGTCCTCGTCGAGCACGTAGGTCTCGGCACGGTGGACCAGCTTGAAGCTGACCTCCATAATTTCCTCGTAGGAGAACTCAAGCTGCTCGTCGGGTATGTCCACGTCGATGTTGTTTGCGAGCTCGTTTACCATGCGGTCGAGCTCCAGCGGGTCGCGCAGCCCCATGGCGTAGAGCGTGTAGTCATTGATGCCGCCCAACCAGTCGAGCACGAGGATGCACTCGTTGTAGTCCTGCGGCCAATGTCCGGCGACCACGTCGTATTGCACCTCAAGCAGTGTGGGGTTGTTGAGCATCTGGGAGAAGATGTTCGTCGAGCCGCCGCTTGTCGCCATGGACGCATAGCCGCCCGCGGTCCCTGAGAGCGAGCCGCGGCTCAGCGCGTCGAAGGCGGTGTTCGGGTTTATCTGGCGGACGCCGTTCTCCGTGTCGGAGGCGAAGATCAAAGGGCGGATGCCGTAGCTGTAGGAGATCATGTTCACATAGGGGGAAATGCCGCTCTCTTCGCCGTCGAGGAACTTCTTGAGTGCCATGAGGTCGTTCGAGCCGACCCGCGAGAACATGTTGGTCAGGGTCTTCGTCTCGTTGACCTTGTCGGTGGAGGCCTCCCCGTCCTGCTTGCCCGTGTCCTTGTTGCCAGGCTCGCCCGAGTCGCCACCGTCGCCACCCGAGCCGCCCATCATCGAGGCCATGAGGGCCGTCATGTCAAAGCCCGTGCTCTCGATAGAGAGCGGGTAGACGGTCAGGGTGTCCTCTTCGACGCTCTTGATATAGTTGTTCACGCCGTTGGCAAGCGAGAGGATGGCGGCAATGCCGATGATGCCGATCGAGCCCGCAAAGGCCGTCATGAGGGTGCGGCCCTTCTTCGTCATGAGGTTGTTGAAGGAGAGTGCGATCGCCGTGAAGAAGGACATGGCGGTACGCCGTGCCGCTTTGGCGCTGGCCTTCCTGTCTTTGAGGCCGGGCTTGAAGGGGTTGCTGTCGTCGACTATCCTGCCGTCCCGCAGGTTGACGATGCGGGTGGCGTAGTCGTCGGCCAGCTCGGGGTTGTGGGTGACCATGATGACCAGGCGGTCTTGTGCGATGTCGGTCAGCAGGTCCATGATCTGGGTGCTGGTGGTGGTGTCAAGCGCCCCGGTCGGCTCGTCTGCCAGCAGTATCTCGGGGTCGTTGATGAGTGCCCGGGCAACAGCCACGCGCTGCATCTGCCCGCCGGAAAGCTGGCTGGGCTTCTTGTTGATGTGGTCCTTGAGCCCCACCTTCGTGAGCACTTCCCGCGCCCGCTCGCGGCGCTCGGAGCGCGAGACCCCCGAGAGCGTCAGCGCGAGCTCGACGTTGGAGAGGACGGTCTGGTGGGGGATGAGGTTGTAGCTTTGGAACACGAAGCCGATGCGGTTGTTGCGGTAGGTGTCCCAATCGCGGTCTTTGTACTGCTTGGTCGATATGCCGTCGATGACCAGGTCGCCCGAATCGTAGCGGTCCAGGCCGCCGATGATGTTGAGCATGGTCGTCTTGCCGGAGCCGGAAGGGCCAAGGATGGCGACGAACTCGTTGTCACGGAACGCAACAGACACCGCGTCGAGAGCGGTCTGGGTAAAGTCGGCGGTAGCATACGACTTGCGAACCTTGAACAACTGGAGCATGGGGCTGCCTTTCGGGCCGGGCCATCCTGGAAAGATATTTTAGTATCTAAATTACCTTTAGGCTATCATAGTAAAAAGGAAACCCCTCCGAAAGCCCTCCGTCCGATTGTTGCTCAAACGTTACGACATGTCAACGGGGACGTATAATTTTGACACCTTTTGCTACCGACCCACTTTCCGTCCCCGTGACACCCTGTCCTCCCATGTCCTTTTGCCGTGCATACTTGACAAGACGGGAGGGTTGGCTACAATTCTTTTGGCACTCTCAATGAGAGACTGCCAATCCATACCGAAAGGACCTGCAACCATGAGGAAGTTTAAGACCGAAAGCAAACGACTGCTCGACCTGATGATCAACTCGATCTACACGAACGAGGAAATATTCCTGCGCGAGCTCATCTCGAACGCCTCGGACGCCGTCGACAAGCTCTACTTCAGGAGCCTGACCGACAGCGAGGTGCAGCTCTCGAAGGACGAGCTGCGCATCCTCGTCAGCTTCGACAAGGATGCCCGCACGATAACGGTGTCCGACAGCGGCATCGGCATGACCGAAGAAGAGCTCGACTTGAACCTCGGCACCATCGCGCATTCCGGGAGCATCGACTTCAAGAACGAGGCCGGCGACGCGGCCGATCAGCCAGGCGGCGAGATAGACATCATCGGCCAGTTCGGCGTGGGCTTCTATTCCGGCTTCATGGTCTCTGACCGGGTGAGGGTCGTCTCGAAGGCCTACGGCTCCGACACCGCCTACGCCTGGGAAAGCGACGGCGTCAAGGGCTACACGATAGCCGAGGCCGCCCGCGACGGGCACGGCACCGACGTGGTCCTGACGCTGCGCGCGAACACCGACGAGAACGACTACGACAGCTACCTGAGCGAGTACAAGCTGAAAGGCCTCATCAAGCGCTACAGCAACTACATCCGCTACCCCATCCTCATGGAGGTCTCCTTGTCGCGCGAGCTTCCCCGGCCCGAGGACGCCGACGACGACTACGAGCCACAGTTCGAGGACTACACCGAGCTTGAGACCATCAACTCGATGACGCCTATCTGGAAGCGGGCGAAGTCCGAGGTCACACAGGAAGAGTACAACGAGTTCTACAAGTCGGACTTCCACGACTTCACCGACCCGGTCAGGACTGCCTCCATCCACGCCGAGGGCGCCCTGGCCTACGACGCGCTGCTGTTCATCCCGGGACGCGAGCCCTTCGACTTCTACAGCAAGGACTACAAGAAGGGGCTTGCGCTCTACAGCTCCAACGTCCTCATCATGGAGAAGTGCGAAGAGCTCATCCCCGACCACTTCAACTTCGTGCGCGGCATCGTGGACAGCCAGGACCTCACCCTGAACATCTCGCGCGAGACCCTGCAGCACAACAGCCAGCTGCGTGCCATCGAGCGCAAGATCGAGAAGAAGGTCAAGTCCGAGCTGGCCGACATGCGCGACAAGGACCGCGAGGAATACGAGAAGTTCTTCGAGAACTTCGGGCGCACGCTGAAATTCGGCATCTACACGGGCTACGGCATGAACAAGGACCTGCTTGCCGACCTCGTGCTGTTCTATTCTGCGAAGCAGCAGAAGATGGTGACGCTCGACGAGTACCTTGAGTCGGCGCTCCCCGACCAGGACGCGATCTACTATGCCGCAGGCGACTCGACGGAGCGGCTTGCCAAGATGCCTATCACGACAACGGTGCTCAACAAGGGCTACGACGTGCTGCTGTGCACCCAGGACGTCGACGAGTTCTGTCTCGGCTCGCTCGTGGACTACCAGGAGAAGGCCTTCAAGAACGTCGCCGGAGGGGATCTGGGGCTTGAGTCGGAGGAAGAGAAGACCCAGGCCGAAGAGGCGGCCAAGGAGAACAAGGACCTCTTCGGTGCCATGGCCGACGCGCTGGGCGATAAGGTGACCCAGGTCGCGGTCTCGACGCGCCTGACGGATGCCCCGGCCGCGCTCACGTCTGTCGGCCCGATATCGCTTGAGATGGAAAAGATACTCTCGCAGATGCCCGACGGGAACGAGATGATGAAGTCAGAGCGCGTGCTTGAGCTCAACGCGAAGCACCCGGTCTTCGAGACCCTGCAGGCGGCGCAGAAGGCGGGCGACGCCGACAAGGTGAAGCGCTACGCCGACCTGCTCTACGGCCAGGCCCTGCTGGTGGAAGGCATGCCGGTCGACGACCCGGTCGCCTTCGCCCTAGCGGTAAGCGAGCTCATGGTGTGAGGGAGCTATTCTCGCACTTCCCAGGGCCGGTTTTGTCAGAGCCGACGGGACAAAGGGGCCGGGACATTTTGTCCTCTTTCCTCAGATTCTGACCTTGGCAACAACCGATTTGGAGACTCCGGTGGCTCTTTCGATCTGGCGAACCGTTAAGCCCCGTTTTCTAAGCGAGGCCAAAACCGCATCCCTCTCAAGCCTGGGCAGACCACAGACAGTGTGGGGCTCCATTCCACCGAGCACAGCGAGGATCTCTCTTCGGATGTCCTCCTCATTCTTTTTCTCTCCCTCAAAGAACGTGTATCCTGAGTTTTTGCTTTCACCATGGAAAGCCTTGAACTCATCTAGGGCCTTCGAGGGGTCAGGAGAGAAGATGCTCAGCACAAAATCGGTTTCAGTGAAACCTTGGCCCTTGTTGACGTAGTCGCGGTAGCTACTCCATCTGTACCTGTCGACCCTCTCTACGATGCCGGCCTCCAAGGGGTTTTTGTGGATGTAACGGACAAGAGCAAGCAGGTAGCTGTCATCTTCGACGCACTCGCTTTTGTAGCGGTTCGCTATCAGTGCCCCACTCCTGCCATACTGTCGGTTAAACCATGAAGCATAAGGCCCCAGGAGCCTCATCATAATCTGTGCGATGTTGGCTTTTCGGCTCTCTTCGATGAGCAGGTGGCAATGGTTTGCCATGAGGCTGTACGCGTGGATCTTGAAGCCCAGTTGATGTTTCAGTTCGACCAACAACCCGCAGAACCTCTCGTAGTCTGCCTTCTCCTCAAAAAGATGGCAGTGGTTCACACCACGGAAGATGATGTGGTAGAAGCCCGTCTGGCTGATTGAACGTGCAGGTCTGCTCATGGGAATGTCCTTTATAAAGAGTGAATGCTGGCGATATTCCTGCAATTGTAACATGAACAGGACAAAATGCCCCGGCCCCTTTGTCACGGCCCACGCATTTCCTTCTTCTTTCAACCTTTGTTTTAGCTTATTTCAGTATTTTCGCGCTTTAAGGGCATCCGGTTGTTCAGTCAAGACAGCAACAACATCATGAACAGGACAAAATGCCCCGGCTCCTTTGTCCCGCGCTCGATGCCTCGGCGCTCTGAAAAGCGTAGCGCCGAGGTGAAGCGCAGCGGTTCAAATTTCTTCGCAGGTAGGTATTTCTGTGGCAACGGGGGTTTCCACAGGGCTGGTGGTGGGCGATAACGGATTTGAACCGCTGACCTTGTGCGTGTAAAGCACCTGCGCTTCCGCTGCGCCAATCGCCCACGTCATCGAACGGATTGCTATTGTCCCACAAGAGCCCTGTTTGTGCAAACCGTGTGGAAAAACTGATTCCTGTGAGATTCATGTAAAAAAGCCGCGAGGTTCACGGCAAACCCCTTTCAAATTCTCGTAGAAAAACAATATAAAAAGAGGTCGAAGCCGCTTGTTTTTGCGGCAAATCCAGGGGTCGCCCCCGTAGTAATTTCTATATACGTTTTGTTAACTCAGCTTGTCAGAATGGTTCTTGTACAAAAAAACCGTCAGAAAGGCAGCCAGTGAAAAGACCAAAGACAATCATAGGGGGAATCCTCTGCGGGCTGGTTTGCGCAGTCTCGGTGTTCCTGTATACGCAAAGCGTACAAAGCGAGGCCGCCACAGCCCGTGCCGAGGCCCTTGCCCGCTACGGGGGAGAGCAGCTTGAGGTATGCGTCGCCACCCGCGACATCCCTGTCGGCGACATGGTCGACGGGACGAACGTCACCGTAAGGCTCTGGGTGGCGGACCTCTTGCCCGAAGACGCGGCACGCTCCTTCACCGACATCAGCGGGAGGCAGGCGACTTCGACGATCCTTGCGGGCGAAGTGGTCTCGATGAAGCGTTTCGAGGAGTCGATCTCGACCGTCGACGTGCCTGTCGGGCTCAGCGCCTTGAGCGTCCCGGCAAAAGACGTCCAGACTATCGGCGGTGCGCTGTGTGCCGGCATGTGCGTCGACATCTATGCGACGGGGGTAAGCACCGACCTGCTCGCGGAAAACATCCTGGTGATCTCGACAAGCGCAGAAAGCAGCGAAAAGAAGGCGGGCGCGTCGATATCGTGGGTGACCCTGGCAGTCAAGCCCGGTTCCGTCGAGGAGATCATTGCCGCCTCGCAAAAGATGGAACTCTATTTCGTCCTACCTGGTTCGGCCGAGAAGGGAAGTGCAGAATGAACAGCCATGTAGTGCTTTGCGCAGATTCCGAGAGCGTGCAAAACCCGCATATCATCGGGCTTGGCGAGGAAAGCCTCGCATCACAGGACTGGCTGCGGGTCTTCTGCAGCGCGGTGGAGGCGCGGAGCTACCTGCAGGCGAGCTGCCACGAGAAAGAGGTCTGGGTCGCATCGAGCGACGACGTCGACCCCATCAACCTGGCAGCCGCCTTGAAGAAGGACTCGAAGGACAAGGGGGTCTACCTCCTTGCCTTCCAAGGGTCAGGCTCGCTGAAAAGCAGGGCGAACGCGGCAGGGATAGACGGCACCTGGGGGCAGCAGGATTTCATATCCCGCTACACGCAGCACAAACACAGGATGCTTCCTCGGGAAGCGGCAGGCGCACCGGGCCTTTCGGGCCCCCTCGCCGTCCCTGCTGTCGGGGCCGGGCCCCGCGCCTTGGCCATCGACCCTGCCTGCCTGCAAAAGCCCGTGCCCGACCCCCGGTTCGAGCTGGTGCGGCCGAGCCTTGCCCTGTCGACGGTCTCGGGGAAGTCGGCACACGTCCTCTCCGTGCTCAGTGCCAGCGGGGGAGCCGGAAAAAGCACGGTTGCAGCCTTGGCCGCCCTCCTTGCCCAAGGGTTGGGATACCGCACCGTGCTGCTCGACGCCGACTTACAGTTCGGCGACATGCGGTATTTCTTGGGCGAGGAAAACCCGCTGACCATAGACGCGGCCGTGCGCGAGCCGGGCCGCCTGGCCCAGCTGAGCCCTGTCGGCCCGAAGCCCGCCCTGTTGGCGGCTCCTCCCCGCCTTGAGCAGTCGGAGGCCGTCACCGGCGAGCTGCCGGGCCTGCTTGAGCACCTTAAGGCCTCCTTTGACGTGGTTATCGTGAACACCGGCGCGTTTTGGGCAGAGCAGCATGCCGCGCTGCTTGAGCGGAGCTCCACCGCCCTGTTCCTTGTCGACCAGCGCTCGTCGTCCCTGCGGGCATGCAAGCACGCGCTCGACCTGTGCGTCCGCTGCGGCATCGCGACGCACCCCTTCCTCTTCGCAGTCAACCGCTGTACCCGCAACGCGCCTTTGACCTCGATTGATGTGTCCTGTGCCCTGCAGGGCGCCCACGTCGTCGAACTGCCTGAAGGAGGCCGGGAGGTGAGCGAGCTGCTTGCGGCCGGACTGCCCCATGAGCTGGTGGGCACCCGCAACGACCTGTGCCTCGGCATCGAGAGGATGCTGCTCGACCTGCTGCCCCGCATTTCCGAGCCCCACGATACGCAGATGGTCGTCAGGGAAACGGCGAGGCGGTTTCGCCTGGGCAAGAAAAGGAGGAAAGTCGCATGTCTTTGATGGAACGTGTCCAAAAAGCAGGCAAGGGGGGCGATCCCGTCGCCCTGACGGGGCGAAGCAGGCACCTCGACGAGTTGAAGGGCCAGCTGCAGCAGCGTATCTCATCCGACGAGATAGCCGCCATCATGGCCGACAACCCGCACCGCGCGAAGAACGAGATCAAAAGCGCCTGCGCCCGCATCTTCGAGGAAGGCCGGTGGGTGGCACAGCCGGCCGCCGAGCGCGAGCTGCTTGTCGACGAGCTGATCGACACCGTTTTCGGCCTCGGCCCCCTTGAGGCCCTGCTCGGCGACGAGGACATCACCGAGATCATGGTCAACGGGGCACGGACCCTCTTCTTCGAGCGCGGCGGGAAGCTCTATGCCGCGGAGAACACCTTCAAGGACGACGAACAGGTGCGTGCCTTGATCGACAGGATAATCGGGCCCCTCGGGCGAAGGGTCGACGAGGCCTCCCCGGTGGTGAACGCCCGGCTCAAGCAAGGGCACCGCGTGAACGCCATCATCCCGCCGCTGGCGCTTGACGGCCCCATCCTCACCATCAGGAAGTTCAGGGAGCACCTCTACACCCTGGAAGAGATGGAGGGGCTTGGGTCGATGGACGGGAACGTGCGCAGGCTCTTGGTCTGGGCGGTGCTCCTGCGGAAGAACATCGCGGTATCGGGCGGCACCGGCTCCGGCAAGACGACCCTGCTCAACGCGCTTTCCTGCAAGATACCGGCTAACGAGCGCATCGTCACCATCGAGGACTCGGCAGAGCTCAAGTTCTCCGAGCACCCCCATGTCATACGGCTTGAGGCCCGGCCCCGCAACGCAGAGGGAACGGGGGAGGTGAGCATCCGGGACCTGGTCATCAACGCGCTGCGCATGAGGCCCGACCGCATCATCGTCGGCGAATGCCGCGGCGGCGAGGCCCTTGACATGCTCCAGGCCATGAACACGGGCCACGACGGGTCGCTGACGACACTCCACGCGAACTCGTCCCATGACGCGGTGATGAGGCTTGCGACAATGGTCCGCTACGCCGCCGACCTCCCCGTCGATGTGATTGAGGCGCAGATTGCGGCAGCCATAGACCTCGTTGTCCAGATAACGCGCGATGCCGAAGGGAAGCGGTTCGTCTGCGAGGTTGCGCTGCTTGAGTTCTCCCGGGAGCTGTCGTCTTGCGAGGTGACCACGGTCTACCGCAGGGAGCGCTCCCACAAGGAGGGGGAATGGCTCTCCGTTCCCGAATGGGTGGGCGACCTGGCCGAGAACGGCATAGCGACGGGAAAGGAGGTTGCCACATGGAAGCACGGACTGTGTTCGCCTGCCTTGCCTTCATAAGCTCGTTTTTTGCGGCAGCAGCACTCTTCACCTGGGCGTTCTCAGGCGTCAGGCAGCGTGTGATTGCGGGGCGGGCACATGCGGGCACGATGCCCCACCAGGGCCTGGTGGCCTCGGCGCTGAGGAACGGCATCCCCCAGATAATGCCGGTCGCGCACATGCTCCTTGCCAACAAGAAGGTGGAGCACTTCTTTACCTGCGCCCAGCAGGTGGCGGCCATCCGCTCGTATATGACGACGCCCCAGGCGCTCTGCTCGCTGTGCTGTGCCGGCGTGCTCTTTGTGGCTGCGGCTGCGGCGGCCTTGACCGCCTCGGTCGTCTTGGGCCTGCTGGTCGCCTTCGGCCTGGTGCTTGCGCTGGGCTTCATGGTGGCGCAGGTGCTTGAGAAGAGGCGCGAGGCCCTGCGGGAGGCAATCCCCGACGCCCTGCGCTCGATGAGCGTCTGCTCCCATGCCGGGTTCTCCCTCCTGCAGACCTTCCAACAGGTCGCAAAGGAGGCCGACGAGCCCCTGCGCTCCCTTTTCCTGACGGCGGTCCACGACCTGGAGACGGGGCGGACGGTCTCCGAGGCGCTTGAGGCCTTCAGGAAAAACGCCGACGTGTCCGAGCTCGCCTTCGTCGCCGTCGCGCTCGACATCCAGCATCGGGCAGGGGGGAGCCTCAAACAGGTCCTCGAAGCGGCCCGCGACGCGGTGGAAAGCGAACTCAACCTGAAACGGTCGCTGCGTGTCCAGACGGCGCAGGCGAAGCTCTCGGCACGGATTGTCAGCGTCATGCCCTTCGTCCTGATAACGATATTCTCGCTGCTCTCTCCGGGGTTCCTCACGCCCTTCTTCGGTAGCCTTCTCGGCATCGTGCTTCTCGGGTTGGCGGCGTCCATGCAGCTGGCAGGCATCTACCTCGTGCGGCGCCTGCTCGACGTGAAGGTTGACTGACATGGCAGGGCTGGGGGTCCTCGTGGCCGGGTCGTGCGTGTTTGCCGGGATAGCGGGCTTTTGCGGCGCATACTGGTGGGCGACGGAAAGGCAGGCCCGTCAGTGGAGGCGGCAGGCGCAGAAAGGCTACCTTGCCTCAAGCGGGGACGATGCCCCGGCTGCGGGGGCAGGCGCCGGCCTCCCCGGGAAGATTGCCGACTTCATGCAGGCAAGGACGCGCGTCGTGTCGCTCAAACCCCGCCAGCATATCTTCCGCCAAAGGTTCTGGGCCGTGGGCGCAAAGGGCTTTGACAAGGCGATAGGCTTCAGCGGGCTTTCCTCGGCGATCACGAAGACGGGCTTCCTCGACGCCCGCGCATGGCTGAGCCTCGGCGGGGCGGGCGCGGGCGCCCTGGTCGGGTCGGTGTTCTCCGGGGAAATGACGCTGCTGCTCGGCTGCGTGGGGGCGGTTGCCGGCTGGAAGGCGCCCCTGTGGGCCTTAAGGCAGGTGTGCGACACCCGGAAGATCGACATGGAGAACCACCTTTCTGAGATGCTTGAAGTGCTTGCCCTGGGGCTGCGGAGCGGGCTTTCCTTCGATGCGGCCCTGGAGCTGTACCACTCCCACTTTTCCAACGCCCTCGGGCAGAGCAGCCTTTCGGCACAGCAGCTGTGGCAGATGGGGCTTGCGACGCGGGAGGTCGCCCTCAGAAGGCTTGCCGACTCCTACGACTCCCCGATGTTCGCACGGGTCATTGAAAACATCATACGGTCGCTCCGTTTCGGGTCGTCCCTGGCAGACAGCCTGGAGGCCTCGGCCCTTGAGTCGCGGGCGGCACACAAAGCGTATCGGGAAGAAAAGGTCGCCAAGGCGCCGGTCAAGATGCTGATACCGACCGCGACCCTTATCCTGCCGGCGATGCTCCTGCTGGTGCTGGGCCCGGTTCTTCTCGAAATGATGCAGGGGTTTTAACCCAAGGGTTTAACAACGATAGAGGAGGTTTTTATGATTGACAGAATGACTATCCGGTATTGGGATCTGCGGTGCAAGCTGGGCGCGCTGCTCCGCAACGAGAAGGGGCAGGGGACGACGGAGTACGCCATCCTCGTCGGTGTCCTTGTCGTGATCGCCGTCCTTGCGATCACTATCTTCCGCCCGAAGATACAGGATTTGTGGGATGCCATCACCGACGGCATCAACGGGCTCTAGCCGTGGGGCGCGTGAAGCTAGCCACGAGGCGCGTGAGGCGCGGGCCGCCCGTCCCCGGCAGGGACGGGCACAGGGGCGGGCGTCCCCGCCGGCCAGGTGCCAAGGCCCGGGGCCCCAGGCCTGCCTGGAGGCAAAGGCTCAACGACAGCAGGGGGCAGGGCACCGTCGAGTTTGCCGTGGTCTGTGCCGCCTTCATAAGCATCGTTGTCGCCCTGGGGGCCCTTTGGCAGGCCTTGCAGGGAGGGCTCTTCGTGGACCACGCCCTCGCAAGCGCCTCCCATCACCTCCAATCGGTTTCGGCAGGGGCCGTCGGCGATGTATTCCTGTACTGACATGGTACGCGGCGAGCGAGGGCAGGCAACGGTCGAGGCCGCCTTCCTCACCCCCCTTGTGTTCGTCTTGCTGCTCCTGCTCATCCAGCCGGGGATACTGCTCTACAACCACATGGTGATGCAGGCCGCGGCGAGCGAGGGGTGCCGCCTCCTGGCGACGAGGACCGATGCGGCAGGGGCGGCAGACGACAAGTACCGCTCCTACATCCTGCGCCGCCTGGGCGCGGTCCCCCCTCAGGACAACTTCCACGTCCACAACGCCGGGGGCTGTAGCTGGGAGATAGAGCTTGTCGGCAACGAGGGCAGCTTAGAGGTGGCGGTGACCATCCGGAACAAGGCGCGGCCCCTCCCCCTGTTCGACGGCGCCGGGAGGCTCCTGGGCATCCTCGGCGACTCGGGGACCTTCGAGCAAGAGGTCACCGTGCGCATGTCAACACAGCCTCCCTGGGCGGCGAGCAGCCCCGAGGGCCTGAACCCCCGTGCCTGGGTCGAGAAGAACCTGGGCCAAGAAGACGAATGATGAGAAAAACATGAGGAGAAGACGATGAGAAACACGCAGAAAGCGAAAAAGGCGGCCCGGCTACAACAAGGCGCCCGGCCACAACAAGGCCCCCGCCCGCAGCGGGACCCCTTCCACGACGAGGAAGGCTTCTCGACAGTCGGGATGGTCGTGGCGCTCCTGGTGACCCTGACCCTTATTTTCTCGACGGCCCAGGTATACCAGGTGAACTCGGCTGCGGCCACGATACAAAACGTCGCCGATGCCGCCGTGCTTGCGGCCGAGAACGAGGTCGCCGAGTTCTATGTCGTCGCGCAGGTCTGCGACGCGGTCGTCTTGTCGCTGTCGCTGACGGGGACGGCCGCATACGGCCTGGGCGTTGCGGCCCTGTGCACGCCGGTCACGGCAGGGTTCTCGGAGATTCTGCTCAAGGCAGGAACCGACATCTTCAAGGCCAGGAACAGCTTCGCCGAAAAGTCCGCCGCCGGGCTCAACCTGGTCCAGAAGCTCCTGCCCTTCCTCAGTGCCGCGAACGCGGAGTCGGTCGTCAGGGCCAACTCGGGGGGCCCGATAGACACAGCATACGCAGGGCTTGCCCTCCTCCTGCCCTTCGATGGAGAAGAGATCGTCGTCGGGCCCACGGACGCTGCCAAAAAGCTGGAAGAGGAAGTTGCAAAGAACAAGGACGAGCTGGGAAGGGAGGCGCGGGAGGCAGAAGAGGCGGCACGGCGTGCGAACGCGGAGAAGGAGCGGGCTTTCCGCCACGACTGCGGGAACAGCCCCGGGTACTGCATGTACGATAGGGCAGACAGGCTCGCGGCGCTGCCCTCTTCCTCGAACCCCCTGTACCGGAGTGTGGAGACCTGGAACTTCTCGGTCGCCATGAAGCGTGCGAAGGCATACTACCCCCGCCGCCTGGCGCGTGAGGCCCCGTCTGACTACTCGGTCGGCGAACAGGCACGTTCCGCCCTGAGGAAGCGCTTCTACGCCTATGCGGCAGCAGAGATAGCGAAAGGCTATGTCCATGAGGACGATGACGGGCATTTTGAAGCCTATTTCCCGAAGCTGCCGAAGAATACGACCGAGATGAAGGCTACGAGGCTCTATACCGAGGCGGTCTACCCGATGACCGTGAGCGAGCACGGCGAGTACATGATGCATGCCTGGAGCGGGTGCCCCGGCATGTCGGCGGGGACGATGACAGGGGTCGGGGCTATCCGGGACATGGACTCCTGGTGGTTCACCACCTGCCCGTGGTGCGAGTTCATGGTGAGCAGCTTCGGGAAGATCGCCGCCGCCACCTCGTCGATCGAGACTGGCTTCGAGTACCACTACCGCATCGTTGCGGAGGCGGCAGAGGCCTACCAGAAGGAGCGTGCAGCATACGCCCCCCATGCGGGAAGGGTGAAGGAGGTGACGGAGCAGCTGTTCGACCGCGTGGCAGACGCGTTCGAGGAAGCCCTTTCCTACCGGATAGCGGCGAAGCCACCGGGAAGGTATGGGGCCGTGGCGCTCGTGGCCAACACGGCGCAGGCCCCGGCCTCGAAGAGCTTCGCCTCCTTCGTGGACGGCGGCGGCACGTTGGGCGCACAGGCGGCCCTCTCTGCGGCAACCCTGCTCGACGACTCGTCCGAAGAGGGCGCAAGCGTCATCTCGTCGCTTCTCGACGGCGTGTCGCACGACTCTGCGGGTCTTGCGGGCCTTGCAGGCGTGGTGCTGGACCTCTGGTCCTCCCTGCTCTTTGCCTACACGAAGGGGCAGCAGTCCTTGGAGGAAGGGGTCGGGGCCGCCATCGGCGCCATACCGTGGGCAAGTGAGAGCGGCTTGGGGAAATGGGCGTCGAGCAGCTTTTCGGGGCTCATCAAGAAGGTGGGCCTTGAGCCTGTGGACCTCAAGGCCCGAAAGCCGGTGCTTGTCAACAGCGCGCACGTGCTCGGTGTGGACGACTCCGGCTTTGCCCTGCGCCTGCTCGATGTCAAGCGGAAGTACATAGCCTCGGCGGGCTCTGGGTCGGGCGACATCTTCTCGACGGTGGTCTCCCAGGTGGAAGCCGGGATACTTGAGGGCATGGGAGGCCTGGGGGACAAGATCACCATTGCGTCTATAGAGCTGCTGGGCGAGGGAGGGCCCCGTATCCCCATCACCCTTGCCCTCCCCCCGTCGGTCAAGGCTGCGGCGGGCAACGTGGTAAGCAATGCGGCCGAGGCCTTGCGTGCCGTCACGTCGAGCTGGTCGGGAATCCGAAGATGGGAGTAGTTCCTATGTCTGTGAAGGGCGAGTCCGGTCAGATGACTGTCGAATTTGTTGTGGTTTTCCCCGTGCTCATCATCGTTGCGGTGATTGCGGTCAACGCGCTGCTCTTCCTGTCGGAGTGTGCGGCCTTCGACCGCGTTGCGCGGGAAGCCGTCAGGGTCCACGCGACCTCCCCTGCCTACGGCCAGTCGACCGAGCAGTCCGTCGCACGGGTCGAGCAGGTGCTCAAGGGACAGTGCGACAAGGAGTACCTGGACGCGCGGGTGAGCGTGTCGGGCGGCACTTTGGGCCATACCAGGTATACCGCCGAGCTCCTGTTCAGGCCGACGCTTTTCGGCATGGGCATGAGAAGCGAGGTCTTCGGCGTCAGCCTGCCCCCGCTTCGCCACACGGTCACGATGACCGTGGATGCCTACAAGCCGGGAGTCCTGCTGTGAGCGGTCATGGCCGAGTGGCGGCCCGGAGCCGGACGGCGGCCCGGAAAGGGCAGGAGGGGAGGGCCGCGAGAAAGGGAGAGGCGCGAGGGAGGCAGCCGTTCGGCAGGGCGGTGAGCCAAAACCTCATGCCGGCAGTCGGGATCATCGCGTGCTGCGCTGTAGGCATCTGCGTTGCAGGCACGCTCTTCGATGCCCGCGAGGACCTTTCGTCCGCATCCCCCGTTCCCGCGCCCCCCGTTTCGCTTGAGCGGGTGTTCCTCGAACAAGAGCCGCGCGACGATTCCGGCAGGCTTCCTGCCGCGTTCGCCGAAGAGGTCTTCTCCCTTGAGGCCTTCTATGACGTACGGGTCTCTCCGGGGGGAAGCGTCGTCGGGCTGCTCTCGTACAAGGCTCTTGAAGAGGTGTTCCGGCTCTGCGAGGCAGAGCTTGTGGGCCACGGGTGGACGAAGGTGGAGAGCGGCCAGGCGGCAAGCGCGTCATTCGTCAAGAGCCAGGGCGAATACACGTGGCTGCTTGTCAGCTGCATCGAGGTCAGTGGCACCACGTCGGTCATTGTCTCGTATGCGTGAGGGTATCGGAGGCTTGCTGTGAAGGGCGACAACTACAGGGATGGGGGCGTCTTCCTGGCCGTCGGGTTCTTCGAGAGGCTGAGAGGCCTTCTTTTCACCGAGCCGAACGGGCGGGTGATAATGCTGGCCCCCTGCGGGCGCGTCCATACCTACGGCATGCGACATGACCTGGACATCGCCTTCCTTGACAGGGAGGGGCGGGTGCTCTCGGCATACCGGGGGGTGAGGCCCCGGCGCTGCTTGGGCGAGCGCCGTGCGGCTGTTGTCTTAGAGCGCTTCGCGGACGACGGGCGGCCTTGGTTGGAAGCTGGAGAAAGGCTGTGCCTGGCGACAGGGGACGGCAAAGAGCAAGAAGCGGGCGACAGCGCCGCATGCGGGGGTGCCGCACCGGCACGACCCGCCCGAGAAAGGAGAGAACAGAATGAAGATGTGCCCCATTTGCAATGCACGTTGTTTTGACGACATGGAGATATGCTTCGGTTGCATGTACCGTTTCGACATCCTGGAACAGGCTGCCACCGGGCCCAGCCTCTCGGAGGAAATAGACCAGCAGAATGCCTCTTTGGCACACTGGGGGTCCCAGCCCCGCTCTGCCTCGTCGGCCGACATGGGCAGGATAGGGATCCCCCTCCCTGACGCGGGCACCCCTGCTCAGGACTGCCACAAGGGAGCGGCCCTCGGAAAGGCGACACCTGCCCATCCCGTCCTTCTGCCCCTCGAAGGCTTCCAGACAGAATACCAGCTTGTCATCAGCCTCAAGCCTCTCACCCCCGACACCCCCCAGCCCCCCGACATTCAACCCGCCGACACGCCCCAGTCCGCCCCCTGCACATGAGCGCCGGCTTCGGCGCTCTGGGTGTCAATGTGTCAATGGGGACGTATAAATTTGACACCTTTTCACGCTTTCTTCCGTCACGAAGCCGAACGAAGGTGTCAAATTTATACGTCCCCATTGACACGTCAAAATCGCCGAACAACGACAAAGCAAAAGACGTTGTTTGTTCGTAAGCAATACCGAAACAACTATAGAGTCATGTTTGACAAATGATACCGTATACGGTACCATTAAGACCAGGGAAGGACACGTAGGTGTCAATAGAAAAAATTTTACAGGCAATGAAAGCTAGCCGAACCAATATAAAGTTTAAGGATGGCAAAAAGGTTTGCGAACACTATTTTGGTAAATATAAGAAGAGCGGTTCGCACTATTCGTTTAAGACGCCTTGGCAAGGAGAGCCTTGGGTGAATATACAAAACGTAAAGGGACAAATGAAGCCATATCAAGTAAATCAAGTTCTTCAAGCTGTCAACAAGTTGGAAGGCGAAAAGAATGCATAGTGCAGAAGAATATACATATCGTGTTTTCTGGTCGGAAGAGGATGACTCTTTTGTTGCTACGGTAGTTGAATTTCCAGGTCTTTCAAGTATTGAGGACACTCAAGAAAAAGCGTTGTTTGGAATGGTAGAGCTTCTCAGGTTTCTCTTGGGCGAAATGGAAAAAGACGGAGACGACCCTCCTGCACCAATGGGGGCAAAACACTTTTCGGGTGAAATAAGGCTTCGTATGCCAAAAGAGGTTCACAAAAGAGTAGCTATTGAAGCTGCCGAACAGGGAGTTTCCATAAACCAATTGCTTGTTTCAAGAATCTAGCCCAACGGTACTAGTCAGGGTGTCAATGGGGACGTATAAATTTGACACCTTCGTTCGGCTTCGTGACGGAAGAAAGCGTGAAAAGGTGTCAAATTTATACGTCCCCATTGACACCCTGACCACCCGTATTTTTTTCTACTCGGGGGTGTGTAATAGACTACATCGTAAACGCGAAAGGAAAAACCATGAGCATGTCGGTTTCAGCAATCAGGTTTGAGCCAGAAGAAAAAGAATGGATACATGCTTTTGCCGACATAAACGGCAAGAGCTTTTCGGCACAAGTTCGCCAATGGACGCTCGAAAGGCTTGAAGACGAGCTCGATGCCCGCGACCTTGCCGACGCAATCAAAACAAGCAGCAAAAATGATGTGGGCATCAGCGTCAATGAGCTTGCTGAAAAGCACGGCATAGCATGACCTATACCGTAAGGATCAAAAAGCAAGCAGAGAAAGAGATTTCAAAGCTTGAAAAGAAAACACAGCTACTTATAGTCCATTGGATTCTTGACAACCTTGAGGGCTGTAAAGACCCGCGGATGGTCAGGGGAGCAAAAAAACTTGAAGGCATAGAAAATGGGTGGCGGTGGCGCGTAGGCGCGTATCGGATACTAGGCAGAATCCAAGACGATAAAGTGCTCATCGAACTTTTCAGGGTCGGCTATCGAAAAGAGGTCTATCGAAGCCTTCGATAGACGAGGTTCTAAGAATCATAAAAGTAGCCTCTTTTGCTGTTTGCGCTCGCCCCTTGTTTATGTTGTTACAATATAGTATTATTGAAATTCAATAATACTATAAGGAGAGATGATGGACAGAGAAAACCTTATTGAAAGACTGCGCGATCTTGACGAGAATGCACAAATCATTACCGGGGTACCCCCAATAAAACACCCTGTCGTAATAGTTGGCGGTGCGGCGTTTCTTTTAAGCGGTCTGACCTCTCGGAATACCACCTATGACATTGATGTGTTCATGGCAGACAGGGCAATAAAAGCCATTTTCGAAGAAGACCCGAATCTAAATTTTCGCTGTAGTGCCTATATGGAGAGCATTCCTCACAATTATGAAGATAGGCTACAGCGACTGCCCATTGCCACCAAAGTAATCGAGTATTACGCTCCCTGTTCCGAAGACCTTGCCATCATGAAGTTATTTCGATGGGAAGACCGCGATGTTCAAGACTTAACCAACCCAACCTTTTTAGAGAAGCTTGATTGGAACCTTCTTAACAGATTGGCCCACGACCCCAATGAAGTATATGCATCGCGGATTACGGAACCCGACAAAGACAGGGGCCTTGCCGTCTTCTTTGCAAATTACGAACAGTATCGAAAGGACTATTGCAAATGAGGCAAGGTTTTGAAGGTTTTTTGACTCGCTATTGCCAAGACCTTACCCAGATATCAAGCAGAAGCCTAAAGCTTCTTTTTGAAAAAATCGCCGAAGACAGCCCTCGTGCGGCAGAGCCCCTTTTGTTGCTTTCCCTTTGTCAGGGAAGGGCGCCCTATGTTTTGAAGCAGGCGGCTGGAACAGCGTATGAAGCTGAATACAAGAACTTCGTTTCGTCTTTTGACAAGAATGGTAAAAGCCTGGAAAGTTTTCTTTCTTCGGAAAGTGCCCCTCTTCGGTATCAAAAGGTCTATAGCAGCTATCTTTCGTCATCTGAAAAACTATTTCGAGATAGAGCCGTTCTTGAAAAACTTGTTCCCCAGTTGAACGCACTTCTTATTGAAAAAGGGATAAGTCGATATCAAATGGCAAAAAATCTGGGCTACAACAAAGGCAACCTGTATTCTTTCCTGAAGGGTAACGTGGACAAAATGAGCCGAGAGTCGGCCATGAAAATCTACCACTATCTTTCGACATGACGAAGCGTACTTATAACAAGCCCTAGCTCCTTGTGCGGGCGGCAGCGGCGTTGCCGCCGGCTTCGGCGCTCTGCATTCTCAGGTGCCCGACAGCCAAGGCAACAGCAAATAGTGCCGCTGCGAACAAAAGCATAATCCCCAGGTCGGCAAAAACAGGGGCAAGCGAAGCACCTGAATAGTCGCGCAGGTTATTCGTTTTTTCGAGCGCTTCCCCATAATAGAAGGTTGGTGTAAAGCGGGCGAGTTTGGCGATGGTGTCCCCTGCAAGCTCAAGGGGTATCCAGATTCCCCCAAGGAAGGAAAACACCAGCCCCGTGATATTGCCCGCGGCGTTTAAAAGAAACTCGCTTGCTGTTACTTGACCAAGGAAAAAACTGATTGAGAGGGCAACAATGCAGAATATGAGAAGCGAAAAAAGAATCAAGCCAATAGCCCGAACGTCAACACCACCAAAGGCCTGCCCAAACACCACAAGCCCAAGAGCACTCACCCATACCCACGTAATCAAGGTGACAACCACGCACGCTGCGGCTAGTTGCAGATTCCTCGAAAGAGCGCTTACGGATGCGCCTAAATTACGCCGCCGAATTTCACTACGATTGAATGTCGCGAGTATGAGGCCGGCGTTCACCACGATAGAAAGAATCACAATATAGCTTGCAAACATCATGTAAGCCAGCCACTGTTCCGGCATCGGTGACGATGAGCTAAACCACAGCATTTGGAAATTTGCTTCGTGCGCCATGTCGTTGTGGGCAAAGGAGGCAATACCGGCTTGTGAATACGCGGCATTGCTTGTGGCGTAGAGGGATGCTGTGCCAAGGTATTTGTTGACGAGGGCATCTATCATATGAGCCGAGGAAGATTCATAACTTGTGAGCGTTTCAAGCACAGGAGGGGCCTTGCCCTCACCAGCTGCAGCGATGAAATCCCTACCGAAGCCCTGCGGGATAATCAAGGTATAGACAGCACGATTCTGCGCTACGGTATCCTGCAACGCTTGGCGTGAATCCTCTGTTTCTACAAGGTCGGCATGTTCTTTCAAGAAGGCGCTTATCCCTAAAGAAAGCGCACTTTTGTCGCGGTCGACAACGGCGATAGGGGGTCGTTCGGTTTCAAACCCACCCTGAGGCGTGTTTACGATGCTCATCCCGATGAAAACAGCCATAAAACTGAGCGCCACCATGTAGACCGCAATATAAACCTTGTGCCTGAAAAAGGTTTTCAATGCCGCTTTAAAGACTTGCATAGCGCTGCCTCCTCATAAGAAGTGCGGCGAGCAAGAATAAAACAGCCGCCATTGCGAGCAGGATAAAAACCACCCGATAAAATTCGTCAAAACCGTCATAGAAGTACAGGCTGTAAAACAAGTCCGTCACCTGCCTTGAAGGATTGAGCTTTTGGAAAAGAGGGGCAATACGGTTCATATCGTCTGCCAACTTTAGGCTTGGCTCGCCGTAAAGCCCTGCAAAAAGTGCGAAAAAGCACGACAGAACAGTCAAGATGCCCGCCTTCAACAATTCCCCTATTTTTGGGATTGCCCCAACGAAGGCTCCCAGGGCAGTTGTCATGAAAGAAGCAACGCCCAACCCAAAGATACTTGCCAAATCGCGCCCGAAATTGATGTCTAAAACATAGCGCATGTACGCAAAAACAATAATCAGGCAGAGAAAAGCAAGCAACCAACTTGCAAGCAAACTCGCGAGAAGGGCTTTTGTTCTGCTTGTTGCGCCGAGAGAGCGGCGAGCACCCAAGGGCGAAAGGTTCGCCTGTGTTTGCGTTACGGCAATTACGGCAATATTCGCCGCCATGATTGCCGCAAAGCCGAGCAGCGCATAAAAGTAGCGCACCGAACCCGAAGCCTCGTTGGCTACGATAGATATTTCTTGCGTGTAATTCGTGCGCTCTTGTAGGTTCTCAAGGAACTTCGGGTCTGCAAACGCCTGAGGATTGTTTTCGGCTATGGTTTTGAGGGCAGCTTGCGTTTGGACAAAACCGTCAACAAGGTTCTTGAGAATGGTCTGGTTTATGGAATTGCCGCTTGCGGCGGTAATGAATAGCCCGGGTTGCCCCTTTTCGTCAATCTGGTAGTATCCGACAACCGCCCCGTTTTTGAGAAGTTCGTCCGCTTCGGCAATATTCTTGACAAAAAAGAGGTCAAGAAGCTGATCTTCGCCCGATTTTGCCAAGGCCTCAATTGTCTCAGAAAAGGCCTGCGCATTGCGGTAGTGCGCGTTGTCGACTACGGCGGTAGGAATCGGATTCAGGTGACGGGCATCGTCGAGATTGGCAAACATGGCGCCGAAAAGCGTTGCCATAATCAAGGGGAATGCGAGCGCCCAAACAAAACAGCTCTTCTCCTGCACCAGCGCCTTGACTGTATATTTGAAGGTGTTCCACATGGTGTCCCCGCTTCCTCGGCCTTGAAAACCCTAGTCGCGCAACTCGGTGCCGGTGAGCTCAAGGAACACGTCGTTCAAGGTGGGCGGCTCGGAATACACACGCCCGAAGGACAGGCCTTCTTGCTGCAGGGTCTGCAAAACGGTACTGAGGTTTTGGGCGCCGCTTGTGCAGAAAACTTCCAGCGTCTTGCCGTCGTAGCCTGCCCTTTGTGTGCAGCTAAGAGCCTTGATGGCCTCGAATGCCTTATCGGGAAGGTCGATTACCTCGACTTGGATTTTCTCGCCCGTGCCAACCATGGTCTTGAGCTCGTTGTTGGTGCCGCAGGCAAGGACCTGTCCGTGGTCCATGATCATGATGCGCGTGCATATCTCTTCTACTTCCTCCATATAGTGGCTGGTATAGACGACGGTCGAGCCGTCGCGGTTGAGGCTGCGTATGCCTTCGAGTATCGCGTTGCGGCTCTGCGGGTCGACGGCAACGGTGGGCTCGTCGAGGAAGATGAGCTCGGGCCTATGGGCTATCCCGCAGGCGATGTTCAGGCGCCTGACAAGGCCGCCGGAAAGCTTGCGCGGGCGGAACCTCACGTATTCCCCAAGCCCCACGAACTCGATGGCTTCCCCGACGAGCCGCGCGCGCGTCTTCCTGTCCTTCTCATAGAGGGCGCAGAAGTAATCGATGTTCTCGGTCACGGTCAGCTCTTCAAAGACTGCCACATTCTGCGGAACGATGCCGATGCGCCCCTTGAGGTCGTAGCGGGAGGGGGCCATCCTCTCGCCGAAGAGCTCGATAGTGCCCTTGTCGTAGGTCAGCAGCTGCAGCATGCAGTTGATGGCGGTGGTCTTCCCGCTGCCGTTGGGGCCGAGCAACCCGAAAACCTCCCCCTGCCTTATGTCGAGGTTGAAGTGATCGAGCGCAAGTACTTCTTTATAGCGCTTCACGAGGTTTTCCACATATACGACCGACATCTGCTCTCCTCAAGTTTTCTTCTCAAGCGTAGGCTAGTAACAAGTTTCAAGCAATCAGCCACGTTTCGCCAGTGAATCCTGTCATGAGTTTCGCTCACGTTCATGACAAATGTCACAAGCCGAACGTCAACTTAAGCCCCGGAAGGCAGCCGCACGCAAAACTCAGCTACAATGAGCACATGGAGCGCATGGTCGACAAAGGCATCATCTTTCTTGTGTGCGGGGCGGTTTTGTTCATCATCCCGCAAACAACAGCGTTTATCGTCGCCCTGCTTTTGGCGTTGACCGTAAGCGCTCTGCAAGAAATATCCTCCGTGCCCAAGCCGCTTCGAGCAGCGGGGCTTTTCGCCTATCTTGTCGCGAGCCTTGTATTCCCGGTGCTTACGACCTTCGTTCCGCTTATCGCCTATGACTGTTGCCGCGCGAAGAATTGGCTGCTTAGGTTGTGTTGGGTTATGCCGCTCCTTGGAGCGCTGCGTGAATATGATTTTCCCGTGCTGCTGTTTTTGGCAGTGGCGTGCCTCATCTCAACCGTTTTGTTTTGGCGAACAACTCAAGTCGAAAAAGAACGCCTGAATTACACCAAACTGCGCGACGAACTACGCGAGCTCTCGCTGACGCTGGAACAGAAGAACCGCGACCTGCAGGAAAAACAGGGCTTCGAGGTACAGCTCGCCACGCTTGCCGAGCGCGGCCGCATCGCGCGCGAGATACACGACAACGTAGGACACCTGCTCACACGCTCGGTGCTGCAGATCGAGGCCGCGCAGGTTGTCCATGCAGGCGACGAAGCGCTCACGAGGGAGCTGGGACAGATATCCACAACCCTGCACGAGGCCTTCGACACGGTGCGGGCGAGCGTCCACGACCTCCACGATGACGCATTCGACCCCTACGCGCAGCTCTACGCGATAGCGCAAGAATCCCTGCTCAGCGTCCGCCTTGAGTACCAGGCCGAGGAAATCCCCGAAGCGGTCGGCCACGGGTTCGTCGCCATCGTGAAGGAAGCCCTTGCGAACACGGCAAAGCACAGCGATGCCACCCAGGCGAGGGTGTCCGTCACGGAATACCCTGCCTTCTGGCAACTGGTCGTGCATGACGACGGGGGCACGAACCCTTTCAATGACAAAATCGAGAGGGGGAACAGGTTCGGTGTCAGCGGCAGTCGCCAGGGTGACCAAAACAGTGGCGGCATCGGCCTTGCGACCATGGAAGAGCGTGTGCGCAGCCTCGGGGGCATCTTCCGCACGGACTACGACAAGGGCTTCAGGGTCTTCGTCTCCGTACATAAGGAGCAGGTATGAGTGCTATGGATTCCAAGGAAACGACGGACAGGCAAAGGATTCGGGTGTTCATTGTGGACGACGACCCGATCGTCCGGACGTCGCTCAGGACCATCCTTGACGCACAAGGCGACATCAAGGTCTGCGGCGACTGCGGCAACGGCCACGAGGCCTGTCGGCTTTTCGACGAAAGGCGGCCCGACATCCTGCTCATGGACATACAAATGCCCGAATGCGGCGGCATCGAGGCAGCGGAGATGATCATCGCCGCCCACCCCCAGGCGCGCATCGTGTTCTTGACTACCTTTTCAGACGATGAATACATTGTCGCGGCATTGCGCCTGGGGGCTTGCGGCTACCTCATCAAGCAAGAGGTCGCAAACATCGCCCCGGCCCTGCGCTCAGTGATGGCCGGGCAGATGGTGCTTGGCGGTGAGGTTGTCGGCAAAGTGGGCTCCCTATTCGCGGAAACACGGGACGGGACACGCGGGGACGGTTCTTCGACCCGCCGGGACGGCCCTTCTGTGCTGGGGAACACAGATGAGTCGCCCTGGCATGTCCCGCTCACCGAGCGCGAGCATGAGATCATCGGGCTTGTTGCCCAGGGCCTCGACAACAAGGAGATCGCCGCCCGCATCTATATCAGCGAAGGCACGGTGCGCAACCACGTAAGCGCCATCCTGCAAAAACTCCACCTCAAGAACCGCACCCAGCTCGCCATATACTATTACAAGGCTTAAAAGAAACCCCGCCCGCCCTGGGCGTATAACCCGCCACCCCGTATCGGCAGCGCTTCCTATGCTTCTTCCCAGAACCACAGGAGCGTAATTTGTTCCTTTTCGGATCGTTGTTCTTTTTTGCTTGTCATTGATAGGAATGCTTCGTGAAATCAAAACATTGCATCGACGGAACCCGAAAACTAAAAGAAGTACGTCCATCATAATTCGAGACAGCAAAATCACCTGCTCGTATAATGTCCAGGCCTATAAGCACGTCGCAGCTTGAGGGGATGGCCTCAACAACCGTGATGCTGTTCGCCCTCACCATGTTTGGTAGCAAGATGTCTACGAGATACTGTGAGCATTCTTTTGTCCCTGACGGGGTCGCGATTTCTGTAATTGACACGGTTTTTAGATTGAGCCGCTTGGCAACCGCCGGCGTTATCGCCGTAACCATTGCCCCGGTATCCCATATTGCTTTGGCTTTCACGCTCAGCTCAGGGATTGGGTCATGGCCGTTCGACCCGGGAGCAACGTCTACAGGGCTTGCCAATTCAACAGCAAATCCTTCGTATGTAACAGTAAAACAACTTCCGATAGACTCGCTCATGCTATGCGAAGCTCACGTTTCCTTGAAAATGGTGGATTAACTTCGCCGGGTCGTCGACGCATTCTTGTATGATGAAGGTGCCGAGTTCGTTGTTTTCTGTTGTGCAAGACAACGCATCGCCGAATGTTTCATACGATCCGATTATTTTGCCGTCTTTTATGGCAAGGAAAGAGGCACCGTATTCATCATACAGTTCGTAAAGGTGCTCTTTGAAGAATCTGTAGTCAGCAATTGCGCCCATGGCAACCTCCTTTCACTTTCAGCATTAGTATACACCCTAGTATACGCTCTATAAAGAGTAAAAAGACCGCACAAAAAATGTGAGTCGGTCCCCGTGGCACTCGGCCCAGCAATGACGGTAGCGGGGCGAACGTGTCAATGTGTGTCACGGGGTCGTCCCCTGACACACGCGTCCTACCCGGAAGGGAGGGGCTTGCGGGTCAGGCAATGGTCCAGTGCCAAAAAGTATATTTTTTGTGGATTATTCGGAATATGGAATAAAGAGCCTGCCACCTGCCGTTATATTGGTCTGGCATAAGAGGGGCCTTTGGCGAAGGGCTTCGAGTGAGGTCATATACCACTCAAAATGACGAGTGCCAGGACTTATAGGTTTTGGTGCTCTAAAAAAGAGCCATTGACCTGGTGCGTAATACGCAACTTGACAAGGAACCTATTTCTAGCTGGTAGAAGACAGCGGGGCCACCTACGAATGGGAGGGGCCCGCAACCATGAGGGACTGTTTTAAGAGTGGGCAGTTGACAAGGTGTTGCTTGTCATGGAAAGCAAGCAACCGAGGTGGAAAGGCATGGTATATGTCATGGACGAACGGGGATTGAGGAACACAGCATCAAAACGCACAGGGCAGGCGCGCGGGAAGCGTTCCGGCATAAAGCCGGGTGCCCTCAGGAAGGGGCTTGCGGCAGCGCTCGCCGTGAGCTTGGCGCTTACTATGGGCGCCCCGATGTCGGTCTTTGCCGACGACGTGCCCCTGTCGGCCTCTGCCGACGATGCCGTCGTTGCGCCGATCGGAGACCTGGTCGATTACGGCGAGGACTCGACGGAAGGCATCGGGCAAAATACAGCGGCCGGCGAGGGCGGTGACTTCGCCGGAGGCGAAGTCACCGCCGCCGCAGCACAAGAGGAGGCCGACGAGGGTGCGGGGGGCTTCATCCCCATCATGCCTTTGGGCGGCCCGATAGCAGACAGGCCGGGCGGGGTCACGGTCGACAATTGGACCGAGCTGGTTGCCGCTGTGGGCAACAACACTGTCTCCTACATCGAGTTCACGGGAGACATCCAGCGCACCAACACAACCAACCTGCCAGCTATCACACGCAGCCTTACCGTCGACGGTATGGGCTTCAAGCTCGACTTCCGCAACAACGGGGCCAACACGGCCATCAACAGCTATGGCTTCAGCCTGGCGGCGGCTCCGGCAGCCGGTGCGACCTTCACCGTGGACAACCTCGTTGTCG
Source organism: Eggerthellaceae bacterium (assembly GCA_009782605.1). GTDB lineage: Bacteria > Actinomycetota > Coriobacteriia > Coriobacteriales > Eggerthellaceae > WRIS01. The sequence goes on along the minus strand of WRIR01000004.1, from coordinate 75,751 downwards.
TCAAAACCAATGTCGGAACTACTGCGGCAAATCAGAGAGGCGGCCATTTCATCGGGGCCTCGGCAGGCAATGGCACCAATTGGACCGTCAACCTCAACAACACGACCGCTCCCACATCAGGCCCGGAAGCGCCTTTCTGCGGCATCATCAACGCACCGCAAGCCACGATGAACGTGACCGGCGAGCTCGACTGGTACAGCGGCGCTGCGGACGTCACCACCGTACTCGTTATGCGGCAATACTATTCCGGCCCTGACACCGTGGTGAACCTCGTGGGCCACGTGGGCTTGAGCTCCACCACCGACTTCATCAACTACAGCGCAACGAGAAACATGAACGTCTTCTCAGTGACCGACGGCGCACAGGTGTTTGTCAAGACTGAGAATGTGGGAACTTCTAACGCTATTAACATGAACCTCGACACTAATGCGGCTTCCAGGGTTGAGTTCCTGGTATACGATGCAGGCACTTCCTTGACAGTTCACGGCAACGGTCGCGGGACGGGCAATTCTGCCGGCCTGGTCTCCATCACGGCAGCTACGGGCACAGGAACATCTGCCACGTCACCCAGCGCCAAGTTTGAGGTGAAGGGCGGTGCCACCGCCGAGTTCTGCAACCTCGCCCAGAACAACGGGCAGCCCGCTTTGGTTATTCAGGGTTCCTGGACACAGTTCGTCGCCGATGGCGAGGGCACCTCGCTTCTTTTCGAGAACTGGGGGGAAAGCGACAACAACGGCGCGATGATACGTTACTACGCGGGTTCGAACAATGCAGAGTTCAGGGCCTCCAACAACGCCGAGCTCAGCCTTATCAGGCACGCAAGCACCTCTACCAACAGGGCCCCTGCCCTGCGCGTCAACGGCACCGACGCTGGTTTCTATGCCGAAAGCGGCGCGACCATCAGTATCATCAACGAAGGCTCTGTGAGCTACACGCGCAACAACAACCAGGGTATCGAATTCAATCAAAACGGCTGGACCTTCGACGTTTCCGGTTACCATACCTCCATCGAGCTCATCGCAAACCTTGGTGTGGCGATTGGCGGCAACCGAAACAACGGCACTATATCGATAGGCGAGGACTCGATCTTCGTAGGACGTGGCTGGGGTGAAACAGGTACGGGTGCAACCACCAATTGTCCCATCGATGCGGGTACGAACCTGACCTTCGAGGCCACACGGCCGCTCTTCTTCGACTTGGCGACCCTCAACCCCGACAACCAGGCAAGCGCCATCAACTGCGGCAATAACTCCCGCTTCGTCCTCACGAACTCCGACCTTGCGGTATGGGGCAACTCCCAGAGCCGCCTGACTGCCGCGGCGGGTAACGCCGCCAACAGCTCGAACGACCCGAACGAGGGCACCCCTTACAAGTCGTGGAGCATCCTGTCGTCCCTGACTTTGACAGGAAACAACTTCAACGGGACCTTCGCGACTGCGGACAGGCCCTACATCGACAACACGGTCGACAACTTCGGCACCCAGGGCACCTGGCCCTACCGCCGTGTCTCGATGAACAACGCCAACCCGCATATAAACGATTTCATCCCGGCGACCAATGCCGACAAGTACGTCCGCGCCTTCGCCACCGTGCCTGAGGGCCTGGACTACGACGGCCGCCCCGCCTGGGACGACGAAGTCATCGCGCTTTGGAACATCACGCGCGACGGGAACACCATGCAGTCGGGCCCCGGCCAGTCGAACTCGGTGCGCTATGAGGACTACTACGAGGTGGAGACCGATGTGGGCACCTTCGAGGGCGTCGTGCGCTACAGCGACGGCGAGCTCCTGCACACCGGCGACGTCTACGAGATAACCGAGGCCTGGCGCGGGGAGGAAGACCCGGCGCGCCGGCACATGGCCCAGCCCGAGGACATCACGAGCGGGACCGTCACCGTCATGGACGTCCTGCCTCCGGTCCCGGCAGAGCTTGTCTCGCCGAACGAGAAGCTGTGGGTCGGCATCACTTCTGAGGTTACCGGCACCTGGACCGAAGACCAGGCCGCAGCCGAGCCCCACAACCCCGAGGCGGCCGAGAAGCTCTATGCTGTGGTGAACTCCGCCGACAACATCATCATGGACGGCGCCGAGCCCCTCTACGGCACCTTGGAGCCCGGCGGCACCTGGACCTACACCTTCACCGAGGCCGCACTGGCCAGCTTGAAGGAGGGCGACAAGGTCTATTTCATCCTTGAGGACGAGAACGAAAACGCCAACCCGATAGTAGACACCCCCATACACGACACCACCATGCTGGCGGCACCCTACCTGACGGTGTCCGTCCCTGCCCTGGCCCTGCTGCACGACGACGCCTATATCGGCCGGGAGCGGGCGGCAGAGGTAGCCGACATGGGGCAGAACAGCCCCGAGCAGTTCATGGAGCTCAAAGGCCTTATCAACGCCCGCGCAGAGAAGCTGACCGCGACCAGCCTGGGCACCGGCGTCTCGGTGACCTCGGTCACCCCGCCGTGGAACGAGCCTTCCTATTACGACCGCGACGCCTTCACGCTTGACGACTGGCCCTTGGGCGAGGACTACCGGGTGCGGTATGAGGCAGACGACGACAAGTCCCTCAACAACACCGGCACCGTGACGGTGCTGCCCTTCGACCAGGCCGCAAAGCTCATCGGCGCCAACCACTTCGAGATAACGGTCAACAACGCCTCTGCGCTCATGGCCCGCCCGGCCGTCGAGCGCGACCCGCAGCTTATCGCGCTTGCCGAGGCCATGGCCCGCGACGCCGCAGGCGAGGACTTCGACGCAGCTAAGGTCGAGGTCTTGAGCGTGGCCATCCCCGCCGACCCGACCGTGGGGGAGAGCTATGACGTGACCTTCAAGGTCATGGGCTCGGGCACGAACCCCGACAAGGACCACAAGGTGACCATCAAGGCATACATCACCGACGGCGCAACTCCGGTGCTCATGGTCACGTCGCCTGTGCTTGTCTGGCTGGGCGACCCGGCGGACATGCCGCAGGACGGCTATATCCTGCCTGACGCCTACGACCCGAAAGACTACGTCACGGCCTTCTTCTCCGACGAGGCAGGTGCCGCCGACATCACCGACGCGGTCACCTTCGACGACAGCAAGGTGGACCTGGGCCGGGTCGGGGCCTACCCGGTCGTGTACTCGGTCACGAACTCCGACGGCAACTCGACCACCGCGACCGGCGTTGTGGCCGTGGGCACCTTCGTAGCCGACGACAACTACCTGCTCGGTGCCACGAGCTTCGTTAAGCTCATGGACGAGGCGGACGCAAGCGAGGCCGCCGTCATAGACGACGCCCGGGCGCAGGCCTACCTGATAGACCAGGCTGCGACAAACGGGCTCGTCCCGGTTGATGTCATGCTCGTTTCCGCCGGCGGTTATGCGGCCGGCTGCGCGGAGGGCACCTACCCGGTGACCCTAGGCGTCGTCGCCCCGAGCGGCGGCCCGGCAACGAGCCTTGAGACGACTGTCGACGCAGTCGTGACCGACCGCGACCGGCTCACCGACAAGAACGCTTCCGACACCAACATCCGCTACACCATCGCAGCCAGCGACGTGGCCGACCTCCCGGTCTCTGAGGCCCCCAACTATGCAGGCACCAGCGACGACGTGCAGCTCAAGCTCATCAACGCCTCCCTGGCAAGCGCCTGGAAGCTCATGGACACGGCGACACCGCTCAACGCCACCGACTTCCCCCTGGCAACGCTTGGCGATGCCGGCGTCTTCGTCAAGGAGAACAACATCCCGGCCACCGGCGGGCGGGCCAACCAGGCCTGCACGGTGGTCTTCGGCATCGTGGGCTACGAGGACATCGACGTCACGGTGACCTACCTGCTCTCCGGCACGCCCCCGACAATCACCTTCGACGAGGCGCCCCTCATCGTCGCCTACGACCCCAGCGCCTCGGCCCACGACCTCAGCCCTGCCGAGATAAAGGCGAAGCTGGTGGCATGGGACCTTGAGGACGGCGACCTGTGGGACGACGTCACCTTCACCGTCAACGGCTCTGCCACGGCCACGATCAACACGGGCAACCCGGCGGTGTACTCGGTCACCTACGCGGTCACGGACTCTGACGGCATGGCCGCCACCGAGGCCACCCGCGCCATCGTCATACAGGACGGGCGCTACATGATAGGCACCGATGTCATCATCGGCGCCAAGAACTTCGTCATGAGGCAAAGCACCGTCCAGGGCGGCGCCCCCGAGGTGTTGAGCGCGTCCTTTGCCGAGGCCTACCTCATCGACGGTACTGCTGCCGGCATGCCCACTGTCGCCAACTTCGACACGAGCGGCTGGGTACAGGAGGCCGACCCCGACGTCTACGACTTCGACTTGGTGGTGGACGGCTTCCCCGACCAGGTGAAGGCCATCACCGGCACCGTCACCGATGCCGACTATATATCGCCGACCACGAGGACCACCCTGTATGTCATGACCGCCAACGACTTCACCGTGAACCTCTCCCGGGCCCAAGAGCTCGTGGACGCGGGCCTGGCAAACTCCCTGCCTATAGAGGCCCAGGTCATGGTCTATTCGCTGGTTGACGGCATTCCTGCGGCCACACCCCAGCTCGCCTCCAACGGCGGATTCAGGGCAGAGGTCAACGCCGACCCGGGTTACCCGCTTGAGTTCGGCGCACGGACTTCCTCCGGGCCGGTCAGCGGCGTGCATGTGAATTCTTACGGCATAGTGTCCCAGGGCGAGCCGCCGGTCGTCACCGCCTTGACCCCGCTTGAGGTCTGGGTGGGCGACCCGGGCATGATGCCGACAAACGCCATCTCGCCGAGCAGCTACTTCGACCTCTACGAGGTCAGTGCCACCGATTTCGAGGATGGGGACTTCGACCCGAGCGATATCACGGTCACCTACCTTATCCCTGCAAGCGGGCCTGACCTGACAACACCGGGCATCTACACCCTGATGTTCTCCGTCACGGACTCGGACGACAACGTCGGCGAGGCCACCCGTGCTGTCATCGTCAACGACGGCACCATGACCGTGGGCGAGGGCCGGGTGCTCTCGGCCAAGTCCTTCGTGACCAAGACCTCCGACGTGAGCACTGTCCCGGCCAACCTTGAGGCCGAGGCCTTGGCCAAGAGCAACGCACGGCTCTTCGACGGCAGCGACGGCAGCCGCATCGAGCTGGGCGACGGCACGCTCGACAGCGTCAACCTGGGCATGCCCGCCTATGGCCCGATGGCCGGCGACTACGACATCACCATCACCGCCATCGACGCCCTGCCCGAGGGCGCCTCCGGCACCATCGACAAGACGGTGCTCGGCAAGGTCGTCGACGCCGACGTCCTGTTCCCCGAGATATCGTCGCCCTACGGCCCGGACACCTATGTCTGGGGCACGCACGCCGACCTGCCGCGCAACGAGGCCATATCGGCGGCCCTGGCCGGCGATTCCGGCGTGCTTGACGCCCTGCTCGCAGGCTCCCTGACGGCCCTGCCCGGCGGCGGGGTGGACGACCCCGGGCTCAAGGTCGTTGACAGGGACGGCTTTATCGACATATTCTCCGGCCCCGATGCAGGGAACCCGGAATACCTGGGCATCTACTACTTCACCGTGAGCGCGATGGACGGCACGAGTCCCATCGAGCTCACCATCAACGTGTGGGAGGGCCCCCGGCCCGACATCGCCGTCGAGAAGGACCCCCCGGTAGTGCTGAACTATCCTCAGCTCAGAGCGCCGGGCAACGAATGGATGACCGGCCCTGACGGCTTCGTGTCCTACGAGCGCCTTATCGAAGGCGTGCTGGTCCATGAGGACAGGGACGGCATGCCTTATGCCGACTACGAGGTCGACTTGAGCGAACCCGACAACCTCACGACTGCCTTCCACGGCCCCCTGAACCCGCCCGCCAACCTCAAGATCGAGATATTCGACGTGAGTGACGGCGGCCCGGGCACGCTCGTTCCCGGCATCCCGACCGCTTCGGGCACGACTGGTGCCTACAAGGTGGTCTACACCTACACCAACCAGGACTTCAACCAGGTCATGGACTCGCGCCTCTTCGTCCGCGAGCACTACACAGGCGAGACCGCCTGGAGCGAGGGCTACCTCATCCGTGCGCTCTCCTTCGTCATCCGCTCCTATGACGTGATCCCCTCGCGCGAGGCGGAGCAGATAAGCGATATGTCCGAGTCGGCCTTCTGCTGGGACTATGACGGCAACCCGCGCCCGGCAAGCGTTGCGAGCACGGGCGGCTATGCGCCCTCCGCAAACGACTACCCGGTCATCATCCAGGCCGTGCCGCACCCGGCAACGACCAAGAGCATCACGGCCAAGGTCGTTGACGCGGGTGACCCCGACAACCAGAGGCCGGGCGACACCCACGGTGACAACGGTGCCACCTGCATGGTCATCGGCACGAACTTCCGCATGAACACCGTTGACGCGGAAGAGCTCGCCTCCCTCGGCGCGTCGGACTTCGCCGCCTTCGAGAAGATGATCGTCGGCACCGACCCGCTCAGCGACACGGGCCTTGCCAACATGGAACTGTGGCACCGCGGCGACTACGCCCCGGCCAACATGGTCAACCGCCACCTCGACGACGAGGACGGCTTCATTGCTGCGGCTGGCTCCCTTGTTGACGGCGACAGCTTCACCCTGACGCTGCGCTGCGGCCAGGACGACGCTGCCAAGACCACCATCACGCTCTTCGTGGACAACGGCCTGCCACCTGTCATCTATGCCCCCGAGGTACGCATCATCTGGGTGGGCGACCCGGCCGACATGCCGGTCGGCGCCATCATGGCAGACGACTGGCTGTCCAGCAACGGGCGTCCCTACGACGTCACGGCAGACGACGACTACCCGCCCTTCGAGGGCCTGACCGACTTCATCCTGGTGGGCACGGTGGGCGCCGACGGCACCTTCACCGAAAGCGACCCGGTTACCGACACCGACCCGGTTGACCTGGGCGTCCGCGACGTGTTCCAGCCCTTCGCCTACTCGGTCACCGATGCCGACTACAACACGACCACCCGGGAAGTACAGGCCCTGGTGACCAAGAACGCCACCCTTGACGGCGACTACCTGATTATGGCCTACAGCTTCGTCGAGACGGTCAAGAACGTCGACACGAGCGATGCTGCGGTGCTTGACCTGGCCGCCGCCAATGCCTGGAGGCTCCGCAACAGCTCCGAGACTTCCGACCCGCTGCCCTGGCCGGTCGACAACCTCTTGCAGGTGACGGCCCTCGGCGGCTACCAGGCCGCAGAAGGCGACTACGACATCCAGGTCGGCATCGAGCCTGAGCCGGGCTTCTACGGCGGCATGAACCCCATCGGCGTCGTTGGCAGGGTGGTCGACCTTGACGAGATCGCCCGCGACTTCGTCGGCGATGCCCATATCCGCTACACGGTCGCAGCCAACCATGTGGCCATCAGCTACAACGACGCCGTCGAGTTCTGCGTCGGCGCCGGCGACCCCGTGGTGGACGCCTACCTCATCGACCGCGCCCTGGCCCAGGCCTGGGAAATCGACGGCGCCATCGGCCCCTGGGACGTTGAGGTCGTGAGCAGCGAGATCGGCGCTTCCGGCCCGGTGGAGACGAACACGGAATACGAGGTCGTGTTCGCGCCGAAGGGCTATCCCGGCATCTTTGTCACCGTGATATTCCGCACCGACGAGGGCAACCCGCCGGTCATCACCTTCGACCCTGTCGACGGCTATCCCCTGGTGTTCCCGAGGACTGCCGCAAGCAACATCCTTTCCCTTGACGACCTGCGGCTCCACATGACGGTCACCGACGTCGAGGACGACATGGCGAACATCGACCTTCTGGCAATGACCGAGGTCAGCGACGCCGATGGCAATCCTTTGATGATCGATACGAGCTCGGTCGGCGTCTACCAGGCCTACTACTACGTTGAGGACTCCGACGGCAACCCGGCTTCTGCCGCGCGTGCCATCATCGTCGACGACGGGCGCTATACCGTTGACACCATGGACGGCACCATCATCGGTGCCCGCGACTACGTCATCAGGAGCGCCGACGTCGACGGCACCGAGGCCCAGGCCATGGCGCTGTCCTATGCCGAGGCCTTCGACATCTCCGGCGAGCCGCTTGATGTCGCCTGGACAGGCGCGCCTGCGGGCTATGTGGCTGCTGCCCCGGTTGGCGACTACGACATCACCTGGGAGGTTCCCGGGCGCATGGCCACCAAGGACATCGTCGCGCACGTCATCGACGCTGACGTCATCGACATGGGCGACAAGGATGCAAGCTACGCGCTTGTGGCCAACCACTTCCGTGCCAACCTCATGGAGGCCCAAGACATCCTCGACAATGCCATGCAAAGCTACATCGACTGGGCCCAGGCCCGGGTCATCCCGCTTGTGCCGGGCCTGCCCGTGCTTATGCCGCTTGTGGAGGATACCGGCAACTTTGCCGCCGCCCTCGGTACCTACCCCATTACCTTCCGCATCGACACCATTCCGGCAGATATGCAAAGCGCGACCATAGACGGCCTGGTCACCCAGGGCGAGCCGCCGGTCCTCATGGTGGATACCCCGATAGAGATATGGATAGGCGATGCCTCGCTGCCGCAACCGGCGGGCTCCGTCCTGCCCGGCGACTACACCGACCACCTCTTTAGAGTCACGGCGACTGACACCGAGGACGACGCCGCGGGCATCCCGCTCGTGGTCGAGTTCACCGACGACGCGACGACCGGCCCGCTCGACAAAACCACGGTCGGGCGTTATGTGGTGCACTATTCTCTCACCGATTCCGACAGCAACACGGTTGAGGCCTCGCGCGTCATCGTGGTCAACGACGGCCGCTACACGGTGGGAGACGGGCGCATCCTCATCGCCAACGCCTTCGTGACGCTTCTCTCAGACGTGGCGCCCCCCTTTAGCCAGGACATCCTCAACAAGTCGGGTGCCGCCCTCTATGACGGCACGACCGGCGAAGAAGTGCTGCCGAGCGGCATTTTCGTCTACAACGACGGCGGTTACAGCCCGATGGTGGGCAGCTACGACATCGTAGTCCGTGCCGAGGATGACCCGAGCGGTTACCTCGACCATGCCATCACCGGTGTGGTGATCGATGCGGACTTCCTCGACTTTGGCCCGGGCGACCCCGACAAGGACAACTACTACGCATACGGCAACGACATCACGCTGCGTATCGGCGAGGCTGAGGCCATCCTGGCCGCCGCCGACCCGACTGCGGCTCTGCTTGATGCCCTGGGTGCCGGTGCCCTCAAGACCACGCCGATCGGCAGGGTGGAGGTCCTTGACCCGACCCTGGCCGACGATGGCGGCTTCATGGCCGTGCAAGGCTTCTATACCGTGGTTGTGACGGCGGAAGACCCCGACGAGATGGCCCGCGTCGAGCTCACCATCCAGGTGACCAACGGCGCGCCGCCGACGATAACTGCCGACCCCATGCCGCTTGAGGTCGCAGCCGACCTCATGAGCACGGAGGCCGCCACCCGCGACATGCTCATGAAGGGTGTCAAGGCGACTGACGACGAGGACGGCGACATCACCGACTGGGTTGTCATCAACCCGGATGCCGACGGCGCAGAAGTGCTGCCAATGATTCCGCTGAACGCGGCTTCGGTGACCCCAATCACCTACTATGTCATGGATTCCGACGGCAACAGCGACGAAGTGACACGCGCCTTCATCGTCAACGACGGTTCGATTGTCTTTGACGACGACTACGTCATCCAGGCAAGCTCCTTCATCATCCAGTCCGCCGATGTCATGGCGAACAGCCCGGCAGAGGCCATGTCCCAGATAATGGACCTCTCCAAGGCCCAGGCCTGGAAGGTCGACGGCACCCCGGCAACGGCCTTTGTCCTGGCCGACGGCGGCTACTGCGCCGACCCGGCCGACTACCATCCGACGATCGGCATACAAGAGTGGGCAGCCCTGACCAAGGACATCACCGCCCGCGTGCTGCCCGAGGGCGTCGCGGCCGGCAACGGGGACGTCTATTCCATCACGGCATCCGACTTCCGCATCAACATCGCCGACGCGCTTGCCCTGCAAGAAATGGCGGCAGACCCCGACTACAACCCCGAGTTCCTGAGCCGCGCAAGCACGACAAGCTTCCTGCGCACCGGTTCCGTGCTTGAGTACGGCGGCACCCCGGTGCTCGTGTCCGACGGCGGCTTTGCGACGGCCGACTTCGCCCGCGAGGGCGAGCCGGGCTACCCGACCATTGTCCCGATAACCTTCTGGGTGGACGAGGACCACACGGCCACGGTAACCATCAATGCCATCGTGTCGCAGGGCAACCATCCCGAGATATCCCTGCCGCCGATGCGCGTCATTTGGACGGGTGCCGCGGCCGACCAGCCGGCAGGTTCGTTCCTGCCCGAGGAATGGGACTATGTCTGGGGCCCGACCTACACGAGTGACGACAGCGTCATGGCCGACGACTTCGAGGACGGCGACCTGACCGACCTCCTGCTTTGGGGCGCCTATGACGCTTCCGGTGGCTTCGTCGAGATGGCAGATCCCCTCGACTTGAGCCGGGTCGGCTTCCAGACGGTCGTCTACTCGGTCACCGACTCCGACGGCAACACCACCGAGAAGGCCGCAAAGGTCCTCATCAACGACGGGCGCTTCGTTATCGACGGCGACTATGCCGTCGAGGCGCTTGACTTCGTCATGCTGGCCCGCGACGTGACGGGCACCGACGACGAGATACTGGCGGCTGCCAAGGCCCATGCCTGGCGCATCGCCGCCAACGACCCGGCCGACGAAGCGCTGCTTCCCATCGCGGTCGACAACCTGCTCGCCGTGAAGGACAATGCCGGCTATTCGGCAACGCCTGGGGCCTACGCGCCGATACAGATAGGCATATCGGGCCCCGAGCCCGGTTACAGCGGCGACCCGGTCCGCGAGGTCACGGGCATCGTCATCGACGGCGACGTGATAGGCGACGACATGGACGGCGACACCCGCTATATCGTGGTGGCCTCCCATGCGCGTATCACCATTGCCGAGGCTCCCGACTATGTGGGCTTGAGCGACGAGGCAAAGGCCCTCCTTATCGAGCGTGCCGCTGCGGTCTCCTTCGAGATTGCGGCAGCCCTGGCCGATTGGGACGTTGACGTGCTTGAGAACGAGATCGGCGATGCCGATCACCCGATAGCCCGCGACGCCGAGTACCTGGTCACCTTCATCCCGGCCGGGCAGCCCGACATCCGCGCCACCGTCACCTTCACCATCGACAACGGCAACGACCCGGTCATCGAGTTCACGCAGGCCCCGCTCGTCCTTGAGCAGACGCCTGAGTCCTATCTGCTGACCGATGCCGACCTGAAGGCCTTCATGACCGTCATGGACGTCGAAGACGGCGACCTGTGGGATGAGACCACGGTCGAGGTCGCGGGCGGCGCCCAGCTCGACCAGCACAAGATCGGGGTGTGGCAGGTGACCTACACCGTGACCGACTCCGACAACAACACCGTGTCCGCCTCCCGCGCGGTCGTCATCACCGACGGGCGCTTCACCATCGACGACATGGACGACATCATCATCGGCGCACGTGACTACGTCATTGCCAGCGCCGACGTCGACGGCACCGAGGCCCAGGCCATGGCGCTGTCCTATGTCGAGGCCTACGATATCTCCGGCGAGCCGCTTGACGTGACCTGGACGGGTGCGCCTGCGGGTTATGTGGCAGGTGCCGAGGCCGACGACTACCCGATAACCTGGACGGTGCCCGGACGCGACACCACCAAGGATATCACCGCATACGTGCTCGATGCCGACGTGATAGACGCAGGCGGCAAGGACTCAAGCTACGCGCTTGTGGCCAACCACTTCCGCGCCAACCTGCGCGAGGCGGCCGAGATACTTGCCGGTGCCCCGCAAAGCTACATCGACTGGGCCCGTGCCCGGGTTATCCCGCTTGTGCCGGGCCTGCCCGTGCTTTTGCCGCTTGTGGAAGACACCGGCAATTTCGACGCTGTGGCGGACACCTATCCTGTCACATTCAGCATCGACACCATCCCGGCAGATATGCAGAGCGCGACTATAGACGGCCTGGTCACCCAGGGCGAGATGCCGGTCCTTACCGTGAAGACCCCGGTTGAGATATGGGTCGGCGACGCATCGCTGCCGCAACCGGCGGGCTCCATCCTGCCGAGCGCCTACACTGACGACCTTTACGCCGTCACGGCCACCGACGTGGAGGACGGCGACCTGATCGACTTCGTCGTGGTGACCCCCGACGCGGCGACTGGCCCCGTTGACACGGGTACGGTCGGGCGCTATGTGGTGCACTATTCCGTGACCGATTCCGACGACAACACCGTCGAAGGTTCGCGTGTCGTCGTGGTCAACGACGGCCGCTACACAGTGGGCGACGGCCGCATCCTCATGGCAAACTCCTTCGTGACCCTTGTGAAGGACGTTGCGGCTCCCTACGACCAGGATATCCTTGCCAAGTCGAACGCCGCGCTCTATGAGGGCGACACCGGCGAGGCGGCATCGGTCGCACCCTTTGTTGCAAGCGACGGCGGCTACGGCCCGGTTGCGGGCAGCTACGGCATCACGGTCCGCGGCAACGACGACCCGAGCGGCACCCTTGACCGCGCCATCACCGGCGTGGTCGTCGACGCGGCCTTCATCGATTCGGGCCCCAACGACCCCGACAAGGACAACTACTACGTATTCGGCAACGACATCACGCTGCGCACCGGCGAGGCCGAGGCCATCCTGGCCGAGGCTGACCCGACCGTGGCCCTGCTTGAGGCCCTGGGCGCCGGCGCCTTGAAGACCACGCCGACCAGCATGGTCGAGGTGCTCGCCCCGACCCTGGCCGACGATGGCGGCTTCATGGCCGCGCAAGGCACCTATACCGTGGTCGTGACGGCGGAAGACCCCGACGAGATGGCCCGTGTCGAGCTCACCGTCCAGGTGACCGACGGCGCCGCACCGACGATAACCGCCACCCCCACGCCGCTTGAGGTCGCAGCCGACCCGGCGAGCACGGATGTTGCGACCCGCGACATGCTCATGGAAGGCGTTGTGGCCGACGACGACGAGGACGGCGACATCACCGACTGGGTCGTTGTCAACCCGGATGCCGACGGCGCAGAAGTTCTGCCGACGATTCCCTTGAATGCGGCTTCGGTGACCCCGGTCACCTACTTCGTCACCGACTCCGACGGCAATACCGCCCAGGTGACCCGTGCCTTCATCGTCAACGACGGCTCTATAGCCTATGACGACAACTACGTCATCCAGGCAAGCTCCTTCATCATCCAGTCCGCCGATGTCGTGGCAGGCACCACAGCCCAGATAATGGACCTCTCGAAGGCCCAGGCCTGGAAGGCCGACGGAACCCCGGCAACGGCCTTTGTCCTGGCCGACGGCGGCTACTCCGCCGTCCCGACCGACTACCACCCGACGATCGGCATACAAGAGTGGGCAGCCCTGACCAAGGACATCACCGCCCGCGTGCTGCCCGAGGGCGTCGCGGCCGGCAACGGGGAGCTCTACTCCATCACGGCATCCGACTTCCGCATCAACATCGCCGACGCGCTTGCCCTGCAGGCGAAGGACATGCCTGCCTACGGCGACGAGTTCGTTGCGCGCTCGGGGGCGGCAAGCTTCCTGCGCACCGGCTCCAACCTCGCGTCGGACGGCACTCCGGCCCTCACCGACGACGGCGGCTTTAAGACGGCCGACTTCGCCCGCGAAGGCGAGCCGGGCTACCCGACCGTCGTCCCGGTCACCTTCTGGGTGGACGAGGACCACACGGCCACGGTGACTGTCAACGCCATCGTGTCGCAGGGCAACCATCCCGAGATATCGCTGCCGCCGATGCGCGTCATATGGACGGGAGACGCGGCCGACAAGCCGGCAGGCGCAGTCCTGCCCGCCGAGTGGGACTACGTGTACGGCCCCGGCAACACTCCCGCCGTCACGGCCACCGATGTCGAGGACGGCGACCTGACCGCGCTTCTGGTCTGGGGCGTCCCTGACGCATCCGGCGACTTCGTCGAGAAGGCCGACCCCATCGACATGGGCCGGATCGGGTTCCACACGATTGCCTATTCCGTGACCGACTCCGACGGCAACACTGCCGTCAAGACTGACAGGGTGCTGGTCAACGACGGGCGCTTCGTCATCGACGGCGACTACGCCGTCGAGGCCCAGGACTTCACCATATTGGCCCGCGACGTGACGGGCACCGACGCCGAGGTGCTGGAGGCCGCCCAGGCCCATGCCTGGCGCATCGCCGCCAACGACCCGGCTGAGGAAGCGCTGCTTCCCATCGCGGTCGACCACCTGCTTGTCGTGAAAGACAATGCCGGCTACTCGTCTGCCCCGAAGGCCTACACGCCGATCCAGATAGGCATCTCGGCCGCCGAGCCCGGCTACAGCGGCGACCCTGTCCGCGACATCACCGGCACGGTTGTCGGCACCGCACCTCCCACGCTCACCGTGACGACGCCTGTCGAGGTCGCGATAGGGAGCACCTGGGACGAGGCAGCTGCTATGGACGGTGTCACCGCCACCGACGAGGGTGGCCGCGACCTCATCGACCAGGTCACCTATGCCCCGACCGACCCGGCGCGCCCAGTCGACACCTCCAAGGCCGGCATCTACCAGCTCACCTACGAGGTCTCCGACGTGAACGGCACGGCAACGGCCCAACGCAGCGTCATCGTCAACGACGGGCGCTACATCGTGGGTGCGGGCCGCATCATCCAGGCCAACTCCTTCATGATAAGGACCGTGGACGTCCCGGCCTCTGCCGCGGCCATCCCGGCGCATCTTTTGAGCATGACCAACGCCCGCCTCTTCGACGGCGAGACCGGGGAAGAGCTTCCCGCGTCGCTGCTGTCGGTTGCAGACACGGGCGGCTACACGAACGTCGTGGACAGCTACGACATAAGCATCAGCGCGCCGGACCTGCCCTCGGGTACGGTCACGGAGCTGGTGAAGGGCATCGTCGTTGAAGCCGATGCCCTGGCGAGCGCGCCGCTCGACCCCGACGACCCCTTCGGCCCGCGGATGTATGTCTTCGGCCAGAACGTCACGATGAAGGTTTCCGAGGCTGCCCTTATCGTCGCCCTGCGCCCGATGGACGCGGGCACGATGAGCCTGCTTGAGAACGACCGCCTGATATCTGACGACGCGCTTATCGAGGCTATCCTCGGCGGGGCCACCCTTGTCCACCCGGGCACGGGCGAGACCCTCAAGGATGTCAAGATAGTCGACGACGGCGGTTTTGCGGCAGAGCCCGGCAACTACGTCGTGAAGATATCTGACGCAGAAGGCTATGTCGAGATCACGCTCAACGTTGAAGTCGTCGAGGGCGAGCCCCCGACGATCACCCCCCAGCGCCCGGTTGTCGTCCCGGTGTCCTCGACCCCGGGCAACCTCACCGACGCCCAGAGGATTGGCACCTCGACTGCCTATGACGCCGAGGACGGCGACCTCACCAGCCAGATCACCGTCGAGGGCGACGTGCCCGGCGACGTGCCCGGCATCTACAAGGTCGCCCTGCGCGTCGTGGACTCCGACGGCAACGAGGCCATAGAGTACACCGCGGTAGTGGTCGACGACGGCAGCTTCGTCTTCGGCGAGGACTACATCCTGTCTGCCTACGACTTCACCATCGCCGCGGCAGACGTCGATACCGCAGGCCTTAGCGCTGCGGCCGTGGAGGGCCAGATGGCCCTGATGTCCGCGGAAGACCAGATAATCCTGCACTCGATGGCAGTCGCCGCCAGCTTCGACGGCACGCCAGCCTCTGTCATGGTCGCCGACCAGGGCGGCTACACCAACGCCGCCGGTGAGTACCACCCGGTGATAGCGGTGGTGGAAGAGCCCGCGACGACCAAGGAGATAACCGCGACCGTCACCGAGCCCGAACCCGAGGAGTACGACCGCTTCGCAGTCAACTTCGACCCGAACGGCGGCACCCTGACCGGGCCTGCGGTGATCTACGTGCAGGAGCCTGCGACGACCTTGAGCTACCTGCCCAGCTCGCCTGTGCGCGAGGGCTACACCTTCGTGCACTGGGCCACCACGCCCGAGGGCGGCACCGAGTTCACCGTGGATACGCCGGTCTTGAGCGACATGACCGTCTACGCCCAGTGGACCAAGCTCCCCGACCCGCCCGCGCCCGAGCCCACGCCTCCGACCCCGCCGACGCCGACGCCGGTCGAGCAGCCGAAGGCAGGCCCGAAGACGGGCGACGACACCAACGCGTGGAGCCTGCTGCTCCTCATGGCCGCGAGCGCAACCGCGCTCGGCGCGGGGGCACTCTACCGCCGCAGGTCGCTGAAGGCAGACAAGGAGGACTGCTAGACATAGTTTGTATTCCCACGGCCGATGAAGGGGCCTGAAACGACTCCTACCCTACCTTTTTAGTTCGTTTCAGGTCCCAAAGCCTGGCCTTGAAGTGTGAGGGCTTCCTGCAAGGGCATCCCGTTTCCTTGCAGGAAGGCCGCCTCAGGCGATACCCTGCCGCCTGAGGCGGCCTATTCCTATCGTCATTGGGTGACAGGGGGACGGTGACAGGGGGACGGGGCGTTTGTCACGTTTTGATAAACATGCCTATCCCTGAGTACACCAAAACGTGACAAACGCCCCGTCCCCCTGTCACCCACTCCTGTTAAGAAGCCAAAGGAAACGTGGAAGCTATACGGCCCCTTGTCACACTTGGCCCCCTGTCCCCATGAGTTGTCAGCTGCTTCTTTTCCCGGTTGCGTACAGGACTGTGATATACTGGGTAGTGCTTTAGCACGATACCGTTATGGAGTGCAAGGCACAACCAAAGGGAGCGCTCAAGGGGAGCGCAAGAAGGAGGGAAGAAGTATGAAAAGGAAGTTAATCACGACGATAGGCCTGGGCCTCGCTTTTTGCCTGGCGGTTTTCATGCTGGCAGGGTGTGGCGGCACACAGGGTGGCGGGGGCACAGCGGCAGAGCGCTCGGCCCTGATCGTCGGGTTCGACCAGGATTTTCCGCCCTACGGCTATGTGGGCGACGACGGCGAGTTCACCGGATTCGACCTCGACCTCGCCAAAGAGGTGTGCGACCGCCTTGGCTGGGAAGTGGAGTACAAGCCCATCAACTGGGATACCAAGGATCTTGAGATATCCAGCGGCGCAATCGACTGCATCTGGAACGGTTTTACCATCCAGGGACGCGAAGACGACTACACCTTCACCAGTCCCTACATGGACAACAGCCAGGTCATTGTCGTAAAAGCTGATTCGGGCATCAAGGCGCTCGGCGACTTGTCCGGCAAGACAGTCATGGCACAGGTTGACAGCGCGGCCTTCTACCTCCTTGAGGCGGACGGCGACCAGGGGGAATTGGCAGCGACCTTCGGGAAGCTGATGACCGTCGCCGACTACAACAGCGCCTTCATGGAGCTTGAGAGCGGGACGATCGACGCGGTTGCCATGGACCTGCCGGTTGCGCGGTTCCAGGTCGTCGGCAAGGAGAGCACCTTCCTCATCCTTGAGAGCGACCCGCTTTCCTCCGAGCACTATGGCGTCGGCTTTCTGAAGGGCAATACCGAGCTGCGCGACATAATCGAGGACACCCTGAGGGAAATGGTGGCCGACGGCACGGTCGAGAAGATATGCAAGGCATATGCCGACCAGGGCATCAGCTACGACATGTGGATACTGCGATAGCCTGATTTCTGCCGGGAAGGGGGGTGCTGCCACAGGCCCCCCGCCCCCGCTTCCGCTGTCGCGGGCACCCTCTCTTTGAAAGGCGGCGCATGGAGCTTTCTACCATGCTGGCGATGCTCGGATCGGGCTTTCTCGTCAGCTTGCAGATATTCTTCCTCACCCTGCTCGGGTCGCTGCCGCTCGGCCTTGTCGTCGCCTTTGGACGCATGAGCACGTTCAAGCCCCTCTCGCTGCTGGTCCAGTTCTATATCTCCATCATGCGGGGGACCCCCCTGATGCTCCAGCTTATGGTGGTCTATTACGTGCCCTATTTCGGGTTTGGCGTCTCGATGGGGGACGGATACCGCTTCACGGCGACCATCATTGCGTTCATCATCAACTACTCGGCCTATTTCGCCGAGATATACCGCAGCGGCATCCAATCCATCCCCCGCGGGCAGTATGAGGCATCCGGCGTGTTGGGGTACTCGCAGGCACAGACCTTCTTCATCGTCATCTTCCCGCAGGTCGTCAAAAGGATACTGCCACCGGTGACGAACGAGGTGATCACGCTTGTGAAGGACACCTCGCTCTCGTTCGTGCTCAGCGTGCCCGAGATGTTCACGACGGCACGGGCCATCGCGGCGGCACAAAAGGCGATGACCTCCTTTGTGGTCGCCGGGGTGTTCTACTACCTGTTCAACCTTGTTGTTGCGGCCGCTATGAACCTCTTCGAGAAGAAGATGAGCTACTACCATGAATAGCCCGGCGAACACCCCCAGGCAGGTGAAGGGCCCGGCACGGGCGGCTATAGGCAATCTGGAACGGGCGGCCGCGAGCAGCCCAGCGCAGACGGACAGCCCGGCGCAGGAAAACGCCGCGCCCCTCCTGAGCCTGGAGCACATCCGGAAGAGCTTCGACGACGTATGCGTGCTGCAAGATATCAGCGTGCAGGTCTCCAAGGGGGAAGTGCTTGCAGTCATCGGGCCTTCGGGATCGGGGAAATCGACGCTCCTGCGCTGTGCCACGCTGCTTGAGAGCTTCGAGAGCGGACGGCTTTCCTATGGCGACCTCGTTATCGCCGAGGACAACGCCCAGGGACAGGCCGTCTATGCCTCGAAGCACGTGCAGAAGCAGGCAAGGGCGAGGTTCGGGCTCGTGTTCCAGAACTTCAACCTGTTCCCCCACTTCACCGTCATGCGCAACATCGCCTCTGCCCCGATGCGCGTGCAAAGGCGCCCCAAGGAAGAGGTCCATGAGCAGGCGCGCGCCCTCCTTGCGAAGATGGGCCTTTCCGGCAAAGAGGACATGATGCCCTGTGAGCTTTCCGGCGGGCAGCAGCAGCGCGTGGCAATCGCGCGTGCCTTGGCCCTGAATCCCGAGGTGCTCTTCTTCGACGAGCCCACCAGTGCGCTTGACCCGGAGCTTACGTGGGAGGTCTTGACGGTCATCCGCAACCTGGCGGCCGAGCACATGACCATGGTCATCGTCACCCATGAGATGTTCTTCGCCCGCGACGTGGCCGACCGCATCATCTTCATGGAGGACGGCGCCATCGTCGAGGAAGGCCGGGCAAGCGACCTCATCAACGACCCCCGCCACCAGCGCACCAAGGCCTTCCTTTCCACCTATGCTGCTAAAAGATAGACCAACCACCCAACGCAGGCCCTAGATCAGGTCCTCGAAGGCTTTCTGGGCGGCTCGCGCCATGTGCTCGTCGAGGGTGTTGTAGGCGTCGAGTATCCTGTCGCCTTCCTCGGTGAGGGTGGAGCCGTGTGCTCCGTCGCGGTTGAGCAGCTGCACGCCGAGCGCTTCTTCGGTGTCTTTCACGATACGCCATGCCTTGCTGTAGGCCATCCCCATGCCTTTCGCCGCCGCATTGAGCGATCCGGTGCTCCGTACCCCCAGGCAGAGGTCGGCAACGCCCCGGCCGAAGAGCGAGCCGCTTTCGCTTTCCGGGTTGGTGATGCTGATGCGAACGTTCGGCTGGAGTTTTGAAAGTTTACTCATGGCGGCATCTTCGTTCCTGTTGTGTTCCCCAGGCCCGCAGGCCCCTGACTCGCTGCATACCCTCACGACCCCAAAAACCGGAGGACTGCTTCCTTGACGTCGGCGGGGTCCGAGCCGACGACCTCGGTGAAACGGATCTCTGCCTCGTCGAGGGAAGCCAGGCCATCGGGGATATTGTAGCACGTCGACTCCTTCGCGATGAGGGCGTTCAGCGCGCAGTCGGTAAGGCATGAGGCCCCTTCCGGCAGGGCCCCGCCGGGCTCTATCCCGTGCAGGGCGCGGTACACGTTCGCGCCGAACTTCGCCCAATGGGCGGTCGCGGCGATGAGCACGGGGTTGTCGCCCCTCAGGCGCTCGGCCACCTGCCAGGCGACGGCGGTGTGCGGGTCGAGCAGGTAGCCGCAGGTGTCGAAGACCTGCCTGATGGCCGCAAGGCAGGCCGCGCTGTCGACGGAGTCGGCGGCAAAGTGCTGGCGCAGCTCGGCGAAGGTGCCTGCATCGACGCGGAAGGCACCGTCAACACGCAGGTCGCCCATCCAGGTGCGGACAGCCCCTGCGTCGCGGCCCGCCAGCTCGAAGAGCTGGCGCTCAAGGTTCGACGACACGAGGATGTCCATGGAAGGCGAGGGCGTGAGCACGAAGTCCCGGCCCGAGATGTCATAGGTCCCCGTGTTGATGAAGTCGGTGAGCACGCGGTTTTCGTTGCTTGCGCAAAAGAGCATGTCTATCGGGGTGCCGATGGACTTCGCATACCAGGCGGCAAGGATGTTGCCGAAGTTCCCGGTCGGCACGCACACGTCGATCGGCTGCCCGGGCGCAACCGCGCCGTCGCGCACCATGGCCGCATAGCTCGAAACGTAGTAGACGACCTGGGGCAGCAGGCGCCCCCAGTTGATGGAGTTCGCGCTTGAGAGGGCGACCCGCTCTTCCTCAAGCAGCGTGCGTGCGAAGCCCTCGTCGTTGAAGACGGCCTTTGCCACGGTCTGGCAGTCGTCGAAGTTCCCGTCCACGCCCCAGACCATGACGTTTGCGCCGGCCTGCGTGACCATCTGCCTGAACTGGATGTCGCTCACGCCGCCGTGGGGGTAGAGCACGCCGATGCGGATGCCCTCCTTGTCCTTGAAGCCCTCAAGGGCGGCCGAGCCGGTATCGCCCGAGGTGGCAACGAGTATCATAAAGCCGTGGTCGAGCTTCCCCTGCTCGGTGAGGCGCCGTGCGCTTTCGGCGAAGAAGAGCGGCAGGCACTGCAGGGCCATGTCCTTGAAGGCGCTCGTGGGGCCGTGCCACAGCTCCAGCAGATGGGTCTGGGCGTCGAGCGACACGATCGGGCAGATGTCCGCCTCGTCGAAGTTTCCCCCGTAGGCCTGCCCCATCAGTGCGTCGATGGTCGGGCCGGGCATATCGACCCCGAAAGCCTTGTAGACGAAGGCCGCGCGCTGCGCATAGGGCATGTCGCCGAGGGCCAGGATGTCGCCGAGGGGCAGTCTGGGCAGCTTTTCCGGCACGAAGAGCCCGCCGCCGTCTGCCAGCCCGCAGATGACCGCCTCGGTGAAGGGGATGGGCGCCCTGTGGAGCCCCCGCGTGTCGATATAGAGGTTGTCAGTCATCGAGATGTTCCTTCTGGTAATGTTCCTTCTGGTAAGGATGTGCGAGTATAATACCCCTATACTATGCACGAAGCAAAAGGAGGACAGGGTCGGCATGCGGAGGATTTCATGCAATACGCACTTGTGATCTTGGACGGGGCCTCGGGCGATGCGGTGCCGGAATTCGGGGGCAGGACGAGCCTTGAGGAAAGCGCGACGCCGAACCTCGACGCGCTCGCGCAGGCAGGCATGGTCGGCCTCATGCAGAACGTCCCGCCGCACATGGTAAGCGGCTCGGACGTGGCCTGCCTTTCCATCATGGGCTTTGACCCCGCGCTCTATCAAGTCGGACGCGGCGCCATCGAGGGGGCGGCCCTCGACATCGACCTGGCACCCGGCCAGGTGGCCTTCCGCATGAACCTCAGCTCGGTTGCGGACGGCATCTTGAAGAGCTATTCGACGGACAACCTCCCGACCGCCGACGGGCACGCGCTCGCCCTTGAGCTGAAGAGCGCCCTTGACGACGAGGCCTTCACCCTGTACCCCGGCATCTCGTTTCGGCAGGTGCTCGTCATGGAGAGGGGCACGCACGCGCTTGGCCTCGCCTACGGGCTGCCGCACGACAACGCCGGCCTCGATGTCAGCGAGGCCTTCAAGCCGAAGGCGCCCCCGGGCGACACGGCAGCGCAGCAGGTCGCCGACCTGCTGGTCGGGTACATGTGCGCCGCAAACGAGGTCCTTGCGAAAAGCCCGGTCAACGCCCGCCGCCTGTGCGAAGGGAAGCTGCCCGCGAACCAGGCATGGGTGTTCTGGCCCGGCATGAGGCCAGGCGCCATGAGGTCCTTCCAGGAAAGCTATCAAAAGACCGTCGCGCTGAACTCGGCGGTCGACCTGTTGGTTGGCCTCGCACGCATGACGGGTATGAGAGTGTACCGCTTCGAGGGTGTCACCGACGGGCCGACGAACGACTTTGCCGCACAGGCTGCCGGGGCCATCACGATGCTTGAGGACGGCAACGAGGTCGTGATCGTCCACGTCGAGGCCCCCGATGCCGCAGGGCATGACGGGTGTTCCGCAGAAAAGAAGAGAGCCATCGAAGAGAGCGACCGCCACGTTTTAGGGGCGCTGCGCGAGTACGCGAAGACGCACCCGCTCCGCATCGCGGTCATGCCCGACCACCCGACCCCGCTCTCGACGCGCAAGCACTCGCACGAGCCGGTGCCCTTCGTGGTGGCGGGCCCGGGAATCGCGCACAACGGGGCGCGCCGCATGACCGAGGCGCAGGCAGCCCGCACCGGTGTCCTCATCGACCCGGGGCACGCCTTCATGGGGGATGTTTTTCTCAGCGGCTCGTAAGGATCCTGGGTGTCCCGGGTGTCACGGGGACACTCGGCCGCCTGCCGCCTGCCGTATCAGTCGCCGAGGGCCTGGAGCTTTGCGTCGATGTCGTCGAGCCATTCCGCCTTGAGCTTGTTGGGGGCGACGGCGGCGATCTTCACGAGCGACAGGCTGGCAGCCAGCTTCAGCTTGGGCTCATTGCTCGCGCCGGGGAGGTACTCATCCAGGATAGCCATTGCTTCGGGGTTCTTCATGATGTCTTTCAGTTTCGATGATTTTGACAAACCCATGTCTATCTCCTTTCAGAGATGGTCTCAAGCCCGGTCACGACCGGCTGGGGTCAGCCCCGGGCCGCTTAATGGCCTACCCCGCCATTCTACGACACGTGTTTCCAAAAACAAAGCCTTCACCGGGTGATAATAAGGGGTGATAATGCCTGCGGAGGGGGGCCCGCCGTGTGACAAGGGGCCGTATAACTTGTCACACCATACTGTCATACGGTTCCCTGTCACATACATGGTGTGACAAGTTATACGGCCCCTTGTCACACGCACACGGCGGCCGGCCGGCCGGCCCGGCCTGTCGCGGACCGTCACCGGTACGGCCCTGTGTTCCCTTCGAGGGTTGTTCTTGGTACAATGGGGGCCCTTGAGTCGTGGATGGCATCCAAGAGGACGGAGAGGATCGTTGAAGAATTCGCAAGAGCTGATCGAGCAAAGCTTCAAGGCCCTGTTGGAGGCAACCCCCTACGACAAGATCACCGTCCGCAGCATCTGTGAAATGGCGGGCGTGTCCCGCAAGACCTTCTATGCGAACTATGACAACAAGGACGCCATAATCGAAAGCATCTTCATGAGGACGGTCATCGCCCCGATGGAAAGCCTGCGCAGCCTCATCACGGGCACGGACCTTGTCGTGGACAGGGACCCGAACACGGAAGTGCAGGACCTCGCCTCCATCGTCACCGAACGGCTCTATCAGT
Source organism: Eggerthellaceae bacterium (assembly GCA_009782605.1). Taxonomy (GTDB): domain Bacteria; phylum Actinomycetota; class Coriobacteriia; order Coriobacteriales; family Eggerthellaceae; genus WRIS01. Next base: position 52,220 of record WRIR01000004.1, on the reverse strand, counting down.
CCCTCTATGACGAGCGGGCCTTCTTCAAGAACGTCGTCATCAATGAGATGTGGCCGGAAACCGCGTTCGTCAAGCTGGTGACAAGCTCGATATTCAAGCTCAACCTCAGGATATTCGACGAGCTGGGCTTCAAGGGAAGCGCCCCCGAGAAGGAATACTCGGCGTATTACCATGCGGCTGCACAGGCCATGATCGTCCAAAAATGGATCCGCGACGGAATGCCCATCCCCGCTAAGGCCTTTTCCGAGCTCTACATCAAATGGACCATGGGATATTGGTACAGCCTCATCGAATAGGGGGCGGAAAGGGGGCGGGGGAACCCAGGAGGGAAGGCCTGCTGCGGCACGGGGCGCGGCACGGGGCGGCATGGAAAGGGCCTGTACGAAACCCCCTCAAGGCTACCATTGCCCCGCCGGATGTGTTAGCCTTATCATAACAGCATTGGGGAAGAAGGGCTCAAAGAAGGGTGGAACCGTGAGACTTGCTAAGAACATCCTGTTTTGGCTGACCACCGTTGTCTTGGTGGTGGTGGTCGCCGCTATTGTGGCGACAAGGCTGATGGGGGTAGGGTTTTTTGCCGTGGCCACAGGGAGCATGACGCCCGACATCCCCGTAGGCTCGCTGGTGGTCGTTGTCCCCACCGAGGCAGAGGACATCAAGGTGGGGGACGACATCACCTTCGTGACCAAGGGGGACGTGGTCGTCACCCACCGGGTCATCGCCATCGACCGGGAGGCCAACGAGTTCACCACCTGGGGGATAGCCAACGCCCGCAATGCGACCGATGCCCCCAGCAGGTACGAGAACATAATCGGGGTGGTAAGGCTGAAGATACCGGGCGCGGGCATGCTGTTCACCTGGCTGTCCACTCTCCAAGGAAAGATAGTCGCGGCCACAGGGATCATCGCGCTGTACCTGCTCTACAGCATACTGAGCGTCCTGACCAAGGAAAAGCGCAAGGAGCCCGACGAGCCTGAGGCCCAGGTCCAGGGGGGCAGGCCCCCGGGGCAGGCCCCGCCTCTCTAGCCTTGAGCCCTGTCTTCGGCCTGGGCCGCCCGTTTCGTGTATTTTAACGGAGCCCCGCTTGCTTCCCGGGGTACTTGTGGTATTCTGGGAGGGCTTCAAAGCATTTAACCGTACTAGTAAAACACACAACGATGCTGTAAGGGGCGCATTTCTTTGGCGATACAAGGGAATATATACTCGTTTGAAGAGGTAAGAAAGACGGCCCGGCAATCCCGGTCGCCTTTTGCCGCGCCCGAGACAGCTCCGAGGAAGGCCCAGCGGCAGCCTGAGCGGCATACCGCTCCGGCAGGCCCTGCGGATGCAGGCAACGCAGCCAAAAAGAAGGAGGCGGCAAAGAGAGGCGCCACCCGGCAGGGCGAGGAAATGTCCCGGCAAAGCCGCAGGAAGGCGGCAGACCGCCAGTCGCAGGACCGACGGGCGGGCGGCAAGCAGGCAAAGGGCCGGCAGCCTTCAAGGCAGCCGTCGAGCAAGCAGGCATCGGACCGGCACCTGCCGGACTGGAAGCCGACAGACTGGAAGGGCCGCAGGCAACAGGAGGATCGACGACCGCCGAGACAGCCCTCAGGCGAGCGGAGCCCCCGCAGGCAGAACCTCTGGCAGCTCTCGGGCGACCGCCCGACAAACGACCGCCCGACAAACGAGCAGCCGACAAGCGAGCGACTGACGCACAAGCAGGGGGCACTCGCGTGGCCGACGCTGAGGGGCCCGCAGGCAGCGCAGCCCCCGGACAGCCGACTGGCAGGCAGCCCGGCAGCAGGCGATCGCCCGGCAAAGGCCTGTTCGGCCCCCGCATGGCCGACGGATACCCGGTTCAGGGCACATCAGCAAGAAGGCAGGCAGGCGAGGGACTCCCGGAGAAAGCAGGAGGACTCCCTGAGGGCCCCGACCCCTGAGGCTTCCCCGGAAAAGGACAAGGACCCCCAGAAAGCCCCCCGCCAAGAGGCTTCCCGCAACTGGGAGAGCAAGGTGCGGGCCATAGCCTTGCGGCTTGGCGAGCTGGCACGCGAGTATTCCAAAGACAAGGCCGGGAAGGCCTTCACCAAGCAATACGGGGACACAGCCTCGCAGGCCGCAAGCTCGGGGCCGCGTGCGGCGGTGTACAAGGGCGAGATGGGCCGGCAGCATAAGCGGATAACGCAGCTCCAGCAAAACTTTTCCGCAAAAGGGGCCTTGACCGGCGGGTGGTCGGCCAGCATCAGCGGGTGGTCGGCCAAGCTCGGCTTGAGCGGCTCCCCTCGACTCATGACGGGCATGATCCTTGCGACCTGCCTCTTCTTCTCGTGCTGTTTCCTTTATGCCCCGACGAAGCAGTATTACCTGACCCTGCGGCACTATGACCAGCTGGAAGCGGAGTATGTGGCGCTGCGGGACCGCAACCAGACGATCCAAAAACAGGTGGACTCCCTGTCGTCGCCGGACGGCCTCGAAGAGCGCGCGCGCAAGGAGTTGGGCTGGACCAAGGAAGGCGAGCACAGCGGCACGGTCGTGGGGCTTGAGGCGTCACGCGAGGAGGCCGACCGCACCAAGAGCATCGCTCCGGGAAGCGTCGAGCCGCCTCGGGTTTGGTATACTTCGTTCCTCGACATGCTTTTCGGCGTGAAACGGGCCTAGCGGGCCTATCTCGGCACGGATTCCGGCTCGGATACAAAATAGACGGCCTCGTCAGGCCTATTCTTTGCTATCATGATGCAGTTCCTTGAACAAAGGCACGAAGCGGGCAAGGGGGAGCGTGGCGGAACTGGCATACGCAGCGGACTTAAAATCCGCCTCCTTCGGGATTGAGGGTTCGAGTCCCTCCGCTCCTACCAGCTTGTGAACAGTGGAGAGAACCTTAGGAACCCTACAGTAGAGAGAACCTTGCAAAGAAAACCCATGAAGAAGACCATACGAGAAATCATCACGCTGGCAAAAGACTCGCCGAAGACATTTGAGGAATACCTGAGCGCCTACGCGGAGGAAGTGGGCGACCTTATCGTTTCCTACATCCCCACAGGGTCGCATCCCGACATGGGGAAGTACCTCTACGACCCCCTGGTCGGGTACAGCAAGAACGGGGGGAAGCGGCACCGCCCGCTCATCTGCTTCGCGGCCTGCCGTGCCGTGGGCGGCGACATGGAGCAGGCAACCACAGCAGCAGCGGCCATCGAGCACTTCCACACGGCGGCGCTGATCCACGACGACATCGCCGACGAGGCCGAGCTGCGCCGCGGCGAGCCGAGCCTCCACCTGAGGGAGGGGGTCGGGCTTGCCATCAACGCCGGCGACCTTGCGCTTTCCCTCGTGAACAACACGGTGCTCTATGACCAGCGGCTCGACGACGCCCTCAAGATACGCGTGATGGCCGAGCTTGAGAAGATGACCCGCCACACCATCGAGGGCCAGGCGCTCGACATCGGCTGGGCACGCGACGGGCGCTACGACATCACTGTGGAAGACTACCTGGTGATGGCGACTCACAAGACGGCGCACTATTCCGGGGCTGTCCCGCTTGCCGTCGGCGCCATCGTGGGAGGCGGCACCGAGGGCGAGGTGGAGGCCCTGCGCAGCTACGGCCTCGACACAGGCCTCGCCTTCCAGATACAAGACGACCTCCTGAACCTCGTCGGGTCCGAGGAAAGCACAAAGAAAGACTTCCGCAGCGACATCACCGAGGGCAAACGCATGCTCGTGGTTGTCCATGCCCTGTTGAACTCGCCTGAGGCCGACCGCCTGATACGGATACTGTCCTCGAAGGAGAAGGACCCGGCAGTCCTTGAGGAGGCGGTTGCCATCATGGAGGCCTCGGGCAGCGTCGACTACGCGCGCACCTATGCCGAGAACCTTACAAGCCTCGCGAAGAGCCGGCTTATCGACCAGGTAAGGCCCTCGGACGCGCGGGACCTTCTTGTCTCGATGGCGGACTGGTTTGTTAATCGTTTGAAATAGCCTGCCCCTCAAGGCCCATAGGCTACAATGTAGAGGATGAAAACAATTCGGAAAAACGACCAAGGCCTTGCTGTCGAGGATGTGCAGCAGCGCCTTGCCATGCTGGGCTACCTCCAAAGGGATCAGGTCACGAGTATCTTCGACGAGGACACCGCTGGAGCCGTCAGGGCCTTTTGCGCGGCATCGGGGCTTGCAAAAGGCGCCGATGTGACCGAGAAGGTCTGGTCGGCGCTGGTCGATGCGAGCTTTTGCCTGGGCGACCGCACCCTGTACCTCCGCATGCCCTACTTCCATGGGAACGACGTGCTTGAGGCCCAGCAGGCCTTGGCCGCGCTCGGTTTTGCCTGCGGGCCGCTCGACGGCATCTTCGGGGCCCACACAGAGTCTGCCCTGCGGAAGTTCCAGCTGAACCTGGGCCTGCCCTCAGACGGCATCGCCGGGGCCTTCACCTATGCGACCCTGCACCACCTGCGGCATTCGTGGAAGGGGAAGGAGAAGACGGCGATACCGGGTGTCGCCACGCTCGGCTTCGCCCGCGCCGCCGACGTGCTCGAACAGCACACGCTCTGCCTTTTCGGGACCTCCGAGTTCACACGCAGCGTCGCGTCGCGCATGTCGAACCTCGCCCTTGCGACGAACCCCGCCTCGAAGATACTCAGCGCGGAGTCCCTGCTCGTGGCCCCGGACAAGGACATGCTGCTCGTGCATATCGTGCTTCCCGGCGACGAGGTCCGCGAAGCGGTTCCCCGGGTGGGCTTCGAGGAAGAGGCGACGCTTGCCCTGCGCCTGAGCACCGCCATCAAGGTGACGGCCTTCGACCCGCCCCGTGTGGCGCTTGAGCTGCCTGGGACGGTTTGGATGGACGCAGGCGCTGGCAGGTCTGCCCAGCACTTCGCCATTGCCCTGCTTGACGCGCTTTGCGCTGCCCTGTCGTGATTGTCCCTTTTGGAGGTGGACATACAAAGTGAAAGGAGTACACAATGCAGGTTGATTCGTTGTTCCAGGAAAAGTGGGTGATGATAGCGCTTACCGCCCTTGCGATTATCGTCGCCACAGCCATTGTCTCATGGCTGGTCACCCGGTTTCTCAAACACATACTGATGCGTGAAGACAGCGTTTTGAGCTCAAGTTCCATCTTCTTGAACATCGCTCGTGCGGTTGTGTGGATACTAGGAGTCTGCGTCATCCTCGATGCCTGCTTCGGCATCAACGTAACTGCGGTCATCGCCGCCCTGGGCGTCGGCGGCATCGCCCTGTCGCTGGGGCTTCAAGACACCATTGCCAACCTGGTCGGCGGCCTGCAGGTCAGCCTGACGAAGCTCATACAGCCAGGAGACAAGATTCAGGTCGGCACCGACTCGGGAGTCATCACCGACATCACGTGGCGCCACGTGACCCTGCTCAACGACAAGGGCGAGACGGTGGTCATTCCCAATGCCTCCATCAACAAGGCGGCGCTCATCAAGCTCAAGGACGAACAGGGCTCAAAGGCAAAGCGCTGACCTTCGAGCCTCCCGACCCCGGGTAACCCCGGGCCCTCCAATCCAACCCCGGGCAATCGAAAAAACCGGTCGAACCTTCTGTAGCTCGACCGGTTTTTTTTCAAAGATGGTGGTTCTTTGGGCTCCCTATTTGCCGGGGGCCTTCGGGGCAGCAGGGGCACCAGGGGCCTTGGGGGCGCCGGGAGCTTTGGGGGCACCAGGAGCGCCGGGGGCCTTCGGGGCACCGGGGGCACCAGGGGCACCGGGTTCGTCTTTCCTCAGATCGTCTCCCGTAGCGCCACAATGGGGGCACACGGTATCCTCAGCGGCGATCTCGCCATCGCACTTCAAACATTTCAACTCAAGGTCCACTGCGGTTGGTCTAAAACACATAGTCGAAGCTCCTTTCGGGTGTTGGTGTGTCTGTGATTATAATTATACACGATTATCCACAGGACGCATCCCTCACATTAGATTATGATTGTGCCATCGTAGTGCTTCGTAGCAGATGACACATCGGTCGATTCGACTATTTATGGTGTTTTCGTCTCATCCTTTTGGTATGAAATATGGGTTTTTTGCTGGAAAATCCCCTGTTTTTTCGATAAGGCCCCTATACGTGCATTGTTTTTCCTGTTGTTTGCCGATTGGGCAAGCTCAGGTGCCCGGGTAGGGCGGCTATGCGTTACAATACGGTGTCGTGGTTGGGGAAGGCCCCGGCCCAAGAAGAAAAGGAAGCCCATGACGATACAGGCCGCCGAAGGCACTAAGGATCTCCTTCCCGGAGAGGCACAGCACTGGGAGGATTTCAAGCGCATGTCAGCTGAGGTGTTCGGCCGGTACGGGTATGTGCTCATCGACACGCCTGTCTTCGAGCAGACGGAGCTTTTTGTGCGGGGCATCGGCGAGGCGACCGACGTCGTGTCCAAGGAGATGTTCCAGGCCGTTTCGGGCGAGAACCTGAAAAGGCTCGTCGCCGGGGAGGCCATCAAGGGCAAGAGCCGCCTGAGCTTGCGCCCCGAAGGGACGGCCGGCGTTGTCCGGGCGGCGGTGCAGCACAACCTGGTTCCCCCGGGTGCCGCCCCCGTAAAGCTTATGTATGCCGGCCCGATGTTTCGCGCGGAACGCCCTCAGAAGGGCCGCCAGCGCCAGTTCAACCAGGTGGGTATCGAGTGCCTGGGCGCACAGGCGCCGAGCGCCGATGCCGAGGCCATTATCATGCTCATGCGCTTCTTCGAGGCGATAGGCATCCCGGCCGAGGCCACCTGCCTGCTTGTCAACTCGCTCGGCTGCGACGAGTGCCGCCCGGCCTACCGCGAGAGGCTGTACCGCCACCTCCAGGACAACGCGGCGCTCTTCTGCGAGGAATGCCTGCGCCGTGCGGAGTCGAACCCCCTGCGGGCCTTCGACTGCAAGAACCCCCAGTGCGCCTCCGCGATGGAGCAGGCGCCGATGATTACCGAGAGCCTGTGCGGCGCGTGCCAAGAACACCACGGACAGGTGAAGTCCTACCTTGCCATTGCCGGCGTCCCCTACAGGGAAGAGCCGCGGCTCGTGCGCGGGCTCGACTACTACACCCGCACCGTCTTCGAGGCGCAGGTGACCGAAGGCCTCGGCTCCCAAAATGCCATCGGGGGTGGGGGGCGCTATGACAAGCTGGCCGAAGAGGTGGGCGGGAACCCGACCCCGGGCCTGGGTTTCGCTATCGGCTATGAGCGCTGCGTGCTTGCCCTTAAGGCCGCCGGATACGAATTCCCCTCCGCTTCGACCTGCGACGTCTTCGTCGCCTGCGTTGACGGCACCGTGCAAGACGCCGCCTTCGAGGCTGTGCAGACCCTGCGTGACAGCGGGTTGAGCTGCGAGATGGACCACCAGGGCCGCAGCCTGAAAAGCCAGTTCAAGCTCGCGGACAGGCAAGGGGCATCGCTGGTGCTCATCTTTGGGCCTGACGAGCTCGCCGAAGGCAGCGTCACGGTACGCAACATGGAGACCCACGAGGAAGCAAAGGTGAGCCTGGAAGGGATAGCCGACAAAGGCTGTGGCGGGCTCTTGGGCCTGGCCGGGATAGGGCAGCCCCCGGTATGACAACCCCCGGATAAGGAGATAGAGCGACAGATGACAGGGCAGACGATCGATTACATGAACGAGTATTGCGCACACACGCACACCTGCGGGCAGCTGCGCCTGCCTGACGCCGGCACGGAAGTGGTGCTGACGGGCTGGGTGTGGCACAACCGCGACCACGGCGGCCTGATCTTCGTCGACTTGCGCGACCGCGCCGGCTACACCCAGTGCGTGTTCGACCCGGACTGCGTGAGCATGGACGATTTTGCCAAGGCCGAGCATCTGGGCCGCGAGTGGGTCGTCAAGGTGCGCGGCACGGTTCGCGCCCGCATGGAGGAAGCTGTCAACCCGAATATGGCGACGGGCGAGGTCGAAGTGCTTGCCTCGGCGATTGCCGTTTTGAACCCAAGCGCGACTCCGCCCTTCTCTATCGAGGACGGCATCGAGACCGACGAGGCCACCCGCATGAAGTGGCGCTACCTCGACATCCGCCGGCCCGAGATGATGGAAAGCCTCCGGCTGCGCCATACGGTTGCCCAGGCCATGCGCTCGGCGCTCAACGCACGCGGCTTTTTGGAGGTCGAGACCCCCATCCTCACCAAGTCCACACCGGAGGGCGCGCGCGACTATATCGTGCCTTCCCGCCCCAACCCGGGCAAGTTCTATGCCCTGCCGCAAAGCCCGCAGCTCTTGAAGCAGATGCTCATGGTGGCCGGCGTCGAGCGCTACTACCAGATAGCCCGCTGCTTTCGCGACGAGGACCTGCGTGCCGACCGCCAGCCCGAGTTCACCCAGGTCGACATCGAGATGAGCTTTGTCGGGCAGGACGAGGTCATGGCGCTGATGGAGGATGCCATGGCCGAGGTCTTCGCGGCCGCCGGGGCAAGCCATACCTTCCCCTTGCCCCGCATGGAATACGCGGAATCGATGGAGCGATTCGGCAACGACCACCCCGACACCCGCTTCGGCATGGAGCTCGTGACCCTCACCGATATCGTGCGGGACTGCGGCTTCAAGGTGTTCTCGGCGGTCGCGCAGTCCGGCGGCGCCGTGAAGGCCGTCAACGCGCGGGGTGCGGGGGACTGGAGCCGCGGCGACATCGAGAAGCTCGCCGACATCGCCGCCGAGAACGGCGCCAAGGGCATGGCTTGGATAGCGTTCACGAGCGACGGCCAGGAGAAAAGCCCCATCGTCAAGTTCTTCAGCGACGAGGAATACCGCGCCTTGAAGGAGGCCGTCGACGCCCAGCCGGGAGACCTCGTCTTGTTTGCGGCCGACACGCCCGAAGTGGCAAACGCCGTCCTTTCGGCCCTGCGCCTCCACATGGCAGACGCCCTGGGGGTCGAGCGCGCGGGGCATGCGCTGCTGTGGGTCGTGAACTTCCCGATGTTCAAGTACGACGAGGCCGAGAAGCGCTATGCCGCCGAGCACCACCCCTTCACCCGGATGCCCGACGGGGACATCGACAAGATAGAGGAAGCCCCGCTCGAATGCGGGAGCTATTCCTACGACCTGGTCATGGACGGGTACGAGATAGGCGGCGGCACCATCCGTATCCATGAGGCCGAGCTCCAGCGCCGGGTGCTCAAGCGCATCGGGCTCGGTGACGACGAGGTCAACGAGAAGTTCGGCTACCTCATCGAGGCCTTAAGCCTTGGCGCACCCCCCCACGGCGGCATCGCGCTTGGCCTCGACAGGCTCGTCATGCTGCTTGCGCAGAAGGACTCCATCCGCGATGTGATAGCCTTCCCGAAGACGAGCTCCGGCTCATGCCCCATGACCGGCGCCCCCGACACCGTAAGCGCCCGCCAGCTTAAAGAGGTGAATCTCGGGTTACGCTAATCAACCTGCCTCAAGAGGCCGTAGCCGCCGTCGTCGCGGCGGTAGAGGACGTTGACCAGGTTGGTGTCGCGGTCGGTGAAGGCGAAGAAGTCGTGCCCCAGCAGGTCGATGTTGATGAGGGCTTCTTCTTCGGTCATGGGGACGAACTCTATCTCCTTGACGCGGACGATCTCGTCCTCGCCCGCCAGCTCGTCCATCAGTTCGTCAAGGTCGGTCCCGTCGGCCGCGGCCGGCTGGGACGCAACGGCCTCGATGGAGGCGCGTATCTTGCGGTCGATGACGCGGGTCTTGTACTTCCGCATCTGGCGGACTACCTTCGCGGCAGCCACGTCGATTGCCGCGTACATGTCCTCTTCGCTCTCTTCGACGCGGATGATGTGGCCCTTGGTGCGCAGGGTCACCTCGCAGACGGCGGGGTTCGGGTTCGCCGGGTTCTTCTCTGCGAGTAGCACGACCTCGGCATCGAGCGGATGGATGTCCATCACCTTCATCGAATGGCCGATCTTTTCCTCGGCATACTCGCGCAGCGCGTCGGTTACAGGCATTTTACGGCCAGTGACGGTTATGCTCACAGCAATCACCTCTTACAATCGCGGCGGATAAAAAAACAGCTTGCGTTCGGCATCTTGGGGCTGTGTCGCTCGGTATGCTTGCTCATACGGACAACCCTCAGTTGCTTCCTTTCATCAAGCTGGTGCATACAAGGATACCGTAAAACCCCCGTTTTGTAATGTCCTCTTCACACAAGACCCGGAAAAATGTAAACAGATTATGGAGTCAGGCGGCTCAGGAAACAGGGGGAGGGGCTTTTGCAGGATAATACCCTCATGGGAAACGCAAGGCACCGATGCCTTTGCACGGGCTCATGGCGGGCGTGGGCCCGCGATCGCTACGACTTCAAGGAATGCTATGGCACAGGGTGAGACCCCGAACGGCTCCCCCTTCATCGAAGAGGTGGAGAGGCGTCAGGTCCGTTACCAAAAGCTGGTACAGTTCACCGCCTCGTCGACACGGGCGGCGGCCGTCATGCTCGTTGCCGCCATCTGCGCCCTGATCGTCGCCAACGGCAGCCTCTACGAGCACTTCCAGGCCTTCTGGCACACCGAGGTCGGCTTTGCCATGGGCGACAGTGTTGCGGAAATGTCGCTCTCCCACATCATCAACGACATCTTTATGGCTATCTTCTTCCTGCTGGTGGGGCTTGAGATAAAATACGAGATGACGGTCGGCGAACTGACCAACATCCGCCAAGCCTTCCTCCCCATCTTTGCGGCTATCGGCGGCGTTGCCGTCCCCATTGCGATATACGTCGCCTTCAACGCCAGCAACCCGGCGACCGCACATGGCTGGGGCGTTCCGACTGCGACCGACATCGCCTTTGCGCTCGGCATCATGACGCTGCTCGGCAAGCGGGTCCCCAACGGCGTCCGGGTATTCCTGACCACGCTCGCCGTCGCTGACGACATCATCGCCATCATCGTCATCGCGGTCTTCTACGGCCACAACCCCTCGGTGTTCTGGCTTGTCGCCGTGGTGCTCGTCATGGTCGTCCTCATCGCCTTGAACCGCAGCCACGTCTACTCGCTCGTGCCCTATTTGATCCTCGGCGTGATCCTGTGGTACTGCGTCTTCATGTCGGGCATCCACGCGACCTTTGCCGGCGTCCTGCTCGCCTTCACCATCCCCTCGGGATCGCGGGTCAACCTCAAGAGCTTCCTTACCTGGTCAGGTGAGAAGGTGAAGACCGCCACCGAGATATTCAACCCCGACGAGCACGTCATGGTCCAGCAGGACTACATCAGGACGGTGAAGAGCCTGAGCCGCGTCGCGCGCCAGGTGGTGCCCCCGGCGACCCGCCTTGAGCACGCGCTCTACCCCTGGGTGAACTTCGGCGTCTTGCCGCTGTTCGCGCTGACGAACGCCGACGTGCGCTTCGTGGGCGGCAGCCTGGGGGGCGTCTGGGCCGACTCGGCCCTGTACGGCGTGTTCTTCGGCCTGCTCTTCGGCAAGCCCCTCGGCATCATGCTGTTCAGCTTCATCGTCACGAAGCTCAAGATAGCGAGCCTGCCCGACCGCACGACCTGGACCCACATGCTCGGGGCCGGCATCCTGGGCGGCGTCGGTTTCACCATGGCGATCTTCGTTGCGAACCTCGCGTTCAGCGACCCGGCAATCGTCGTCACCGCGAAGCTCGGCATCTTGAGCGCCTCGGCGATTGCGGGCGTACTCGGCTTCATGTTCCTCTACATCCAGGCAAAACGCGAAGAGCGGCAGGGCGTCGACTACGGCGCGGAGCCTGGGTCGGAACCGGGGCCGGAGCTGGGGCCGGTGCCGGAGCCCGTGCCGGTGCCTATACGGGCGCCGGAGCCGGAGCCGGTGCCGGCGCCCATGCCCGGGCCGACGTCCGAATCCCCGGAATCCTACGGGCTGCCGCCGGAATCCCGCGGGCCCGCGCCGGTGCCCATGCCTGGGCCGGTGCCCGAATCCCCGGAATCCCCAAGAGACGCTTCCCAGGAAAACCCGGTTGTGAGACAATAGGGGACGAAACAAGAGAAGCCGCACGTTAGGCACCGATTCCATGTCTGCGCAGTTCAACATAAAGGCAGCCGACCCTGCTTTAGTCGCATGCCTGCAACAGCAGCTCGGCCTCCCGCGCTTTATCGCCGCGACCCTGGTGGCGCGGGGTATCGAGACGCCCAAGGCGGCGCAGGCCTTCTTTGCGCCCTCGCTTGAGCGCGACTGGCTCGACCCCTACCTCATCCCCGGCTTGGCAGATGTCGCCGATGCCCTGCAAGAGGCAGTCAGGGCGGACCGGCACATCGTCGTGTTCGGCGACTTCGACCTTGACGGCATCTCGGCGACGGCCACGCTCACCTATGGCCTGCGGGCGCTTGGCGCACAGGTGACGCCCTTCGTCCCCTTGCGCGTCGAGGAAGGCTACGGGCTGACGGAGGCGGCGATAGGCCGCCTGCTGGAGCTCAAGCCCGATTTCGTGGTGACCGTCGACTGCGGGATAGCAAGCAAGCATGAGGTGGCCCTTATCCGCGAAGCCGGCGTCGAGGTGGCGGTCACCGACCACCACGAGCCGGTCGACCTCGTGCCCGAAGAGGTGCCGGTCGCCGACCCGAAGCTGGACGCTGCGTGTCCGTCGACAGCGCTTGCCGGCGTCGGCGTCGCCTTGAAGCTCGTCCAGGTGCTGGGAGGCCGCTTCGGCAAGCCGCACCTGTGGCGCGACTACACCGACCTTGCGGCCTTGGGCACCGTGGCCGACCTCATGCCGATGCTGTCCGAGAACCGGGCGCTGGTCGCCGACGGGATTGCCCGCATGAACCAGGCCCCGCGGGGCTGCATCGCCGCGCTGCTCGGCATCTCCGGCGTCCAAGGCACGGCACTTGACGCCATCAACCTCAGTTTCTCCCTCATCCCGCGCCTGAATGCCGCGGGACGCATGGGCGATGCCCGGCTGGCGCTCGACCTGCTGCTGAGCGACGACTTCGCCGAGGCGCAGGCGCTTGCGGCAGAGCTTGAGGAGATAAACGACCGCCGCCGCGTCATCGAGGCGGAACTCTCGGAGGCCGCGAAGGAGCAGGCCGTCCTGCACTACCAAGGGCAGCGCGTGCTGGTCGTTTCCGGCGAGGGCTGGCACGAGGGCGTGAAGGGAATCGTTGCCAGCCGCCTGGTGAACACCTACGCGGTGCCGACCTTGCTGTTCACCATCGACGGGGATGTGGCGCGGGGATCTGGGCGCAGTGTCGGGCAGGTCAACCTCTTCAAGGCGGTCGAGAGCCTGTCCGACATGCTGGTCCGCTTCGGGGGGCACGAGGCCGCCGTCGGCGTGACGGTGCCGACGGCGCGGCTGACGGAGTTCGCCGAGCGCCTGTCTGCCTATATGGATGGGCTTCCCGCCGAGAGCTTCCGCTCGCATACCGAGATAGACGCCTGCGTCGCCTTGGACGAGCTCACTTTGAAAAACGTCGTGCAGCTTGAGAAGCTCGCTCCCTTCGGGCAGGAGAACCCCACCCCTTGCTTCCTCGCCCTAAACGTCACCTTGACCAACTGCAAGGCGGTCGGTGCTGACAAGAGCCACCTCGCCTGTACGCTTTCCGATGGGAAGCACTCGCTTGCCTCCATCAAGTTCCACTGTTCCGACATCGAGGCCATCATGCGCTACGACACGGTGGTGAACGCGGCCTTTAGGCTCCAGATAGACGAATGGAACGGACGCAAGACGGTGAAGGCGGTAATCGAATCCTTCACGCCGCCGCAGGCCTGTGCCGCCCTGGAGGCCTGTCTCGACCCGCTTGACCTCGATTTTATGGAGGACCTCTACACGGCGGGCGGGAGCAGGCCGGATGCCTCCCGCCAAAAGGCCGAGCAGGCCGAAGAGGCCCGTTTTGCCGTCCGGAAGAAGAACCGCGCCTTCTGGGAGGGGCAGGCCAAGGCCGACCCCGCAGCACTGCAGGCCCAGATAATCGCCGCCCTCATCGGGGATAGGCAGCTCCATGACTCGCAGGCCGAGGCGCTGGACTGCCTTGCGCGCGGGCAGTCGGTGCTTGCGGTCATGCCGACGGGGCGGGGCAAGTCGCTCATCTTCCACGTGCATGCGGCCTGCCAGGCCCTCCTTCGGGGCACGACGAGCCTGTTCGTCTACCCCCTGCGGGCGCTCATCGCCGACCAGGCCTTCCACATCGGCGAGGCGCTTGAGGGCTTCGGCATCGCGACGGCCGTGCTGACCGGGGGGATGGGGCCACAGAAGCGCAGCGAGGCCTTCGCGTCGATTGCGGAGGGGGCCTGCGACATCGTGCTTGCCACGCCGGAGTTCCTGGACTGGCACGCCGACGCCCTCTGCGATGCGGCCGACATCGGCTTCGTGGTGGTCGACGAGGCCCACCACATCGGCCTCGCGAAGGCGGGGCAGCGCCCGGCCTACCTGCGGCTGGGAAAGGCTGTCGCCCGCCTGGGCAGCCCGACGGTGCTCGCTTCGACCGCAACGGCGGATCGCGAGGTCGCAGACGCCATCAAGGCGACGCTGGGGATAGAGCGCTGCGTGTGCGACGAGACGGTCCGCGAGAACCTTGCCGTCGACGACCAGCGCAACCTCAAGGACCGCGCGAGCTACCTGGCAAATCTTGTCGCAGGCGGCGAGAAGACGGTCGTCTACGTCAATTCCCGCGAGCAGTCCGTTGCCCTTGCCCGCATGCTGCGCAAGCTCGTGCCCCAGATGGCCTCGCTGATCGGGTTTTACAACGCGGGGCTGACGCGGGCCGAGCGCCGGCATGTCGAGGACCTTTTCCGCACCGACGCCCTGTGCGTGCTCGTCTCGACCTCTGCTTTCGGGGAGGGGGTCAACATCCCCCATGTCCGGCACGTGGTGCTCTACCACCTGCCCTTCAACGAGATCGAGTTCAACCAGATGAGCGGGCGTGCCGGGCGTGACGGGCAGCCGGCGACCGTCCACCTGCTTTTCGGGCGTGCGGATGCGGGCATCAACGAGCAGATCCTCTATGACATGACCCCGAGCCACGACTGCCTGGCGCAGGTCTACCGGGAGCTGCGGCGGCTCCAAGGCCAGAGCGCGGAGAGCTTCTTCGCCTTGAGCAACGCCGAGCTGGCGCAGGCGGCAAGCGCCAACAAGCGCGTTTCCGTCCCTGTTGCGTCGGCTGCGTGCGCAGTGGCGGTTTTCCGGGAGCTGGGCCTGGTGGAAACGAGGACAAGCTGTGAATCCGGGGAAATCAAGCGCTTTATTCATGTCCGGGACGCCAAAACCAAGGTAGAATTGATCGACAGCATACGCTACTGCGAGGGACTGGGCGAGCGCGAGGTGTTCCGTATATTCTGCGACTGGGTGATGCAGGGCACGAAAAGCCTGCTCAAAGGACGTATCTCGAAGGCAATCCTGCCGGGTGCGCCCGATGCTTAAGGAAGGAAAGGAGGGAGGGAGATGAAAAAGAACACGAAGGCCGTGAAGGAAGAGCTGCTTGGCGAGGCCTTGGTCATCCCTGCCTCGGACAGCCCTGGCATCAAGGACGAGAAGGCAGAGCTGCTTGGCCGCGCCCGCCCCTCCGAGAGGAGCTTCGCGACCAAGGCGCGGGTGAAGAACACGGCGCAAAGCGACGCGGACACGCCGGGCATCCGCTTCCAGGAGCTCCAAGGGCTTATCGCCGCCTACCTGAGCGATGCCGACCAGGCCCTGGTTGCAAAGGCCTTCGACTTCGCCGGCGACGCCCATGAGGGCCAGTGCCGCAAGACCGGCGAGCCCTTCATCGCGCACCCGGTCGAGGTCGGGTTCATCCTTGTCGATTTGCGCATGGACGTCGAGACCATCTGCGCGGCCCTGCTCCATGACACGGTCGAGGATTCCAGCGTGGAGCTTTCGGCCATCGAGGAGGAGTTCAACCCGCAGATTGCCGAGCTGGTCGACGGGGTCACCAAGATCACGCGGATCGAGGTGGAAAGCCTCAGCGACAAGCAGGCCGAGCCCATACGCAAGATGTTCGTGGCGATGAACAAGGACATCCGCGTCATCGTCATCAAGCTCGCCGACCGCCTCCACAACATGCGCACCCTCGCGGCGCTCAACGAGGACCGCCGCATCTTCAAGGCGCGCGAGACCCTTGAGATATACGCGCCCATAGCGCACCGCCTGGGAATCAACTCTATCAAGTGGGAGCTTGAGGACCTGAGCTTCTACCACCTTGAGCCGAACAAGTTCAAGCAGGTCTCCCGCATGGTGGCCGACAGCCGTGAAGAGCGCGAGAAGTACCTGCAGGGCATCATCGACGCCGCCCGCGTCGAGATGGACAGGCTCGGCATCCAGGCCCAGATAATGGGCCGCCCCAAGCACCTGTACTCCATCTACCAGAAGATGACCGAGAAGGGCCGGGGCTTCTCAGAGATATACGACCTTATTGCCGTGCGCCTGATAGTGGACTCGCTTGAGGAGTGCTATTCGGCGCTCGGGGCCATCCATTCGCTGTGGATGCCGATGCCCGACCGCTTCAAGGACTACATCGCCATGGCGAAGAACAACATGTACCAAAGCCTGCATACCACGGTCATCGGCCCTGCCGGGCGCCCGCTCGAAGTGCAGATCAGGACCGAGGAGATGCACAGGACGAGCGAATACGGCGTGGCGGCGCACTGGCGCTACAAAGAAAAGAACGGCAAGGCCGACAACTTTGACCAGCAGATGGCCTGGGTGCGCCAAATGGTCGACTGGCAGGACGAGACGCAGGACTCGCGGGAGTTCCTCAAGTCGCTCAAGGTTGACCTTGCGCCGAACGAGGTCTTCGTCTTCACGCCGAAAGGCGAGGTCATGAGCCTGCGCGCCGGCTCGACGCCGGTCGATTTCGCCTATGCGGTCCACACTGAGGTCGGCAACCACTGTGTGGGGGCGAAGGTGAACGGCTCGATCGTCCCTTTGACCTACGAGCTGCAGCTGGGGGACCGCATCGACATCATGACGCAGAAGAGCGCCAACCCCTCGCGTGACTGGCTCAACATCGTGAAGACCCCATCTGCCCGCTCGAAGATCAGGTCCTACTTCTCGAAGGTCAGCCGCAGCGACGATCTGCAAAACGGCCGCGACAAGCTCACCCGGGAGATGAAGAAGCACTCGCTCGGCATCTCGAACGCCCAGTCCACGCGCGCTATCAAGAGGGTCGCGGAGCACCTGGGCTTCAGGGACGCCGACGACATGCTCGTCAACATCGGCACCGGCAAGGAGAGCGCCACCCATGTGGCGAACCGCCTGTTGAAGATACTGGTCGACCGCGGGACCGAAGAGGCGGAGATGCCGGGCCTCGGGTTCTCGGATGCCGCAACGGGCATCATGCCGCCTATGCTGACGAGCGTCCAGCGCCCCAAGAAGCACGAGACCCACAGCTCAAGCGGCATCGTGGTGAAGGGCATAGACGACGTGCTCGTGCGCCTGTCGCTGTGCTGCAACCCCGTCCCCGGGGACGACGTCATCGGCTTCGTGACGCGGGGCCGCGGCGTGTCCGTGCATCGGGCCGACTGCCCCAACGCCCAAGACCTCATGCTGACCCCCGAGAGGATCATCGACGTCTTCTGGGAGAACGCCCCCTCAAAGGGGGCCTCCTACAAGGTCGAGGTCTACGTTGAGGCAACGGACAGGCTTGACCTCCTGCACGACGTCGTGCGGGTGCTGTCGGACTCTGCGGCGAACATCGTGTCGTGGTCGGGCGCATCGCACCGTGACGGCATCGTGGAGATGCGCTTCTTGTTCCAGGTCTCCGACACCGCGGTGATTGACAGGGTCATCGCGCGGATCAAGAGCGTCGAGGGCGTCTTCGAGGCCCGCCGCATGATGTCGGGGGGGAGCCGCAAGAAGGGCGTGGGCAGCACAGAGGAATAAGGGAGGGCCCGCAGGAAACGGCCCGCCGGTGGTTCTTGACTCAGAAGGAAGAAGGAGAGAGGGACGATGAAGCTGTACACGGTTGAGGCGGGGTGCGTGGACATACGGTACCTGGTTTTGGGTATGCTGGAGAACAACGTCTACCTCGTCGGGAACGACGAGGCGACGGCTGTGGTCGATCCCACGGGCCAGCCTGAGGTTATCATGGAGGCTTTGAAGGAGTGGGGGGGCCGGAGCCTCGACATGATATTCCTGACCCACCACCACTACGACCACACCGGGGCCGCGTGCGACCTGCGCGAGGCTACGGGTGCCGCCGTGGTCGCCTCGGCTATCGACACCCCCCAGATTGAAAAGGCGAACAACGTGGTCGGGGACATATGGAAGGCCAGGCCCTGCCCGGTCGACCGCCAGGTCGCCGACGGCGACACGGTAGAGCTCAAAGGCATGGCCTGGAAGGTCATGGGGACCCCGGGGCACACGCCGGGGAGCGTCTGCTTCTATTTCGACCCCGCCACAGCGCCCCACCCGGACAGGTCGCCCGTGCTCCTTGCGGGGGACACCCTGTTCTTCGGTTCGACCGGGCGCACCGACTTTGAGGACGGCAGCATGCCCGACATGCGGCGGTCGCTCAAGAAGCTCGCCGCACTCCCCGACGACACCATCGTGCTTCCCGGGCACGACCGCCTGACGACCATCGCCGCCGAGCGGGACCGCGTGTTTAGGCGCTATGCATAAGCGGGGACCTTGCCCGCCTGTGGCGGGGACTGCGGCCGTCTTTGGCGGGGACTGCGGCCGTCTTTGGCAGGGACATTTTACAAAGATTTTACACTAAGGCGTGTAATCCCTTGATAATAGCGGTATTTCTCTCCCTCGCGCAGCTGAACTTGCGATAGAATTATGCCTTGCGTATCCGCAGTGGCCGCGCGTGGAGCCCGCGACAGGATGAAGTTGGGAAGGTATGAGCCTCCTTATCATTTTTTTGGTTGTTATCAGCGCCCTTGCCTTTGAGTTCATCAACGGGTTCCATGATACCGCGAACTCCATTGCGACGACGGTCTATACCAAGGCGCTGCCGGTTGCGGGCGCGATAGCCCTGGCCGCCTCCATGAACTTCCTCGGCGCGCTCGTCTTCGAAGGCGTCGCCCAGACCATCTCGAAAGGGCTTGTCGGGGTCACCCTCGACGACTACGTCATCCTCGCCGCCCTGCTCGGTGCCATCACCTGGAACCTGTTCACATGGTGGAAGGGGATCCCCAGCTCGTCGTCTCACGCGCTTATCGGCGGCCTGCTCGGCGCGACGATCGCCTATACGGCAGGGCTTGACGGCATCATCTGGAGCGGCGTGCTGCAAAAGGTCGTCATCCCCATGTTCACCTCGCCCTTCCTCGGCTTCTTCATGGCCTTCTGCTTCATGAAGCTCATCTACAAGCTTTTTGCGTCGGTGAACCGCCGCAAGGCGGGCCGGGTGTTCTCCCGCCTCCAGATACTGTCCGCGGCGGCGGTGGCCTTTGCCCACGGCACCAACGACGCGCAAAAGACGATGGGCATCATCACGCTTGCCCTCTTCACGGGCGGCTTCCTTGCCGATGCCGGGCATATCCCTTTGTGGGTCAAGCTCCTCTGCGCCGCCACGATGGCGGCGGGGACCTCGGTGGGGGGATGGCGCATCATGCGCACCATGGGCCACGGCGTGACCAAGCTCGACTCCGTTAGGGGCTTTGCCGCCGAGACCTCGTCGGCGATAGTCATCCAGATAATGACGGCGCTGCATGCCCCCATCTCCACGACGCATGCCATCACCACTTCGGTCATGGGCGTGGGAAGCGCACGGCGCCTCTCGGCCGTCAAGTGGGGGAAGGCGAAAGACATCGTGATGACCTGGGTCGTCACCCCGCCCTCCGCGATGCTGCTTGGGGCGGCGTTCGTGTATCTCATCCGTTTCATCTTGCAGGTCTCCTAAGAGCAGGCGCTTGGCAAAAAGGCGGCGCGAGGAAGGATAGTTATGGCACGTGAGAAGTTTGATTATTTCGGTGCGTTGGAACGCCAGGGGAAGTATGCATGCGAAGAGGCGCTGATGCTTGTCGAGCTGTTCAGGGACTTCGACCCGGCGACCCTGCCGGAGAAGCTCGATGCCATGCATGCGGTCGAGAACTCTGCCGACCAGCAGAACCATGAGATATTCACGCATGTTGCCACGGAGTTCCTGACACCCCTTGAAAAGGAGGACATC
Source organism: Eggerthellaceae bacterium (assembly GCA_009782605.1). Lineage (GTDB taxonomy): Bacteria > Actinomycetota > Coriobacteriia > Coriobacteriales > Eggerthellaceae > WRIS01. Next base: position 32,272 of record WRIR01000004.1, on the reverse strand, counting down.
GTCGAGCTGGCGCATCGCCTCGACGACATCTGCGACTATATCGACGACGTGACACAGCAGCTCTACATGTACGACATCCAGGACATCTACCCGCACGCGCTCGCGATGGCCGAGATCATCGAGCAGGCGACCGCACGGCTCGTGGATGCGCTGCGGGAGTTCAGGAACTTCAGGAAGTCGCGTGCCCTCGCCGACCATGTCATCGAGATCAACGACCTTGAGGAAGAGGCCGACAAGCTCTACCTCAAGTCCATCCGCGACCTGTATGTGAACCACACCGACGAGCCTGTCTACATCATGGCCTGGAGCAACGTGTTCGCACGCATGGAGCGCTGCATCGACGCCTGCGAGAACGTCGCCGACATGATGGGCACCGTCGTTTTGAAGAACTCGTAGGGGCACGGGCAGGTGGCAAGGCGAAGGCGACAGGGGGCAGGGGCGGTTCCGCTGTCCCTTTGTCACCGCTGCCCCCTCCACCCCCGCCACCTTCGGCACCCCGGCACCTGAAAGACGGATGAGAGGGCATGGAGCAGGAAAAGGAGTTTAAGCAGGCGGTATTCGACTTCCTTATGAGAAGGCACCGGGGCGTCCGGCGGGGCCGCGGGGTCGTCCAGGAGGACATCGACCTCATCCTGCGCTACCACAGAGAGCTTCACCCCCATGACCTGGGATTCTTCAAGAACGCCCTCGGGCTCTTCCGGCACGGCGGGGTGTATGGGACTGAAATGGAGGCGGTCCTGTCGCTTGTGCCTGCGATGAGGCGCCTGACCGACCGCTACAACCGGGAGTTCGCCGCAGTTGTGACGGCCGTCAGGCGAAGGGAGCTTGTCGGCGGCGAGAGGGTGCGCATCACCCGGTACCGCACGAGCGGGGTCGTCGCGGGCAGGCATGGCGACGTGGTGGCCATCGCCATCGCGGGCAGCGCGCTCGGCCTCCTGCGCCGCCTGTTCATGCTCTGCGGGAAGCCCTCGCTTGTCCACACGCATCCCAACAGCGAGGCCGTCGACCCGAACCACCTCTCAGGCGACCCTGCGAACCTGAGGGAGATAGGGGACGTGTCGGCCACCGAGATCCTGCGCTATAAGAGCATCTATCTGATTGCGCCGGACGGGAGCCTCACATGCTTTGAAGGGCGGGGACAAGGCAACAACAGGGCACAGACCAAGGCCGAGCTGCGCCGCATCAGGCCCCTTGCCACCAACCTCCCCCGAGCGTCGCTGCGCTACCTGGTCGACCCGGAGACGGGCAGGTACTTCCCTGTGGGGAATTGAAGTTACGCTGATTTACAATCAGCGTAACGGGCCGACGCTGCGGCTTTTCGGTTACGCCGGCTTGCCAGCCGACGTAACTGCCCGACGCTGCGGCTCCCTGTGGCACCCGGCCTTGCCCCTTTTGCGCTTGCCTTCGCGTACCGAAGTACGCTCAGCCGCGCAACGGGGCAATTCCGGGCACCACAGGAACCCTCGCTGACTGATGTGGACCTGAGTGACAAGGGGCCGTATAACCTGTCACACGTGACAGGTTATACGGCCCCTTGTCACTCGGGCGACAAAATGTGTCACACGGCTCCCCGCCGTCATTGCGGGCTTGACCCGCAATCTTTCTCTTGTTGCCTTGCCACAAAAGTTACGCTGGGTTCAGGTGGCGTCCTCGATGGTGAGGATTGCGACGGTTGGAGCACCGCTGAAGTTGAGGTTTTCGGTGATGTGGACTGCGGTTGCCTTGTCGAAGTCTGTCCGGTCGATCATTTCGACATGGGTGGGAACCTCGCTCAAGGCCAGCTCGTAGAGGTCCCAGAAACTCGCCGTGGTGGTCTCGCCTGTAAAGGGGTTCTCCCAGGTATTCTTCTCATGATTGTCGAAGCTGCTTGTCGTGGTTTCCCGCGCCCGCGGGCTCATCGAGCGTATGTAGGAATAGGGCTTGAAAATCTCCTCGATGCGTCCCAGCAAAGCGCGTTTCAGCCCGGTACGGGAATGAAAGAAGGGCTCGGTGAAGCGATATGCCCTGACGGCCGAGACGAACAGGCTGTTGGGGATGAAGCGGCTGTATACGGTCATGGCAACATAGGCATACATCTTCGCGACCGTCTTGAGGATAAAGTCGCTGCCCAGAAGTATCTCGAAGGCGGGGGAGAAGGTCGCCACAGTCTGGTTTCGCTTCCGGTAGAGCACCATTTCGTCGAACTCGGATTCGATAAGGGCGTGTACCTCGCGCCCATTGCTTCGGTCAAGCCCATCGATGCCGGCGTCGCAGAGCTGGTATTGATTCATGTAGACAAGCGGGTGCAGGGAGGAATCCAGGGAGTGGTGACACACGAAGCCGAAGAGGTAGGCACGGCCAATCGGATACTCGTCCGCATCGAGGATCGAGAGCGACTTCTTGAAGGCTGCAAGCAGCTCGTTGGGTTTCTCGCGGTGCATGGTGGATCCGAGGCTGCCGAACTGACGGAGGCGGGGAAGGGGCCCGAGGTAGAACAAGGGGTCGGGGCCCTGGTTGCCCAGGAGGAAGGCATGGTTTTCCTCAAGTGTCTCGCCAACGTGCTCGTGAAGGACCTCATACGCGTCTCGTCCGAAGGAATCATGGGTGATGATCGCCGGCATGCGACGCCCCCTCTCAGTGGTAGTCTCGCAGGGTTTGCGCCGCTTATCATATCACAGGGCACCACAAATGGCGCAATTCCGCTTTTTCCTGCCCTTTGCGGCTCTCTTTGTTATAGTGTAAGGCTGTGGTATCCAAGCAGAAAGAGCACCATGCCCCGATGTCCTTAATAGTTGCAAAATTCGGCGGAACCTCGCTCGCGTCACCCGACCGTATCCAGATGGTCGCCCAGCGCCTCGTCGCCCTCAAGCAGGCGGAAAACGAGGTCGTTGCCGTCGTATCCGCGATGGGGAAGACGACCGACGAGCTGGTCAGCCTCGCGCGCGCCCTCAACACCGACCCTCCAGCACGTGAAATGGATCGGCTGCTCTCGACTGGCGAGCAGATCAGCATGACCCTGTTGGCGATGGCGCTCTCGGCGCGGGGCTACAAGGCCATGAGCTTCACGGGCCGCCAGGCGGGCATCGAGACCGACGGGATCCACGAGAAGGCGAAGATCGTCAAAGTGAACACCAAGCGCATCCGCAAAGCCCTGTCCCAGGGTTATATCCCGGTCATCGCAGGGTTTCAGGGCATCGACCAGAACGGCGACATCACGACGCTTGGGCGGGGCGGGTCGGACACGACTGCGGTTGCAATCGCCTGGGGGATAGAGGCCGATGCCTGCGAGATATACTCCGACGTCGACGGGGTCTACACCGCCGACCCGCGTGTCGCCCCCCGCGCCCGAAAGCTTGCCGCAATCAACTACGACGACATGCTTGAGCTCTCTTCGGTGGGCGCCGGCGTGCTCCAGATGCGTGCCGTCGAGTTCGCCCGCAAGTACAAGGTGGTCATTCATGCTCGCTCGGCTTTCTCCGACGCGCCGGGCACTTATATTAAGGAGGCGACCCCAAAGATGGAAGAAGCGGTGATAACCGGCATTGCACACGACACCTCGGAAGTGAAGGTGACCATCCGCGGCGTGCCCGACATGACCGGCGTTGCGGCCAAGGTGTTCTCAGCCTTGGCGAACAGCATGGTCAACACCGACATGATAATCCAGAACATCTCGGAAGACGGCATCACCGACATCAGCTTCACCTGCCCCGACGCCGATTTGAAGCGGGCGCAGGAAACCGTCATAAAGGTGCTGCCCGAAATCGGCGCGCGCGAATACGACATCGACGAGGACATCGCAAAGGTGAGCATCGTCGGCACGGGAATGAAGTCAAGCCCCGGCGTTGCGGCGAAGATGTTCAAGGCCCTCGGCGACAACGAGATCAACATCCTGGCGATATCGACTTCCCCCATACGCCTGTCCGTCGTCGTCGACGGCGCCCAGACGGCTGCCGCGGTACGCTGCCTCCACACCGCCTTCGACCTCGATGCGGACAGCGTCTTCAAAGAAACCCAGCTTTCCGCAGAAGAGCTCGCCGCCAAGATGGAAAAGGGGCGATAATAGGTTACGCTGGTTTGCTGCGGTCAAGCCCGCAGCCAAAAGAAGCCGCCTCTTGCCTGCGGAACCGACCGCAGCCCAAAAGAAGCCCCGTCCCGTCATTGCGGGCTTGACCCGCAATCTGTAAGGTTTCTGGTTAGATTGCGGGTCAAGCCCGCAATGACGTAATGTTAGGCGCAATGGCGTAATGCCCGATAGCTGCCAATCAGGTCGGCAGGGCCTTGGAAAAAGAAAGAGTGATGACCTATGAGCTGGAACAAGGAAATACCTGCGAACCCTGTTGTTGCGGTGGCGGGTGCCACGGGTGCCGTCGGGCAGGAGTTCCTGCGGGTGCTGCATGACCTGGCCTTTCCGGCTGCCGAAGTACGTGCCTTGGCGTCGGCGCGCTCTGCCGGCAAGAAGCTTGCCTTTGAAGGCTGCGGGCTGGTGCCCGCCGGCGACCTGGTGGTACAGGAGATGACCCCTGCGGCCTTCGAGGGGGTCGATATCGCGCTCTTCGCCTGCGGGGCCTCGGTCTCGAAAGAGATGCGCGAGGCGGTGGTCGGAGCCGGCGCGGTCATGATAGACAACTCAAGCGCCTTTCGCATGGACCCCGACGTGCCGCTCGTCGTCCCCGAGGTCAACCCGGGCGACGCTTTCGCGCATGCGGGCGTCATCGCCAACCCGAACTGCTCGACCATCCAGATGATGGTCGCCATAAAGCCGCTCTACGACCTTGCGCGGATAACGCGGGTGGTCGTTTCGACCTACCAGGCAGCGAGCGGGGCAGGCGCCCCGGCGATGGACGAGCTCTACAACCAGTCCCGTGACTTCCTTGAGGGAAGGGCCTTGACGGTCGAGCACTTCAAGCACCAAATCGCCTTCAACTGCATCCCGCAGATCGATGTCTTCCTGGAAGACGGCTCCACCAAGGAGGAATGGAAGATGGTCGTCGAGGCGAAGAAGATAATGGGCGACGAAAGCCTCGCGGTCGCGCCTACCTGCGTGCGGGTGCCGGTGCTGCGCTGCCATGCCGAGTCGATAAACGTCGAGTTCGCGAGCGAGGTAAGCGTCGCCGACGCGCGCGCGGCCCTGGCGGCCGCCCCTGGGATCGTCATAATGGACGACCCCGCAAGCGCCGAATACCCCATGCCCGGCCTCCTTGAGGGCACGGACGCGACCTATGTCGGCCGCCTGCGCAAGGACCCGAGCGTCCCCCACGGCCTGGCCTTCTGGGTCGTAGCCGACCAAATCCGCAAAGGCGCCGCCCTCAACGCCACCCAGATAGCCCTCCTGCTCCTGCCCTAGGAAGCACAAAAGGGAGCACAAAAGCACAAAAGGAACGTCCCTTTTGTGCTCTGCCGGAAGCGCACCGACGAAGGGGCAAAGCGGACACAGTGTCGTCCACTGCTCGCGCATGCCCCCCACTACATCCCGTCCATTCCATTCGGTCACCCGGTTATACAAATTTTTCCCCGTTGCCCTGTTTGGGCAGGAGGGGAGAAATTATTGTGGTGCAATAACAGATGCCAAACGTGTGAGTGACTTATTGAAAAACTAGAAGCTCTGGAAGTATTTCTGGAAAAACGCGGGCAGAAGGACATCTGCCGCATTAGGCGTTTTTCTAGTAGTGTCTTCTAGTAGTCTTTTGCATGTTTGGCGACTTAGGGCAGATGTCCTTCTTCAAGAAGGACGGACAGGCTCAAGTTGCCAACAGCGCACCAATGCAGGCGGCAGCGCCACAAAGCAGCTCTCCATCAAAATCGCTGCTGCTGCGACCCCCGCCCCTGCAACTCCGCCTTCGGTGTCTTACTCCACCCACGTGCAGAACGTCGGCTGGCAGGCCGCCGTGAAGGACGGCGCCATATCGGGCACCTCCGGGCGCGCGCTGCGGCTTGAGGGCCTGAAGGTCAACCTCACGAACACGACGGGCTACGCCGGGGGCATCAGCTACTCCACCCATATCCAGAACATCGGCTGGCAGAAGGCGGCCAGCGTGAGCACCACCGGCAAGTCGACGGCCGAGGCCAAGGGCACGCTTTCGGGCACCGAGGGCCGGGCGCTGCGCCTTGAGGCCATGACGATGACCCTGACGGGGGACCTGGCCAAGCACTACGACATCTATTATAGGGTGCACGCCCAGAACGTCGGCTGGATGGGCTGGGCCAAGAACGGCGAGCAGGCGGGCACGGCAGGGCACGCCTTCCGCCTTGAGGCCCTGCAGGTGGTGCTCGTGAAGAAGGGGGCCGCCGCTCCGGCCAACGCCTACAAAGGGGTCACAACAGCTGCCGGCACTCCCCGCATGATAGACCCGAAGCCGCCCGCTGCGGCGGCGCTCGGCTATTCGTCGACCATCCATATCCAAAACGTGGGGGACAAGGCCTATTCAGCTGCCGACAGCTCGACTGTCCTGGGCACCCTGGGGCAAGGCCTGCGGCTTGAGTCGATGACCCTAAAGCTCAAGAGCGCCCCCTATTCGGGCTCTATCAAATATGAGACCCACATCCAAAACATCGGCTGGCAAGGAGCAAAGACCGATGGGGCGATATCGGGCACTTCGGGCAAGGGCCTTCGTCTGGAGGCTTTGCGAATCTCCCTCACCGGGGACATGGCCAAGCACTACGACGTGTACTACCGCGCACACGTGCAGAACATCGGCTGGACCGGCTGGGCCAAGAACGGCCAGAGCTGCGGGAGCGCGGGCTACGCCTACCGCATGGAGGCCATGCAGGTCATGGTCCTGCCCAAGGGCGGTGCCGCCCCGGGGCTGAACTCAAGCTACTTCTACCAGCGGCGCTAGGGAACCCAGGGGGAGGCGGGGGACGCCATGCCTCCCTCCCCTTAACGCGAGGTTGAGGGTCATAATGACCCCCAACCTCGCTGACCTGCGGGTTTGCATGCCAACGTGTCAACGGGGACACGTGCGGATTCGTCCCCGTTGAGCATTTTTACAATGACGTTGGTGTCGACGACGCTACCACTCGCCATGGTCTACCCTTTCGGTCTCTTTAAGGATTTCGGCAATCCCGCGATAGTCCTTGTCGGCAAGGGAGCCCGCAAAGCCCAGGTAGGGCTTCTCGGCATAGTGCTCCGTCCCCTGCCCACGCCGTAAAACGGTATACGAGAAGCACGTAAAACGGTATAGTATAAACGCGTAAAATGGTATACTAGGCAGAAATAGCTTGGAGAAAGGCAGGTCACAAGCTTATGGACAGCGTAGGGTACTTAAAGCGAATCCAAGAGGAAAAGCTCGAAAGCTTTCTCAAGGGGCTGCCAGCTTTTTCACTTGAGGGTGCAAAAGGTGTCGGCAAGACAACCTTGGCGAAGCGCTATGCGCAAACCGTATTCAGGATGGACGATGAAACAACGGCGAGCCTGATAGCCGGCACCCCCGCCATCCTGCAAGAAGCCGCGAAACCTGTTCTTATCGATGAGTGGCAAACCGTCCCATCAATTTGGAACACCGTCAGGCATTTTGTCGACGACGATATGTCGCCCGGGCAGTTTATTCTTGCAGGCAGCGCTGTGCCAAAAAAAGCGAAGCTGCATAGCGGTTCAGGCAGGATTGTCCGCATAAGGATGCGGCCCCTTTCGCTTGCCGAGCGCCAAATGTCGCAGCCGCTCGTTTCTCTTGCAGAATTACTGTCGGGGGATATTTGCGTGCGTCCGCAAACGGTAGAGGTGTCTCAGCAAGAATATGTGAGGGAGATACTAAAATCCGGCTTCCCGGGCGTTCGAGGCATCCCCGACGCTCTGAGAGAAGAAGTGCTTAACGGCTATATCGACAATACCGTTGAAAGAGAGTTTGCAGAACTGGGCATAGAGGTGCGCCGTCCAGAAACCTTGCGTTCTTGGCTTAAGGCCTATGCCGCTGCCGAAGGTTCAACAACAAGCTATGAGAGCATCCTCAACGCTGCCACGCCTGGTCAAGATAAGAAGCCGTCGAAGGTTACCACAATGGTGTATAGAGACACTTTGGCTGCATTATGGATACTTGACCCGGTTGCCCCATGGCTTTCGGAGGGGAATTTGTATGCCAATCTTGGCAAGTCTCCGAAACACTATCTCGTAGACCCCGGGCTTACGGCAAGGTTGCTCGATATTACGGAACAAAGGCTCCTTGACGCTAGGGGCAATGTCCATGTTTTGGGAAACCAGGCAAAGACGGTTCTTGGAAGGCTGTTCGAGGGACTGGTTGCTCAAAGCCTGAAGGTCTATGCGGATGCGAATAGCACCGAGGTACGGCACCTAAGAACTTCGCGTGGTGACCACGAGATTGACTTCATTGTGGAAAAAGGGGACACCCTTGTTGCTATCGAGGTCAAGTTTTCTCCGCATGTCTCTAACGACGACACGAAACAACTTAACTGGTTCGAGAGCTTTGTGCCTGACAGAAAAGTTATGAAAGTGGTGGTCTATACAGGGGAGTATCTAGTGAAAAGAGACTCCGACGACGTAGTGTTGATTCCAGCTGCTTGCCTGGGTGCTTAGGGCTTCCCCGCCGCACCTTCTGTCCGCGCACCGGCCCCTGTCCATGCCCTGCGTGGACAGGGGCCATGGTATAATCCGCCCTATGGGCAAGAAATCTTGGGGGTCTTTACACCCCAAGAACGCTGGGCTATCCTGAAAGGAAGGGCACCGTTGTGAACAGGCTAGAGCTTGAACACGTCATCCGTGCTGCTTGCGCAATCGTCATATCGGGGGTTTTTTACTCCTGTAAGAAGGAAGCGGCATGAGTGTTTTGGGGAATATAGTGTGGTTTGTCTTTGCGGGCCTTTGGCAGGGGTTGAGCTGGCTGTTTGTCGGCCTTCTCTGGTGCGTCACCGTGGTCGGCATCCCTGTCGGCCTCCAATGCTTCAAGATGGCGGGGCTGGCCTTCTTCCCCTTCGGGAAAGAGGTCGAATACGGGGGAGGGGCCCCCTCGGCGATCCTGAATATACTCTGGGTGGTATTCGGGGGCCTGGTGCTTGCCGTCGAGGCAGTTCTCAACGGCCTTGTCCTGTGTGTTACCATCATCGGCATCCCCTTCGGCATACAGTGCTTCAAGCAGGCAAAGCTTGCCCTGATGCCCTTCGGCACCGAGGTCCGCAAGCTGTAGGCCTGGCTGCAAACCCGCAAGTCTCAGGTCCGCAGGCTGCAAGCTGCAGGTTGGGGGGCGGGGGATTGCCTAGTCCTGCACGGTCCCGTAGGGCCAGTCCATGATGCCGCCCATGTCGTAGACCCCGGTGTATCCGAGTGCGACCAGGTCGTGGGCAGCAGCAGAGCTTCTTACCCCGCTGCGGCAGTAGACGAGTATGGTGGCATCGAGGTCCGCAAGCTCGCCTGCGGCGCGGCCCTTGATTTCTGCGTGGGGGATGAGGATGGCGTTGGCGATATACCCCTCGTGGTACTCTTCGACGCTGCGCACGTCAAGCAGGATGTAGGGGTCGCCGGAATCCATCATGTCCCTGGCCTGGGCGGCGGTGATCCTGCGGTACTGTGCCTCGGGGCTGTTCGTTGAGCCTTGCACGGGGGCCTCCTCCGAGCTCGGGGTTCTGTTCGCGTCAGGCGCCTCGCCGCCAAAACAGCCCGCCAGGAGGCTCGGGCCTAACAGCAGGACAAGGCAGGCAGCCATCAGTTTCTTGGGCGTGCGGCTGGGGGCGCTCGACTCGCGGGGACAGGCCCCGCGGGTTCCTTGGATGCGCTGCCCCTTGAAGGACCTGCGGGACCTATCCCCGTGGGTTCCTTGGATTACTTGACGGAACATCTCTTCACCTCGTGTTTTTGTAGCGAACCGGTGGGTCGTGCCTTCGACATTATAACCCATCAAAAAGTAAGGCAAGGCTAACATTTTTGCTGACAAGGCGCCGCGGGGGTGGTATAGTGGTCTCAGTAAAAGTAAGGCAAGCCTAACATTTTGCGCAGTCGGAAGGCAACCGGAAGGCAGTCGGGAGGCAATCGTACAGCAGCCGGAAGGTGCGCGTGCGGCAACCGGAAGGCAACCGGAAGGCAACCGGAAGGCAGTCGGGAGGGAAGCAGTGACGATCGACGCGGTAGATATCGGCGAGGGGTGCCGGCTGGTCAGCTGTGACGCCCCCCCGAGGACGCGCAGCAAGCTTGAGACCTTCGGACTCGTGCCGGGGGAGCGCATCAGGGTGGTCCAAAGCACCAGGGCGGGCCTCATCATAGAAGTGAAGCAATCCCGGCTGGCAATCTCGCGCGACCTCGCGCATTGCCTGGTCGTGTCTTAGGCCAAGGGGCGCCCCGTATGCGGATCGCACTTATCGGCAACCCCAACTCAGGGAAGACGACGCTGTTCAACGAACTGACCGGTGCAAACCAGCATGTGGGCAACTGGCCGGGCGTCACGGTCGAGAAGAAGGAGGGCACCGTCCGCCCCGCCTATGGCCAGGGCGAGATCGTCGACCTCCCGGGCATCTATTCGCTCTCCCCCTTCTCCATGGAAGAGGTCGTCTCCCGAGACTACCTGATCGACGAGACCCCCGACGTCGTCGTCAACATCGTCGATGCGACCAACCTTGAGCGCAACCTGTACCTGACCATCCAGCTCATCGAGCTCAACGTGCCGCTCATTATCGCCCTGAACATGATGGACGAGCTTGAGCGGGAGGGCTACCACATCGACACCGCACGCCTCAGCCACGACCTGGGTGTGCCGGTCGTCCCCATCTCGGCCGCAAAGAAGAGCCGCTTGGACGAACTGGTGCAGGCGCTTCCCGAGGCGCGGGAGCCTAAGCGCCACGAGCTGCCCAACCCCCACTTGGAGCGCCTGATAGCGCTCGTCGAGGCCCTGCTCAACGAACACCTGGTGCGGGAGCATCACCTGGGGGACCTCACCGCGCAGGGCTACCCCCTGCATTGGGCGGCCATCAAGGTGCTGGAAAGCGACGAGCTGGTGTTGGGGCACCTGACCCTCGACGAGGCGACGCAGCGCCGGGTTGACGACCTCAAGACCTCGTTCGAGAAGGAGCACGGCCTCTTGTGCACGGCCTTTGCGGATGCCCGCTACCGGCTCATCCACCATGTCGTCTACCACGGGGTCACCATCTGGTCGACCGACGGGACGAGGCACAAACACCTGCGCCACGCCCACAAGAATTTCCACCGCGGCCGGAAACACCACGACCGCCACGGCCGCGACGACCGCGCCCACACCCGCGACAGGTACGACGCCCGCGACACCCACACCTGCGACGCCCACACCCGCGACAGGCACGACAGCCGCGCGCACCACGACTGCGGCACCTGCATGGCCCAGACGCTTTACGGCGCCCACGGCGAAGGGCCTGCCGGCGAGGGCTTCTCGGGCGGGGACCTCCCACGCGGGCGGCTCCCACACGAAAAGCTCCTGGACGATGAATGGCACTCAAACGACGAATGGCACCCCAACGACGAATGGCACCCCAACGACGAAGGCCCCGCCCGGCTCGACGCGCAGCTCGCCCTCTCCGACAGGATCGACCGGCTCGTGACGCACCGCATCGGCGCGATCCCGGTGTTCCTCGTGGTCATCTTCGCCGTCTTCCACCTGACCTTCTCCGAGAGCCTATTCGGCATCCCTGGGCTTCCTAGCCCCGGCGTCTTCCTCCAATCCCTGGTGGAAGGGGGGGTTGCGGCCTTCGGCAACATGGTGTCGCTGCTCTTCGAGCCGGGCAGCTGGGCAGAGAGCCTGGTCGTCGGCGGCATTATCGGCGGTGTGGGGATCGTGCTCACCTTCCTCCCGAAGATACTGCTCCTCTTCCTCTTCCTGACCCTGCTCGAAGACTGCGGCTATATGGCGCGCGCCGCCTTCGTCATGGACCGCCTGCTCAAGAAGTTCGGGCTGGGCGGAAAGAGCTTCCTCCCTTTGCTGATGGGCTTTGGCTGCACGGTCCCTGCCGCCATGGCCTGCCGCGTCCTGGAAAACGAGCAGGACCGGAAGCTGACGCTCATGTTGGTCCCCTTCATGTCGTGCGGGGCCCGCGCGCCGATATTCCTGGTGTTTGCCGCCGCCTTCTTCCCGCAGGCTGCCGACATCGTCGTCTTCTCGATGTACCTGCTGGGCATCGCGGTCGCCGTCCTTGCGGGCATCGCCTTGCGCAAGCTGCTGTTCAAGGGTGAGCTCGTCCCCTTCATCATCGAGCTGCCGCGCTACCGCGCCCCCCGCGCACGCTCGGTCCTCCTGACCCTGTGGGACAAGCTGCGGGACTACCTCGTCCGCGCCGGCACCGTCATCTTCGCCATGTGCGTCTTCGTCTGGTTCCTCTCCAACTTCGGGGTGAGCGGCGGGGGCTTCGCCTACGTCGCCATGGAAGACTCGCTGCTGGTGGCCTTCGGGAGCCTTATCGCGCCGCTGTTCGCCCCGCTTGGCTTCGGCAACTGGATCGCGGTCGTTGCGGTGCTCACCGGCTTCATTGCGAAGGAGTCGGTGGTGGGCACCCTCGGCGTGCTGCTCAACGCCGAGACAGGGGCTGCCCTGGGCGGCTCGGGTCTCAGCGCGGCGCTGCTTGCAACGGCCGGGTTCACCCCCGTGGCCGCACTGAGCTTCATGGTGTTCTGCCTGCTGTACATCCCCTGTGTGGCAGCCTTCGCCACACTGAAGAAGGAATTCGGCTCCTGGAAGTGGGCCATCGGCCAGGCGGCCCTCTCGACGGCCGTCGCCTACGGGGCCGCGCTCGTGGTCTTCCAGGTCGGAAGCCTGTTTGCCTGATGCCTGAAAGGGGGCTGCACATGACGGCACGGCACGAGGAAGGGAAGGAAAGGGAAAAAAGGCCGCTCACCCCGGCAAACGAGGACTATCTTGAGGCCATCCTCGAACTGGGCGGTGCCGCCGGCGCGGTCCGCCTGGTCGACCTGGCGGCGAGGCTCGGGGTGTCGAAGGCGAGCGTGTCGGGCGCGCTCAAGAACCTCAAGCAGGCTGGCTTCGCCGAGCAGCCCTTCTACGGCGGCATCACCTTGACCGGGAAGGGCGCGGAGTATGCGTCGGGGATATTCGAGCGCCACCAGATGCTCTACCACTTCCTTTCTGACGTCTTGGGGGTCGAGCCGACCCGGGCCGCCGACGAGGCATGCAGGATGGAGCACGCGATCAGCGACGACACGCTCAAGCGCCTGACCGCCTACCTCACGGAAAACCTCCGCCCCGCCGCCATTCGATAGGCAGGGCACACCCTAGCTGTCACACCCCTTCTTTTTGGAGGGTGTCCTTGACTTGACCGGGGGCGAGCGGCTACAATATGAAGGTTCGCTTTCAGAAGCCCCGTGTAGCAGCGTGCGGGCGGGAGGTGTTACCCGCAAGGAGTCCAGACCTTGCGTGCACCGTCGGCGTAGGAACCCGGCACCCGCCAAGACCCTGCAACTTTTGAAAACAAACACGCCGCGTGGCCGCAAGGGCAGGCGCGGTGCGCTATTAATGGAGGAACAACGTGAAGACGTATTACGCAAAACCCCACGAGGTTGAACGCGAGTGGGTGTTGATCGACGCGACCGACCAGGTGCTCGGCCGTGTCGCCACCAAGGCTGCCCACATCTTGAAGGGCAAGCACAAGCCGCAGTACACGCCGCATATCGACACGGGCGACTTCGTCGTCATAGTCAACGCCGAGAAGATCAGGGTGACCGGCGCGAAGGCGGCCACGAAGGAATACTACCGCCACAGCGGCTATCCGGGCGGCCTCAAGATGGAGACCTTCGCCCGCGCCATGGAAAGGCACCCCGAGCGCGTCATCGAGCACGCGGTGAAGGGCATGCTGCCGAAGAACACCCTGGGGCGCGCCCAGGGCAGGAAGCTCAAGGTCTATGCCGGTGCCGAGCACCCGCATGCGGCCCAGAAGCCCCGCGAGATCAAGATGGAGGACAACTAATGGCAGGCGAAGCATTGTATTACGGCACCGGCCGTAGGAAGAACGCCGTCGCCCGCGTCCGGCTTGTCCCGGGCTCCGGGAAAGTGACGGTCAACGGCCGCGAAGGGCTTGACTACTTCGGCCGCGAGGCCCTGGTCGACTATGCCAAGACCCCCTTCAAGGTGACCGACACCCTCGACCACTTCGACGTGCTCGCCACGCTCAACGGCGGGGGCATATCGGGCCAGGCCGGCGCCCTGCGCCACGGCATCGCCCGCGCCCTGCTTGCGGCAGGCGACTACCGCGACGAGCTGAAGAAGGCGGGGTACCTGACCCGCGACGCCCGCATGGTGGAGCGAAAGAAATACGGCTTGAAAAAAGCCCGCAAGCGTCCCCAGTTCAGCAAACGTTAATTCCCAAGAAGAGCCCGCGCAAGCGGGCTCTGATGAATCTGAAGGAGCACGAGCGCATGGCAACGGTTTCCGAGAGGTACGGCACACTGGTTTTCAGCGAGGACTCCATGAAGGAACGCCTTCCTTCTGCGACCCACAAGCTGCTTGAGAAGACCATCAAGGAAGGCAAGCCGCTCGACCCCGAGGTGGCCAACGCGGTTGCCCACGCCATGAAGGAGTGGGCAATAGGGCTCGGGGCGACGCATTACACCCACTGGTTCCAGCCGCTCTCGGGCATGACCTCCGAGAAGCATGACAGCTTCTTAAACCCCCTCGGGGACGGCCGGGCGCTCATGACCTTCACCGGCAAGGAGCTCATCCAGGGAGAGCCCGACGCTTCGAGCTTCCCTTCCGGAGGCTTGCGCGCCACCTTCGAGGCGCGGGGCTACACCGCCTGGGACCCGACAAGCTACGCCTTCATCAAAGACGAGGTGCTGTGCATCCCCACCGCGTTTTGCAGCTACACGGGCGAGGCGCTTGACAAGAAGACCCCCCTTTTGCGCTCCATGGGCGCCCTTGAGGAACAGGTCAAGCGGGTCTTGAGGCTCTTCGGCGAACCGGAGCGCCACGTGAGCGCCACGGTCGGCTCCGAGCAGGAGTACTTTCTCATCTCCGAGAAGTCCTACGAGCGCCGCCAGGACCTCGTGCTCACGGGCCGCACCCTCTTCGGTGCGCCGCCCTGCAAGGGACAGGAGCTGGAAGAGCACTACTTCGGCGCGATACGCCCCACCGTGAACGAGTTCATGAAGGAGCTCGACGACGAGCTGTGGGCGCTGGGCATCGCCGCAAAGACGAAGCACAACGAGGTCGCCCCCGCCCAACACGAGCTGGCGCCCATCTTCACCAACGCCAACCGTGCAATCGACGAGAACCTTATCACCATGGAGAAGATGCGCCTTTTAGCCTCGCACCATGGCCTGGTGTGCCTGCAGCATGAAAAGCCCTTCGAAGGCATCAATGGCTCGGGCAAGCACAACAACTGGTCGATTGCGGCAGGCACGACGAACCTGTTCGACCCCGGCGACACCCCCATGGACAACCTGCGCTTCCTGGTGTTTTTGACCGGGGTCATCAAGGCGGTCGACGACTACCAGGACCTGCTGCGCATGTCCATCGCGTCGGCGGGCAACGACCACCGCCTCGGCGCCGACGAGGCGCCCCCCGCCATCGTCTCCATCTTCCTCGGCGACGAGCTGGGGGCAATCGTCGACGCGCTCGTCACCGGCCACGACTACGAGAACGCCGACAAGGTCGCCATGGACCTCGGCGTCACGGTGCTGCCGAACTTCCTCAAGGACAGCACCGACCGCAACCGCACGAGCCCCTTCGCCTTCACCGGCAACAAGTTCGAGTTCCGCATGCCGGGCTCGGGCGGGAACCTCTCCGACGCGAACATGATAATCAACACCGCTATGGCAAAGAGCCTCAAGGAGTTCGCCGACGAGCTGGACGGGAAGAAGGGCGAGAAGTTCGGCAAGGCCGCTATCGCCTACGTGAAAAGAACCCTTTCCGACCACCGGCGCATCATCTTCGACGGCAACGGCTACAGCTCGGAATGGGAGGAGGAGGCCCGCCGCCGCGGCCTTTCAAACTACCGCACCGCCGCTGAGGCCTTCCGCTGCTTCATCGAGCAGAAGAGCCTCGACCTCTTCGGGGAGTTCGGCGTGCTGAACGAGCCCGAGGTGTACAGCCGCTACGAGGTGAAGCTTGAGAAGTACAACAAGCTGCTCAATATCGAATGCCGCGTCATGAAGCGCATGGCCCGCCGGGTCTTCCTGCCTGCCATCAACGAGTACGCCTGCCGGGTTGCGCAGGAGGTGAACGCGGTCAGGGAGGCGATGCCCCATGCCGACCTGGTACAGCAGACGACGCTGCTCGACAAGCTGCTGACCGGCGTCCGTGACGCGGACGAGGCTCTGCAGGCGCTTGATGCCCTCCACCGCGAGGTCGCGTCCATCGAAAGCCAGCAGGAAAAGGCCGACCGCTATGCGTGCGAGGTGCTGCCTGCGATGGGGGCTCTGCGTGCCGCAATCGACGGGCTTGAGATCATCACCGACCGCGCCCACTGGCCGGTGCCGACCTACAACGACCTCCTGTTCTATTCCTAGGAGCATGACGGGCCGCCCGGCGCCACGCTGTGGGATAATGGCATCGCGGCCTGCACGGCCTGCACGGCCTGCACGGTCGGCGCGAATATGCGGGCCGGGTGTGGATGTGGGTGCGAGGGCGCCCGCTGGTGCGGCGATATGAGATACTGGACACTGCCCGCGAAGGGATAGCCTCGTCGGTGCATGTTGGTTTTAGATGCTGGTGGTGGCATTGAAAAAGGAGCCGTTACGAAGAGAAGGGACGCATGATGGCACTTACCTCGGTTGACTACATTTGGAAGAATGGGAAGATGATTGCGTGGGACAAGGCGACCACCCACGTGTTGTCGCACTCGCTGCACTATGGCTCGGCGGTCTTTGAGGGGATCCGGTGCTACCGGGACCTCGGCTCGAAGAAGAGCTACGTGTTCCGCCTGCGGGAGCATATGGAGCGCCTTCACCGCAGCTGCAAGATAGCGATGATCGACCTCGAATTTTCCGTCGAGGACCTCTGCGACGCGGCAATCGACCTGATACAGAAGAACAAGCTGGATTCCTGCTATATCCGCCCGATCGTGTATTACGGCTACGGCCAGATGGGCATCGACCCGACGGGGGCGCCGGTCGATGTCGCCATTGCCGCGTGGCCCTGGGGCGCCTACCTGGGCGACGAGGCCTCCGAGAAGGGTATTGCGGCCGGGGTCTCGTCTTGGCGCCAGCGCTCGGTCAACGCCATACCCCCCGCGATGAAGGCGACCGCGTCGTACATGAACGCCATCTTCGCGAAGCTTGAGGCGAGGTCCAACGGGTATGCCGAGGCCATCATGCTCAACGAGGCCGGCATGGTCTGCGAGGGCACGGGCGAGAACCTGTTCGTCGTGCGCGACGGCATCTTGTCGACACCCCCCCTGTCGGACGGCGTGTTGGAGGGCATAACCCGCGACACCATCCTCTGCATCGCCAGCGACCTGGACATACCGTCAATCGAAGAAAGCCTGACGCGCACGGACCTCTACCTCGCCGACGAGGTCTTCCTGACCGGCTCCGCTGCCGAGGTTGTCCCTGTCAACAGCGTCGACGGCCGCCCGATCGGCGAACCGGGCCCGGTGACGCGCTCCCTGCAGGAGAACTTCTTCAGGGTCGCCTACGGGCAGGCCGAAGACTACCTGGACTGGCTGACCGAGGTCTCTTAGGCGAGGCACGGCCAAGAATCGTGAGGCATCGTGGAATGCCCTGGCCGGCGCGCTCGGCTACGGCTTGATGAGAATGGGGAGATAGATGGAAGGCCTTCGCACCCGTGAGGTAGAGAACCTGCTCTATGCGCTCTCGAAGCTGGACGACTGCGACGACTTGTACCGCCTGCTCGAAGACCTGTTCACCATCCGCGAGATAAAGGAAACCTCGCAACGCCTTGAGGTGGCACGCATGCTCGCCTCGGGCAGGTCCTACATCGCCATCGAACAGGCAACCGGCGCCTCGGCAACCACAATAGCCCGGGTGTCGAAATGCCTCAGCCACGGCTCAGGCGGCTACGAACGCGCCCTCACGGCACTAGAAGATAATGCCGAAGAATGAAAATAGCGTAAACAAAAAGAAGTGAGGCACCCAAGAAGGGTGCCTCATTCGGAGCCCCCTGAAGACCAGGATGATGGTGGTGGGCTGGTCTTCAGGGCATAAGAGTGGGCGGAGTATGCTCTTAGGTCCTGCTGTCTTGCTATCCCGCTAAAAATTCCCATCAAGAATTTTCTTTTTCTAAATAATAGTACTGATTCCTTATTAAGTCAATACTATTTTTAATCTTTTTAAAAAATATTCCTTCTGTTACCTTCCGGTAATCTTTCCCAGGCAGGGAGGTCACGTGATACAGTAAGGAGGCAAGCAAGCCGCGGGGCTCCCAAGCCTGCGGCAGGAACTTTGAAAGGCCTACCATGGAATACAAAAGCGTCTGGAAGAACTACACGGAAGAAGGCCTCGGTGCGCTTGAGGCCTTTGCCGAGGACTATATCGGGTTTATCTCGACCTGCAAGACCGAGCGTGAGTGCGCCTCCTTTGCGCTGTCGTGCGCGAAGGAGCAGGGCTATTCCAGCCTTGACGAGGCAATCGCCGACAAAAAGAGGCTCAAGCCGGGTGACAAGGTGTGGGCGCACGCGCAGGGCAAGGCGCTCATCCTCGTGCATGTCGGCACGGAGCCCATCGAGGCGGGCCTGAACATCCTTGGCGCGCACATCGACTCCCCGCGGCTCGACGTCAAGCAGAACCCGCTCTACGAGTCCAACGACCTCGCCCTGCTCGACACCCACTATTACGGGGGGATCAAGCACTACCAGTGGGTCACCACGCCCCTTGCCATCCACGGCGTCGTCACCAAGAAGACGGGGGAGAGCGTCGAGGTCGTCGTCGGTGAGGACGCGGGCGACCCGGTATTCTGCGTCACCGACCTGCTTCCCCACCTTGCCGCCGAGCAGATGGACAAGAAGGCGCGGACGGTCGTCGAAGGGGAAAACCTCGACGTGCTCGTCGGTAACCGCCCGCTCGTCGTCGAGAAGGACGACGAGGCCCCAGGAAAGGAGCCCGTCGCCGAGCCCGCCGCAGCAGGTACCAAGCCTGTCGCAACAGCCGCCCCCGCAGCCAAGGGTGCCGCAGCTGCCGCCGAGGATGCAGCCGAGCCCGCCGCCGAGCCCGCCGCAGCCAGCACCCCCGAAGAAGAAGTCGTGGCAGGCATCGAAAAGCTCGCCGAAAAGGAGCCGGTCAAGGCAATGCTGCTCAAGCTGCTCTTCGAGCACTACGGCATCGAGGAAAAGGACTTCCTCTCCGCCGAGCTTGAAGTGGTGCCCGCCGGGCCTGCGCGTGACTGCGGCTTCGACCGCAGCATGGTGATAGGCTACGGCCAGGACGACCGGGTGTGCGCATACCCCTCGCTCCGCGCCCAGCTCGCCCAGAAGAAGCCGAAGAGGACCTGTGTCTGCATCTTCACCGACAAGGAAGAAGTGGGCAGCATCGGGGCCACCGGCATGGCGTCCCGTTTCTTCGAGAACACCATCGCCGAAGTCATGGAGCTTGCCGGCGAGGGCTCGGGTCTGGCCCTGCGCCGGGCGCTTACTGCCTCGCACATGCTCTCTTCCGACGTGAGCGCCGGATTCGACCCGCTCTACCCCTCGGTATTCGAGGCGAAGAACGCCGCCTACCTGGGGCGAGGCCTCGTACTTACCAAGTATACGGGGGCGCGGGGAAAAAACGGCAGCAACGACGCCTCCGCAGAGTACGTCGCGAAGGTCCGCGCAATCCTGGACGGGGCTGGTGTTGCCTTCCACACCTCAGAGCTCGGGCGCGTCGATGCGGGCGGCGGCGGGACCATCGCCTACATCTCCGCCGAGTACGGCATGAACGTCATCGACTCGGGGGTCGCCGTGCTTTCGATGCATTCCCCGTGGGAGGTCGCCTCGAAAGCGGATATTTATGAAGCCTATAAGGGTTACCAAGCCTTTTTGCGGGATGCGTAGTACAATACAAGCCACTATCCCAGGCTTTTCGCCGTGAATCGAAGGGGCATGTCCATGGCTTTCTACTTTGACGAACCGTCTCGGACCTTCAACGAATACCTTCTAGTTCCGGGGTATTCGTCGTCCGAATGCATTCCCTCAAAGGTAAGCCTGAAAGCCGCCCTCTCCAAGCACCGCAAAGGTGCCGAGCCCGAACTCTCGCTGAACATCCCGCTTGTCTCCGCCATCATGCAGTCGGTCTCCGACGACGGCATGGCCATCGCCCTTGCGACCGAGGGGGGCCTTTCCTTCATATTCGGCTCCCAGCCGCTTGAGCAGCAGGCCGCCATGGTCGCGCGCGTCAAGAACTACAAGGCGGGCTTCGTGGACAGTGACGCGAACCTTTCCCCCGACATGACCCTGGCCGAGGTGCTGGAGCTCAAGGAACGGCTCGGCCACTCGACGATGCCGGTCACCGAGGACGGTTCCGCCAACGGCAAGCTGCTTGGCATCGTGACCAGCCGGGACTACCGCATCACCCGCACGGCCGCAAGCGAGCGGGTCGCCGACTTCATGACGCCGCGCGAAAAGATGGTCGCGGCACCCCTGGAAACGAGCCTCAAGGTCGCAAACGACATCATCTGGGACAACAAGCTCAACTCCGTCCCCATCGTCGACGGGGACGACCACCTGGTCCACATGGTATTCCGGAAGGACTACGACTCGCACAAGTCGAACCCGCTTGAGATGCTCGACTCCCAGAAACGCTACATGGTGGGCGCCGGCATCAACACCCGCGACTATGCCGAGCGGGTGCCCGCGCTCGTCGAGGCGGGGGCGGACCTCCTGTGCATCGACAGCTCCGAGGGGCATTCGGCCTGGCAGGAACAGACGCTTGGCTGGATACGCGCCCAGTTCGGCGAAGGGGTGAAGGTGGGCGCGGGTAACGTGGTCGATGCCGAAGGTTTCCGCTTCCTCGCCGAGGCGGGCGCAGACTTCGTCAAGGTCGGCATTGGCGGCGGCTCGATCTGCATCACGCGCGAGCAGAAGGGCATCGGGCGGGGCCAGGCAACCGCCCTTATCGAGGTGGCCCAGGCCCGCAACGCCTATTTCAAGGAGACCGGCGTCTACGTCCCCCTCTGCTCCGACGGCGGCATCGTCTATGACCACCACATGACGCTCGCCCTTGCCATGGGCGCGGACTTCCTCATGCTCGGCCGCTATTTCGCCCGCTTCGACGAGAGCCCGACCAACAAGGTCAACATCAACGGCAGCTACATGAAGGAATACTGGGGCGAAGGCTCGGCGCGTGCCCGCAACTGGCAGCGCTACGACCTCGGCGGCGAAAAGACGGGCCTCACCTTCGAGGAAGGCGTCGACTCCTATGTCCCTTATGCCGGGAGCCTGAAGGACAATGTCGCCCTGACCCTTGCGAAGATGAGGTCGACCATGTGCAACTGCGGCGCCCTGACTATCCCCGAGCTCCAGGCAAAAGCGAAGCTGACGACGGTCAGCTCGACCTCCATCGTCGAGGGCGGCGCACACGACGTCCTGCTCAAGGACAAGACTCCCTATGTAGGAAGTTCCATCGGGTTACGCTGATTGTGGGTTACGCTGATTTACAATCAGCGTAACTGCTCGACGCTGCGGCTTCCTGTGGCACCCGATCTTACCCCTTTTACGCTTACCTTCGCGTACTCAAGTACGCTCAGCCGTGCAACGGGGCAATCTCGGGCATCACAGAAACCCTCGCTGGCTGATATGGACCTGTGGGACAAAAGCCAAACTCTTTCATTACGGAAAGCCTCTTCGCTGGCAGATATAGACTTGGGAGTGTGAGCGGGGCGCTGGATTAAGGTTAAATCCGGCCCATTTCGCTGAGGGTCGTGTTGTACCAGTGCTGCCAGTTGGGCGGGCAGTATTTTTGGGCCCCCCAGACCGACACCGTGCCCCCGTAGCCGTTCGCGAGGCCCCTGACGTGGGTGTCTATCGCTGTTTCCCAATTGGGCCAGCTGATATTGCCCCAGCCCCAGGCGTTGTGCTGGAGGAAGCAGTACCTTCCCTTGGAGCTCTCGATACACGAGATTGCCGGAGAGAAGCGGGGGTCGACGCCATACCTCCAGGCGGCCTCCGCAAAGGTATACCCTTGCCCGGTGAGCGGGGAGCCGGCCAGGTATGCGTCTATTCGGCCTGCCCACAGGGAGACGAAGGTATCCCTGTCAAGCGTCCAGTCGATTCCACTCAGTGAAGAGGGCCCCGACATATGCGGGGAGCCGTCCCCGGTGCCGCCGTTTGCCTGCTGCTCCTGCCAGGCAAGCTCTGCTAGGCGGGCAGCCTCGATACGGGCAGCCTCTTCCTCGGCCTTGCGCTGTGCTTCCTCGCGGGCGGCCTTCGCCTCTTCCAAGGCTTCCTCGGCACGCAGCATTTCGGCGTCGGCAGCCTTCTTGTTCTCCTGCAAGGCGTCCCGGGTCTCTTGCAGCTCCGTCTTCATGACGCGCAGCCTGACGACCTCGTTCATGTTTATCTGGTGGACCGTGTTGAGGTATTCGATAGAGGAGATGAACTCGTCGAGGCTCGACGCGTCAAGTATCATGTTGATGAGGGAGAAGCCCTCCTGCTGCATCTTGTAGAGGGCGACCATGGCGACGGCACCCTTCTCTTCCTGCACGGGGATGTCGTGTTCGAGCACTTCTATCTTGAGCCGGTTCTCTTCGACCTGCGTCTGGAGGGCCTTCACCTTCTCTGCGGCCTCGTCATAATCCTTGGCGGTCTGCTCAAGTCGCTCGCCGGTTTCGGTAAGGAGTTCCTCAATCTCGGTGTTGTCGGCATAGGCCATGCCCGTGCCACCGAGGGAAAAGACAAGCGCCCCACACGCCAGGACGGCTGTCAGGGAAAAGGCTTTGCCTCTTTTCACGATACGGTGTTGCATGCAGCAATAATCCTTCACGAACCACTATATTTAGCAAGGAACCCTCAAAGACCACTAAATAAGATGCCTCATTATACCGCCAAACCCCCCTCGATGCACCGTCAAAGTATGTTGTTTTTCTGCTCATTAGGGGTTGACAAGGGGACGGGGCGTTTGTCAACTTCCGGGACGTTCGGGGACAAGTATGCCTGTCAAAAGTTGACAAACGCCCCGTCCCCTTGTCAACCTCTAATCACCTGTGCTCTGCTACAATATTGGCGACAATATGATTCCCATGGATGGGGGCAACATGCCAAGACATGCGCGACAGCTAAGCGAGAGCGGCATCTACCACATCATATTCCGTGGTGTGAACCGCTGCAATCTGTTTGAGGAAGAGGAAGACTTTGCAAAACTGCTCGATCTTCTTGCAAACGTGAAAGCAGAACTGGGATTCAAGGTGTTGGCATACTGCATGTTGGACAACCACGTGCATCTCCTGCTCAATGAGCGCTCCCCGGGTGATATCACCAAGATAATGGCAAAGATGCTAGCTCCTTACGCCTATTGGTTCAATAGGAAATACGGGCGAAGCGGCGCCCTCATCGCGAACCGCTACAGAAGCGAAGCCGTTGAGAGCGACGAGTACCTTCTCACGCTTGTCCGCTACATCCATCAAAACCCCCTGTTTGCAGGCTTAAGCCGAGCGGCTGACGGATATCGATGGAACAGCTATTGCGATTACATAAAGGGGCATTCCCTTCTGACCGACACGCGTCTTGTGCTTGGGATGTTCTCCTTGGATCCCGAAGTGGCAGCCAGGGAGTTTGCAGCATTTCACGATACCCTGGAAAGCAACGACTACTCCTATTCCGAAGAGGTCAAAAAGACCAAGGAGGAGGTTCGGCAGGAGTTCCTTTCCGCCCTTGGGGGAATAGAGTCGAGCACCATTGCGGGGTTGCCCAAGAACCAGCGGGATGCCATCTTGGCCGTATTACGAGATAGGGGTTTTTCGATACGCCAGATAGAAAGGCTGACAGGCGTTTCCAGGGGCATCGTAGCAAAGTGTAAAAGTTGACAAGGGAAAGTTTGACAAGGGGACGGGGCGTTTGTCAACTTTTGACAGGCATACTTGTCCCCGAACGTCCCGAAAGTTGACAAACGCCCCGTCCCCTTGTCAAACTTTCCCTTGTCACCTACCTTTACATCATATCTTTTCGTGGCGGCCCTTGCGTGCGTGCTTTCCTCTGCTTACAGCGGGTCTATCGGGGACCTTGCTGAGCTCTCTGCTGCTGTGTCTCGCCTTGCCGTGCCTCGTGCCTCCGGGAGCCCTGCCGATAGCCTCCCTGCCACCAGCCCTTTCGCTGTCGTCAACCTCCCGGCCGCCAGCTTCCTCGCTCTCGGCCACCGTGCCGTCAACCTTCCGGCTGCCGGGCGCTTCCCCGCCAGCCCCCTCGCTCCCAACCTCCCCATCGCCAGCCTCCCAGCCGTCGGCCACCTCCCAGCCGCTGATCCCTTCGCTGTCGAGCGCTTCGCCCTCAGGCACCTCGTCTTCGGTATCCCCGTCCTCAACGCCCTCGGTCTCTCCGCCGTCAGCCGTGCGGCCCGCGGGTTTTCCGCCCCGGGGCAGCCGTGAGAGCGTCTTGATTCCCGCATAGCCCAGGAGGGCGGCCCCCAGTATGCCCAAGGCGGCGACCAGGAACACCCAGCTGGGGATGTCGGGCGTCGCGAAAAGGGGAGTGATCTCGGGTACGGTCTCGGCTCCTGGCCGGATGGCTCCTGCCGGGGCACCCTCGCCGACAGGCACCGAGGGGCCGCCGCGCCCGCCGCCTGACACCACCGATGCAACCAGCGACACCGCCTCTATGGCCGCCAGCAGCCCGACGGCCGCCAGCAGCATCGACGCGGCCCTTCGGATACGCACTAATCGTCGGGGAGGGGAGGGGTTTTCCGTAATGTTTTTTTTCATAGCCTGTAAACCCCTCGGAGCGCTCGTGTGCCTCTCCGGCCCATTCTACCATAATCCCGAAACGTCATAAGCCGCCAGGATTATGCACTATTTCTCATCCTAAAAGGCTTTGATTCACTGGGGTCGATACGCGGGATTTCAGGGGAGGACTCCTGGCCGCCTAAAGTCGGCAACAGGCCATAAGCGCTGGAAAACACCAGAAAATTTTTTTGGGAAAAGCCTTGCATTCGCCTGTGAAAGGGAGTATGGTGTGCACTGTCAACAAGGGTTGACACGCACCTTAAAAAGAAATGGGCAAACCTGTCGAAAGGCAGCGGCGCAAAGCTATAGGGCCTTCCCCGGAAACGGAAAGGCAGCCAGTTGCAAAGATGAGGGAAATTCCTTCGGGGGACTCACTCTTTCCTAACTGGATTAAAGGTTTTGGAAACGGTGAACGCGAAGAGGCTTCCTCTCAGGCCGCCACCGGGCGGCATTTTTTATGCCAAGAACCGATAATCCAAAATCTTTCAAACCGAATAGCTTTGCCGCCTTTGTGGCAGCGTCCTTGCAGGCCTTGGTGCCGCGATGCGTGTGGAGGTAGAGCGGCGCCAAGCCTGCAGGGCCCGAGGGCGGGTACCGGTGTGCTAGGGGTGCGCCGGTATCCAGGTACCGCCGCGCTCGGGGTGCGCCGGTGCCTCCATCCCGGTGTGCTAGGGGTGCGCCGGGATGGCTTTCGGGAGCCCTTTCACAAGGAGCGAAAGAACAAGTGGGTGTGATGGGATGTGCCGACAGCTAGGGGGTCGGCACATTCCATATCTGCGAATATCCGCGAATCCGTGAAATTCATATCGACTTTTGGTTTGCCGTGCAACCTTCTTATATAATGTCGTATTACCTTTTTGCACGCAGCGCCGATTCCGGGTTGGGCACGTCGGTACATACGTCCCCGCATTCCTGCATAAAGAGTAGTCCTGAAAAGGGTTTGCCCTGTTCAAGCATGAAGGTATGTTCTTTGACTGTAACGAATGAAGGGGGCGTGAGATCATGCCGAGACTTCAAATAATGGATACCACCATCCGGGACGGGCAGCAAAGCCTTTGGGCCACGCGTATGCAGATAGGCGACATGCTTCCAATCCTGCCGAAGATGGACCGCGTCGGGTATTGGGCGATCGAGGCCTGGGGCGGTGCGACCTTCGACACCTCCCTGCGTTTCCTCGACGAGAACCCGTGGGAACGCCTCCGCTCTATCAAGGCGAAGACGCCGAACACGCCGCTTTCCATGCTTTCCCGAGGCCAGAACCTCGTGGGCTACAAGCACTACTCCCGCGAGATAGTGAACCACTTCATCAAGACAGCACACAGAAACGGCATCGAGGTCTTCCGCGTCTTCGATGCCTTAAACGACATCAGAAACGTCGTCGACAACGCCGACGCCATCAAGGAGCACGGCGGGCACTTCGAGGGCGCTATCTCCTATACCATGTCCCCGGTGCACACGCTTGACAGCTATCTTGAGTACGGTCAGTCCCTGAAGAACCTCGGGGCCGACTCCATCTGCATCAAGGACATGGCGGGTATGCTCACACCCTACCGCACCGAACGCATGGTGAAGGCCTTCAACGCCGAGATCGGCCTGCCCGTCCACATCCACTGCCACTATGTCGGCGGCATGGCCCCGGCGAACATCCTGAAGGCGGCCGAGGCCGGCGCCGCCATCGCGGACACGGCCCACGCGCCGCTCGCTTTCGGCAACAGCCACCCGGCGGTCGAGATGATCGTCGCGGCGCTGCAGGAGAGCAGCTACGACACGGGGCTCGACCTGGAGCTCCTTTTCGAGATCGCCGAATACTGGGAAGAGGTCCGCAGCCGCGGCCACTACAAGCGCGGCGTTTCCTCGCTCATCCACATGCAGGTCTACTCGCACCAGGTGCCCGGCGGCATGATGAGCAACCTGGTCTCCCAGCTGGAGGTGCAAAACGCCAGCAACCGCCTCGAAGAGGTCATGAAGGAGATACCGAAGGTCCGCGCCGAGGTGGGCTACCCGCCGCTCGTCACCCCGATGTCCCAGATAGTGGGCACACAGGCGGTGTTCAACGTCATCACCGGCAAGCGCTGGAGCGTCGTCTCCAAGGAGATGAAGGACTACATCTGCGGATACTACGGCAAGGCGCCCGGTCCCATGGACAAGGAGATAGTCAAGAAGGTCGTGGGCGACTCCGACGTCTTGCCTCCCGATATCGCGCCCGGCTCGCTGGTCACCACGACCTACGAGCAGATGAAGAACGAGATAGGCGATTTGGCGAAGACCGAGGAGGACGTCCTCATGTACGCGCTCTTCCCGAACGAGGCGCGCACCTATTTGAGCAAGCACCGCACGTCAGAGAAGGTCGACTTCCTCATGGAGCAGGAGTCGAGCCATACCAAGGAGGATGATTACGTGGACATCAATCAGATTCGTGAGCTCGTGCGCGTCGCCGAGGAAAGCGGCGTCGGCGAGATCGTCGTGGAAGAAGAGGGGACCCGCATCTCGGTTCGTATGCCGAGCGCGGTGATTGCCGACGGCGCCCTCCCGGTGGCCTTTGCAGCCCCGGCAGGGGAAGCCGCCGGCGCGGCCGCCCCTGGCGCCGCAAAGGACGAGGCCCCGGCGGCTGCCGACGACGAGGGCGCAGACCGCCCGCCGCACTGGAAGGCCGTCATCGCGCCGATGGTCGGCACCTTCTATTCGTCCCCGGCCCCCGGGGAGCCCCCCTTCGTGCAGGTGGGGGATGATGTGACGGCGACCCAGACCCTGTGTATCGTCGAAGCGATGAAGCTGATGAACGAGATAACCTCTGAAGAGATCGGCACCATCCGCGAGGTTTGCCTCGAGGATGCGACGCCGGTGGAGTTCGGCACCGTGCTCTTCTACCTCGAGCCCTTCGGGGCGCCCGCGCCTGCGCCGGAGACCGCGTAATGTTTAGCAAGGTGCTGGTCGCAAACCGCGGCGAGATAGCCCTGCGGGTCATGCGCGCCTGCAGGGAGCTGGGCGTCAAGACGGTCGCGGTCTATTCGACCGAGGACGCCGACACCTACCCGGTGCATTACGCCGACGAGGCGGTGTGTATCGGCCCCGCGCCTGCCTCCCAAAGCTACCTGGTCGTCCCCAGCATCATTGCGGCGGCCCTCAACACGCAGGCCGATGCGATACACCCCGGCTATGGTTTCCTGGCCGAGAACGCCGACTTTGCCCGGGCCTGCGCCGAAAACAACATCGTCTTCATCGGACCGGCGCCTGAGAGCATCGAGCAGATGGGCGACAAGAGCGAGGCGCGCGAGACCATGAAGCGCTGCGGCGTGCCCACTGTCCCGGGAAGCGACGGCTGCGTCGACACGGTTGAGGAGGCCCAGGCCTTCGCCAAGCGGGCCGGCTTCCCCGTGCTGATAAAGGCGACTGCTGGCGGCGGCGGCAAGGGCATGCGCGAGGTGCACAGCGCCGAGGAACTGGAACCCCAGTACAAGGCAGCCCGGCTTGAGGCCGGGGCCGCCTTCGGCAACGACGGCGTCTATATCGAAAAGCTGGTGCTGCGCCCCCGGCACGTGGAGATACAGGTGCTTGCCGACGACCTCGGCAACAGCATATCGCTGTGCGAGCGGGACTGTTCCATCCAACGGCGCCACCAAAAGCTCATCGAGGAGGCGCCGAGCCCGGCGCTGACCAACGCCATCCGCCGCTCGATGGGCCTTGCGGCGATCAAGGCGGTTCGGGCCACCGATTACAAGAACGCCGGCACGGTCGAGTTCCTGCTTGACGAGGGCGGGCATTTCTACTTCATGGAGATGAATACCCGCATCCAGGTCGAGCACCCCGTGACCGAACAGGTGACGAACACCGACATCGTCAAGGAGCAGCTGCGCATCGCATCTGGCGAGGCCATCTCGTGTGCGGCCCGGGCGCCCTTCGCGCCCCAGGGCCACTCCATAGAGTTCCGGGTCAACGCCGAGGACCCCGCCCACGACTTCAGGCCCTGCCCTGGCACGATCACCGCCTTCGAGGCCCCTTCCGGCCCGGGGGTTCGTGTGGAAAGCTACGTGCAAGCAGGTTCGAGGATATCGCCTTTCTACGACTCCCTGGTGGCAAAGCTCGTCGTGTACGGGCAGGACCGCGAAGAGGCCATTGCCCGGGGCAGGCGTGCGCTGCAGGAGTTCAAGATAGAGGGGATTGCGACGACCATTCCCTTCCACCTCAAGGTGTTAGAGAACGAGGCGTTCAACAAAGGCGTGTTTTCAACCGACTTCCTTGAAACGCAGATGGGAGACATATGATGACCAACCTCAACATTGACGGGATGGCGCTTGCGCCGGGCGTCGTGGAGACTATCGTGTCGATAGCCGCACAGGAGGTCGAGGGGGTTGCTACGGTCGGCTCGTCGGGCGTGGGCAATTTCCGTTCGATGTTCGGAACCCGGAACACGACGCAGGGTGTCGACATCGAGGTGACCGACGACGACAAGCTGCATGTCTCGGTCAGGATCGACGTCGCATACGGGTCCTCGCTGCCTGACGTGGCGTCGGGCATTCGCAGCTCAGTCGCGGATGCCGTGGCAAGCCAGGTGGGTATCCCCGTCTCAAGCGTCGATGTCTATGTCGACGGCATCCAGTTCGGCAGCTGACCCCTCGACCGAAGCCTGACCTTTCCATGCCCGCCAAACGACACGAACGCACGTCGGCTCGCCGTTGCGCCCTGCAGGTGCTCTACCAAAGCGAGGTGCTCGAAGAGCCGCCGTCAAATATTGCCGCAGGCGAACAGCATATCGACGAGGCGGGGATCCTCGATAACTACGCGCTGGCCCTCCTTGCCGGGGTGCAGGCACACCGGGAAAGCATTGACGACTACCTGAAGAACACCTCGGAGAACTGGGCGCTTGAGCGCATGCCCATCGTGGACAGGTCCATCCTGCGGCTTGCGGTGTACGAGATGCTCCATGTCGAGGACGTGCCGCTGTCGGTCTCCATCAACGAAGCCGTCGAGCTGGCAAAGGATTTCGGCGGGGAGGACGAGTCCCCCCGGTTCGTGAACGGGGTGTTAGGCCGCATCGCCAAGACCCTTGAGGAAGGCAGCCATGGAAAATAAAGACAGCGCAAGCTATGAGTCGGTGAAGGAACGCCTCGACGAGATAGTCGAGGCGGTCAGCGACGAGGGCATCTCGCTCGACGACGCGCTCGACCTGTATGAAGAGGCCGTCAAACTGGGGCTTCAAGTGAGCAACCTCCTTGAGGAAGATATCGCCGAATCACAGATAGCCGCGGTTTTTGAGGAGCATGCCGAGGTGCTTGCCGACACCTTCGAGGGGCCTGCGTCCGTAGGTACTCCGACGGAGATGAGCGAGGCCGGGACACCTGTGGATACGGACGCACCGACGGATGCGCCGGGCGAAGGGCCGGGCGATGGGGCGGCCGACGAGCCAGGCGACGGGCCGGGCGACGGGCCGGCTGCTGCGCCCGCAGAGTCCCGCGACGGACACCAGGCGCCGTCATGACGCAGCGGATTATCGACATACTGAGCTCCCCCCAGGACCTGCAACACCTCAGCAACGACGAGCTTGAGATCGTTGCCTGCGAGATACGCGAGGAAATCGTGTCGGTCACGGCGAAGACAGGCGGGCATGTCGCCTCAAGCCTGGGAGCCGTCGAGATCATCGTCGCGCTGCATTCCCTCTTCAACAGCCCGACCGACCGGATCGTCTTCGACGTGGGGCACCAGGCCTACGCCCACAAGATACTGACCGGGCGGCTCCAGGAGTTCGACACGCTGCGCACTTATGGCGGCATATCGGGGTTCACGAAGCCCGAGGAGAGTCCCC
This sequence comes from Eggerthellaceae bacterium, assembly GCA_009782605.1. GTDB lineage: Bacteria > Actinomycetota > Coriobacteriia > Coriobacteriales > Eggerthellaceae > WRIS01. The sequence continues at coordinate 1,720 of WRIR01000004.1, read as the reverse complement.
ATGACGTGCATCCCTCGGGACACGCCTCCGATTCGCTGTCGGTTGCCCTGGGGCTCGCGAAAGCGCGTGACCTGCGGGGAAGCGATGAGAACATCGTCGCGGTCATCGGGGATGCCGCGCTTGCCGGCGGCATGGCTTTCGAGGCGCTGAACCACATCGGGCACGAGCAAAGCCGGATGATTATCGTCCTCAACGACAACGAGATGTCGATATCTCGCAACGTCGGTGCCCTGATGAGGCATTTCGGTTATATGCGCGCCTCCGACCAGTACCGGCAGACACGAGACTCCCTGCAAGAGATGCTGACGAGGCGCGGCCGCGTCGGCAAGCAGCTCGTTTCCCTCGGGCGCAACGTGAGGGGCTCGATGAAGCAGCTCGTCATCCCCCGGACGATGATATTCGAACAGCTGGGCATCATGTGCACGGCCCCCATCGACGGGCACAACATTGCTGCTCTGCGGGAGATATTCGAGAAGGTCATGCACACGGACGGTCCGATACTCGTCCATGTCGTCACGCGGAAGGGCACCGGCTACGAGCACGCGGAGCGTTCCCCCGAGGTGTTCCACGGAGTCGGCCCCTACGACATCGCAACAGGCGCCGTCATCAAGCAGGCGGCCAAGGCACCAACCTACACGAAGGTGTTCTCGGATGCCTTGATGGCCGAGGCGGCAGCTGATCAAGATATCGTTGCAATCACGGCCGCCATGAAGGACGGGACTGGGCTGGCGGGTTTTGCCGAGGCCCACCCCGACCGCTTTGTCGACGTTGGCATCGCGGAGGGCCATGCGGTCGGCATGGCCGCAGGCCTCGCGCTGGGCGGGAAGAAGCCGGTCGTCGCGATCTATTCCACATTCATGCAACGTGCCGTCGACCAGCTGATAATCGACAACGCCCTCTCCGATCTCCCGGTGGTGTTCTGCCTCGACCGCGCGGGCTTGGTCGGGGACGACGGCCCCACGCACCACGGCGTGTTCGACCTGGTGTATGCCCGTATGATCCCGAATATGAGGGTGATAGCCCCCTCCAACGAAGCCGAACTGGTGCATGCGCTCCACACGGCGCTTGTAAAGCCCGGGCCCTTTGTGGTCCGCTACCCGCGTGGCGAGGCGACCGGTGTTGCCCTGCCCGAAGTGCCCGAGGTTCTAAAAACCGGGAAGGGCAAAGTCGTCCGGAAGGGGAAGGACGTCGCGCTCCTTGCCTTCGGCCGCATGGTCGCGCCTGCCCGTGAGGCCGCTGAGCTGCTGGGTGAACAGGGCATCGGTGCCCGTGTCGTCGACATGCGTTGGGTGAAACCTCTCGACCGCGAGGCAATCAGGGCAACGGCCGGCATGAAGCTGGTTGCTACAGTCGAGGAAGGCGTCGTCAATGGCGGGGCGGGACAGGGCGTGCTTGAGGAAATGGCCCGCCTAGGCATCCAGGTGCCGACCGTGGTTCTGGGCATCCCCGACCGATTCGTCTCCCAAGGAAGCATGGAAGTGCTCCTTGCCGAGCTGGGCCTCGACGGGAAAGGCATCGCAGAGGCCGTCAAGAAGCGCCTCTAGCCGCCAGTCCCCCCTCTTGTCATCCGTGGGGTGCGGCAGGGTTGATGGGACAGGGGGGTGCGGACAAAAAGTTGGACCGAATCCACGGTCCAGAAAGGAGTCCGCACCATGTATTCAAGGGAAGAGAAAATCCAGATAACAGAGGCCTTCCTTGAAAGCGGCCTGACTGCAGCGGC
>WRIR01000003.1 GCA_009782605.1 Eggerthellaceae bacterium | reverse complement strand
ACAAGGCTTCTTTGATGGGTTATAGTATTGCTCAGATTGTTCAAGGAAGGCCGTTGATGTCATCTTCCAGGGCGTTGCCACCCACCAAAAGGGAGGCACCACCCCCAATCACCTAACATGCAGCGCAATCGCCGGGTCTCATCAATTCCTTGTAGGGTACAATAGAGGCGATGATTTCAAAATCAAACAGAGCCATCCTGTCCGTCGTGCTTCTGTGCACGATGCTTCTTTTCAGCTGCACGCCGACAAGCACCGAGGACGCCACCTCAGACGTCGGTACCCTTGCTCTGGGCGAAGTAAGCGACCGATTCCGCGCCGAGCCGGATGAGGATTCGGTACCAACTGAAGAAAAGGACACGGCTGAGCTATCAAGTGAAAACGAAAGCGATGCCGCGCCGCTTCCTATTGCCACCATTGTCGAGGACATGCGCCCCAGCCTTGGGCATGGCCCTAAGGGTGTGGCGTATCAAAAATACATCATGCTCCATGATACGGAGGGCAGCGCAGACCCGTACTCTGTCGTGAGCTGGTGGGACAGCAACGGGAGCCTGGTCGCCGCCCATTTCGTTGTGGGGGTTGACGGCGTGGTGGTGCAGTGCGTAGCGCTTGACACCATTGCCCATCATGCGGGTTTTGGTGATGTGGGGCACAATAGCCTGTTCGGAACCCCCGAAGACGGGCGAGACGATAAGCTGGGCACGGCTTCTATTGGGGAATCCTATCCCGACTACGGCATGAATTCTTACTCGGTAGGAATCGAGCTGGTGCATATCGGTGGGTCGGGGCACTATCCGGAAGCGCAGCTGAACGCCCTGGACAGCCTGATTGCCTATATCGATTCATATTATGGCTTTGAGAGCAAGATAATCGACCACAAGGCATGGAGGACGAGCAATTCCGATACGTCTGCCGAATTTGCCGAGTACCTGCACAACTACCAATCCCACCGCACCCATTCGTAAAATACCGAGTAATAAAGCAGCGTGCACGACGGTGGCAAAGACGGTGGCGGCCACCAAACAACAAAAACAGGTCAGCGCAAATATGCGTCTGACCTGGTGTTTTGTGGTGGGCGGTACAAGATTTGAACTTGTGGCCCCTACCGTGTCAAGGTAGTGCTCTCCCCCTGAGCTAACCGCCCGTGTTCCTGCTTCAGAACAACGAGGGATAGTCTACCATAAAGCCCGAGCCTGCGAAAAGGGATTTTCAGATATTCGGGGATTCGCCCATATTTGCCACAGGGGCGAACAGGAACTCCACATGTCCTTCCAGGTGGGTTTTTTGGCGAAAACGCTTGCACATCGCTGGGGCTTTTAGTAGGATGGTTGCTTGTGTTGCGGACGTGGCTCAGCTGGTAGAGCACGACCTTGCCAAGGTCGGGGTCGCGGGTTCGAATCCCGTCGTCCGCTCCATTGTCAGTCAGGGCCGGCCACCTCTTCCAAGTTGGCCGGCATTTTATACGGCTGGTTCCCATGGCGACGTGGCCAAGTGGTAAGGCAGAGGCCTGCAAAGCCTTTACCCCCGGTTCGAATCCGGGCGTCGCCTCCATGGAAAGCCTGCCCTTTGTGCTCCGACCTGCAAGGGCCGGTTCTCGCCGAAGCCGAAAGACAACGCCACATGCATTTCTTCTTACAGGGTGACAAAGGCATCGGGAAATCAACCCTTCTGCAAGAGGTTTTAAGCCCCTGTGCCGCGGTGCTTGCCGGCTTTGCCACGCAGCGGCTCACGGCAGGGGGGAGGCCCGTGGGATTCCGCGCCCTCGTGGTCGACGGGGCCCTGCCGCCGGTTGAGGTGCCGTACTCGGAAGGCTGCGGTGGCGCCGGTGACGTATTCCTCCTGAGGGGGAAGAGGGACGTCTCGGTACTGGAGCGAAAGATATGCGAGGCGGAACAGGCCGTCCGGCGCAGCTCTGTGAGGCTCGTCCTGCTTGACGAGGTCGGGGGCATCGAGCTTGCCTCGGAGGCCTTCATGTCGTTGCTGTCGAGGATACTGGCAGGCGGCAAGCCCTGCATCGGCGTCTTCAAGTCGCCAGAGAACCTGGCAAGCACCCTGCAGGCCACCGGCGTGTCCGACCGATACCAGTCCCAGCACCAAGCCTTGAAGCGGATCATCCAGCAAGAAGGGGAGCTCAAGACCCTCACGAAAGAAAACAGGCAGGCCGTCCGCGCCCAGGCATCCCGCTTCGTCGAGGCGGCCCTGAAAGCCTGAGGGCAAAAGGCCGACGCCCCGCCTATCCAAGCCCCTCCAAAGCCTTATCTGAAAAAAGAGGCAGGGAATTTCACAAAGCACTTTATTTATAAACAAGAATATACTATAATGCGAATAATCCATGAACGAGAATAGTCAAGGGAGGGCATGATGCGGGGTTGGTCGGGGGTGTCTTGGGATGGGTCGCTGCCCACGCGGCAGCTTCTCGACCTGGATATCGAGTCGCTGCTCGACCTGTCGGGCCGGGCGGCTGAAAAGGCGCTTGCCATCAACCCTCTTACGGTCACCGCCGCGCCGATAATCATCACCGGCGCCTGTACCACAAGCCCCGGCTGCCGCCATTGTAAGTGGGAGCACCTCAAGGCGATGGGAAGGCCCCCGTTTATCGACGACCGCTCTGTGGGTGCGCTGACAGACTGGGCCCACGCACTGGCGGACGCGGGGATGCACCGGGCCTTCTTCGGCACGGGATGGCTCGGGTACCGCCTGCCCAGGCAGGTCCTTGAGAAGGTCGAGGACGTCTGTGCGGCAGAGCCCCGCCTCGAATACTACGGGCTCTTCGGCGCGCTCGACCGCCAAAGCCATTTCGACCTGGCCTCGGCAGGGCTTACCGGCATGCTGACAAGCCTTGAGTCACCCAGCGAGCGGGTGTACCGGAGCTTCCGGCCCGGCGGGGACTCCCTGGCAGACAGGCTGAAGGCCCTGGGGCACACAAAGGAGGCCGGGCTCAAGGCTTGGACGGGCTTCCTTGTCGGGCTCGGCGAGGATGCCGACGAGGTCGCCTGGGGTTTGGACGCCCTGCGGCAGATAGGGCCCGAATCCGTCTCGATACTCCCCTTCGAGCCTTTTGAGGAAACAGCGATGCGCGACCACCCGCCCACCGACGAGCTGTGGCTTGCACGCGTCAACGCGGCGGCCCGGGTCGTCCTTGAGCCGTCGACTGTCCTGTTCAGCGACCACTACCGCGACGTCGACGAGCGCTTCGGCGCTGCCGTGGGCTTCAACGGCTCCTACATAACCACACCGCCGTCCAAGGCCTTCGGCTCACAGGCCGAAGGCCCCGGGCATGGCGACAGGCCCGGCAGCTAGGCAAAAGCCTTGAATGCAAAGATAGACAAAGAAAGAAGAGGGAAGGAAGGTATCCATGGCGGAAAAGAGGATTGACCTATACGAGGGCGCGGACGGCTTTGGCGGCCCGGACGGCCTTGGCGGCCCGGACGGCTCGGGGGACGACAGCCCGACGGCCCTGTCGCGGCGCAGCTTCTTGAAGCTCGGCGGTTTTGCCGCGGTCGCCATCGCGGGAAGCTCGTGGCTTGTCGCCTGCAGCAAGAAGGACGAGCCGGCGGCGGGGGAGGATGCGGGGGAGGGTGCGGCCGACGGCCCCGGCCAAGACCCGCCCGCCCTGCCCGAGACGCGCACGGTGACCAACCTGGACGGCACGGCCATCACGATCCCCTACGAGGTCACCCAGGTGGCGGCTATCTTCGGGCCGTCCTATGAGCGGGTCGTCGTCGTGGGCGCGGAGGACCGCATCGTCTGCAACGGCGACTTCCACATAGGCGGCTGGCCCTGGTCGAACGTCATCTACCAGTACCTCAACGAGGTTCCGGGCATCCCGAACGCCCACAGCGACCTTAACGTCGAGGACCTTGTGGCCCAGGGAGTGCAGCTTGTCTTCTGCTTCCCCAACCCCCAGCAGGCCGAGGCCATCACCAACGCCGGCCTGGCCGCCGTCCCCTCGGCCGGCACCGGGAAGTTCCGCGACATCGTTGGCACCATCAAGCTGTATGCCGACATCTTCAACGACGAGAAGGCCCACAGCCAGGCCGATGCCTACGCGCGCTACTTCGACGACACCCTTGCCATGGTGAAGGGCCGCACGGCCAATGTCGGCGAGCGGCCCCGGGTCTACCTCGCCTACACCGACCTGCTGCACGCCTACGGCAAGAAGTCCGACATGGTCGAGGTCATCGACGCTGCCGGCGGCGTGCTGGCGAGCCTCGACCTCGATGCGGGCCAGAATACCGAGGTTACTGCCGAGCAGGTCATGGCATGGAACCCCGACTTCATCTTCGTCGACCATGCCGGCTCGTCGGGCAACGCCTCGGCGGAGGACGCCATCACAGAGGCGCTGGCGGCGGGGGATCTGAACAACGTGCCTGCGGTGAAGAACGGCCAGGTCTACGCGACGCCGACCGGCGTGTTCTTCTGGGACTCCGGCGTCCAGAAGATACTCTACCTGGTCTACATCGCCAAGACGATCCATCCCGACCTGTTCGAGGACGTCGACCTTAAGGAGATGCTTATCGACTTCTACCGGCAGTTCTTCTTCTTTGACCTGAGCGACGAGCAGGCAACCCGCATACTCAACCACGAGGACCCCGTTTAGGGGCTGGGCAGAGGACATGAGGCTGGCCGACCGTGAGCCGTAACCACCCGCCCACACAAAGCGAGGCGCAGACCAGGCGTGCGCGGCTCATGCTGCCCCTGCTGTGCCTCGCCCTGCTCCTTTCGGTAGCCGCCTCGCTGGTCGTCGGTCGCTACAGCATCGGCATCCCCCAGCTGGTCTCTACCTTAGGCTCGCTCCCCGAGCTCGTCGGCCGCATCGCTGAGGCAGGGGGCGTCGACTCCGTGGCCATGAGCAACGAGGAGCGGGTGCTTTTCATGATGCGCATGCCCCGCATCCTCGGCGCCCTCCTCATAGGCGGGGCCCTTGCGGTCGCCGGGGCTGCGTTCCAGGGTATGTTCCGCAACCCGATGGTATCGCCCGACCTCTTGGGCGCCTCTGCCGGGGCCGGCTTCGGGGCTGCCTGCGCCATGCTCTTCGCGGCACCTGTGGCTGTCATCACGGGCTCGGCCTTCCTCATGGGCCTCGTCGCCGTGACGCTGACCTACCTCATCTCGCTGTCGGTCGGCAGGGGGACCCCGGGCATCACGGTCCTCGTGCTTGCCGGCGTGGTCATAGGCGCGCTGTTCCAAAGCTGCACCTCCATCACCAAGCTCGTCGCCGACCCCTACAGCCAGCTCCCGGGGATCACGTTCTTCCTCATGGGGGGCCTCTCATCCGTCACCTGGAGGTCGGTCCTCGTGCTCGCCGCCCCGATCAGCGTCGGGGTCACCACGCTCTACCTCCTGCGGTGGCGCATCAACCTGCTCGCCCTCAAGGACGACGAGGCGCAGTCGCTCGGCCTGAACACGAACCGCATCCGCGGCGTCGTCATCGTGCTCGCAACCCTGATCACCGCCGTGAGCGTGGCCGTCGGCGGCCTGATCGCCTGGGTCGGGCTGGTCATCCCGCACTTCATGAGGATGCTGGTGGGGCCCGACCACCGGTGGCTCCTGCCCGCCTCCTTCCTCGGCGGGGCGGCCTACCTGGTCCTCATGGACAATATCGCACGCGGGCTCTTCGCCATGGAGATACCCATCGGGATCCTGACCGCCTTGGTCGGGGCGCCGGTCTTCATCATGCTCTTGCTCCGCTACAAAGGCGGGTGGGACTGATGGCGCTTTCGGTGGAAAACCTCAGCTGCGGCTATGGGGGAGAGGCGGTCATAAGCGGGTTGAGCTTCGACTTCGAGGCCGGCAAGGTGCTCAGCATCCTCGGCCCCAACGGCATCGGGAAGACCACCCTGTTCAAGACGATGCTCGGATTCCTGAAGCCCCAGTCAGGCTCCGTCAGCATCGACGGCACGAAGGCCTCGTCGCTCTCGCGCAAGGAGACCGTGCGGCTGCTGGCCTACGTCCCCCAGTCGCAGGTCGTCCCCTTCTCCTACCCTGTGGAAGAGTTCATCCTCATGGGCCGGGCGCCGCATTTGGGGCTCTTGCAGCAGCCGGGGCCCGAGGACCGGGAGATCGTCCACGGGGTCATGTGCCTTCTGGGCATCGAGCACCTTGCGGCGAAGTCCTGCACCGGCATCAGCGGCGGGGAGCTGCAGCTTGCCTTTGTCGCCCGGGCCCTGGCCCAGCGGCCGCGCTACCTTGTCATGGACGAGCCGACGGCCAACCTCGACTACGGCAACCAGACCAAGGTGCTGGAATGCATCCTCGGCCTTGCCCAGGACGGCATCGGCATCGTCATGACGACGCACAACCCCGAGCAGGCCTTTATCCTTGAGTCGCAGGTGGTCTTGCTGCAGGGCAGCGGGGAATACCTCTGCGGCAGCTACAAGGACATCCTTACCGAGGAGCGCCTGCACGACACATACGACATCGACGTGCTGATACGGGCCTTCACCCACGAAGGCAAGGACCTCATCACCTGCAGGACGCTCCCGAAATGCAACTGCAAGGTCGGCCGCCAGGGAGCGCGGCAATGAGGGCGGCAACGAGGGCGGGCCTTCTGGCAAAGGATGCCGGATGGGGCTTTCGGGGCACAAGGAGAAGCCGAGGATTGACCCTGCCCCGCTTTCTGGTATTATATTTATATAAGAATAATATATTTGAACAGGATTGACAAAGCCTTGGAGGCGGCCCAAGGAAGGGCGGCCCAAGGAAGGGCGGCCCAAGGAAACGAAAAGGAGATTTGTATGAGGACCTTTATGGAAGACCTGCAAGAGGCGACGGAGTACCACGGACACCTGTGCGGCGGGCAGATCCTCGGCGTCCGGATGGCGCGGGCGGGGCTGGGGGCCCTGGGGATAGACGACCCGAAGGCCTTCCGCGACCTTGTTGTCTACGTGGAGTGCGACCGCTGCCTCACCGACGCCATCGGCACGGTGACGAACTGCAAGCTGGGCAAGCGGAACCTGAAGTGGATGGACTACGGGAAGTCGGCCGCCACCTTCTTGAACACCCAGACAGGCAAGGCCGTGCGGGTTCGCACGACACGCTATTTCGCGGCCCCCGAGGGCGCGGACCTGGTCGAGTTCTTCAACGCGATCCCTGATGAGGAGATGTTCGAGTTCACCGCCGTCAAGGTCCACTACCGCCCAGAGGACCTGCCGGGCAAGCCGCTCGACAGGATGACCTGCCCCGCCTGCAAAGAGGAAGTCACCGACGGCCGGCAGGTCGTGCGCGACGGCACCGCCCTCTGCAAGGCCTGCGCCGAGGGCGCCTACTACGACACAGGAGAGGACGCCTAGCAAGAGAACTGGCTGACCGAGCTCCAAGTGCCGGTCGAGAAGCTCTAGCAGCTGAAAAGCCCGGGCAGCCCCTCACTTTTCCATCGAGCCTGAGTGGCTTGCAGCAGAAGCGAGCACCCTCTGCGACTCTGTCAGAGGGTGCTCTTTGGCAGAGTGCGTCAAAAGACATTCTGGTTCTGGCGCTCGCCGCAGGGGGTGGCTTTGCCGGGCGCCGCCATAGTCCGCATTAGCCGACACGGTAGTGTCGCACGGATGACAGGCCTCCATTGTGATGGCCAAGAAGAGGGAGTACGTGGCAGCACAGTAGTATGCTATACTTCTCTAAAAAGGAGCTTTCATGAAGCTTTATTTAGACAATTGTTGTTTCAATCGCCCGTTTGACGATCAAACACAACTACGGGTCAAATTGGAAACCGATGCCAAGCTCTTCATTCAGGAGAGAATCTTGCTGCAGAAATACAATTTCGTCTGGTCATATGTGCTGGATTACGAGAATTCGCAAAACCCGTTCCCGATGAAGCGTCAAAGCATCGCCAATTGGAAAAACCTATCGCTGATTCGTGTCGAAGAGAACAGGGCGGTTTTGAGGCTCGCCGAGTCATTGGTTGCCAAAGGCATCAAGACGATGGATGCGTTGCATGTTGCCTGTGCGATCGAGGCCGAGTGTGACTACTTTATAACGACAGACAGGAAACTGCTCAGTGCCCAAATAGAGGGCATTAGAATCGTCAGCCCTATACGATTTGTCGAAGAACAGGATTGATCATGGTTGCAGAAGCTGTTTTACGTAACAAGGGAATGCAGGCTCTTGTCGATAGCCTTGGGATGGTCGAGGCCGAGCGTTTCATTACGCTGGTGATTCGGGAGCCGTTCGACTATACAGAGTGGCGGCAAGGAAGGTTCGACGACGTGGGTGTAAGCGAACTGAGTGCACGTGCCCAGGCGTATTGCGATGCCCAAGAAAAGGAGACACGCAGGTAGGCCTGTATACCGGCCCTTCGTTGCCTCCTGTCCATCCCGGGATTAACCATGGTATCGCACAAAGGGCGAGAAGTAGCAATTTGTGATTCTTGGGGAACGTGAGTAGGAAGAGAATGTGTGTCCCGTCTTGTCTCTTTAGTCTCACTTCCTTGTCTCTTCTTTTGTCTCCAGGCTCCGTTCTAACCAGCTTGAGGCGAGAGTTATTCGATGGTTTAGGGGTGCCGGGGTTCTAAGAGCTTGCAGGCGGGGTCAACAGAATACCTGGGGATCCCGCAAGCTGCGACACTCCGGTTCTCCGGCCCCTTTGACGGCGGCTACGATGCTGGCTGTGAGAAGCTTGCGGGTTGGGTGGAGGAGAACGGCTATGCCTTTGCCAGGCTGCCGAGGGGCCACGCCATCATATCGCCAGCCGACGCCGCCGAGCAGGAGAACTGACCGAGCTGAGAAGTGCAAGTCGTCATTTCTGAAAGTAAATTAAAGCTAAATCATAAAACATAATACTGCCAATATATAAAGTAAACTCTTGATAAAGTATAAAGCGGTTGTTACAATAGCCGTGTAGCACCGCTTTAGCTGCGGTCATATGGAGGTTTATATGAATCCAGATTATCTGAGCCGAATTTCGGACGAAAAACTAAAACTATATTTACGCGCAAAGGGAGCAGTTCTTATTGAGGGACCGAAATGGTGCGGGAAGACAAGTTCGGCTGAAGAATTGGCTAGAAGCGTTTTATACATGCAAGATCCGGACAAGGCGGCGATGAACAAGGCGATCGCACAGTCAAAGCCTTCCTTGTTGTTGGAGGGCGAAACGCCGCGCTTGCTTGATGAATGGCAAGTTGCCCCAGAACTGTGGAACGCCGTGCGTTTTGCCGTTGACAAGCGCCGCGCCGTTGGGCAGTTCATTTTGACAGGTTCGGTCAATCCGACCCGTACTGATGATATGCACACCGGGACAGGGCGAATAGCACGAATGAAAATGCGGACGATGTCTTTATATGAGACGGGCGATTCAAACGGGGAAATATCGCTCGAAGCCCTTTTTGGCGGCATAACTGACTCAGATGGGAAATCAAACATTACTGTTGAACAATATGCTTTTTTTATCAATCGCGGCGGTTGGCCTGCTGTCGCCAAGCAAACGGATGAAAAAATCGCCCTAACCGTTGCATTGGACTATGTTGAAGCGGTAGCGAATGAAGATATTTCCAAAGCGGACGGCGTCGATAAAGCCCCCGACCGGGTCAAGGCACTTTTACGGTCTATCTCCCGCCATATTTCCTGCGAAGCTAAAATCACGACGCTTGTGAATGATTTAATCGAAAATGACGAACCGCTCTCCCATGTAACCATTGACGGCTATCTGAAAGCACTGAATAAAATATTTGTCATAGAGGATTTGCCAGCTTGGAATGCAAAATTGCGCTCCAAGACGGCAGTGAGAACCACGGCAAAGCGGCATTTTACCGACCCCTCCATTGCGGCCGCTTCCTTGCGGGCAACGACTAAAAGACTGCTATCAGATTTTAATACATTCGGGTTGCTGTTTGAATCGTTGTGCATTCATGATCTGCGGATTTATGCAGAAAGCATTGACGGCAGCGTGTATCATTACCGGGACAAAAGCGGTCTTAAAATTGATGCCATCATTCAGCTTGGCGATGGGCGATGGGGTGCTGTCGAGGTAAGACTCGGCGCGGGGGAAGTTGACAAGGCGTGTGACAACCTTCTCAAGCTGAAAAATGTCGTTGATACCGATAAAATGAATGAACCGTCTTTTCTCATGGTACTCACCGGAACGGAATATGCTTTTCAAATGAAAAACGGCATATGGATTGTACCGCTTGGGTGCCTGAAAAATTAAAGCTGATTAAAAACAAGAGGTCTGCGAATGAAACCTTTTTATGATCCGTTTGTGTGTCCTGCGGGTGTCCCGGGGTCGCGTGTCTCGGGGTCGACACCACGACACTAATCATCCCCCCTACTTGACGACTTACCCTCACCACAAGACACCCGCCATTTCACGATATCGGCTATCAGTTCATAGTCAACCTTGTCGTATGGCATCTGTATCGTGCCTTTGGAAGCCTTAAACGCATTAATCCTTGCTACAAGGTCGACTGGCAGCCGTTCTATCGCACCGGGGTGTATGCCGAGATGGTTTTTCTGAGCAGCAAAGTGGATGAGGTTTTCGTTCTGCCAAAAAGTTGGCATATTCCACGACATTTTCTGGACAGCATCAGGTGCAGCAGCGCGGATAGTCTCCCGTACTCTTATGAGAATTTGCTGCACATCCTCAACCTGAGCGGCTATATATGCATCTATACTGGCTGGCTTTTCATCACAATAATGGCTTTGGTTTGCATTCTTGAATTCCCGGCCGCAACTTGGACATTTCCACATATTAACTCCACCTCAACATTTCCTGCCGTGGGGTCGGTGTCGTGGGGTCGTATCTCTTGGGTGTCGTGGGGTCTCTTGACACACTCTACAAGTCATCCTATTCTTGCTGTGAGGTGATAGCCTTTTACTTCTTGGCCACGGCTGCTAGCCCCACCAAAATGAGGGCAGGTACGACCGTTAACAAGATGATATACGTGGCATATTGACCGTCGCCTGCCCCCACGTCACCAAAGCTGATCCCGCTTGCCATGATAAACACAACGGCAGCGACCGTGCCGAGTGCGACGAGCAGCATTCCGACAATTTTCACGCGCAGGATGAGTAAGATGCATCCGGTTATGGAAACCAAACAAAAGAAAAGATGTACCATATACGGCGCATTACTCCCACCTCCCGGATTCGCGAAGAAATCTGCGAGTGACATATAAACCAACACCAGCAAGTAGATGGCGGCCACAATGCGAACCGCCACCCAGCCTTTGTTGCCCCTTCCGACGCCCGGACGAAGTCCGTCTTGCGAATGCTCAGCCATGAAGTTCGCTCCAATCTGAAAATGAACTCATTTTTGCCAGTATATCCCAAGCCGATTAAAATGCTGTAAGAAATACTGCAAGAACACCCACAAGCAAGGCTTCATTACTCGGTTAGAGCCGGGGCTTTTCAAGCGCGTCACTGGATTGGATGTCAAGGATTTTGAGGTTCTTGTTTCCCTCGGGGTGTTCAACGGTGGTTTGATGAATGATGCTGTTTACAAGTTTAAGAGATACGAGGATTCAAGCCTGTCCTACACAGGAATCGATATGCACGAAAGTGAAGCCGTCGGCGGCTTCGACACAGTTATAACGCACGAAGAGTACGAGCGGCTTTCTGGCTCATAGTTGACATTAACGACAAAGATGAAAGACACAGGTGTCAGGTTTCCCTTGCGATGACCGTAAGCGATCTCTTGACAATTGTCACTTAAATGATACACTTTATGGCATGAAGATAATCCGCTCGACACATTTTGACCGCTGGCTAAAGAAGCTGGCCAACGGGCTTGACAAGGCGAGAATCCTCAGACGTCTGGAGCGGATAGGGGAGACCGGAGATCTTGGGGATTGGTCGAGCGTGGGGGATGGCATCTTCGAGCTCAGGTTCTTTTTTGGGCTGGGATACAGAGTGTATTTCACGAGGCGCGGCGAGAGCGTCATCGTGCTGCTAGTTGGCGGCGACAAGGACACGCATGAGCGGGATATCGAAAAGGCAAAGCAAATTGCAAAGGAGTATGGCAATGGGGACTGATTTCAGAGAGTTCGACGTGGCCGAATACCTCGACTCTGAGGACACCATTGCTGCCTACCTGGAAGTGGTGTTGTCGGAAGACGACCCGCAGGCATTCATCAAGGCCATTGGCGACATAGCCCGCGCCAGGTCGATGACGGAGATTTCCCGCAAGACCGGGCTGGCAAGGCAAAACCTCTACCGGCAATTTGCGGAGGGCGGCAACCCGAGCTTCTTCACAGTGAGGAAGGTGCTTGACGCTGTAGGGGTGAGCCTGGTCCCAAGGGCCAAAGCGTAAGGCTCGGTCCGGTAGGCAGGCTGCCACAAATCGACCCTACGTTGCCTTTGGGCAAGGGCGGGGATCGCTAGATCACGTAGAGGGCGATGGCGAGGAACTGGCAGATGCTTCCGGCGAGGACGAAGACGTGGAAGACGGAGTGCATGTAGGGCACCTTCTTCATAACGTAGAAGACGCACCCGACGGTGTAGCACAGGCCGCCTGCGAGCAGGAGCCAAAAGCCTCCGGGTGGCAGCAAGAAAAGGAGCGTCGGGAGGAACCACACGACGCACCACCCCAAGAACAGGTAGAGCGCCGCCGAGACCCAGCGGGGGCGGAACACCCAGAAGGCCTCGCAGGCAACGCCCGCCAAGGCGAGCGCCCACACGAGCGCGGCGAGCCAAAGGCCGCCCACACCCGCAAGCGTGATGAGGCAGAAGGGCGTGTAGGAGCCGGCGATAAACAGGTATATGAAGCTGTGGTCAAGCACCTTGAAGACCTTCTTCGCCTTCTCGACGGCGAGCGCGTGGTAGAGCGTCGACATAAGGTACTCAAGCACCATCGTAATGCCGTAGACGAGTGCGGCAAAGAGGCGTATCCCGCCTCCATGGCCCAAGGCCGAGAGGATGAGGATGACGAGGCCTGCAATCGCCAGGAGGGCCCCGATGCCGTGGGTCACCGAGTTGGCGACTTCCTCGCCGAAGATGTACTCGCGCACGGTAGGGTTTTTTCGCGTGGTGTCCTGTGTTGCATCCATAGGCCCACCCTAGCACATCGCGGCGCAGGGAGGGTCCCTGTTTCAGGGCTTGCCCACAAGCTCTTGCAAATGCCCACAAATTGTTATAGTATAAGTATAACAAATTGATCCTCTGCCCTGAGGCCCCGGCGGCTGTGTGGCCCGCGGGCCGCAGGGCGGGGGAGGGGCGGGCCCCCAGGGGCATGGACGCGAGAAGCGAGGAAGACCATATGGGGCTTTTAGCAATTGATTCGCTGTCGAAGAGCTTCGGCAAGCTGCCGGTGCTCGACGGGCTCTCCTTCGAGGTCGAGGAGGGCAGCGTATTCGGCTTCATCGGCCGCAACGGCTCCGGCAAGACCACGACGATGAAGATAATCGTCGGGCTGCTCAAGGCAGACCAGGGGGAGGTGTTCGTAGGCGGCACCAAGGTCGTGTTCGGCGAGACCCCGACGAACCGCCTGATCGGCTACCTTCCCGACGTGCCGGAGTTCTACGGCTTCATGAACGCGTTCGAGTACCTGCGCCTCTGCGGCAGGATAGCCGGCATGAACCCGACCGATATAGAGCGGAAGTCCTCCGAGCTCATCGCCCTGGTCGGCCTGCAGGAAGGGGCGCCGCGCCGCATCAAGGGCTACTCCCGCGGCATGAAGCAGCGCCTCGGCATCGCGCAGGCGCTCATGCACGACCCGGTGCTGCTCATCTGCGACGAGCCGACGAGTGCGCTTGACCCGCAGGGCAGGAGCGAGATCCTTGCCATCTTGAGCCGTGTACGCGAGCGCACGACGGTGCTCTTCTCCACCCACATCCTTGCCGACGTCGAGCGCATCTGCGACACCGTCGGGGTGCTCCACCAGGGCAGGATCGCGCTTGGCGGCAACCTTGAGCAGATAAAGAGCGCACACCGCCGCGACACCATCATGTTCTGGCTGAGCGAGACCGACCCGGCAGCCCTTGTCGCCCTCGGCGAGGACCTGAGAAGGCTCCCCTTCGTGGAGCAGCTTACGGTCGCAGGGACGGTGTTCTCCGCCACCGTCAAGTCGCTGCGCAACGACAGCAGGATGCTGCTTGTCGAGCTGGCGTCGCGCGACGTGACGGTGCTTGGCTACCAGGTCCTCGAACCCACCCTCGAAAACCTCTATTTGGATGTGATCGCATGAAGGGATTTACCGCATTCCTCTCCAAAGAGCTCACCCACACCCTGCGCAGCATGCGCCTCTTGATCGTCGTGGCGGTGTTCTTGCTCCTGGGGCTCATGAACGCGCCTTTGGCGAAGCTCACGCCGCAGATACTTGAGATGGCCGGCGTGGCCGAGCTCACAGGCGCGCTCGGCATGGCGGAGCCCCAGGCCTTCGAGGCATGGGCCCAGTTCTTCAACAACGTCGGGCAGATGGGCATCCTTGCAATCCTCCTGGTCTGCGGCACGGCACTTTCGGGGGAGAAAAGCAAGAACACCCTGGTGCTGCCCTTGACCAAGGGCTTGGGAAGGGCGGGGGTCGTGCTCGCCAAGTTCCTTGTGGCAAGCCTTCTGTGGGCCATCGGGATGCTGATAGCCGCGCTCTCTTCGCAGGCGGCCACCCTGGCCCTGTTTCCGGGGGAGGGTGTCTCCCACCTCGTCCTCTCTGTTGCGATGCTCTGGCTTTTCGGGCAGTTCCTCCTGGCGCTCGTCCCGCTTTCGTCGGTTCTGTTCAAGGGGAGCATGAGCGGGCTCATCATCCCGGGCGCGGTCCTGTTCGTCTTGCTGGTGCTGAGTGCCTTCCCCGACCTGTTTGCCTGGAACCCCCTGCTTCTGGCGACGGGCGGGATTCCGCTTCTGGCCGGGGCTGCCGAGCCGGGCGACTACCTGGCCTGCGCCATCGCCGCGATCCTCACGGTTGTCATTGCGCCCCTTGCTGCCGTCGTCCTGTTCAAGAGGGCATCGGTCTAGGAGTAGAGGCGTATCCCTACATAATAGGTGTTGTGTGGCAGGCGCTCTATCGAATAGACTTCGGCCAGCGGGCAGGCGGAGACCCGCCAGCTGTATGAGGCGTCGTTGATGGACACCACGCCGGTCTTGTAGGTGTTGCCTGCGGTGTCCTCCCCCTCTTCCTCGACGACGGCCTCGGCAAGCCCCTGGGAGCCGAGGGCGTTTTGGATGGCGACCTCGATGTTCTCCGACCGGAAGTCGGCATACCGCAGCCTCATGTCGAGGTAGCCGTCGCGCCCGATCGTGAGCGTCCACGAGCCGTTCAGCATCCTGATCGCCTCAGAGCTTGAAAGGCTTTGAAGGCCGCTGTTGTAGGCAAGGCTGGCATCGACGAGGGACACCCCTTCGGGGAGCTTGACGAGGTTTATCCCCGTGCCCTCGTGGCTGGCGACCGTGTTCATGTCGAACAGGTTGTATTCTTCTGCGCCCAGGGTGGCAAGGACTGCCTCGTCGTCGAGCTGGATCAGGTTCGGGAGGGCGGGCAGCTGAACGGCGGCCACACGGGCGAGGTTTTGCTCGATGCGGTCTATCTCCCGCTGGGGCGCGAGGATGACGTCGTCGTAGGCCCTTTGGAATATCGTCCCGCCGATTGCCGCGCCTGCGATGACAAAGCAGACAAGGATAGCCTTGAACGCCAAGGGCATCGACAGCGGCCGCGCGAGCGGGCTTCCATCCATATAGATGACAGGGGAGGCGTCCGGGGCATTCCCGGGAAAGCTCCTATCCTGCCCAAACCTCAAGCTAGGGAATTGCATAAAATGACTCCTGGCGTTTTTACATTTTCGATATTATAGCATTGTAGCTGCGGATAGCCCGTGATAGGATTCATAATCCTTGGCAGAAGCAGGCGCGAGGGGAGGATAGCAGTGGACTTGTCGGTGTTTACGACACCCGAGGCGTGGGTCAGCCTCGTTACCCTGATTTTCCTCGAGATCGTGCTCGGCGTCGACAACCTGGTGTTCATCGCGATCACCACAGACCGCCTTCCTCCTGAGAAGCAGCAGCTGGGACGCAGGCTCGGCCTTGCGGGCGCCCTGGTGATGCGCGTGCTCTTCCTCTGCTTCGCGTCCTACCTCATACACATGTCGCAGCCCCTGTTCACGCTCGGCTTCGCGTCCTACTCCCATGGTTTTTCTGTGCGCGACATCGTGCTGCTGGCCGGCGGGGCCTACCTGATCTACAAGGGGGTTGTGGAGACGCGCCATGTGCTGAGCCTGGTCGAGGTCAAGGCACAGCGCAGCGAGAAGCACCGCGCGCTCCACCTGCTTGGCCTTCCGCAGGCCGTCGGCACCATCATGGTCATGGACATCGTCTTCTCGATCGACTCGGTCATCACGGCGGTCGGGCTGGCGCAGCACCTGATTGTCATGATCATTGCGGTCATGGTCGCCGTGCTGGTCATGATGGTTTTCATCGACCCTATCTCCGACTTCATCAACCATCATGTCGAGATGAAGATACTCGCCCTCTGCTTCGTCGTCGTCATCGGCATCCTCCTTGTGCTCGACAGCATGGGCCTGCATTCGGGCATCGAGGTGATGGACATGGCCGCGGAGAAGCTGATGGTCTATTTCGCGATGCTCTTCGCCTTGGTTATAGAGCTCATCCAGATGGGGTATCACACGAACTACACGAAATGGGTTTGCAGGGCGGACCTGCAGCCTGCGGCCGACGACGCGCAGGAGCCGGATGCCGCCGTTGCCGACGACGCGCAGGAGCCGGATGCCGCCGTTGCTGGCGAGTCACCGGTACCAGACGGGGGCCGGACGGGGGCCTAGCGGAAAAGCTCGTAGCCCTCGTCGGACACGACAAGGCGGCAGGCCTCCTTCAAGACCCGTACTTTGAAGGGGGTCGTGAGCTTGGTCGCCTCGCCGTCGTATTGCACC
Source organism: Eggerthellaceae bacterium (assembly GCA_009782605.1). Lineage (GTDB taxonomy): Bacteria > Actinomycetota > Coriobacteriia > Coriobacteriales > Eggerthellaceae > WRIS01. The sequence goes on along the minus strand of WRIR01000003.1, from coordinate 146,382 downwards.
TCCATGGGAGGGTCGGCAAAGACCTCCACGTCGTGTGCGCGGTGGATCTCAAGCACGTCGGTCCTGTGGTCGAAATCGCCGTCCCGGTCAAGGAGGCCGGCGATCACGTCGGGGATAAGCTCGAACCCGGTCGACGCCTTCAGTATGACGACCTCGATGGCGCCGTCGCGCGGCGAGTTGTCGTGGGTGACCGAGATGTCGAACTGTATCTTCGAGAAGTTCAGCAGGAGTATTCCCATCCCCTCGCTCTCGACCGTCTCGCCGTCGAGGCTCAGGGTGAAGCGCGAGGTCTGGGCAAGCGCGTTTATGACGGCGGCACCGAAGTAGGCGATGGGGCCGAAGAGGCGCTTGGTCGGCTCGGCGGACTGCATGATGGCCGCGTCGTACCCGGCACCTGCTATCAGGGAGAAGCCGAAGGTGTCGCCCCCTATCTCAAGCTCCCCGATATCGAAGTCGAGCGTCTTGCCGCTGCGGGCGAGCTGGCTCAAGGCGTGGGGCTCGAAGGGGGATGCCAGGTTCAGGGCGAGCAGGTTCGCCGTGCCGGCCGGGAAGGGCAAAATGGGGACTTTGGTGTCGCGCAGGGCATAACACACCGCCGCGACCGTCCCGTCGCCTCCGCTGGCGACAACGAGGTCGAAGGACTGCGCGTCGTGTAAGAGCTTTCGGAAGTCCGCGCTCCCGTCGGTCGAGCGCATGCAGACCTCGTCGCCGTTGGCGGCGAATGCGCGGATGAAGTCGTATATCGACCCTTCGCCAAACCCCGAGACCAGGTTGTTGATAATTAGTAATTTCACCGAATCCCTTTCTGCTATTATGATAATACAACATCAACGTGGATTGGACTTGAAGGAAAGCACTTGTACATCACAACCCAAGAAATGCTTGAAGCCTTCGTGCAGCGCTCGGCCGCGTCGAGCGTCTTGGCCGTCGACACCGAGTTCATGCGGGAAAAGACCTACTATGCGCGCCTGTGCCTGGTGCAGCTGGCAACGGACACGGAAACGGTCGTCGTCGACCCCTTTGCGGCCTGCGACCTTAAGGCCTTAAACCCCCTTTTCGAGAACGAGGGGATAGTGAAGCTCTTCCACGCCGCGAGCCAAGACCTCGAGATCCTCTACCGGGAGTGCGGCACGGTCCCCCGCCCGGTCTTCGACACGCAGATAGCCGCCGCCCTGCTGGGGCATACCCAGCAGATAGGCTATGCGGCCCTCGTCTACTCCGTCTGCGAGGTACGCCTGAAGAAGATTGAGTCCTTCACCGACTGGTCGCGGCGCCCGCTTTCCGACTCGCAGCTGAGATATGCCGCAGAAGACGTCATCTACCTGCCGCGGATATATGCCTCCATGCGTGCGGAGCTGGAAGAGAAAGGGCGTTTGAGCTGGCTCGACGATGACTTTTCCCGACTTGCCGACGTGAGCGGGTACGAAGTCGATGCCGAGGAGCGCTTCCGCCACCTGCGGCGCGTGAACCAGCTGTCGCGCAGGCAGCTTGCGGGCGCGCGGGAGTTCGCCGCCTGGCGTGAGCGCGAGGCGCAACGCAAGGACATCCCCCGGAAATGGGTCGTGGGCGACGAGCAGATAGTCGAGGCGAGCAAGCGCGAGGCCCGCAGCATCAAAGAGCTCTTCATGGTGCGGGGCCTCAAGGAGCGCCTGAACACGCATGACGCCCACACGGTCGTCTCCCTCATGGTACGTGCCTTCGACGGCCCGGAGGAGGGCTGGCCCGAGGTCGACGGCCCGAAGAAGAACGAGCCGAACGTCGATATCGAGATCGACCTCATGAGCGCACTCGTGCGGCTCCGCTCGAAAGAGAGCGGCGTGGCGGTACAGACCCTGGCGTCTCACGACGAGCTCTCCCGGCTCGCCCGCGGCTACCGCAAGGACCTCGAGGTGCTCTCAGGCTGGCGTCGCACCCTTGTCGGGAAGGAGCTGCTCAAACTCTTGTCGGGGGAGATAACGCTCAGCCTAGAGAAGGGCGCCTTGAAGGTGGGGGGCAGGGCGGCGGATACGGCAGGCGCGTCGGATATGGCGGATACGGCAGACGTGCCGGGTGCGGCAGATATGGCGGGCGGGACAGGCACGACAGATGTTGCGGATGCGGCCAAGACAGCGGATGTGTCGGAGATAAGGGAATTTTAACGCTCGCGTGCCATTATGCCGGAATACCCTGGATGTTTTCGTATAATGGGGCGTGGAGAATAAGTGTGGGTGTTGGAAGAAAGGCTTATTGCTATGTTTGATTACGGATACCTCCTTTTCATCGTTGCCAGTCTTGCCCTCGGTGGTTTGGCAAGCTGGTATGTGAACCATCAGCTGAACAAGTACACGCAGGTGCCCATCTCCAACGGGCTTACCGGGGCGGAGGCGGCACGGCAGATGCTCACCTTCTACGGCATCAGCAACGTCGAGGTCGGTATGGGGCGGCCGGGCCAGGACCACTTCGACCCGCGCACCAACTCGATCTCGCTGGGCCCCGACTCCTTCAACGGCCGCACGATCACCGCTACCGCGACCGCCTGCCACGAGGTCGGCCATGCCTGCCAGTTCGCCCAGGACTACACCCCTATGAAGATCCGCTCCGCCATCGTCCCGGTCGTCAACATCGCCTCGAACGCGTGGATGTTCATTCTCATGATAGGCATCGCCATGCAGATGCTCGGCCTTATCAACCTGGCCATCATCATGTATGCCTGCGTGCTGGTGTTCCAGCTGGTGACGCTGCCGGTCGAGTTCGACGCCTCCAAGCGCGCCATGACCTATATGGACACCATCGGCATCCCCAAGCCTGAGCGCGACGGGGCCTTCTCGGTGCTGCGCGCCTGTGCCTTGACCTATATCTCGGCGGCGCTGGTCTCGATACTGCAGCTGCTGTGGCTGCTCTCCCAGCGCAACCGTTAAGCGGCTATCTGTGGGAGAGGGCCAGGAGAAGCCGCAGGCACAGCCCCTCTCGGTCTCTGCCGCCCTGGGGCTGGCGAAGGCCGCACTCGAAGGTTTGACCCTCAGCCTTGTCGGCGAGGTGTCCGAGGTGAGCAACAAGCCCGGGTACAAGGCCGTCTACTTCACGGTCAAGGACGACAAGGCGAGCCTGCCGAGCATGATGTGGCTCAACCGCTACGAGGGCTGCGGCGTCGACTTGCGCGTCGGCATGCTCGTCGAGATGACGGGCCGTTTCTCCCTCTACGCACCCAAGGGCCGCATGAACTTCGACGTGTTCACGCTTGCGCTGGCGGGGGAGGGCCGGCTGCGCCTTGAGGTCGCGAACCTCGCGAAGAGGCTCAAGGCCGAGGGCCTGATGGCCCCTGAAAGGAAGCGCCCCGTCCCGCGCTACCCCCAAAGCATCGGCCTGGTGACCTCCCCGCGCGGAGCCGCCGTTCACGACGTGCTGCGCACCTTGCGCCGACGCTTCCCGCTTGCCCGCGTGGTGCTCGCAGGGGTGCCGGTCGAAGGCGCCGCGGCGCCACAAGGCCTCGCCGAGGCCTTGCGTGCAGTTGAGCAGGCCGGGGCCGAGGTCGTGCTGCTCGTGCGCGGCGGCGGGTCCTTCGAGGACCTGATGCCCTTCAACGACGAGCAGCTGGCACGCGCGGTCGCCGCCTGCGCCGTCCCGGTCGTCACCGGCATCGGCCATGAGCCCGACACGAGCATCGCCGACATGGTCGCCGACCTGCGGGCCTCGACGCCTACTGCCGCGGCAGAGGCCGTGAGCCCCGCCCCCGAGCTTCTTCCGGCGCTGCTTGCAGGCGCGGCAGGCCAGCTTACCGCGGCGCTTTCCCAAAAGCTCGAACGCTGCGCCCTGCTGCTCGACCGTGTTGCGACGCGGCCGGTGATCTCCGACGCGAACACGCTCTTTGCCACCGAGGCTCAGATGCTCGACCTGGCCGAAGAGCGCCTTTTCCGGGCGATACCGCACAACATCGAGCGCGACCGCAACCTGCTCGCACGCTCGCGCGACCGCCTGGGGGCGCAGGGCGGGACCCTGCTTTCCCGGTTCGAGTCGTCGCTTTCCCTCGGCGCGGCGCGGCTCCACGACCTCTCCCCGCTCATCGTCCTCGGGCGGGGCTATGCGGTTGCGCGGGATGCGAAAGGCAGGGTGCTGAAGAGCGTGGCGCCCCTGCAGGTCGGTGCCGGGGTCGGGGTGGAGCTTTCCGACGGCAGGCTTGCATGCCGCGTCGAGAGGATCGAGCATATAGAGTCGTCCCTGATCGGTTTGGAGGAATAGCATGGATGGATCATTGAGCCCTATCGAGTCTTTGAGCTTCCGCGAGGCCATGGCGGAGCTTGACGGGATCGTGGGGGTCTTGGAGAGCAACGCGCTTGAGCTGGAGGAGAGCCTGAAAAGCTACGAGCGGGGAGTGGCCCTGCTCGCCGCGCTCAAGGCCCGGCTGAACGACGCTCAGCAAAAAGTGGAGGTCCTTATGGGCGAGCTCGCCCCCGATGCCGCCGACGATGCGGCGCGGGACACGACGCTCTCGTAAGGGCAAAACGGCGGCATCCGGGCCCTGCCCGTGCCGCTCGGGTGCACAACGTGCTGGCTGCGCGGCCCCGTCCCGTTGGCTGCGGACTGCGCGGAATGCGCACGGCAAGCGGAATACCTGAAAGGAGACAGGACATGGACGGTTGTATTTTCTGCAAGATAGCATCAGGCGAGCTGCCTGCGGCGAAGGTGTACGAGGACGAAAGGGTGCTTGCCTTCGAAGACCTCAACCCCCAGATGCCGGTCCACACGCTCGTTATCCCGAAGAAGCACTACAGCACTATCGCCGACGGGATACCCGACGACGAGATGGGGCACCTCTTCAACACGGCGGTGAGGGTCGCCGAGGCCAAGGGGCTTGTCGGGCCGGGCTTCCGCCTCACTGTGAACACCGGCGCCGACGCCCAGCAGACCGTCCACCACATACACGTCCACGTATGCGGCGGCGCCCCCATGAACTCCGGCTCCCCCAAACAAAGCGCCCCGCAGTAAAGGACGCGGCGAAGACAGGGGCAGCCGGTTCTCAGCAATCCGGAAATTCCGGACAGCTGCCGCCGACAGAGAAAAATACCGTTTGCCGAAGGACGGTATTCTGCGGAACAGGATTTTTCCTTTAGGCTACAATATGCCTATAGACAAAGCTTTCAACACAACACAAGGAGGCGCTCCGTGAACGTATTAGTCATCAATGCAGGTTCTTCGTCTTTGAAGTATCAACTTATGAATGTCGAAACACAGGAAATCCTTGCCATAGGAATTTGTGAGAAGGTCGGAAGCGGGGATTCCTTCCATAAATACGGGCTGGGTGACGCCGAGCGGCTTGATGAGACTCCCCTGAAAGACCACGACGAAGCCATGGCGCTCGTTATCGAGGCGCTGGTGGACGGCCCGGCGAAGGCGGTCGGCTCCCTTTCCGAGATCGATGCGGTGGGGCACCGGGTGGTGCAGGGCGGGCAGCACTACCCCGTTTCCACCGTGATAGACGAAGAGGCCATCGAGAAGATCACCGAGCTCTCGGTCCTTGCGCCGCTCCACAACCCGCCCGCGCTGATGGGCATCCATGCCTGCAGGAAGCACATGCCGGGCGTTCCCATGGTCGCGGTATTCGACACCAGCTTCTTCCAGACGCTTGAGCCGAAGGCCTACATGTACCCGCTGCCCTACGAGCTCTACGAGAAGCACGGCGTCCGCAAGTACGGGATGCACGGCACCTCGCACCGCTACGTCTCCGAGAGGGCTGCCGATGTCTTGGGCATTCCCTATGGCAAGGCACGCGTCATCACCCTCCACCTGGGCAACGGCTGCTCCGCCTCTGCGGTGAAGGAGGGGATAGCGGTCGACACCTCGATGGGCCTGACCCCGCTCGACGGCCTGATGATGGGCACGCGCTGCGGTGCCATCGACCCCGCCATCGTGCCCTTTGTCATGGAGTGCGAGGGCCTTGACACCAATGGGGTGAACAACCTCATGAACAAGAAGTCGGGGCTTTTGGGGATATCTGGCGTGAGCAACGACCTGCGCAGCGTCCAGGAGGCCGCCGAGGCCGGGAACGGGCGCGCCGCGCTCGCGATAGACATGTACGCGAAGGCGGTCAAGAAGTACGTCGGCATCTACCTGGCCGTCATGGGCGGCGCCGACGGCATCGTCTTCACGGCGGGCATCGGCGAGAACTCCGCCATGATGCGCGAGAAGATACTCGAAGGGCTTGAGGGCCTGGGCATCGTCCTCGACGCGGGGAAGAACGCCCTGCGCGGGGGAGAGCGCTTCATCTCGGCCGACGACTCGCCCGTCAAGGTCATGGTCATCCCCACCAACGAGGAGTACATGATAGCCCGCGACACCTTCGACCTCGTCTCAGCGCTCTCGAAGTAGGGGATACGCTCGCAGGGCCCCCATCCGCTGTTCTGTTTCCACTTTTCTTACAAATGGGCCGAAGTGTCGGGTAAGAGCGACACTTCGGCTTTTCTGCAAGGACACTCGAATCATGTGGGGTGTTTTATCAACTGACGGAAAAAGACCTCCTTTGCTACATTTCAATAAGCGTGTGTTCACGATGCCAGGCGAAGGGAGGGTAGGCTTTATCACTGGTTGGTGTATCGGCAATCGCATTTGTAAGAGCATGCGGCGTGTGAGCGCATGCACCCGTCAAGGAGGCAATAATGATTGAAACGAACATGAACAAGTATGCGACGAACCAGATATCGTACTACGTGGAAGACCTCGAGTCCTTCGCCCGTATGCACTCGGCCCTCTTCGGCTCGGGCCCCTTCTTCTATATGGAGCCCTCCACGCAGGTCATGGACTACCGGGGCACGGAGATCGAGCTGACCTGGCAGACCGCCTTCGGACAGTTCGGCGACCTGCAGGTCGAGCTCGTGCAGGTCTTCAGCGAGCCGAACCCCTATGCGGAGATGGGGCACTTCGGCTTCCATCATTTCTCGAACTGGGTCGACGACTTCGACGGCACGCTTGAGCTTTTCGCCGATGCCGGCTTCGAGCCCCTGTTCACCATGCAGTCGGGCGGCGGCCTGCGCGTCGCCTATATCGACCTCACCGACACCCTGGGCCACTGCCTTGAGATACATGCGCCCATCCAGTCGTTCTGGGGCATGGTGAAGAAGGCCGCCGAGGACTGGGACGGCACCGATCCCTGGAGAAAGCTCGGATAGTGGCACGGGCACGGCTGTGAAAGTTGCAACAAGCGCCTGTGAGCCCATGGGCACCGGCGGCCACAAGGCCGCCTCATATGAAAAGGAAGGAAGAAAGCAATGAGCGAAGAAACCCGCAATGCGTTTCAAGAAGCACCCCAGGCCAAGAAGATGCTGACATTGTTCGGACTCTACGTGGCCTTAATCGCACAACTGTGCACATCGGTTACCTTCTCAGGCTGGCTGCGGACCGCACAGCTGGAGTTCACCGATGGGCAACTCTATATCCTTGCCATGTCCATCGGCGGCATCCTCGGCCTTATCGCCATGCCGCTCTATGGTTATTTCGCGGCGAAGAACCCCGCCATCAAGCGCCCCTTGATAGTCGCGTCGCTGCTTATTGGCGTGATCGTCCTTTTGGGACGCGCGATGGCGCCCAACATGATGACCATCGTCCTCGTCAGTGCCTTTTGGGGATTTGTGAGCGCGGGCATCTATGTGCTCGGCTTCACCCTCATCCGCGATATGTTCGACCAGGCGAAGGCCGGCCTGTACCTCGGGTTCGTGGGAACCATGATGAGCATAGGCATGCTCGCCGGGCCCCTGCTCGGCGGGGCCATCATGCAAAGCCCGGTCGGCTGGCGCGGGTGGAACATCGTGCTCGCCGTCTTCATGGCGATTGCGATGCTGATGGTCTTTTTCGGTGTCAGCGTGAAGAAGGCAGACGTCGAGAACCTGGCCGCTCCCGGGCACAGCTTCGACGTCATCGGCACCATAGGCCTCATGGTCCTGCTCGGCGCCCTGATAATCATGCTGTCCATGACGACCTTCTTCCCGCTGGGCGGGACGGTGAGCAACGTCCTTGCCGTGATAGCCCTCATCGGGCTTGTCATCATGGTCGTGACTATCATGAAGAAGGGAGACGCGGCCATCGTGCCGAAGAAGGTGTTCAAGGACAGGACCTCGGTGCTGCTGGCGTTGACCGTGTTCTTTGCCATCTTCACCTCGATGGCGCTGAGCATGTTCATGCCGCAGTACATCCCCTCGCTTGCCGGCGACCCCATCATCCAGGCCATCGACCCTGAGACCAAGGGCCTGGCGATGCTGCTGCCGACCGCCTGCCTCGCTTTTGCGGGACTCTTCCTCGGCCCCATCTACGGCAAGCTCATCGCCAAGGCGCGCAACATCCGCGGCGTTTCGACCTTCGCGAGCATCGTCCAGATCGCCGTTTTCGTGGCCTTCATCGCGCTGTTCCTCGGCGTTTTGGGGAAGAACGAGGCCGGGGCGCCGCATGTGCCCTATATCGCGATCCTCGTGCTGATGCTCCTTGCCGGCATCTACAACTCGCGCAACACGGTCATAACGGCGACTGCGCAGATGCAGGTCAAGCCCGAGATCCGCGTCCAGTCGAACTCGATCATCCAGGTCGGGCAAAACCTCGCCGGCGGCATAGCCATACCGGTCTTCGGTATGATACAGGCCATGTACGCCATGCCGCTCATCGCCGCGGGCACGCCGGCCAACGTCGCCGGCGTCATGGCGCTTCCGGATGCCATGCCGGTGATCATGATGGTTGTTGCCGGGGCCTCCGTCCTGCTGCTGATCGTCGGCCTGTTCCTCAAGCCGCTGCCGCAGGAGGAAAATGCCGGGAAGTAGGGTACACTAGGCCTATCACCGGAAAGCGGGGCTTTCTTTCGGAAGGACCAGGACAAGGGGGGCGAGATGTCGGCCTGCAGCGCTATCGAGCAGAGTTTCAGAGCCCTGGTCCTTTCGATGCCCTATGAGAAGATCACCATCACCATGGTCTGTGCGGGGGCGCACGTCTCCCGCACAGCCTTCTACTCCTTCTTCTCAAGCAAGGAGGACCTCGTGCAGAAGCTGGTGGACGACGATATCATCCAGCCCATCCATGCCCTGCGCGAGCTGCTGCCCACCCAAAAGATCGAGTCGGCCCCCCGGCTCATCACCGAGAAGGTCTATCAGGGTTTTACCCGCAACAAGGACTACTACGCCCAGGTGGCCAAGATAGACGACACCCGCCTCCTGTTCGACTGCCTGACCAAGAAGCTCACGGGCATCAACCAGGGGATACTGGAGAAGTCCCCCATCAGCGACCAGGAGAAGTATTATGCAGCATACTTCTTCGCCGCGTCCAACGCCGTCCTCATCATCAAGTGGATAGAGAACGGCATGGACGTCGAGCCGGCGACGCTGGCCTCGCTCTACAACAAGTGGACCCAGCACTACTGGCACCAGGTCGTTCCCTTCCAGCTCGACTGGGAGTAAGGAGCGACTGGGAGTGAGGATCGGCTGGGAGTAAGGAGCGGCCCTGCCCCTGTCCGCCGGAGGGCATCCGCCGGAGGGAGGGGCAGGGCCACACGCCTTGCCATGCGCACCGCGCCCGTGCGAGGCGCGGCCGCCTAGGCCGGCGCCAGGTCGCGCCTCTTGTAGAACACGAAGCCGAGGGCTGTCAGGACAAGCGCAATCACCGTCATGACCACGAGGGGCGGGTAGGCCATCTCCTCCATCGGCAACCGAGGGACATGATACATGGGCGAGAGCCAGTTGACCCAGTCAGGCAGCTTGAGCATCCCGCCGATAAAGGAAGTGAAGGCCACGAAGCCGTAGACGGCCCAGATGGCCCCGGTCGCCTTCGGGAACAGCCCGATAATCAGGACCGCGACGCCGATCAGGACCCACATCGCTGGCAGATAGGCAAAGAAGGCCGAGACCAAGCCGCCGAAGGTGAAGGGGTTCGCCTCGGCCATCGCATCCGTCGCGAGGTAGAGCCCGGCAGCCGTGGCGAACTGTATCAGGACGCTGGCTATATACGCGATGGCCACATAGCCGGCCATATACGAAGTGTTTGACACCACCCGTGAAAGGATGTGCTCCGAGCGTCCCTCGCGCTCTTCGCTGCGGACCCTCATGGCTGCGTTCAGCACCGGCACAAGGCAGACGAGCGTCATCATGACGGTTATGAAGGCGGCAAAGTAGTCGACGATGATCTTGCTCTTGTCGGCATCGGTCATGGTGGCCACAACCTCTGCCGGAATGCCGATGACTTGCAGGTATTCGGGGCTGTCGCCCACAAAGGCCCCTATATCCGCTATGACCGAGCCATAGGAGGCCCCGAGCATGAGCATGACCACGAACCAGATGATGAGCATCTTTGCCAGCAGGCGTACTGCCAGCCCGAAGGGGGACCGCAGGAGGGGCCCCGCCCCCCTGCGCCCGGGCTTTGCCGCCAGGAAGCCTTGCCCGAGGTCGCGGATCGAGTTGAGCTTGAAGGCGATCGCGGCGATGACGCAGGCCAGCGCAAGCAGGACAAGGAGCGGCCAGAGGTAGTCGTTCACATATACCTGCGAGCGCTGCGCCAGGCCAAAGGGGCTCATGCAGGCGATAAGGTCGCTGCCCTGCGCGTCTCCGGCAGCACGGATCATGTAGGCAAGGCCCAAGACGCCCATCGACATCCCGATGGCACCGCCCGAGCTTGACGAGAGCTGGCAGCACAGCGCGGTGATGGCGGCGAAGACCAAGCCGACAGCCCCCACCAATGCGCCGTAGAGCAAGCTGGAGCCCAGGCCCATGCCATCGGTGCCGGTGGCCGCAAGCCCGAGGCCTATCAAAAGCGCAAGGACCCCGTTGATGAGAAGGGCGGAGATCATAGCTGCGTTGATGGTGGCAAGCCGCCCGACCGGAAGGGAGCGCACGACTTCGATCTGCCCCCGTTCCTCGTCCGTCCGTGTATGCCGCGTCACAAGGAATATGTTCATGACCCCGACCGCTATGGCGACCCACAGAAGCATCATGCCGCCATACATCGCGCCCGTGGTGAAGTTGTCGAGGCCGTAAACCGGTCCCATCATGGCAACCATGATGGGGTTGTCGTATATCGCGGCGATCTGCGTCCGGGTCCCCATGTCGGAGAACATCTCGTGCATGCCCGGGGCGAGGATTACCGAGAACAGGGTCAGGACGATGATCCAGACCGACGAATTGAAGCGCTCCCGCCTCAAAACCAGGCGGACGAGCTTGAGCGTGTTGTCAAAGTTCCCGTGCACGATCATGCACCTCCCGCGGTGTTGTAGTGGCGCATGAACAGGTCCTCCAGGGTCGGCGGCGTGCTCTCAAGCTTTGTGACGCCGAACTTCCCGATGAACGAGACGACGTCGCCGACAGTGTCGGAGTCGACCTGGAAGGTCAGGCCTCCCTGCCCGTCGGTGATTTCGTGGACGCCCTTGACCTGGTCAAGGCCCTCGACCGGGGCCTCTGTCTTGATGGTCATGCTCATCCTGGTAAGGTGGCGCATCTCGTCAAGCGTCCCCGACTCCACTATCGCGCCTTCTTTTATGATGGCGATCCTGTCGCAGAGCTTCTCCACCTCGGACATGATGTGGCTCGACAGGAATATCCCCTTGCCCTGCTTCTTCAGCCCGAGGACACGCTCTTGGAACACCTGCTCCATCAAGGGGTCGAGCCCGCTGGTCGGCTCGTCGAGGATGTAGAGGTCGGCATCGGATGCCAGTGCCGCCACAAGGGCCACTTTCTGCCGGTTGCCTTTTGAATAGGTGCGGCACTTCTTCGACGGGTCGAGGTCGAAGTCCTCCAAGAGCCCTTCCCGGCGGCTCTTGTCGTGCTTCCCGCAGAGGCTGACGAACAGGTCGATGACCTCGCCGCCCGTCAGGTTCGGCCACAGGTTGACGTCGCCCGGCACATAGGCGATCCTCTTGTGGATCTCGACGGCGTCCTTCCATGCGTCCATCCCGAACACCTTCGCGCTGCCCTCCGATGCCTGGAGGATGCCCAGCAGCACGCGGATGGTGGTGGTCTTGCCGGCGCCGTTCGGCCCGATATAGCCGAACACCTCGCCTTCGTTCACCTTGAGGTTGACGCTGTCAAGCGCGGTGAACTTACCGAACCTCTTTGTCAGATCGACGGTTTCCAGACTCAACTCAGACATTTCAGATCCTCCTTAATGGCCTGTATGTGCAGGCCTGCTATACCGTGCCTTGCTCAACCTTGTAAAAATGCTTTCTCATCACATCAATAAGCGCATAGAACTCGTCTACGAACGGGTCGATGTCATCCACGCCCATATGCGACCCGAAACTGTTTACGAACCCCTCGCTGGCCCACAGAAAGAACTTCTCCAGCAGCTTCGGGTCAACGCCGTCCTTAAACTTCGAGATATCGGTGCCGTCGAGCAGTATCCTGTCACGGGCGCCCCCTCCTTTTTTTGAGAACTCCTCAAGAATCTCTGCGACCTCGCTGTCGGTCTCGTAATAGAACTTTGCCAAAAACAAGAGGATGGCAGGGTGTTTTTTCATCATGGAGACTTTGACCTCTGTCGCTATCCTTATCTTGTCGAAAAAATCAGTGACGTTCTTGTCGACCCCCTCCTCAACCGCCTCCAGGAGTATTTTTTCACAGTGCCCTGCGAGGAACAGGTACAGGTTCTTCTTGCTGCCGAAATAGTACATGACCATGCCCTTGGCGATGCCTGCCTCTGCGGCAATGTCGGCAACCGAGGCCTTCCTGTACCCGTTGCGCCCGAAAACAGCGAGCGCGGCGTCGATGATGTGCTCTTGCTTCTCGGCGCGAAGCTTGAAGAAGCTGTCCAAGTTGTCACCTCCAATGGATAGAACAAAGCGAATAAAACAAATCGTTCTAACAGTATAGCACAAGGGGGCGCGGTAGTGTGGAGATATGGCGATTCCCACCGGTATGGCCTCAGGCCGGCCCCCGGCACCTTGTCCAGGCATCGGGAGGCAGGCAGTCTCCGTACCGGCCAGGCACGAGGGCCCTTGCCGTGGTGTTGGGGCGCCTTATGCCTGGCAGTCCTTCTCGCGGATGACGTTGCGGCGGATCTTGCCGTTGACCGTCTTGGGCAGCTCGGCGACGTAGTCGATGATGCGGGGGTACTTGTAGGGCGCCGTCTGCTCCTTGACCCAGGCCTGCAGCTCCCTTGTCAGGGCTTCGTCCCCGGTGTGCCCGGGCGCCAGCACGACGGTCGCCTTCACGGCGGTGCCGCGCAGGGGATCGGGAACCCCGGTCACCGCGCACTCGCGGACAGCCTCATGCTCCAAAAGCACGCTCTCGATCTCGAAGGGGCCGATGCGGTACCCCGACGACTTGATGACGTCGTCGTTGCGGCCGACGTACCAGAGGTAGCCGTCCTCGTCGCACCATGCGGTGTCGCCCGTGTGGTACCAGCCGTCATAGATGGCCTCGGCGGTCTTTTCCGGGTCACGGTAATACTCCATCATGATGCCGGCGGGCTTTACGGGCTCGACGCTGATGCAGACCTCGCCGGTCTCGCCGGTGTTGCAGCGGCTCCCGTCCGCCCGCTTGACCTCCACCTCGTAGAGCGGGACGGGCTTGCCCATCGAGCCCGAGCGCGGCGTCGAGTTCGTTAAGTTCCCGATGGAGACCACCGTCTCGGTCTGGCCGAAGCCCTCATAGATGGTAAGGCCGGTCTTCTCCTGCCAGAAGTCGAAGATATCGGGGTTGAGCGCCTCCCCCGCAGTGCTGAGGTGCACCAGCGAGCCCAGGTCGAAGGAGGGGATGTCGGAGAGCATCATGAGCCGCCACATCGTGGGGGGGCAGCAAAAGGTCGTCAGGCGGTATTTGCCGACGAGGCCGAGCATCTCGTCTGCCACGAAGCGGTCGAAGTCGTAGGTGAGCACGCAGGCCTCCATGAGCCATTGGCCGTAGAATTTGCCCCAGACCGCCTTGCCCCAGCCGGTGTCGGCGATGGTGAAGTGCACGCCCTCCGGCTCGACGTTGTGCCAGTGCTTCGCCGTCATCAGGTGGGCGAGCGCATAGGCGCTGTCGTGGAGCACCATCTTGGGGTTGCCGCTCGTGCCGCTTGAGAAATAAAGGAGCATCGCCTCGGACGCGCGCGTCTCGCGGCGCTCGAAGGCCTCGGGTGCTGCGGCGACCGAGGTGTTGAAGTCGAGCCAGCCCTCGCGGGCCCCCGGTGCCGCGCAGATGCCTTCTGCGCCGCTGAGCGCCGCCCCGCAGGGCCCGGGGGCCGCACCGGGGTCGGGGGAGCCGTCCGCGCCCAGGTAGTCGAGGGAGCTTGCGGCATTCACGAGGATCTTCGTCTCCAGCGTGGGGCAAAGTCCCTCGGCCCTCTCGCACACGTCGGCGATATCCCCGACGTCGGTCACGATGAGGGCCTTGACCCCGGCGCCGTTCAGCCGGTACTCAAGGTCGTGCTCCTTGAGCATGAAGGTCGCCGGTATCATCACGGCGCCGAGCTTGTGGAGCGCGGTCGCGACGAACCAGAACTGGTAGTGGCGGCGCAGTATCACCATGACCATGTCGCCCCGGCCGATGCCGCAGGAGGCAAGGAAGTTCGCCGTCTTGTCCGACCAGTGCCTCATGTCGGCGAAGGAGAAGAAGTGCTCCTCGCCTTCGGGGTTGCACCAGATCATGGCCATGCGGTCAGGGTCGTTCTCGGCGATGTCGTCCACGACGTCGTAGCCGAAGTTGAAATCCTCAGGGCAGTCCACCGTGAAGGCCTCAAGCTGGCCTTTCTCGTTGTAGCTCTCGTTCACGTAACGCAGGTTGATGTCTCTCATGGCTCGTTCTTTCTTGATGGATGAGGCCGTCGGCAGGCCAGGGGTCGGTCAAGGCAGGGGAAATCGGGCATCGCCTCCGGGCATGGGGCCGGCGGCAATGCCTAGCTAATGCCTGCCTGGGGCTTCAAGACGACGGCAAGGAACACGCAGGGCTCGCCGCCGATGGCTATCATGCCGTGCCCGCGGCCTGAGTCGTAGAGCAGGGTGTCGCCCGCCTCCAGCTCCTCGACCTTGTCCTCGTAAGCAAAGCGCATCCGGCCCGAGATGATGTAGTCGAGCTCCTGTCCGACATGCTTCGAGAGGTGGACGGGCCTGTCCTGCTCCTCTTCGAGGTAGGGTGCGGTCACCAAGAAGGGCTCGGCGAGCTTGTTCTTGAAGTGGGGCGCCTTGTGCAGGTACTCGAACCCGGCGCGGCGCTTGATGGACAGGCCGTCTGAGCCGCGGGTGAGCGAATAGCCGCTCAGGTGGGGGTTCTCGCCGGTAAGGAGCTCGATGACGTCGATGCCGAACTTATCGGCGCACCTGTAGAGGAAGGTGAAGGAGAGATCCTGCTCGCCCTTCTCCTGCCGCTCGTATTCCGCGGCGTCGCGGTTGGTGGCTTCGGCCATCTCTTCGACTGAGAAGCCCATGTCCTCGCGCAGGGCCTGGATGCGCCTCGCCACTTCCTTGATGTTCGGCTCCATGGAAACTGACCTCCTTGTAGGTTTGCGTGCAAGTATTGTAAAGCAAGCCGACCTCGCCGGCCACGGGAATTATGGTAGAATCACTGCGAGAAGAGGAATGGATGCAGGCAGGGGGCTATGAGGCAGAGATGAGGCATATGGACGAAACGGCAGCGGCGGGACAGCGGCGGGGCCTTGGCCGGCGCGCGCGGGGGCTGCCCCTGCCGTCGGCGCTGTTCCCCTTGGCGCCGCTCACGGTCGTGGTGGGGCACTACGGGGTGGGCAAGACCAACTTCTCGCTGAACCTCGCCCTCGACGCGGCGGGCGCGGGCAGACGGGCGACCCTGGTCGACCTCGACGTCGTGAACCCCTATTTCCGCTCAAGCGACTACGGCATCCTGCTCAAGGACAGGGGGGTCGAGGTCGTGTCCCCCGTGTTCGCCGACACCACCCTTGAGACGCCGAGCCTTTCGGGGCGCATCGACGCGGTGATCGGCGCGGCAGGCGAGGATTGCCCGGTCATCCTCGACGTCGGGGGCGACGAGGTGGGCGCGACCGCGCTGGGGCGCTTTGCGCAAAAGATACAGGCGCGGCCCTTTGCGATGTGGTACGTGGTGAACGCCTACCGCAACCTCATCCAGGACCCCGCCGACGCGGCCGGGCTCCTGCGCGACATCGAGGCGAAGTCGGGGCTTCGTGCGACCGGCCTCGTCAACAACTCGCACCTGCAGGCCGCAACGACGCCTGAGACGCTTGCCGCGGCGCTTCCCTTCGCCGAAGCTGTTGTGCGCTTGACGGGCCTGCCGCTCGTTGCGACGACGGTCCCTGCGTCTGTTTGTGGTAGTGTGGAGGAGGCGGACAGGCCGAAGGCCGGTGCTTCTCCGGAAAGTTCGGCCTTTTTCCCGGGCGAGCCTCCCCAGGGCGCCTATCTTGTGCAAGTATATGTGCGTACCCCTTGGGAACACTGAGCAACCCCTTGCTTCCCCGTGCGGAGGCATCGCGTTTTCATAGGAAAAACGAGTCCGGTATACGAAAGGCATACGAAAGGTTAAGCCATGTCACGAATCATCGTAGACGATACCTATTGCAAGGGATGCGGCCTGTGCGTCGACGCATGCCCGGAAAACATCATCGAGATGGACAACGACACCATCACCGCGAAGGGATACCATCCTGCGCGCCTGGTTGACGAGGACGCATGCACGGGGTGTACCTCATGTGCGCTCATGTGCCCCGACGTCGCGATTACGGTTGAGAGGTAAGCTATGTCAGAGAAAGTATTGATGAAGGGAAACGAGGCGCTGGCAGAGAGCGCCCTGCGCGCCGGCTGCCGCTTCTTCTTCGGGTACCCGATAACCCCCCAGACAGAGCTTGCGGCCTATATGTCCAAGCGCATGCCGAAGGAGGGGGGGACCTTCCTCCAGGCAGAAAGCGAGATTGCCGCCATCAACATGGTGTACGGCGCCGCCTCTGCCGGAGCGCGGGTCATGACCTCGTCCTCTTCGCCGGGCATCTCGCTGAAAAGCGAGGGCATATCCTACATGGCAGGGGCCGACCTCCCCGGGGTCATCATCAACGTGCAGCGCGGCGGCCCGGGCCTGGGCGGCATCCAGCCCTCGCAGGCAGACTACCTGCAGGCGACGCGCGCGCTCGGCCACGGCGACTCGCACGTCGTCGTCTATGCGCCCTCCACCGTCCAGGAGATGGCCGACTACGCCTACAGCGCCTTCGACGTCGCCGACAAGTACCGCACGCCGGTCATGATCCTGGCAGACGGGATGCTCGGCCAGATGATGGAGCCGGTCGTGCTCCCCGAGCCGAAGGACACGGCGCCCGAGAAGCCCTGGGCGACGGTCGGCCATGCCCATGCCCGGGCGCACAACGTCGTCAACTCGCTCTTCCTCGTGGCGGACAAGCTTGAGCAGAAGATACAGGAGCGCTTCGTGCGCTACGAGGCGATACAGCGCGACGAGCAGCGCTTCGAGGCCTTCATGGCCGACGACGCCGAGATAGTCGTGCTGGCCTTCGGTGCGAGCGCCCGCATCGCGCGCTCCGCGGTCGCCTCGGCGCGGGAGGCCGGCATCAAGGCGGGCCTCATCCGCCCGATAACCCTGTGGCCCTTCCCGACATCTGCCATCGAGGGGACCATCCCCACGGCAAAGGCCTACTTAAGCGTCGAGATGAACATGGGGCAGATGGTAAACGACATACGCCTCGCCGTCTTAGGACGCGCCCCCGTCGAGTTCTTCGGGCACACCGGCGGGGTCATCCCCACACCCCAGGAGGTGCTTGTGAAAATCAAAGAGATGCACAGGAAGGCAGGTGCATGACGATGGCTCCGGAAACCCTAAAGAAGAAGGCAGCAGCAAAGCCCTCTTCGCCGAAGGTGGTCTTTGAGCGGCCCCATGCGCTCCTGCCGGCGCCCTTCACCTATTGCCCGGGATGCCCCCACGGCATCGTGCACCGCCTCATAGCGGAGTGCCTTGACGAGCTGGATGTCGAAGGGAAGGCCGTTGCGGTCATCCCGGTGGGGTGTGCCGTCATCGCCGACAACTTCTTTGCCTGCGACGTGATACAGGCCTCCCACGGGCGCGCCCCTGCGGTCGCAACCGGGGTGAAGCGCGTGCTGCCCGACAGCCTCGTGTTCGCCTACCAGGGCGACGGCGACCTGGCGAGCATCGGCATGGCCGAGACCATCCACGCGGCGACGCGTGGCGAGAAACTCACCGTCATCTTCATCAACAACGCCATCTATGGGATGACCGGCGGGCAGCTTGCCCCGACGACCCTGCCCAACCAGGTGACGCAGACCTCGCCCTATGGCCGCGACGTGTCGGAGGCGGGCTATCCCATCCGCGTGTCGGAGATGCTTGCCACCCTCGACGGCACCGCCCTCATCGAGCGCGTGACGGTCGACACCCCCAAGCATGTGCGTGCGGCGAAGAGGGCCATCAAGAAGGCCTTCCGCTACCAGATGGACGGTGTGGGCTACTCGCTCGTCGAAGTGGTGTCCACCTGCCCGACGAACTGGGGGATGACCCCGCAGGACTCCTTTGCCTGGATGCGCGAGAACATGCTCCCCTACTACCCGCTCGGCACCTACCGCGACGTGTTGGCAGAGGGTTTTTCAAATATTGCCGAGGCCGCACAAGCCCGTGCCGGGGCCTGCCCGATTGCGATCGAGGAGGGCAAGTAATGGCGCCGACGACAAAACGGGACATCATCCTTGCGGGCTTCGGCGGGCAGGGCATCCTGTTCGCGGGGAAGCTCATCGCCTATGCGGGGCTGCTCGAAGGGCGCGAGGTGTCCTGGCTCCCGTCCTACGGGCCCGAGATGCGCGGCGGCACGGCCAACTGCAGCGTCTGCCTTGCTGACGAGCCCATCGGCTCGCCCCTCGTGCTTGCGCCCCATGTCCTGGTCGCCTTGAACCAGCCCTCTTTCGACAAGTTCGCACACGATATCGTCCCGGGCGGCCTGGCCGTCGTCGACTCGTCCTTGGTGCGGCAGACAGGTGAGAGGACAGATATAGCCCTGCACGCTTTCCCTGCGACCAAGCTCGCCGAAGAGGCGGGGCTGAAAGGCCTTGCCAACGTGGTGAGCGTCGGCAAGCTCTTCGCCGAGACCGGCTTTTGCAGGGAAGAGTCGCTGTTCGTCGCAGTAGAGAAATGCGTCTCGGCGGCGAAAGCCGCCCTCATAGAGGATAACAAGAAGGCCCTCAAGCTGGGGATGGGCTCATGAGAGGGCGGACGGCCGCGCCGGACGGGGGCCGTTGCAGCCGCGGCGGCGTGAAGCGAGTGTCGAGGGAGAGGTGTAAGCATGGAGTTCTCTGAGATAGGCCTGCGAATCCAGGGCCTGCGCGAGGCCTGTGACGTCACGCGCGAGGATATGGCGGCAGAGCTTGAGGTATCGCAGGAGACCTACGCCCGCTGGGAGGAGACCGGCGCTGACGTGCCTATTTCGGCCATCTACCACCTGGCGCGCAAGTTCGGCGTCGAGTTCACCGAGATACTGACGGGCACGGCGGCGAAGCTGGACACCTACCACGTGGTACGTGCGGGGGAGGGGCGCGAGATCGACCGCTATCCGGGGTACTACTACGAGGACCTGGCCTGGCGCTACAGCAAGAAGATCATGCAGCCCCTCTTGGTCACCCTGAATCCCAGCGACGAGCCGGCGAAGTCGGTGACCCATACCGGGCAGGAGTTCAACATGATCTTGGAGGGCACCGTCGTGCTCAACTGGAAGGACCAGGAGTTTGCGCTTTACCCGGGTGACAGCATCTACTTCGACCCGAGCCAGCCCCATGCCCAGCGCTGCGGAAGCGAAGTGCCCGCACGGTTCCTGACGGTGATCACCGAGGCGGCCGGCTGACGGATAGGAGGCAGGCGTATTCGGCGTGGGTGTGACCGCCGCCGCAGCGCCTGAGAGACAGGAAAGAACGAAGAGGAACACAGAGCCGTGAACCATGTACTGAGAAAATACTGCCCGCGTATCGACTTCGAGTCCTATGAGGACTTTTACGACAACTTCGCGATAGAGGTGCCCGGCGACTTCAACTTCGCCTACGACGTCGTCGACGAGTGGGCGCGCGTCGAGCCGGGAAAGCGGGCTCTCGTATGGTGCGACGACCATGAGGGCGCAGAGGAGTTCAGCTTCGGCGACCTCGCGCGCTTGAGCGACAAGGCAGCAAACGCGCTGGCGGCCTTGGGCATCGGCAAGGGCGACACGGTCATGGTCATCCTGCGGCGGCGCTGGGAGTATTGGGTGGTCGCGCTCGCGCTGTGCAAGATAGGCGCGACGCTCATCCCGGCATCCCTCCAGCTGACGGCGAAGGACATCGTGTACCGTGCGGAAAGCGTCAACATCAAGATGTTGGTCTGCGTCGACGACGACTACGTCTGCACCCAGGCAGAGGCGGCGATGCAGGATGCGCCGAGCATCAAAGAGCACGTGATAGTGGCGGGCGAGCGTGCAGGCTGGCACTCATTTTCCACCCTGCTCGACGAGGCGCCTGAAGCGTGGGAGCGTCCGACAGGGGAGGCTGCCACCACCGCCAACGACATCATGTTGATCTATTTCACAAGTGGGACGACCGGCCTTGCAAAGGCGGTCTGCCACAACTTCGCACACCCGCTCGGGCATATCCTCACGGCGAAATACTGGCAGCAGGTCCGCGAGGACACCCTGCACATGAGCGTGACCGACAGCGGCTGGGCGAAGTTCGGATGGGGCAAGATATACGGGCAGTGGATAGCGGGTGCCGCCATCTTTGCCTACGACATGGACAAGTTCGTCCCGGCGGAGCTTCTTGAGAAGGTTCAGGAGTACCGTCTGACCACCTTCTGTGCCCCGCCGACCATGTACCGCTTCATGCTGCAGGAAGACGTTGCCTCCTTCGACCTCTCCTCGGTCGAGAACTTCGCGACGGCGGGGGAGCCTTTGAACGCGGAGGTCACCCTTGCATGGGAGCGGGCGACCGGCAAGCGCATCCGCGAGGGCTTCGGACAGACCGAGGGGCCGGTGCTCGTGGCGACCTTCCCGTGGGTCGACCCGCGTCCCGGCTCGATGGGCAAGCCGTCGCCTTTGCTCAACATCAAGCTGCTCGACGAGGACGGTGCCGAGGTCGCCGACGGCGAAGAAGGCGCTATCTGCGTGACCGGCCTGCGCAGGGCATGGCCGCCGGGCCTTTTTGTCGGTTACTTCCACGACGAAGAGCGCACGCGCTCGGCCGTCGGGGGCGAGCATTACAACCTCCACGACATGGCCTGGCGCGACAGCGACGGGTACTATTTCTTCGTTGGGCGCGACGACGACGTCATCAAGTGCAGCGGGTACCGCATCGGCCCCTTCGAGGTCGAGAGCGCCCTGGTCGAGCACGACGCGGTCATTGAATGTGCGGTCACTGCCGCACCCGACCCGGTGAGGGGCATGGTCGTCAAGGCGACGGTCGTGCTGGCGCGCGGCTGGGAGCCCAGCGACGCGCTGGTGAGGGAGCTCCAAGAGCACGTGAAGAAGACCACCGCCCCCTACAAGTACCCGCGCATCGTCGAGTTCGTCGACGAGCTGCCCAAGACCATAGGCGGCAAGATCAAGCGAAAGCTCATCCGCAACAACGACGGCATCGACTAGGCAAAGCTTGAGGCAGCAGGCAGGGCAATACCGGTGCTTCCCCAGGTGGGCGGAGCGTCGCCGTCGCGCCCAATCCTTGAGGACGAGTACCGAAGCGGATAAGCGGAAGCCCCTTTTCGTGCCTTTTCGGAACCCGGGCCCAATTCACATGAGCATATAATATATCCTATGTTATAATACTTTTAAAGCATAGAGGGGCCTTTGGATGCGGAAGACCTGAGGACAGAGGGGAGGGGAGTGGCGATATGCCGCAAGTATCTTTATATCTTGACCAAGAGGTGTTGGATACCGCAAAGCGCAATGCGCGTATCAAGAACCTCTCGTTCTCGAAATACGTTTCAGCTGCTTTGACAAGAACCGCAGATTCAGGCTGGCCATACGGGTACTGGGAGCTTTTCGGGGCGCTCGATGACGATAGCTTCATACGGGGTGCCGATGTCCCCTTTGACAGCGTTGCCGTGCAGGCGAAGTTCTCATGAGCTGGTTCCTTGACTCGAACATCTGCATCGACTGCCTGCGGGGGACAACGCCGATTATCAAACAGGTGCTGCAAAGCCTCACGCCATCACAGGTGAAGATCCCCTCGATGGTCAAAGCGGAGCTTTTCCACGGGGCAGGAAAAAGTGCCGACCCGAGGCGCAACCGGGAGCTTGTGGAGCTCTTCCTTGCCCCCTTTGAAATTGTTGCCTTTGATGATGCCTCAGCAATCAAATACGGGGAAATACGCTGCTACCTGGAGAAGAAAGGACAGATAATCGGGTTTAACGACCTCATTATCGCGGCAACGGTGGCAGCACATGGAGGCACGCTTGTTACCGCGAACACCAAGGAGTTTCGCCGGGTAGACGGCCTCATGTTAGAGAACTGGGCGGAAGCGGCGCTTTAGCGACGCTCTCAGGAATATCCCCCTATCCCTGGCACAAAGCCGCTCAACGAGACGTATTCCATTGTCATATGATAGACTGTAGGCCGTGTTTTGCTGCAAGAGATGTGGAGTGGTGCGCTGAGCTTATTGGTTATAGCCTATCTCTTTTTAGGGGGAGCGGGAGCGGGGGCCTTGCTGATTCTCTCTCTCCTTGACCTTTGCACGCCCGAGGCCTCGTCTGCCAAGGAGGCGCCTGCCCTGGCAGGGGGCGCAGCACAGCCCCGAAACGCCGCCGTCAACCGCTCCTATCGGCCGCAGCGTTTGTACAGCTCATTTTTTGCGCCGGGGTTCCTGCTTGCCGCCTCGGTGCTTGTGTTGAGCTCGCTTTGCCTGTTGTTTGACCTGGGCCACCCGGGCCGCGTGCTCAACCTCTTCCTCAGGCCGACCCTCAGCTACTTGAGCTTCGGCACCTATGCCCTTGCCGCCGCTGTCATATGCGGTGCCTTCCTGGCTGCACTCTGGGTCATGCCGCTCTCGCGTCTTCCCCGCAAGGCCGTGCGTTGCGTCGAGTGCCTGGGGATACTCGCTTCCCTTGTCCTCATAGGCTACACCGGCTTTCTCCTCTATAGCATGGGGGCCGCCACCCTGCTCGGCAGCCTGCTGGTCCCCCTCCTGTTCGTGCTCTCGGCGCTCTCCTGCGGCATCGCCTTGTTGTTCCTCCTTGCCGGGCTGAACGGCGCAGCCACCGCCTATCTTGCCACGCTCAGCAGGCTGGGCAGGCTCGACTCGCTGCTCATCGGCCTTGAGCTCGTCGTGCTTGCGGCTTTTGTGGCACTGTCCCTTCGCGGCGGCAACAACTCCGACGGCGCCTTGGGCCTGCTGCAGGGCCCGGAAGCCGCCATCTTCTTCTTGGTCCTCGTCTGCTGCGGGCTGCTTCTCCCGCTTCTTCTGGAGAACATGCGGCGACTGAGGTTCAAGAACACCCTCATACCTGCCTCCCTTGCCGTTCTCACCGGTGGTTTTGCCTTGCGCTGGTGGCTTGTGCAGGTGGGGTTCCCGGCTTTTGTCCCAGGAGTGGTGTAGATGATCCTCTTTGAAGTCGACAACGGCAGCGACGTGCCCATCTGGGTCCAGCTGCGCAAACGCCTGGTCTACCTCATCAACACCGGGCATTACAAGCCGGGAGACCAGCTGCCTACCGTGCGCGGCCTGGCTTCCGACCTCGCAATCAACTACAACACCGTCAACAAGGCATACCTCTCCATGATCCATGACGGGTACCTCACCTCTGCGCGTGGCCGCGGGGTCTTCGTAAGCGACACGGCCGGCGCCGACGACGAGACGGAGCTGGAGGCGGAAGGCCTGCTGGACGAGTTCATCGCACAATGCCAGGAAATCGGCCTGAGCTCGTGGGGTGTGAGGAAGATACTCGCAAAAAGGCTGAGGGCCCTTGACGCGGAGCGCGACGAGGCGGCCGGTGAAAACCCGCCCGGCACGCCCAAGCAAGGCCCGAAGAGGGGATGAGGAAACCGAGCTTGATGGGGGAAGACATGAACAGACAAAGGGGAAAGAACCAAGAAGGCGGGAAAGACGGCGGCCGCCCGAAGAGCCGGTTTGCCGTCGCTCCAGAAAACACCAACACCTACAGCTTTGAGCTCGCGAGCCGAAGCGGCGCGGTACTCTTCGTCCTCGCAGCGTCCCTGCTCGTCTTTGCCCTGGTCTGTGGTGCCTGGTACATGGTGAAGGGCTCTTGGGGCCTGGGCACCCTGATTGCGGCGACCCTTGCCGCCCTTGTCGTGCCTGCGGGCATCCACATCGCCCAGCAATGGGAGCGGGTCGTCGTGCTCCGCCTTGGCAGCTTCTCGCGTGTCAAGGGGCCGGGGATCTTCTTCACTGTCCCTTTGGTGGAATCCTGCACCCTGCGTGTTGACACGCGCATCCGCACAACGCCCTTTGGGGCAGAAGAGACCCTTACTGCCGACCTGGTGCCCCTCAACGTGAACGCTGTCCTTTTCTGGCACGTGTGGGACGCAAAGCTCGCCTGTATGGAGGTCGCCGATTTCGCCTCGGCCATAGAGCTTGCCGCCCAGACCGCACTGCGCGACGCCATCGGCCGTGCCAGCGTGGCCCAGGTAGCCATACGGAGGCAGCAGCTCGACAAGGAGCTCCAGGGGATACTCAGCGAAAAGGTGGCGCCTTGGGGCATCACCATCCTGAGCGTGGAGATCCGCGACATCCTGGTGCCCAAGGAGCTGCAAGACGTGATGAGCCTGGAAGCCCAGGCAGAGCAGCGCAAGAAGGCGCGCATCATCCTCACCGAGGCCGAGCAGGACATCTCTGAGATGCTGGCCGAGATAAGCGACACCTACGCAGAGCATAACCATTCCCTGCAGCTGCGCATGATGCACCTCCTTTACGAAAGCGTCCGCGAAACCGGCGGCACCGTGGTCATCCCCTCGGACTTCACCGAGGCATTCCGAGACATCAGCCCAAGCGACCTTGGCAAGATACTGGGCCCCTAGCTTGAGGATTGGCCTCAAAATTGTCATATGATAACCCTTGATTGTCATAGGGCAATTGTGGTAGAGTGTGTCCAGGGAGAATCGCGAATTCCTTACATAATGGAGTCGGTGCCATAAAACAGCACCTGCTTTTGTAATGTGCTCAGTGAACGGGGGGAGGGATGCAGCTGTCATCACCCGGCTTCGGCCGACACGTCGGATCAGTCAAAAACATTCCAAAGGCCATAGAGAGAGTACAAGGAAAGGGAGGAGGACGTATGTCGGAAATGAAAGGAAGATCAGGGTTAACCAGAAGGACGTTTCTTAAGACCACCGTCGCTGTTGCAGGGGCGGCGACGATTGCAACCAGCATCGGTTGTACTCCGGGTGGCACAGAAGGGGGTGGCACCACAGCCGCAAGCGACGAAAAGACATTCGCAAACTGGTGCCGGGGAAACTGCGGCAGCGAAGGCAGGTGCTGCCTTGAGACAAAGGTTCGCGATGGGAAAGTGGTAAGCACCAGGCAGCGCGTTGTCAAGAAGAATAATGCAAGCATTCAGTCGGGTTGCCTGAAAGGGCCGGCAAACCCCCAGCGAATCTATAGCCCGCACCGCCTGCTCTACCCCATGCTCCAAACGGGAGAACGCGGCAGTGACAATTGGGAGCGCATTACATGGGATGAGGCTCTATCCCTTGTTTCAGAAAAGATGCAAGCCGCCTTTGATGAGTATGGCGCCGAGTCCGTTGGGTTTATGAGCAGCTATGGAGGAAACAGCGGCCTTTTGTGCGGTCCGTACGCTGGTTTCACAAACTTTTCTGAGACACGAGGGCCTTGCGGCATAGGGCCCGAACGCTTCTACCAGAAAACAGGCGTGACGCTATTCACCGCTACCGCAGACATAGGCGAGATGTACATGCAACTCGTCCAGCTCGGTGCACCCAGCAACTCCCAAGAAGATGTCATCAACGCAAAAACAATAGTCAATTGGGGCTCCAACCCATGTGATGCCACGAGAACAGGATGGGCGCGGATACTCGACGCAAAAGAAAACGGCGCAAAAGTCATTACCATCGATCCTCGGTATTCCAATTCTGCGGCTCACTCCGATCAATGGGTTCCTGTGCGCCCCGCCACCGATGGCGCTTTGATGCTGGCCATGTGTAATTACATAATCGAGAACGACCTAATCGACTATGACTATCTCCGCAACAAGTCAATAGCACCCTTGCTCGTCAAAGAAGACGGCACCTATTTGAGACTTTCTGATCTGGGCTTGCCGCTGTACAAGAAGGCCAACCCTGCCACTGGCGAAGAGACCGAAGTCGATACCGAGGTCGTGTGCGACAGCACAGGGGCATTCGGCTCATCCTTCGAGATAGCAGACCCGGCTATCACCGGCACCTTCGATGCCAATGGGGTGAGCGTGAGGCCGGTCTATGAGCTTGTGAAAGAGACGATAGCCCCCTATACGGTTGAGTTTGCGGCTAAGGAGTGCGGGCTTCCCGCAGAGACCATCGAGGGCCTTGCAAACACCTATGCAAACGACGGCCCGGTGTTTACCTTTATATTCTGCGGCATGCAGCACTATCAGAACGGGTGGCGCATGTATTACGCGCTCGCTCTTTTGGTTGCCCTTACCGGCAACGCCTGTAAGCCCGGGACAAACTATAGCTTGACCAGCGGAGCCACGCCAATATTCAAAACGCCCACCTTGAACAAGGAAGCGGCACTGACGGTCGAGGACGCAAAGCTCTGCAAGATGGCCTCCCTCAACCAGGTTCCCGAGATTGTCGAGTCAGGGAAGCTCGGGGGAGAGGACCTTACCTTGCGCATGCTCTGGATTGCCGGCTGCAACGCCATCGCCAACGGTATCGGGTACACAGCTCAAATAGAGGCCTGGAAGAAGATTGATTTTGTCGTTGTGGCCGACTGCTTTATGACCGATACAGCAAACCAGGCAAGCCTCGCTCTTCCCATACCCATGACCTTTGAGGCAGAGGAATTTGCCATATACCCTGGCTACCTGAATCAAAAAGCCATCGACCCCATCGGAGAAGCCAAGACTGATTTTGAGATATTCGTCGAGCTTGCCAAGAAAATGGGCTATGACGACCTGTATGACAAGGATGCGGAAGGCTACTTGCGCGAAGCCCTCGATACAGATGAGAATATCGCGGCGGGCCTCGGTTATGATGCCTTGCATGAACAAGGCGTGGTTTATCAAGATACGATTACGAGCGTGGAGAATGTTGCCCAAGAGTACAATGCAACAGGGCGCACCCAGTTCTACCTCGAAAAGCTCATACCGAATGGTAACTTCTCCGAGATAATCACCCTGTATGACCGCCTGCCGTACTACGAGCATGCCTATGAGGCATATCAGGACAACCCCTTGCGTGAGCAATACCCGCTTTTCGGCGTTTCCTATCACGATAATTACACGGGTCAGTCCATGCACAGCAACGTCCCGTGGCTTAATGAGCTGCGCGGCTTTGACGGCGATCCCTACCTCTTCATCCATGAGACCGCTGCCGCTGAGCGCGGTATTGTAACGGGCGACACGGTGAGGGTTTTCAATGAAAGAGGCCATGTTGTCTTACGTGCGGTGACAACAAAGGGCATTCGGGAGGACACCATCAACATACCTCGCGGGTATGAGGACGGAGAGCTTATTGACGGACACCTGCAATCGCTTACCTCCATCGACTCAAAAGACAGGATCACCAACAACGACTGCCACAACGACTGGCTTTGCCAGGTAGAAAAGGTATAGGGAGGTGCACTATGACACGTTACGGAATGGCTATCGACACCAAGCGGTGCTCGGCTTGTAATAACTGCTCTATAACCTGCAAGGTAGAGAACAATCTCCCGGATGGGATGTGGTGGAGCACAGCACGCACCGAGGGTGGCGATCATCGTTATGTGCCAGGGGGAACCTATCCCGACAACCTGTATATGACCTATTACACCATGTCCTGCCAACACTGCGACAACCCTGCCTGTGTGAGCGTCTGTCCCACCACGGCCACGTACAGGCGGACAGAAGACGGTATCGTAGCAACGGATTACGCCGAGTGCATCGGTTGTTTGCTTTGTGTCGAGGCATGTCCCTATGATGTTCGGGTCTACCTTGACGCCCCGCCGGAATTCCAGCTTGACTTTGCCGTTGGCGACGCAGACGTTGAGCCGATCCCAGAGCTTGTAGCGACGAAATGCACCTTCTGCGTGCATCGAATTGACCGGGGGGAGCTTCCTGTGTGCATTGAGATATGCCAGGCACAGGCCCGCTGCTTTGGCGATTTCGATGACCCCGGCTCAGACCTCTCAAAACTTCTCGCCTCTCGTGAGCATTACCAGTTGTTGACCGAAAAAGGAACAAGTCCAAACCTGTATTACCTTACATAAGCACAAGCTGACCACCTGCCGCACGCTCTTGTTCTGAGAGCGTGCGGCAGGGACAAAGAAGCATTGTCCGCAAGAAACTGAGAGGACAAGACATGAGTTTTGCAGTATCGCTTTTTGCTTCGGTTGCTCTTGCCGTGCTTCTCCGGCGAGCCCTGAAAAAGGCCCCCGTGGTGTTCTATGTCCTTGCCGTCGCTCTTTGCGTTGCGGCGATTTACCTCACCTGGAATCCCCTGCCATCCCAAGTCGTGCGGTCGATTGTCTTTGCAATCCAGAAAGGTCATGTAGGCTTTTCACTCTTTACCTTGGTGATGTTTATCGGGGTGTTCGACAAGGCCTCGGGTGTCCGCCGCTTTTTCAATCCCGTAAGAGCCGAGCTGTCGATTCTGGCGAGCATATTCATAGCCAGCCACTTCATTCCGTACTTGCTCAACTATGTGGCGTTAATCGCCAGTATCTTCTCGCTCAAGCCCAATGTCACGCTCGGCTTTGTCTTGGGAATCGCCCTTTTGATCCTGTTGATCCCCTTGGCTGTCACTTCCTTCAATGCAGTAAGAAGGCGTATGAGTGCGAGCGCTTGGAAGGCCCTCCAGCGCTGGTCGTACGTATTTTTCATTCTTGCCTATATTCATGCGATAAGCTTTTTGCTCGTCCCAGCCCTCGGCGGCGCAGATACTGCAATGATTGCCAACATTGCTCTTTATTCGGTGGTGATTGTGCTGTATTGTATCCTGCGTTCGAGAAGGGCGCTGCTTGACAAGCATGCTCCAAAGAAAGAGCAGGAGAGCGTGGAGGCATGAGGGAAAAAACATGGAGAAGCAGGGCTGCCCTTTTCGAGCTGTTGGCGCAGTCCTTCCTCTTCACCGGGCGCGACCTTGTTGGTGCCTTGGTGTCAGGGGAGTACCGCGAGGCCTTGGTCGAGCTGCTGGACAGCAACGGGCTGCCAACAGCCTCTGCTGGCATTGAGATAGACAGGCTCGACCCTTATCCAGGCAGCGATGCCGACGCGGTGTTCCATGCCTTGCGAAAAGAGTACACCCGCCTCTATATCGGGACGCGAGACCCGCTCGTCTTCCCCTTTGCCGGTGCCTCGTATGCACGGAAGAAAGGCCAGAAGCCGCTGCTTTTTGTAGGCAAGGAGTCTATGGCAATCGAGCGCTTCATGCGCAAATGCGCAGTCGGGCAGGCAGAGGGGACCAACGAGCCGCTTGACCACATCGGGTCCATGCTCGAATTCCTCATGCACCTCTGCCTGCTCAAGGCCGGCCTCATACAGCCGCCGGAGGGTGTCGGGATTCCCGAGGACGCCTACGAGGAGTTCTACGAGAGGCACTTCACCGCCTTTGCGCGGGAATTTGCCGCCCAGACCGTTGAGCAGGGCACGGAAGGGTTCTTCATAGTTGCCGCACAGGCGCTGGGCGCCCTTCCCAGCAAGCCGCTCTGAGTGCCTGATGGACGACACGGCAGGAAAGAAGACCGAGGGGAGGGGAGCGCCCTATGACACGGTACGGAATGGCTATTGACAAAGCCCGTTGCTCTGGATGCAATGCCTGTTCCATGACCTGCAAGGTGGAGAACAATGTGCCGGACACCGTATGGTGGAGCAGGGCGGTAAGCGTAGGGGGCGACTACCGGTACACTCCGGCGGGCGAGTACCCCCACGGCCTCTCCATGAGCTTTTATACCCTTGCCTGCCAGCACTGTGGGAAACCTGCCTGCGTTGCCGTCTGCCCCGTTGACGGCGCCACGTACAGACGCGAGGACGGTATCGTTATGCAGGATCCTGAGCTCTGTATTGCGTGCAGGCTCTGTATGCAGGCTTGTCCTTACGATGTGCGAAGCTACGTGAACGGAGAGCCGCAATATACTTTGGGCTTTGCGGTCGGTGATGCAGATGTTAGGGAGCACCCTGGCAACAGTATTGAAAAGTGCAGCTTCTGCTACCACCGCATCGATCGCGGCGAGCGGCCGGCCTGCGTGGACATATGTCCCGCCCAAGCACGTCACTTTGGCGACCTGGACGACCCGCAGTCCACCCTTTCCCAGGTGCTTGCCTCCCGGTCCTTCCACCAGCTGCTGACAGAACGGGGAACCAACCCTTCGGTCTACCTCCTGGACTAAGGCTCGATACCTGTCTTCCCCTGCCTGCCGAAAGGGGGCTAGTTGGGGCCGGTGGGGGCGGCGGGGGAGAAAGTGATGGGCAAAGCCCTGGTTTTGGGTATAATGGGTATCTGATACTGCCAATTACAGACGGGCACGCACAAGAGGGTCACTTCACCCGTGACATAAGGAGGCTATGATGCCATTGAGCGGCCAGGAAAAGACTGCGGCACAAAGAAGCATCGAGGACATCTACCAGAAGCTGGGGGAACGGGCACAGGTAGGCGCCACGACCACCTGCCCCGTTGAGCTTACCTCTGCCTTCGTCAAGATGGCCGCCTCGCAAAGTTGCGGTAAATGCGTCCCCTGCCGCATCGGCCTTGCCAAGCTGGCAGGGCTCGTCGACGAGGTCCTTGAAGGTGCCGCCACGGCCGCGAGCGAGGCAGGCGAAGGCACGATAGGCCTCATCGAAGAGCTGGCGGAAAGCATCTACCTTTCCGCCGACTGCGCCATCGGGTATGAGGCCGCCGCGGTCGCCTACACCGCCGTCAAGGCCTTCCGGGAGGACTTCTGCTACCACATCGAGCGCAACGACTGCATGGCGGACGCCTTTGCGCCGGTGCCTTGCGTGACCGGCTGCCCTGCAGGCGTCGATGTCCCCGGGTACCTCGCCCTTACGGCAGCGGGGCGCTATGACGACGCCATCAAACTCGTGCGGAAAGACAACCCCTTCGCGGTCGCGTGTGCGCTCATTTGCGAACATCCCTGCGAGATGCAGTGCCGCCGCGGGATGGTCGACGGCCCCGTCAACATCCGCGCCATCAAGCGCTTTGCCGCTGACCGCGCGCAAAACGGCATAACCAACACCGCCCCCTTCCAGCTCTTCCCACGAAATGCGGAGCCCACGGAGAAGAGGATCGCCGTTGTCGGTAGCGGCCCTGCGGGGCTTACTGCCGCGTTCTACCTTGCCTGCATGGGCCATGCGCCCGTCATCTACGAGCAGCGCGCCCAGTTGGGAGGCATGCTGCGCTACGGCATACCGGCCTACCGCCTGCCCCGCGAGGCGCTGGATGCCGAGATCGACTACCTGCTCGCACACGGCATCGAGGCCAAGACGAGCGTGTCGGTAGGGAAGGACGTGGCGCTTGACGAGCTGCACGCAGGCTACGACGCGGTCTACCTCGCCATCGGCGCACACGCGGCAAGCAGGCTCGGCATCGACGGCGAGGACGCGCAAGGCGTCATCTCCGCTGTCGACCTCCTGCGCTTAGTCGGCGACGGCGACGCGCCCGACTTCTCGGGCAAGGGCGTCGTGGTGGTGGGCGGCGGCAACGTCGCGATGGACGTCGCCCGCACCGCGCTGCGCCTCGGCGCCGACAAGGTCACCATCGCCTACCGCCGCCGCAAGCAGGACATGACCGCCCAGGCCGCCGAAGTCGAGGCTGCCGTCGCCGAGGGCTGCGGGCTGCTCGACCTCCATGCGCCGGTGGGCATCCAGGCAAAGGGCGGCACGGTGTGCGGCATAAGCCTCCAGCCGCAGATGATCTCGGTCATCGAGAAGGGCCGCGCGCTGCCCAAGGACTCGGGCGCCGACAGGCTCACGCTCGACTGCGACATCGTGCTCGTCGCCATCGGCCAGCGGATCGACTCGGGCGCCTTCGAGCAGGCGGGCATCGAGACCAGCTGCGGGCGCATCGTGGCAACAGGCGGCGCGGGCCTTCCCGGCAAGGCCGGGGTATTCGCCGGGGGCGACTGCGTCACCGGCCCCGCGACGGTCATCCGCGCCGTTGCCGACGGCAAGGCCGCAGCACGCGCCATCGACGGCTACCTCGGCTTTGCGCATCCCATAAGCTTCGAGCCCGACATCCCGGCACCCTTCTTCAAGAGCAGGATACACTGTGCGCGCTCGAATATGACCGAGCTGGCAGGGAAGGACGCACACAAAAGCTTCGACCTGGTCGAGGCCGGGCTCCTTCCCGACGAGGCCGCACAGGAGGCCTCGCGCTGCCTGCGCTGCGACCATTTCGGCCTCGGTGCGCTGCGCGGAGGGAGGCAGGTGTCATGGTAGCGAAGTCGAACCCCAAGGAAACGAAAGCAAAGGCAGCGAAAGAGCCGAACCCGAAAGAAGCGAACACCGTGGAAGACACAGCAAACAGCGGGCGCGTCAACGTGACCATCAACGGCAGGCAGGTACAGGCCTTCGAGAACATGACCATTCTTGCCGCCGCCTCGATGGCAGGCGTCAAGATACCGACGCTGTGCTTTTACTGGGGCCTCAACGACCCGGGGGCCTGCCGCGTGTGCGTGGTCGAGGTCGAAGGCGAGGACCAGCTAGTTGCCGCCTGCAACAACAAGGTGTATGAGGGCATGGCCGTCAAGACCAACACCGCCAAGGTGCGCAAGGCCCGCAAGCTCAACGTGGAGCTGCTCCTGTCGCAGCACAACGTCCAGTGCACGAGCTGTGTGCGCGGGGGGAGCTGCGAGCTTCGGCTGATAGCCAACGACCTCAACATCTCGGAGGTGCGCTTCAGGAAGGGCAAGAAGAAGCCCGTCTGGAACCGCGACTTCCCGCTTATCCGCGACGCAAGCAAGTGCATTGCGTGCTGGCGCTGCGTCCAGGTCTGCGACAACATGCAGGCCTCGCACATCTGGGCCATGAAGAACCGTGCGACGCACACCGGCGTCGGTGTGGCGAAGGCCCAGCCCATCGAGCAGTCTCTCTGCACCATCTGTGGGCAATGCATAACGCACTGTCCCACCGCCGCCCTCAAAGAGCGCGACGACGTCGACAGGGTCTTGGACGCCATTGCAGACCCCGACAAGATAACGCTCATCCAGATAGCGCCCTCGGTGCGCACCTCCTGGGGCGAGAGCCTGGGGCTTGACCGCGAGAAGGCCACGGTCAACCGCCTCGTCGCCGCGTTGCGTGCCGTCGGCATCGACTACGTCTTCGACACCGACTTCACCGCCGACCTGACCATCACCGAGGAGGCGAGCGAGTTCGTCGAGCGCTTCACCCACAAGGACTCCTACAGCTGGCCGATGTTCACCTCCTGCTGCCCGGCATGGGTGCGCTGGGTCAAGGGGAACCACCCCGAGATGGTGGACAGGCTCTCGACTGCCAAGTCGCCCCAGCAGATGTTCGGCGCGACGGCAAAGAGCTACTATGCGCAAGCCCTGGGCGTCGACCCCTGCCGCATCGTCTCCTTGTCGGCGATGCCCTGCCTGGCGAAGAAGCACGAGTGCGCCCTGCCCACTATGAACGACGCATGCGGCGCCCAGGACGTCGATGTCGCCTTGACGGTGCGCGAGATAGACCGCCTCATCTGCGCGGACTTCATCGACTTGGAAAACCTTGCAGAAGAGGACTTCGACGAGCCCCTGGGCATCGGCTCGGGCGCCGGCGAGATATTCGGCGCGACCGGCGGGGTTATGGAGGCTGCCCTGCGCAGCGGCTACTACTACGTGGTCGGCACCAACCCCGACCCCGACGCCTTCGCCGTGGTGCGCGGGCAGGAGAGCTGGAAGGAGGCCACCTTCGACCTGGCGGGGACGCCGGTGCGCATAGCCATCGCCTCGGGCCTCGGCAACGCCGAGAAGCTCATCGAGGCCATCAAGGCCGGCGAGGCCGACTACGACTTCGTCGAGATCATGGCCTGCCCCGGCGGCTGTGTCGGCGGCGGCGGGCAGCCTATCAGCAAGGACCTGGGCATCCGCGCCAAGCGCAGCAAGGTGCTCTACGACCTCGACAGTAACAACGCCTACCGCTTCTCGCACGAGAACCCCGCGATAGTCAAGATATACGACGAGTTCTTCGGGAAACCGCTCTCAGAGAAGTCCCACCACCTCCTGCACACCGACCACCAGGGATGGGGGATGCCAAACGCCTAGAGGTTCCGCCTGAGCTGCGCCTCTTTTATCTCCATCTCCAAGGAGCTGTGGATGATGTTGGCAAAGGGGCCGGCATGGCCGATGAGGTTCGTCACGTGGGGCTGGCTGCAGCACCTGCGGATGAAGTAATAGAGGAAGGCGCAGGTGTAGAACTCCGCGAGGAACTGCACGTTCTCGTCGGGCAGGTAGCGGTTCGACAGGATCAGGTAGATGTCGTTTCGCAGGGTGGGGAGGTAGAGGTCGTAGAGGTAGTTGCGTAGCGAGCCGGGGCCGTTGTCGAAGAGGGCCTGCGTGTAGAACCGGCGCTTCCCCTCCAGGGTCTTTGAGAAGCACTCGAAGAACATCGAGTGGTCGAGGGAGCGCACGCCGGACTTCTGCATCACATAGTAGGGGAACTGGGAAAGCGGGTTTTCGCTCGCGGCCTCGTAGAGCAGGGTGCCCTCGGGGAAAGCCTCCTTGAGGGCCTGGCCGAGGTCGTGGCGGAATATCCAGATGATGAGGTGGTCCTTGTTCTCGAAATGGTAGTAGAAGGTCTTGCGGTTCTTGCCGGTCCGCTCGACGATGTCGCTGATGGATATCTTCGCGAGGGGCGTCTCGTTGCAGAGGTCGACGAAGGTGTCCGCAAAGAACAGCATGGTGTTGAGCGCGTTCATCGTGTCCTCGTTCCTCTTGGTTTCTGGCAGCGGAGTCGACACCACCATTGTAGTATGCAATGCCTGCTTTTCACGGACAAAATACGAAAAATGTGCAATTATCTTCGTAAGCGAGTTCAAAAACCCTACGGAAAGATCGCTTTCCCAGACAAAAATAGGCCAATTTTTCCCATCTAGAGGGAAATTCTTTTCCAATTTGCCAAGAAAAGCAACAAAGAGGTGATTCTGTCCATGGATAGTGCTGCGTCGGGTGCCTATCATAGACGAGGAAGAATACGCATGCGTGGAGAGGAGTTGTATCGTGGCACAATACCAGGCTTTGCTTGAGCCGTTCAAGATCGGCAAGGTTGAACTGCGGAACCGTTTCGTCATGCTTCCCATGACGATAGAGAAGGTCGACAATTACCACATATCTGATGACCTGGTGGACTTTTACGAGCAGCGCGCGAAAGGCGGCGTCGGCCTTATCGAGGTCGGGTCCGCCTATGTGAGCGACTGCTTCGACACCCAGCCGAAGTACCACACCACGACCGGCGCCTGCGGCATCTGGGACGACCAGTTCATCCCCGGGTGGGAGCGTATCGCCGAGGTGTGCCATGCCCACGGCGCAAAGGTCGCCGCCCAGCTGCAGCTCTGCTACGAGTGGCGTGCCAGCGGCGCCGACGCGCTGCTCTCATACGCCCCGTCGAAGGACGTCCCCAGCGGGCCTTTCGTGGGGATGCCCGAGCGCGAGTTCACGGCCGACGAGATAAAGGTTGTCGTCGGGCAGTACGGCGCGGCGGCCAAGCGCTGCAAGGATGCCGGGATCGACATCATCGAGATACATGCGGGAATCGGCTACATGGTCATGCGCTTCCTCTCGAAGTACTCGAACCACCGCAGCGACGAGTACGGCGGGTCGGCCGAGAACCGGGCCCGCTTCCTGACCGAGATAATCGACGAGGTCCACCGCACCTGCGGCGAGGACATGCCTATCCTCATCCGCATATCCGCAGACGACCTTATGCCCGACGGCAACCGCATTGCGGACACGAAGGAGCTCATCCCGATCATCGAGGCGCACGGGGTCGATGCCTGGAGCATCCAGGTCGGCTTCCACGAGGCCCCCCGCCCGGTGGCAAACCAGATAGTCCCCGAGGGCGAGTTCATCGGCTTGGCGAAGGAGTGCAAGTCCGTCACGGCCAAGCCGGTCTTCCCCGGGACCCGCATCAACACCCTGGCCATGTGCAACAAGGTCGTCACCGAGGGCTACGGCGACGCGGTCGGCATGGCCCGCCAGTTCATCGCCGACCCCGACACGGCCAAGAAGGTGGCGGCCGGCCACCCCGAGCAGGTGCGCCCCTGCATCGTGTGCAGCCGCTGCCTCGACAACATCTTCCTCGGCAAGCCCTGCCAGTGCTCGGTCAACGCCAATGTCTGGGAGGGCATCGCCGTAGGGACGCCGGAAGAGCATCCCGCCGAGGAGCAGAAGCATGTCGTCGTCGTCGGCGCTGGCCCCGGCGGCCTTGAGGCGGCGCGTGTCGCTGCGCTGCGCGGCCACAGGGTCACCGTCTTGGACAAGAGCGACCGGGTCAGCGGCCTTTTGAACATGGCCCAGGTCCTCAATGCGAACATCGAGCCCTTGGTCGCCTACTGGAAAGAGGAAGTCAAGCTCCATCCCAGTATCGACCTCAGGCTGGGCGCGAAGGCAGACGCGGCGACCCTCGCATCCCTCGCCCCCGACGAGATAGTCGTCGCTCCCGGCGGCGAGGTGATAGCCATCGACGTCCCCGGCATCGACGGGAAGAACGTCGTGTCGTCGCAAGACATCAAGGACATGGTCGCCGGCATCGTGCCTGAGGGCAAGGGTCTGCTCTGGAAGGCCGCCGTCACGGCCATCAAGGCCCAGGGCGGGACCGTGGGCTTCATGCGCATGGGCCTCAACATGAGTGCCGGGCCCACCGCAGTCGTCGGCAAGAAGGTCGTCATCGTCGGCGGCGGTTTTGCGGGCCTTGAGTGCGCCGACGCCATGGGCGAGGGCCGTGAGATCACCGTCATCGAGGAAGCTCCCAAGATGGGCAACGGGATAGGCATCATCGACAAGAACCCGACGCTTGCCAAGCTCAAGAAAGAGGGCGTGAAGCTCATGCCGGGCACCAAGCTCCTTGCGGTGGAGAAGAAGGGCGCCAAGGTCCGTACCACCACTCTTGACAGGGAGACGAAGGAAGAGTCCGTGACCGAGTCCTTCCTTGAGTGCGACACCGTCCTGCTCTCGCTGGGCGTCGAGAAGAACACGAAGCTCTATGACGAGATAGTCAAGGAGTTCCCCCAGGCGAAGCTTATCGGCGATGCGATGACGCCCGAGGGCGAGGTCTACCGCACCCTTGAGGCCGTCAAGGGCGGATACCTCTCAGGTATGGCGTTTTAGGAATTATAGGAACACCTGCCCCGGCCCCAGGCGGGCCGGGGTGGTCCACAGAGGCCCCGAGGCGACAGTGCCCGGGGCCGAGAGAAACCCGATAGGGACAAAAACCCGATAGGAGGAACAATGGATTTTGGGTATACAGAAGAGCAACTGAGGATCAAGAGGGGCATCCGCGAGTTCGCGAAGAAGTGGCTGCCCGAGGAAGTCATCGCCGAGGGGTATAAGAACCGCGGCATCGACCCCAAGGTCGCCAAGGCCTGGGTCGAAGAAGGTTGGGGCCTGTACGGCCTGCCGGAAGAGTACGGCGGCCGGCCGGTCGACCATCTGACCATGACGATGATCATCGAAGAGCTCAACCACGCCGGCGGCAACATCCCCATGGCTCCCAACCTGCTCATCATGTTCGACATGGCCGAGTTCGGCTCGCCCGAGCAGTTCCAATACGCAATGGACTACTACAAGGAGCATGGCTACCCACCCTACTGCCTGGCAATCTCCGAGCCCGAGGCGGGCTCCGACAACCAGGGCATGACCACGACGGCCACGCGCGACGCCGACGGCAAGATACACATTAATGGCGTGAAGACCTGGGTGACCTCCGGCGAGACCTCTGACGGCTTCATCGTTGTCTGCAAGGACGAGGACCCGGCACGCGAGAACAAGGAGATGTCGATGTACCTCGTTCCCGCCAACGCCCCCGGCGTCACCATAGAGCCCCTCAACAAGATAGGCATGCAGATAATGCCCTTCGCGATGATCCACCTTGAGGACGTCGTCGTCGACGACAGCGCCCTTCTCGGCATCAAGGGCAAGGGCTTCTTGCAGCTGATGAAGAACTTTGAATGGGAGCGTATCGTCTTGCTGGCCGAGCTTTTGGGCGAGGCCCAGGCAGCGATGGAGGACGCCTGCGCGTGGGTCAACGAGCGCCAGCAGTTCGGCAAGGGCATCAAGACCTACCAGCTCGTCCAGGAGCATATCGTCGAGATGCAGATAGTGCTGTCCAACGTCCGCAACGCCCTGTACCGCAGCGCCTGGAAGATGGACAATGGCTTGCCGGTCAACAACGACGCCGCCATGCTCAAGCGCTACGGCGCCCCCCAGCTGACCGACGTGTGTTCCCGGGCATTGCAGCTCATGGGCGGCCTCGGCTTCACCGACCAGACCCGCGTCTCGCGCCTCATGCTCGACTGCCGCGGGTTCCAGATAGGCGGCGGAACGGTGGAGATCATGGTGCACATCTCGGGCCGCGGCATCCTGAAGGAGTATGCCAAGGGCGTCGAGGATCCAGACCACCTCTACACGCTTTAGACAGGTATTCCCGCACGGCTTCCTTTGTTGGTGGGACTATAGTAAGCAGGATGCTGAAAGAGGGCAGCGGAAGGGGCGGAGATGCACGGGAAGGGCGGCGCA
The DNA here is from genome assembly GCA_009782605.1 of Eggerthellaceae bacterium. Taxonomy (GTDB): domain Bacteria; phylum Actinomycetota; class Coriobacteriia; order Coriobacteriales; family Eggerthellaceae; genus WRIS01. The sequence continues at coordinate 107,654 of WRIR01000003.1, read as the reverse complement.
AGCCGCCCTTCCCGCATCCCGACGAAGGAAGGCCACAGAGGGAAGGCCGCAGGGGGAGGGGCGGCAGAAACCGCCCGACTGAACCAGGTGAGGGCTTCCCGGCCTAGACGGCCGGCGGAGCATCGGCCTGCTTGAAAGAGCCCTTCCCGCCATGGCAGTTCATGCCGATGGCGCGGATGCTGCAGAAATCCCGGTACTTGCATCGCCCGCAGCCGCGGCGCCGTCCGGCGTGGCTCTTGTCGTACATCCCCACGGCGGAAAAGGCCGCATAGGACGGCTGCGGCTCGTGTCCGGGGCCCAGCCCCAGCCCCAGGCGCTTCTCGGCCTGGAGGTAGAAGGATATCCCGTCGCGCACTTCAAGGGGGAAGTCCGCATCTCCGGGGGAAAGGCGCTCGTCGGTATAGAGGCCCTTCTCAAGCGCCATACGGATGATGTCGGCCATCACCCTGTCGGCAGCACGCTCGATCATCGCCGCGAGACAGGCGTCGAGTATCGCTTTGTCGGCCTCGGTATAGCACAGGCGTTGGCACAGGGCCTCCTGCTCGGCCTGGGAGCCCAAGGTGACGGCGAGGAGCGTGCAGTGGGTGGCGCGCCGCATGCGTTCGTAGATCGCCTGCCCCTTTAAGACCATCATGGTGCCCACCAGCTTGATGGCAGGCTCGGTGTAGGCCGGCGGCAAGGTGCAGATGGCCGGGTTGAAGATCTTGTAGGCACCCCGCGGCTTGAGCACCTTGACACACTCGTCGGCAAGGTAGGCGACATGGGCCTCCCGCTCTGCCCCGCCCTGCCCGCCCTGTTCGTCCGTGCCGCCCAAGGCGGCGAGGACATCGCCGTACTCAAGGTGGTCCAGGGTGCAGTCTACCTCGATAATCGGATGCTGTTGTACCATAACCAGGCTCCTTTGTAGCATTGACCCATGGCACATACTTCTAATATTTCTTCTAAGAGAATGATACGGCAAAAGAGAGATCAAGAATCCGGTCATTCTTTGAATAATGTGTATTCATGGCACCGGGTCGGCACCCTACAATAGGGGCAAGGAAAAAGAGAAAGCGGGTTCTTCCATGGACGAGTGGAAAAGCGGCATGGTGCTTGAGGTGCCCCTGGCAGAGGCGCTCACCGAGCATGTCCGGAGCTACCTTGCAGCGACGGACTTCGAGCCGGCCGAGCCAGGCTATGCCGCGACCGTCATGCTGGTGCGCGATGTGGACGGAAAGGCGGCAGCACCTTCCCCGTACAGCGACGGGGGCAAGGTAGAGGTCTTCATGCTGCAGCGGGCGGCGACCATGGCCTTCATGCCGAACGCCGTGGTGTTCCCTGGGGGGAGGGTCGATCCGCGCGACGTAGACCCCCGCCTGCCCTGGGCAGGCCCGACCCCGGCGGCCTGGGCGCAGGAGCTGGGCTGCCCGGAAGAGCTTGCACGCTGTATCGTGGTCGCTGCGGCGCGCGAGGTCTTCGAGGAATGCGGCGTGTTATTGGCAGGGGTTGACGAGTCCCAGGTAATCGACGACTTGAGCGAGGCGCATTGGGAAAAGGAGAGGGCCCTGCTCGCACAGCACGCCAAGTCCTTCTCGGAGTTTTTGATAGAGTACGGCTTGGTACTACGGAGCGACCTCTTGAGCCTGCGCGCGCATTGGCTGACCCCCGTCTTCGAACCCCGGCGCTACGACACCTTCTTCTTTGCTGCCGCCCTCCCGCAGGGGCAGGCCCCGGACGGCTCTACCAGCGAGGCGGTGATAGCCGACTGGGTCGACCCCCGATGGGTATTCCGGCAGGCCGACGAGGGCAGGGTCCTCCTGCTCCCCCCGACGCGCCACAACCTCGGCCCTATCGCGGAGGCGGCCGACGTCAAGGCGCTCATGGCCGAAGCGGCCTGCCCCGGCCGCGTCATGCTTGAGCCCCACGTCAAGGAAGACGGGATGGTCGTCCTCAGATGCATGCTTCCCTAGACAGCCCGTGCGCCGTGCCTGCCTGGGCAGGCGGGCGGGTGTCTCCCTTTGCCCGCTGCGTGCTTGCCGACAACCCGTCGGCCATGACCTATACGGGGACGAACACCTGGGTGCTCTCACAGCCGGGCTCAAGGGCTGCGGTCCTTATAGACCCGGGGCCGTCAAGTAGGAAGCACTTCGAGGCCGTCGAGCATGCCTGCCAGGAGGACCGGCTGGACATCGGGGCTATCGTCCTTACCCACGGCCACCCCGACCACAGCGAGGGTGCGACGGAGGCGTCGCGGCGTTGGGGAGCGCCTGTCTTTTCCCGCAGCCACGAAAACCTCGCCGAAGGCCCCTTCCAGCCTGTTGATGCGGGCCCCCTCTTCGAGGTAGTGTACCTGCCCGGCCATTCCTCGGACTCGGTAGGGATATGCTTCCCCCTTGACCGGTCGATAGCGACCGGCGACCTTGTCTTTGCCCAGTCGCCGACGGTGATATGCTGGCCCGACGGCACCTTGCAGGACTACTTTGAAAGCCTCAGGCGTGTGAAGGCGCTCGTGAGGGAGGGCTCCTACCTGCGGCTGTTGAGCGCACACGGCCCCCCTGTCGAAAACCCCCTGACGGACATATCCCTGGCCGAGGCACACCGCTTCAAGAGGCTCGCCCAAGTCCGCGGGGCGATACACCGCGGCGGCACCATCGACGTGGAGCACCTGGCCCAAGCGGTCTACGACGACGTCGATGCGCGTCTCGACCTTGCGACACGGGCCAACATACAGGCGCAGATAGACTACCTCTTCGCCATAGACGACCCCTGCGTCGCAGGACACACGTGACACAGCACACAGCACAATAGCACAGCACAATAGGGACGTTCCTTTTTGTGTCACACAAAAAGATAACCCACGGGGACAGATCCCGTGGGCTGAGCCGGGAAGTGGGCCGATAGCAGAAGGTGTCAAAATTATACGTCCCCAATGACACACGGACACCCGACAGCCCGAGGGGGCAACCCGTGGGGGCAGAAACGCCTCTGCAACACACATAAGTCCCCGGCCTCAGGCGCCGGCTGCTGCCTCGCCCATCCGCTTTTTCAGCTCGTCGGTCAGAAGGAAGCGTTTCACCTTCCCGGTCGCGGTGGTGGGGATGGCGTCTATGAGCTCGATATGCTCCGGCCAGAGCCGCCGTGCCACGTGCCTCTCATGCAGGTAGGCCGTTATCCCTGCGAGGGTCGGGACGACGCCGTCGGCGGGCACGACAAAGGTGCAGATGCGCTCCCCGAGGCGGTTGTCGGGCATGCCTATAGTCGCGTGCTTGCCGACCCCGGGGCAGCCTTCGAGGTAGTCGTCTATCTCGGTGGCGCAGATGTTCTCGCCGCCCCGTATGATTATCTCTTTCTTGCGCCCGGTAATCCGGATGCGGCCGCCCTCATCGATGCGGCAGAGATCGCCGCTGTAGAACCAGCCCTCGCCGTCGAGGATGCGGTCGGTCCTTTCCGGGTCGGCGTAGTAGCCGACGAACTGGTGGGGGCCGCGCGAGCATTCCTCCCCGTGCCCGCCGCGCTCGACCTCGCGCCGCCTCTCGTCCACGGCACGCACCTCGATGCCTTCGAAGGGGATGCCTGACCAGGCCCCGTCCCATTCAAGGCAGTGCTCGGGCGGCACATAGACGTGGGGGCAGCTCTCGGTCGAGCCGTATATCTCGCACAAGAGGATGCCCTGACGCCAGGCCCGCCGCACCAGGCTGCTGGGGACGGGCGCCCCGCCGCACAAGAAGAGCCCAAGGGTCTCAAGGGGCTCCCCCTGCTCTTTCTCGATATGTGTGAGGATGTCGTAGATGAAGGGGGTCGCGCCCATGGACCAGGTGGCACCCTCGGCGTTCATGAGCGCTATGGCACCTTTCGCGTTGAAGTCCTGCATGAGGACGGTGCGCCCGCCGAGGATCATCGGGGAAAGGATGCCGTGGAAGAAGCCGGTGGCATGGTTTAAGGGGGAGGGCATGAACATGACGTCGCGTTCGCCGCGCTTGAAGCCCTTGACGAAGGAGCGCTCCGAGAAGACGAGGTTGTTGTGGGTGAGCATGACCTCTTTCGACTTGCCGGTCGTGCCCGAGGTGGTGAGGATGCAGGCGACGTCGTCGGCGCTCACGGCAGGTTTTGCCGTGAGGGGCTGGGAGGCCCTTGCCACAGACGAGAGGGTCGGCAGGCCATGCAACGAAGGCTCGACCTTGTCGATGAGTGCCACCGACCCAAGGCTGGGGATGCGGTCAGCGATGTCCAGGGCCATCTTCTCGTAATCGCATTTATGGAAGTAGGTGGGGCAGATGAATGCCTTGGTTCCCACCTTGTTCATGTTGTAGACAAGGTCCTCGTCGTTGAACTTCCAGGACAGCGGGTGCATGACCGCCCCGACTTTCAGGCAGGCGACATAGACGATGCTGAACTCTGCCCAGGTGGGGATCTGGAAGGAGACCACATCGCCGACGGCGACCCCGTGCCCGGCCAGCCAGGACGCCAGCCGGGCGGCCCGGTCGTCGACCTCTCTGTAGGTAAGGCGGCTTCCCTGGTCGTCTGCCACATACTCTTTATCGCCGTGGTTTCTTACCCGTTCGATCCAGATATCGTTGAGCGTATGCGTGGTCCAGTAGCCTTTCTCGTAGTACAAGGCCTTGTGTTGCTCGTCTATCCTCAAGCCGGGAATCATGCCAAGGCGCTCCTTTTCAGGGCCTTGCCTAAACCAGGTATTCGAGCTTTGCCCGGTGCCTCTGACATTCGCGGGCGATGGTGATGCGCTGGACGGTGGGTGCGCCTTCCTCAAGCCACAGTGCGCGGCAGTCGCGGTAGAGTCTTTCGGTCGGCCCATAGGGGCTGCCCTCGAAATAGCCGTCCCCGCCGAATATCTCAAGCATCTCGTCTGAGACAAGCTTGACGGTGTCAATGGAGAACAGTTTGCAGATGGCGGCCTTCTCGTCGATGTATTCGCCATGGGGGTCCTCGTCGAAGTCGCGGGCGAAGTCATAGACCATGCAGCGCAGGCCGTGGACCATCATGTCCATGTTGGCGATCTTCATCTTGATGGCCTGGCGGCTCGCAATCGGCTTGCCGAAGGTAATGCGGTCTTGGGCGCGCTCAAGGCTCATCTCAAGCATCTTCTGGGACATCCCCAAATTGGACGCGGCGATATGCACGCGGGACACCGCGAGCGCATGCATGGCTATCTCCATCCCCTGACCCTCGCGGCCCAGGAGGTACTTCTTGTCGAGCACCATATTGGTGAAGCGGAGCCCGGCGTGGCCAGCGCCGCGGCAGCCCATCATGTGGGGCATGAAGACGGTCTCATAGCCGGGCGTGTCGACGGGGACGAAGAAGGCCGACAGGCGTGTGTCCTTCGGGTCGTCGGGGTCGGTCACGGCGAACACATAAGCGAAGTCGCAGCAGTCGGTATGCGATATGAGCCACTTCTCCCCGTTGATGACGTAGTTGCCGGCGCTGTCCTTCTCGGCAATCGTGTGGATGTCGGCTCCCGTGCCGCCGGTTTGCTCGGTCAACGCAAAGCAGGTGAAGATCGACTTGTCCTGGAACTTGTCCATATACTTCGACTTCAGGTAGTCGGACCCGTATCCGTCGAGGATGCGCCAATTGAGGTCTGCGGCATAGTGCAGGTGCATCCGCATGCCGCCCGGCCCCCGGCTGAATTCCTCTTGTACCTTCAGTATCTCAAGCTCGCTGAGGTCCCAGCCGCCGTAGCGGCTTGGCAGCGAGAAGCGGTACAGGTCGTTCGCACGGGCAAGGTCGAAGAATTCTTGGGGGAACTTGTTGGACCTCTCGACTTCGTGCTGAAGCTCTTCCAAGGGCCCTTCGGCCAGATCGCGGATCTGCTTGAGGTAGGCACTGAACTGCTCGTCGGTGATTTTCGCATGTGGATTCATCTGGTTCCTCCTGTTTTGCAAAGCCCACAAACCCCCATTTGTGGATGCACTACTGTCAGGTCTTCATACCATTGTATGCCCCAGGAAGTGAAAAAAACCGGCTATTTGGACGCCTCTAATCGGAAGTTCCTATGGATTGATAGGGGAGGTCTTTGAGTGGAAATCCCTAGGTAATCCGACATCGGCACGACGGTGTTTCGGAGCTGCGGGGGAAGGGAACAGGAAACAGGACAATTGCCTTGATATGGTGAAAAATTAACCTGAATACGAAACAAAGGCTTGATTTTGTCCCTAGCAATAGGGACAAAAAACGAGGAATATGGAAGGCGACGAAGGAGGGACTTTGATACTTCCTCATACCTGAAAAGAAGGCAAGAAAGCGAAAGGGGATTGAATGCAATGAGCGTATACCAAGAGAGCTACCATCTGCCAGAGTTCACCTATGACTATGAGAAGATACGCATAGAGAAGCGGGGCCCGGTCTACATCTGCTCGTTCAACGATGCCCAAAACCTCAATGCTATGTCATACAAGCAGATGAGCGAGTACAACGATTTCCTCATCAAAGTCCGCCTGGACAAGGACTGCCGGGTTATCATCTTGACCGGCGAGGGGAAGTCGTTTTGTGCCGGATTCAACCTGAACGACCTTGCGCTTGAGCCGCCCGAGGACATGGGCCGCATCCAGCGCGACTTCTACGTCATGCAGCGCATGTGCTCCGACCAGATAGTCAACATGCGCCGCTGCGAGCAGCCCATCATCGGTGCCCTCAAGGGCTATGCGGTCGGCGGCGGCCTTTCAATCTCGTGTGCCTGCGACATGCGCATCCTGGGCGAGTCCTTCAAGATGAATGCCGGCTATCTTAGCATCGGCTACACCGGGACGGACATGGGCGGCTCCTTCTTCCTGCCGAAGATAATCGGCTATGCCCGTGCCTGCGAGGTCTTGATGAACCCGAGCCGCTTCGATGCCCAGAAGCTCTACGAGTGGGGTTTTGCAAACAGGGTCGTTGCCGACGACGACGTGCTCGAAGAGGCCGTGAAGTTCGCCGAGGAGATGTGTGCCGCAACGGCGCCTTTCGGGCTGCGCCTCACGAAGGAGTGCCTGCAAAGCTCCCTTGACGGGACGAGCTTCGAGAACGTCGTCAAGATGGAGAACCGCAACCAGGTGCTCGCCTCCAACACCAATGACGGCATCATGGGCACCTTGAAGATGAACCCGAAGAACAAAGAGGACGTGAAGGAGAACCCGGACAAGTACGCCTTCCACAACATGTAGGCCCATAAGCCCGCCGCACGGAAAACAGGCCCCCATGCCCTCAGGGCGTGGGGGTTTTCCTTATGGAGGGGAAGCACAGGAACTGTCGGCATCGAGCGTTGGGTGTCGGGCAAGTGCATGTGGCACAGGCCGGGCGCGAGCCCCTGCAGGTGCACGGGAACCGCAAAGGAAAAGGCCGCTGGTGGACGGCCTTTTCTGTAAGGGGGTGGTGCCTGTTTGTGGGAAAGAGAGGGCCGCCGGCTACTGCCAGGCGCGTGTCGCCTCCCCCTTTTCCTGACGCTGTGAGGAGAAGACGGTGTCGGGTATCTCCTCGCCGTGATAGCACTTGACGGCTTCCTTTTCCTCCATCTCCTTGATCTGGCCCTCGTCATAACCGAGCTTCCTGAGGAACTCGTCGGTGTGGTAACCGATGGGCTTCGAGAGGATGACCGGGGGGTCGCCGTAGGACTCGAAGCGCAGGGGCGACATGGGCAGCGCCTTCTTGCCGAAGGCCTTGTACTCGACCCAGCGCAGGGAGTCGTTGGCATAGGCCTCCCCGTCCGCGATGATGTCGGTGTAGCGGAAGCACTTCTGGTGGGGGACTTCGTGCTCGCGCAGGATGGCGTCCCACTCGTCGAAGGTCTTGGTGGCAAAGGCGCCCTCAAGCCACTCGATCACCTGGGGCTGCTTCTCGTTCGCCTTAAGGGCGGGAAGGTTGCAGGTCTCGGGGTCGTCCATGTGCTCTTTGTTGCCGGTGATCTCCATCATCATGTTGTAGTACTTGTCGTATTGCGGCATGCAGATGAGCATCCACTTGTCATCCTTCGTCATATAGGTGTTGTTGAAGGGGTTGGGCACCTTCTTGCGCGACTTCGGGTAGGGCGCGCCGAACTGCGTCGCCATGACCCCGATGTTGCCGCCCCAGATGGCCACGCCGTAGAGGTTGCAGACGATCTTCTCGCCAACACCGGTGCGGGTGCGGTTGAAGAGTGCCGCCAAGATGCCGCCTGCCATGACGGAGGCAGCGTTGTAGTCGCCGAAGGCCTGCGGGGGGATGGAAGGGGCCGCCCCGTCCTCGCGGAAGGTGTTGGCGACGCCACCGCGGGCTGCCCAGCAGACCGCGTCGTAGCCGGGCGTGTCGCGCTCGGGGCCGAACTCGCCGTAGCCGCGCAGCTGCGCCCATATGAGGCGGGGGTACTTCGCCTTGAGGGTCGGATAGTCGATGCCGAGCTTGACGAGCGCCTTGTCACGCAGGTTGTTGATGAAGACGTCCGCCTTTGCAAGCAGCTCCTGCATGACCCGTGCGCCGTCCTCGGACTTCAGGTTCAGGGAAACCCAGTTCTTGTTGGTGTTGTTCAGGTCGATCGTGGGGTCTTCCGTGTCGGTTTGCTCGCAGCCGAAACCGGGGCCTTGTGTGCGCTGGGCATCGCCGTGGAGCGGCTCGACCTTTATGATCTCAGCCCCCATCTCGGAAAGGACACGAACCGTTGCGGGCGCGGCGACCCATTCGCACAACTCGACAATTGTCACGCCATTGAGAGGGCCATAGCCGTTCAGTTTTTCTGTTACTGACATACGAACAGCTCTCCTTTCTTTGTAGCTTTCTTCATGGTGCCTCTTTGCCTGGTTTGCATGTTCGCATGATACGCCTTCCGATTCTACGGACAATAATGCCAAACTGACGAAAAAAAGCCCGCAGCGCCTTGTCCCCGGGCAGGCGGCGGGCTGCCAAAACGCGGGCCTGGGCGCAGAGAGGGGGAGCAGGCTTCGCCGGGCGCCTGGTTAGTTTCTGTGATTTGTGTATAACTATCGGCCGCGAACTGTTTATAATTTAGAGGTGCTGTCAGGAGCGCCCATGTGCCCGCTGACGGCAGGAAAGCCTGCATAAGGGAAGGGTATGGCCTTGGATTTCAATCTTACAGACAAGCAGGAGCAGTTCGTTGCCGCTTTCCGCGAGTTCGGGGAAAAGGGCTTCACGAACGAGTCCGTCAAGCAGTGGTGCAAGGACGAGGGCCTGCCCGACGACATCGCGAAAGGCTTCGTCGATTTGTACTTCGGCCTGAAAGAGCTCATGGACGGCGGGGAACAGGCCGCCTTCACCCTGCTTTCCCAGGCGCTCATCATCGAGGAGCTCTCCCGCTGCGCCGGCGCGACGCTCCCGTTCCAAAACGACCTTTTCAACCTGAGCATCATCGAGGAGTTCTCGGCCGGGGCAGAGCTCCAGCTGGTCCTCGACGACTACCGGCGGACGGGGCGTTTGCTCTTTGCCCTGGCCATATCGGAGCCCGATGCCGGGTCGGACTCCATGAGCATGCAGACCTACACGCGCACGACCGGGGAGGGGATCGTCCTTGACGGCGTGAAGACCTATGTGAACAACGGGGAGTATGCCCCCTACATCCTTGTTGCCGCAATCGACAAGGACGAGGAAAACCCCGGGAAGTACCCCCCTTTGGCCTTCTGGCTTGTGCCGCGCGACCTAGAGGGGATAACCGCCTATCCTATCAGCAAGATAGGCCAGTCGATGCTTCCCTTCGCCTCAATCGTCTTCGACAAGGTGGAACTGCTGCCCGAGTACCGGCTGACCGGGCGGCAGGGCGGCTTCAAGCAGCTGTTCCGCCTCCTGGAGATAGGGCGCGTCTTCACCTGCGCCTCGTCTGTGGGCATGGCGCAGGCGGCTATGGCCGACGCGGCGGCACACGCCCAGGACAGGAAGGCCTTCGGCCTGCGGATCGGGTGCTTCCAGCAGGTCGAGCAGATGCTCACCGACATGGAGGTGCGTCTCTACAACATGCGTTCCATGCTCTACCGGGCGGCCTGGGAGGTGGACCATGCCGTTTCGAGCGAGCGGCTGAGCGTGGCGCTCATGAAGCGCTACATCCCCGAGGCCGCGACCAGGCTTGCGAGCGACGCCTTGCAGATACTGGGGGGCATGGGCTACAGCGAGGGCAGCCGCGCGGGAAGGATATGGCAGGACTGCCGGGGAAACCAGATAGCCGAAGGGACCGACCAGATCATGGTCCGCATAGCGGCCCCCCTCATCATCGGGAAGTATGCGGGGGCCTCCAAAGGATAAGCCCCTGGGCGTGCTGCTAGCGGGCGGGCAGCACGTCAGTATAGCCGGAATTGCAGCCAGGATGCAGCGGACAAGCCCCTGGACGCGGCACGCACCCGGTCAAAAACGAAGACCTGACCCTGGTATTTTGCCGCCGCAGGCGGATAATACCCCTATAGGCAGCAAGGCGTGTGCCTGCGCGGGCGGCCTCTGGCCCCGGCAGGGGTGCGGCTGTATCCGAGCTTTCCCCGCGGGCGGCGACAAGGCACCTGGGAAAGGCTTGCAGGATGCCTAGCGGCCTCATAATTTTCCACAAAATCTATGATTTGTGGAAATTTGTGCGGTTCATTCCTTGATGCGCTCACGTATAATGGAGCCAGCCGATGCAGTATCAACCACGGGTACGCAGGCGTTCTTCTATGAAAGGGTCGACCATGTCAAAGAAAAGCGGCAAGAAAAGGGTAAGCGTCGTCTCTGTCAACCGTTATCGTAGGATAGCGCTCTACATCAACCCCATCGTACTCGTCATACTCGTTGTATGCCTCTTCCTCAAGGTCCCGACCGGCATCATCATCGTACTCGGCGTCATCGGCTACGGCGCCTGGGCCGCATTCTTGGTCATGGCGAACAAAGAGGACAAGCGCCTCCATAAAAAGTAAGGCCGCTTCCTATAGATCGATAGCCATTGGCTATCGAAGCATCCACAAGAAACCAACAAAAACAAAATATTGTCCATTCCTTACGCGGAACGAAGACCACATAATCTAAGGCATGATGTGCGATACCTAGGGTCACTCATAACGTATTAGAGGCAGTAACAATTTCGGAAAACGAAAGGAAAACCATGTCGTATTCTAAGGAGGATTTGGAATCATGAATGCTAACGCTTCATCAGGAACCCAAAAAATGACCGTACGGCATCTTTTGGTGCTTCTGACCTGCATCTTCTGTACCTTCGGCTGTGCCGCGGCGACCTTCAGCGTGCCGGGGCTTTGCTACCGGCCTGTTGCGGCCTACCTGGGTGTTGAGGTGTTCGAGGTCTCGTTCTACATGACAATCGTTTATTTGTCACAGGTTGCTTTCTCGGCACCGGTCGGCTGGCTGCTGAAGAAGTTCGACATGCGCATCATCTGCACGATCGCTGCTCTGTGCACCAGCCTTGGGTACATGGCCATGTCTACCTACACGCAGCTTTGGCAATGGTATGTCTCTGCTGTCTTCATGGGCTTTGGTGAGATCACCCTGCTGTGGCTGATGGTTGCCGGCCTTCTCAACCGCTGGTACAAGAAGAGGCTCGGCCTCGTTATCGGCCTTTCCTATGCGATGACCGGCATCGGCGGCGCCGTGCTCAACCTTCTCGGCCAGAGCCTTTTAGGTGCCGACCTCTCCGGTTGGCGCGACGTGTACCTCTACATCGGCCTTATCGCCCTCGTGCTGAGCGTCCCATTCACCTTGTTCGGCATCCGGTCGCGGCCAGAAGACATCGGCCTGAAGCCCTACGGCGCTGATTTGGACACGGTCGACGAGACCGTGGACGGCCATATCGAGAAGCCGGGCGTCCCTGCCAAGGTGGCCTACACCCGCTGGTACTTCTACGCGCTGATCTTTGCCGGATGTATGGCCAACATCGGCGGTATATTCCCGCAGCACTTCACGACCTTCTACCAGGCCTATGTCGCGGTCGACAGGGAGACCATGGAGATGATCGGTTCGCTGATGGTCATGTCGGGCACCCTTGAGGCCTTCACCATGATAGGCATGGCCGGCGGCAAGGTGCTCATCGGCGCCTTGGAGTCGAAGTCCATTCAGCTGGCCTTGATCGTCGGCTGCGTCGGCGGCTTCATCGGCCTGTCGATGATATGGGCCGGCGGCGAGAACGTCATCTTGCCGGTCACCTTCGCTGGCGGGTTGCTGTACGGGTTGATATACCCCTTCGTGACAACGCTCTTGCCCTATGTGACCAGGCTGATATTCGGCAGCAAGGACTACGACCGCATCTATTCGGTCATCCTTATCCCGGTCAACCTGGTGGGCGCGTTCGCGGCATCCGGCCTGGCGCTCATCTACCAGAACTTCGGCTGGGCCCCCTTCTTCATCACCGGCCTTTGCAGCATCGTCATCATCTACATCGGCTTCAACATCGCCTACTACGCAGGCAAGAAGCACTACCTTGAACAGCTCTAGGCCAACAAAGGCCGGCACGCGCCGTCCTTGACCTTCTGCGGAAAGGGCCCGCTGTCGCACCTGACGGCGGGCCTTGGGCTTTAGCGGGCCTGGGAGCGAGGGGGCAACAAACCGGGACTTCTTTGACAATGCGGCGTTGCGGGGTATCATGGGGCCGGAACACCCGTTTTCAGAGCGGCAGGGCGAAGGCGAGTTTGGTAACTCTGTGATTGTGAGGGAAGGGGAACGGGTCGCATGAATCTCTCCCAGCTCTACTACTTCAAGAAGCTCGCTGAGCTCCAGCACTACACGCGCGCGGCGAAAGAGCTCTTCATCACGCAGCCGACGCTCTCGGACGCCATATCGTCGCTTGAGCGGGAGCTCGGCGTCCCCCTCTTCCACCGCGAAGGCCGCAACATCGGGCTCACCTTCTACGGCGAGGAGTTCTACGAGTATGTCTCGTCCGCGCTGAGCAGGCTCGACGAGGGGATTGCGGCAGTCAAGAAGCACAAGGAGGTGGTCAGCGGCATCATCAGCCTGGGCACGGCCTTCACGACCCTCGAAGACTACCTCCACCCCCTGCTCAACGCCTTCGGCGCGGAGTACGGCCCGAATGTGCAGATAAAGATATTCCAGGGCTTCACGAACTCCCTGACCCGGGGCCTGCACGACAAGCTCTTCGACGTCGTGTTCTGCGGGAAGAGGGAGGAGGAGACGGAGATAGAGTATTACCCGGTGCTCTTCAAGCGCCTCGTCCTGTGCGTCAGGGAGGACCATCCCCTCGCCACGCGCGACCGCGTGAGCTTTAGCGACCTCCACGACCAGGAGGTGCATACCTATCACCGCGGCACGCCGATCGGCGAGCAGGTCTATGCCATGCTGTGCGAGCACCGGCTTGACAAGGTACAGCAGCTCTACGACGACGACATCACCATGGCGTCGCTCCTGTCCTTCAAGGGAAACGTCGCCGCGCTCATGCTCGACTCCATCGGGCTGAAGCTCTTCACGAACCTCAAGACGATCCTGGTGGACGAGATACCGCAGGAGTTCTACTGGGTCTACCTGGCCTACCACAAACGCCATATCCGCTCGGCGGCGCTCGACGCCTTCATCCTGTTCGTGAAGAACTACGAGCTCAACGAAGTGCAGGGCGAAGCCTGAGGCTCTGCGCCGGGGCCGCGTCACGGCAGCCGCCCTGCGCAGCTGTGTTGCTTCCTCGGCCAATTGCCGCCTCCTATGCAATATAATAGGCATTGGGTGGTATGTGCGCTGCGGCCTGCGATACGAAGGATGGACCCATGCTGCAATACATTAGGAAATACCTCGTCCTCTACTATGCCTGTGCCGTCACCCCCGCGCTCCTCTTCTTCGCGGCGAGCGCCTTCGGCCCGGGCGCAACGAGCCCCCTGTCGCCCTTCGTGCTGGTCGTGACCCTGGTCACGCTTGCGACCTCAAGCGTCGCGGCCTCGCACCTGTTCAACAACAAGGCCGGCAAGCGCTTCAGGGAACTGCTCCTTATCCTGAACGACGAGTGCGACCCCGTGCGCTTCCTCGACGAGGGGCGCACCGTGGCGAAGGGGATAAAGGCCCCCTTCAACGACTGGGGCTCGCTCTTCAACGCATCGTATGCCGCCGCCCATATCGAGGTCGGCGACACCGGGAGGGCCAGGGAGGTCATCGACTCGATGCGCATAAGCGCCGAGGCCGCGAAGAAGCCCGTGGTTGCGGGGCGCATCTGCCTGAACATGCACGAGCCGATCAAGCTGCTCTACGGCCACGACTTCTCGATACGCTGCCTCGACGAGGCGGAGTCCCTGATACGCCAGGCGCCCGAAGACCCCGAGTTCGAGCACTGCATCGGCTTCATACAGGGCGAGCGGAGCCTTGACGTCGCCGAGCGGGACGGGGACACGGACGCGCTTCTCGCGCTGACCGACGACATCCTGCAGAACAAGCGCGTCTACGCACGCGCAAAGGTGCGGGCGGCGTTCTCCAAGGCAGAGGCCTACCGAAAGCTCGGCGACAGGGAAGGCGAGCGGCAATGGCTTGCCTACGTCGCCGAGAACGGCAACCACCTCCAAGCCGCCGCCACTGCCCGTGCCCGCCTCGCCGCCTTCTGATTAGGCGCCAATAGGCGGCCGGGCTCTCTCAGCCGTATGGGCGGGCACCTGGGCGGAGCATCCGCCACGACCATGAGACCCCAAGGCAGGTGCGGCATCCCCTTTCAGGCATAGCATGTTTTTAAGTATCCCTGATTTCACTGTGATTTGGCGATGCGGGCGGCGCTTTTGTGGTGCTTACTGTGGGCAGCGCGGCGAAGCGGGGGCGGATGCCGGCCGCACCGGCCATAGGGGCACCAGCCAACGAGGCCGCCGCACCACAGAGAATCGGACAGCGGATCAGAAAGGGAAAGGTGCTGGGATGAAGATTGTTGTTTCTTTCAAGGTCGTCCATGACGACCAGGATATCCAGGTAGCGGGGGACGGGAGCCTTGACTTCTCGAAGGCCCACCAGGTCGTGTCGACCTACGACCTCAACGCCATCGAGGCCGCGGCCCAACTTGCGGGTGCAACGGGGGCATCGCTTGTCGCCATCAGCGCAGGCGGGGCCGCGATAGACGACTCGAAGCTGAGGAAGAACGTGCTGGCACGTGGCGTCGACGAGCTGTTCATGACTGCCGACGATGCCTGTGCCGACATGGATGCCTTCGCGAGCGCAGAGGCGCTTGCGGCGCTCCTTGAGAAGGTCGGGGACTATGACCTGGTCGTGTGCGGCGACGGCTCGGCAGACAACTATGCGCAGCAGGTCGACATCCAGCTTGCCGCGAGGCTGGGCCTTCCGGTCGTCACGGCCGTGACGAAGCTTGCCCTTGAGGGCGGCGTGCTTGAGGCACAGCGCACGCTTGAGGACGTCGTCGAGACCGTGCGGGTGGCGACCCCGGCAGTCGTGTCGGTCACCCCCGATGCGGCGCTTCCGCGCATCCCCGGCATGAAGGACATCGTTTCCGCAGGTAAGAAGCCTGCTGAGGTCGCCGGTGCGGGCGTCGTGCCCACCGGCACGCTTGAGGTGCTGGACTGCCGCGCACCGCAGCAGGCCGACCGCGCACGGGTAATCATCGATGCTGCCGAAGAAGGAGCGCTGCCACGTTTCGCAGCGGCCCTCAAAGCGGCGCTGTAGGAAAAGGAGGGTACAACCATGAAGGCTTTAGTGCTTGCAGAAGGTTTTGAGGCTGCGGGGAAGCTCGGCGCCGGCGCGCGCGGCTTAGCAGACGAGGTGGTGTGCGTTGTTATAGGCGAGGGGCAAATACCGAGGGGGGTTGCGGACAAAGTCATCCACGTTAGTTTGCCGCAAGGTGCAGTTTATGACGATGCCGCTGACACCGTCAACGCGATCTTTGATGCGCAGGCACCCGAACTTGTTTTTGTCGAGCCAACGCGTCATTTGAAGGTCATCGCAGGAAGGCTTGCCGCGCACGCGAAGACCTCGGTCATCACTGATGTTCTTGAGCTTGGTGTCGAGAGTGCAACAAACATGTATTTCGGCGGTGTCGCACATCGCCGCCTGAAGGCATTGGGGACTGCTATCTATACCATCAATCCTGAAACATTCGCCGAATTGCCCGTTTCAGGCACGGACACCGTGGAAGAGGCGGCCTGGGTCGCCCCGCCCCGCCCGCTTGAGCTGGTTGAGGTGCGGCCTATCGAGAAGAGCGGCGTCGACCTCATGAAGGCAGAGGTCGTCGTGGCGGCGGGGCGTGGGTTTGCCGAAGAGGGCGAACTCGACCTTGCACGGGGGCTCTGCGACAAGCTCGGCGCGGGCCTTGGCTGCTCCCGCCCGCTTACCGAGGGCCTCAACTGGCTTCCCACCGAGGTGTACATCGGCGTCTCCGGTCTGATGCTCACGCCGAAGGTGTATGTCGCCGTCGGCATATCGGGCCAGATGCAGCACATGGTCGGCTGCAACCGTGCGGGCACGGTCGTCGCCATCAACAAGGATAAGAACGCGCCGATCTTCAAGCAGTGCGACCTTGGCCTGGTCGGCGACATCAAAGACGTGCTCCCCGCCCTCGTCGGGGCGCTCTAAGCCGGGAAGGAGGTCTACTCATGTCAGATTTCGATGCAATCGTTGTCGGCTCGGGCTGCGCGGGCGCAATCGCCGCATACGAGCTCGCAAGCGCGGGCAAGTCGGTGCTCGTCGTCGAGCGCGGCAACTTCGCCGGCGCGAAGAACATGACCGGCGGGCGCCTCTACACCCACGCCATCAGCCAAGTATTCCCCGACTTCGAGGAAGAGGCCCCCCTTGAGCGGCGCATCACCCACGAGCGCATCTCTATGATGGCTCCCGACGCGAACTTCACCGTCGACTTCACCAGCGACGACATGCTCGTGTCGGGGCAGGACTCCTATTCGGTGCTGCGGGGGTCCTTCGACTCCTGGCTTGCCGACAAGGCAGAGGCGGCCGGGGCCGAGTTCATCTTCGGCATCCCCGTCGAGGAGCTGGTCAAGGAAGGCGGCCGTGTGGTCGGCATCAAGGCCGGCGAGGACGAGATAAGCGCCGACGTCGTCATCCTGTGCGACGGGGCGAACTCGCTTCTGACCGAGTCGGCCGTCGGGTTCAAGCGCCCCAAGGGCGACACGATGGCGGTCGGCATCAAGCAGGTCATCGAGCTTCCTGCCTCGGTCATCGAAGACCGTGTGCTTGCAAACGAGGGCGAGGGGGCGGCGTGGCTGTTCGTGGGCGACGCCACCAAGGGGCATGTCGGCGGCGGATTCGCCTACACCAACAAGGAGTCGGTCTCCCTCGGCATCGTGGCGACCATATCCGACCTCGCGACCTCGGACACCCCCATCTACCAGATGCTTGAGGACATGAAGGCCCATCCTGCGATAGCGCCGCTCATCAGGGGCGGCCGCGTGGTGGAGCACTCGGGGCACATGGTCCCCGAGGGCGGGCGCGACATGATGCCCCCCCTTGTGGCCGACGGCGTCATCCTCGCGGGAGAGTCGGCCATGATGTGCGTGAACCTGGGTTATATGGTGCGCGGCATGGACTACGCCATCGCCGCGGGGATGCACGCGGGAAGGAGCGCTGTGGCGGCGCTCGACGCGGGCGACACCACGGCCGCCGGCCTCACGGGCTACGTGCAGGCGCTTGAGGGCTCCTTCGTCTTGAAGGACCTTGAGCAGTTCAAGCGCTTCCCGCATTTCATGGAATCGACGACCCGCCTGTTCAACGAGTACCCGGTCCTCGTCCGTGACGCCATGAACACGCTGTTCGTCGTTGACGGCAGCCCGGTCGCCCCGCTCAAGAAGTCCCTGGTACCCCTGGTGAGGAAGGTCGGGGTAATGAATCTGGTGAAAGACCTGTGGAAGGGGATGAAGGCGCTATGAGCGATATCAAAATAACGGTTAATGTCGATGAATATTTAGCTTTGAACAAGTTTGAGGTCGATGAGGGGCGTGCCCATATCGAGCTTGTGGAAGACCCGGACATGGCCGAGTTCCTGAAGCTCGTGCGCGTGTGCCCTGCCGCGCTTTATAAGGTCGATGAGGACGGCAAGGCATCCTTCGACTACGCCGGGTGCCTCGAATGCGGGACCTGCCGCATTGCCTGCGGGGGCACCATCGTCAAGGAATGGGGCTGGCCGGGGCCCACCATGGGCGTCGAGTACCGCTACGGGTGAGTCTGCCGCGGGCCCGTCGCGTCGGTCTGGTGGGCCCTGCCGCGGCCGCCGGGCAGCCTGTCGGCCCTGCTGGGCCTGCGGCGGGCAGTTCGGCCGAGCCCGCCCGGCCTCCTTCTCCGGCAAGCCGCCGTCCCCGCTGCCGAACCCCCCATATTTCAAGGCTTGGGGGTTAACAGGGGTAGTGCGTTGCGCTATAATTCAATGCTTCCAGGTGGGAAAAACAGGAGGGGAAGGACACGAAGGTGCAGACTGAGACTTTGAGCGAGGCAGCTGCCTCCCGCCCCGCGTTGAGCGTGCGGGGCATGGTGATCGGCGGTATCGGCGCGGCAGTCATCACGGCAAGCTCGCTTTATGTCGCCTTGAAGCTCGGCGCCCTGCCGTGGCCCATCGTGTTCGCAGCCTTGGTTTCACTCTTCTTCCTGAAGATGCTCGGGAAGACCTCGCTCAACGAGGCGAACGTCACCCACACGGCGATGAGTGCAGGCTCCATGGTTGCCGGCGGCCTTGCCTTCACCATCCCGGGGTACTGGATGTTAGAGGGAAGCGCCGACATCGCCTTTTGGCAGGTGCTCCTTATCGCGCTGTCCGGCGTGGTGCTCGGGCTGATAGCCACGGCCTGCGTGCGCCGCTACTTCGTCGACACGACGCGCCTGCCCTACCCGATAGGCGTCTCGGCCGCTGAGTCGCTTTTGGCGGCCAACGAGGCGGGCGCGCTCAAGAGCAAGACCCTGTTCGGCTCGCTGGGGTTCGCCGCGGCCTATGCCTTCTTGCGGGACAACCTGCGCGTCATCCCGGCGATGCTCTTCAACACCGACAAGATACCCGGCGTCGCCTTCGGCATCTACAACTCGCCGATGCTGCTTGCGGTCGGCTTCATGGTCGGCCCCATTGCGGTGTTTGTGTGGTTCTTGGGAGCCCTTATCGGGGACTTCGGCGTCATGGTCGCCGGCACTGCCGCGGGGCTTTGGGACATGGCCCAGGCAGCCGCGATAAAGACCTCGCTCGGCATGGGCCTCATGCTCGGCGCGGGGGTCGGGGTTGTGGCGGTCCAGATCATCTCCCTGATACGCAGGGGAGACAAGGAAGGCGCAGCTGCCGAGGCCGCGCAGCCTGCCGAGGGCGCCGTGCCCGGCAAGGCCCAGGCCGCCGCGCTCGGGCAGGCGTCGGCGCGCGAGCAGATACTCTCCACAAAGGCGCGGGTCATCGCGGCCCCGCTCGTGTCGGCCGCCGTCGCCAGCCTCGCTGCCTGGGCGCTCGGCCTCGGGCTGGTGCCGTCCGTCCTCCTTGTCGCCGGCACCTGGATAGCGATACTCATGAGCTCCCAGAGCGCCGGTGCCACCGGCATCAACCCCATGGAGGTCTTCGGGGTGCTGGTGCTCTTGGTCATCCAGGTCTTTTGCCATGACCTGAGCATGGCAAGCCTCTTTTTTATCGCGGCGATAGTCGCGGTCGCCTGCGGCCTGACCGGTGACGTCATGAACGACTTCAAGGCCGGGGCCATCCTGGGGACCGACCCGCGCGACCAGTGGATCGCCCAGGCGGTGGGCGGCATCATCGGCGCGGTGGTCGCGTCGGCGGTGCTGGTTTCGCTCGTCTCGGTGTTCGGGACAGAGAGCTTCGGGCCGGGCAAGGAGTTCGTCGCGGCCCAGGCAAGCGTGGTGGCCGCCATGGTCGGCGGCGTGCCCGACATCGCCTGGTTCGTCGCCGGGGTGGCCGTCGGCGCCCTGCTCGCGGCATTCAAGCTCCCCTGCATGACCCTGGGGCTCGGCGTCTACCTTCCCTTCTACCTGTCGTTCACGGCCTTCCTCGGAGGGCTCATCAAGGTGGCCTACGACCGCCTCGCGCGCGGCAGGCAGGCCGAGAGCATGGGCCTTGCCGTGGCGTCCGGCGTCTTGGGCGGCGAGAGCCTCATCGGCGTCTTGGCGGCCCTCGTCGTCATGGGCATGTCCTTCTTCGGCGGGTAGGGGCGCGGCCTCTCGGGCCCCGTCCGTCCCCCGCGCGGCAGCCCGAAAAGCCCCGCGCAGGCGCCGTGTCCGGCCAAGCCTCTATTTTTTTGGTTGATTCGCTTCCCCAAAGCCGAGAAATTCCTTGACGGAATAGCCTTTGGGGGTTAGGTTTGTCCAAATCAAATATTTCTGTTTCTCATGTTCGCTGATGGATGGTATGCGAAAGAAGGGATCGAACATGACTTTGAACAACTGCCCGAAATGCAATGCGGAAAATACCGGCGCGTGGAACTTCTGCCCCCAGTGCGGGACATCCTTGGACGGCGGGCCCGCACCCAAGGCCGAGGCCCAGCAGCCCCCTGTACAGCCGCCCGTGCAGGCTTCCCCTGTGCAGGCCGGGGCGCCCAGTGCGGCGTACTGGGAGCCAACGTCGGGGGCACAGGCCGAGACAGGCGGCCAGGCGCCCCCAGCGGGCAAGGAGCCCGATGCCGGGAAGGACCCGGCACCGGCCGGGAAGGCCCCTTCGGGGCAGCAGGCGCCCAAGGGGGAGAAGCAGGCATCCCCAGCAGCGCAACCCGCAGCCAAGAAAGACGACAAGGCGGCCTTTGAGCATAAAGCGCCTTCCGGCGAGCAGCAGGCACCCCCGGCAGCGCAACCCGCGGCCAAGAGGGCCCAGAAGGAGCCCCCTGCGCAGAAGGGGCAGCTGCCTCCCAAGGGCCAGCCTGTGCCCCTCGAAGTCTCGTCGGCGCCCGCCAACAAGCCGCTTGCGACCCCGCCGGTACCGTCTGGCCAGCCTGAGGCCTTCGGCGCACAGGCGCCGGTGCCGCCCCAGCAGCCCCCGATGCCGCAGGGCCAGCCCGTGGCGCCGCCTGAGCAGCCCGTGGTGCCAGTTGAGCAACCCGCGCCGCCGCTTGAGCAGCCTGCGGTGCCAGTCGAGCAGCCCGTGGCGCCGGCCTATGGCGCCGCTGCCTCCGTCCCGCCCAAGAAGCGGATGTCCAAGGGGTTGAAGATAGGCATTGCCGCAGCCCTTGCGCTCCTTGCCCTTGCTGCCATTGTGGGGATCTCGCTGTGCACGTCGCTTTTCAACAAGGGCGTGACCGAGGGCAACCACTTCAACGTCGGATGGGACCAGGTGCCGACGGTCAGTTATGCCCTGGACGACCAGCGCAAGCTCCAAAGCCTCGCTGTCGCCGATACCGCCGACGGCCGGGAGATAGTGACTGCCGTCTACAGTGTTCCGGGCTCAGAACAGGGCGAGGACATGCGCAACTACTTCGACTACCTGTGCCGCGAAGACGGATTCAGGATGCTCTCGAACACCGACAGCGAGCTTTTCTCCCAACGCACCGGCTCAACGGTGCTGGCAGGGCGTGACGCGGTGTCGGAAGGGCACATGGTAGTCGTGCAGGCCGACTGGAACACGCGGGGTTACACCCTCACCCTCATGTACAGCGGGGATGAGGTCGACGGCGACGCGCCCGGGACGGGACTTGAGGGTTCGGGCGAGGACAGCACCGCCAAGAAGGACGACGCCTCAAAGAAAGATAACGATACCGTTGAGAAAGACGACACGTCCAAGAAGGATGACACGTCCAAGAAGGACGACAGCACCGCCAAGAAGGACGACAGCGCTGCCAAGATAGAGAAGGTTCTCCCCAAGGGGAAGCCGGAAAGCAGCTCGAAAGTCAACGGCTATGAGGTGGCGACGTACAAGGACGGCACCGTTTCCGTGAACGAGGGCAGGGGGATCATCATGCCCGACGGCTCGGTCTACATCAACGGCGACCTCCACGAAAGCAAGGGCTCGATGAAGATGCCTACCAAGGGCACGCAGGTGAACATCGACGGCGGCGACGTCATGTTAGTGGACGGCGAGGTCTACATTGCTGCAAACGGCAGCATCATGTATGTCGACGCTGGCGGGAACGCGGAAGCCTACACCCTGAAGAAATAGGGAGACAGCGCCTGTCTCCGGTGTTCCTTCGGGTAGTTTTGCGGTAGAATGCCTGTATGACAGACGAGACACAAATCACTCTGACCGCGCCGCAAAGCGTTGACATGGCCTTCATCGTCGGGGAATCGGACGGGATACTGCACCTGATAGAGGATGCCTTCTCTGCCCGCGTCACCATACGGGGCAACATCATCGACCTGGTGGGCGACCCCCTCGAGGTCCAGTCGCTGACGGCGCTCTTCTCAGACATGATCAAGATGACCGAAGAGGGCTCGCGCCCGACCTTCGAGTACGTCCGCCACGCGATAGAGCTCCTGCACACGGCGGAGTTCAGCCCCCAGGCCCTGCGCGAGGACATCCTGCTTACCTACCGGGGCCGGGCGATCCGCCCGAAGACCGCAGGCCAGAAGCGCTACGTGGATGCGATGCGCGCCAACACCGTCACCTTCGGCATCGGCCCTGCAGGCACAGGCAAGACCTACCTTGCGATGGCGATGGCCGTGGCCGCCCTCAAGCGCAAGGAGGTCGGCCGCATCATCCTGACCCGCCCCATCGTCGAGGCGGGGGAAAACCTCGGCTTCCTCCCGGGAACCCTCGTCGAGAAGGTGGACCCCTATATCCGCCCTCTCTATGACGCGCTCTTCGACATGACCGACATGGAACGCGCCGAACAGCTCATCGAGAGCGGCGTCATAGAGATAGCCCCGCTCGCCTTCATGCGGGGCCGTACCCTGAATGACAGCTTCATCATCCTCGACGAGGCGCAAAACGCCACATCCGAGCAGATGAAGATGTTCCTCACCCGCCTGGGCTTCGGCTCCAAGATGGCGATCACCGGGGACGTGACCCAACTCGACCTCCCCCAGGGGAAGTCGGGCCTCATGCAAGTGAGGTCGATCCTCACCGGCCTGCGCGATATCGCGTTTTGCGAGCTCACGGGCAAAGACGTCGTCAGGCACTCGCTTGTGGCCGCCATCGTGGCCGCCTACGACAAGGCAGCACGGAAGTAGGCCGCACCGTGGAAGTCCACCTCAACTTCGAGCATGGCGAAGGGCGGCTCTCACCTCTGCCCTTGAGGGAGCTGGCCTTGTTCGTCCTTGCGCACCAGGGGCTCCCGCCGCATACCGAGGTCTCGGTCACCTTCGTCACCGACGAGAGGATGGCCGAACTCAACGAAGAGTTCCGCGGCATCGCGGGTGCCACCGACGTCCTCTCCTTTGAATGCGACGGCACACCGGGTAGCGAACCGGGCGGGGCTGCCTACCTGCTGGGGGATGTGGTGATAGCACCCGATGTCGCGGCGTGCCAGGCGCAGGAGTTCTCGACCGGCTTTGCCGAAGAGGTGTCGCTTCTGCTGGTGCACGGCCTGCTCCACCTGTGTGGGCACGACCATCAGGAAGAGAACGAGGCACAAGGTATGGAAGACCTGGAAGGGGATATCCTTGGAACCTGGGCACAACAACGACAATGACTGCAGGAGTGCAAGCCAGTTCGTCCGAAACGAGGAAGACAAGCAAAGGGGGATGCGCTTCACCCTGGCCTGCGCCTTCCGGTGTGCTGCTGCAGGGCTTGTGGCCACCCTGCAGCAGCAGAAGAACGCCCGCATCCACCTGGCCTTCGCCGCCCTTGCCGTCGTGCTCGGCATCGTCTTGCGAATAGACCTGCAAGGGTGGCTTGCGATAGTCCTCTGCGTCATGCTCGTGTTCGGCATCGAATGCGTGAACACGGCCCTTGAGACGGTCGTCGACCTGGTGTCCCCCGGATACCATGACCTCGCCAAGAGGGCGAAGGACTGCGCTGCCGCTGCGGTGCTCGTCGTTTCTATCGGCTCGCTCGTTGTCGCGGCGCTGGTCTATGGCAGCGCGCTTTACGGCCTGCTTTTGGCAGGCGCGGGTTAGGCCCTGCCGTGGACCAGCCTCCTGACGCAGGCACCCAGCCCGCTCCGCCCACCCCGTCCCCCGAAGCACCAGCATCCGAAGCGCCGCCTCACCGCTCCGGCTTCGTGACGCTCGTCGGGCGCCCGAACGCCGGCAAGTCAAGCCTTGTCAACGCCCTGCTCGGGAAGAAGGTCGCCATCGCCTCGGATACGGCGCAGACGACCCGGCACCGCTTCCGCGCCGTGATAACCCGCCCCGGGTACCAGGTGGTCGTGGTCGACACGCCGGGCATCCACAAGCCCCATGACCTGCTCGGGGAAGAGCTCAATGCCACGGCGATCAAGGCAATGGACGGCGTCGACGTGGTCGCTATGCTCATCGATGCCTCGCAGGGGGTCGGCACGGGGGACGCATGGGTCGCCCGCCAGCTTGAGCGTGTCGCCGCCCGCAAGGTCGCTGTGCTGTCGAAGGCGGACCTGGTCGATGCCGAAGCCCTTGCGCGGCAACAGGCCGCAGTCGAGTCCCTCTATGCCTGGGACGGCCTCGTGTCGCTCTCTGCCCTGACGGGCGCGCATGTCGGCGCCTTCCTCGACATGGCGGTCTCCTTCCTTCCGGCGGGCCCGCTGTGGTTTCCCGAGGACATGGAGACCGACCAGCCCCTTGAGGTGATCGTGGCAGAGTTCATCCGCGAAAAGGTGCTCCAGGGCTTCCGCGACGAGATACCCCATGCCATCGGGGTCGTGACCGAGGAGATGGCATACGACGCCAAGAAGGACCTCTACCGCATAGAGGCGAGCATATTCGTCGAGCGCGAGAGCCAGAAGGGCATGGTCATCGGGAAGGGCGGGGCGTCGATACGGGAGATCGGGACGAAGGCACGGGCCGACCTTGAGCACCTGCTGGGATGCAGGGTGTTCCTAGACGCGAAGGTGAAGGTCAAGAAGAACTGGCGGCGCGACGTGAGCCAGATTCGCCGCTTCGGCTACGGCGAGGCCCCCGACCGCTAGGAGGCCGCCAGAGGCCCTGCCCCCTGTGCCGTGCCCGCTACCGTCTGGCCGTCTGGCCAGCCAAGGGGCGCGTTTCCAGGCTGGCGTTACCCCGCACCCACGCCCACACCCAAAAGCACCCAAAAGCGCACTGCATAAAATAGCACTGTGAAATCCTGCACGCTTCGGCTAGAATGTACCCGATACTTGTTTTTTAGGGAGCTTTGCATATGAATTGCCCGCACTGCGGATATAAGAATAATAGGAAGGCGAAATTCTGCCAGGAGTGCGGAGAGACGCTTGTCGAGCCCTATCAGGCCTTCGACGAGGGCTCGCCCGAGTTCGACTTCAGCCCCATCGGCGCAGACCTGGACCCCTCTTTCGGGGATGCTTCTGAAAAAGACCTGTCCGAGGAGGGGAAATACCTGGTAGGCTCGGAATATCGCGCGCCTGAGCCGAACTGGCGCTCGGGCGACACCATGGAGCTGCCCCCGCTTGAGGGGGAGGATCCCCGACGCCCCCAGCAGTTCAGGGTCCCCGAGCTAGAAGAAGGGCGGGGCCGGGGGAAGAGGATAGCCCTCATCCTTGCGGCCATCGCGGTCCTTGCGGGCGTGGCGTTTGGCGGCTACCTTTTCTCGGGCGGGTCCTTCCCGTCCTTCGACCTGGGCAATGCGAAAGGCCTTCCCGATGTCGTCGGCATGAACAAGGGCGAGGCCAGCGAGGTGCTTGAGGAACAGGGGTTCACCGTCAAGGTGATGGAGGTGAAGTCTGACGACACCCCCGACCGGGTCCTGCTTATGGATCCCAGTGCCGGGCGGCGCATCTCGCCGGGCAGCGAGGTTGTCTTGCAAGTTGCGACACCGCGCGTCGTCCCCGACATCATGGGGCTCAGCCAGGCAGACGCCCTTGTCGCCCTGGAAAAGGAAGGGCTTGAGAAGGTCGAACACCTCAAGAGGAAGTCCGACGAGCCCGAAGGGACGGTGCTTGCCGTCGACCCGGTAGCGGGCACCGTTGCCAAGGCCTCGACGCCTATCAAGGTGACGCTTGCCGAGCCCTTTACCGTCCCTGATGTCGTGGGCATGGACCTTGCGGGCGCGATAGACGCCTTGGAAGAGGAAGGCTACGAGGCCTACCAGGTTTTGGTGTACTCCGACCTGCCCGAAGGCACTGTCGTCTCAAGCGACCCGGCAGCGGGAACAAAGCTGGCATCGGGGTCGACCGTCACCATCAGTATCGCCAAGTCGCGTGCCGCCGAGCTCATAGAGGCCACCCAGGTCTACCTGGCCTCGGCCGGATCCTTGGCCATCGAGGGCACCACCTATGAGATAGTCAGCCCCGACGACGGGTATTACGAGGTCAGCTACCAGGGGAACAACCTCACCCAGGCGACCCTCACCGTCGTAGGCGTTGCGACCCTGCCCGACGGGGAAGTGGTGCGGGGCGCGCAGAAGCAGCGCGAGGTCACCTTCGTGTGGAACGACGACAACACCCTCTCCTATATCGAATGACCCCCCAGGCACCCCGCAAGGCGCCCTATGGCCGCTGAGACCTACACCGGCAAGGTGATAGTGCTCCGCAAGACGAAGCTCGGCGAGAGCGACCTCGTCTTGACCCTGCTTGCCGAAGACGGCTCGCAGCTGAGGGCGGTTGCGAAGGGGGCCCGCAAGCCGTCGAACTCCTTCGCCGCCCGCCTTGAGCTCTACTCTGCCGCAGAGGTGCTTTGCAGCAAGGGCCGCAGCCTCGACATCGTCAAAGAGGCGCGGCTCATCGACGCGCACGAGAAGCTGCGCTTCGCCATGGAGCACGCGGCAGGCGCGGCCCCCATGGTTGAGCTGCTTGACAAGGTGACCCAGCAGGGCCTGGCAAGCCCGCGCCTTTATGGCTTGACCAGGGCGGCCTTCTCCTGCCTGGTCGAGTCAGAGGTGTCAAAGATACCCGCGCTCACCGCCGCGCACCTGCTCAAGACGCTTGCCTTCGTGGGCCTGAGGCCGTCGCTCACGGCCTGCGCGTCATGCGGCGGCACCGTCGCGCTCGACGATGCCCGGGCCCTGGTGCGCGTGTCCTGCCAGGAAGGCGGCGCGCTGTGCGGGGCCTGCGGGCAGCAGGCCCCGGGCACCTGGATGCCGGCCGGGATATGCAGGTGGGCCTGCTCCCTGCTCTTTTCCCCCCTTGCCGAGGTCAAGGAAAGCACCCTGGACGTGCAGGGCGCCTATGCCGTGCTGGACTTCTGCCGCGCCTGGATACGGGAGCACGTAGGCTGCAACCTGAGGTCCCTCGACTTCCTCTTCGCCACCGACCTCTTCACCTGATATGCCTCAGAGCAGCCTTCGTGACATCGCCGCAGGTCAGCGAGGTTAAACCTCATAATGAGGGACAAGCTCGGAAGCCGTTGTTTGTTAGAATCAGGAGTTTTGGGAGGCCTCGGAGGCTTCGCGGAGGCCCTTTACGAGCTGGTCGGGGCAGGAGGTCAGGCGCGAGCCGCAGGTCATGCCTTCGAGGATGCCTGCGACCTCGTCAACCGTCTTGCCGGATATCAGCCTCGATATCGCCTTGAGGTTGCCGTTGCAGCCGCCCTCGAAGTCGACTTCTTTCACCGTGTCGCCGTCCATCTCTATGTTGATGACACGCGAACACACGCCTTCGGTACGGTAGGTATACATGGCTCTCCTTGCCTGCACTGCTTGGCGGTATTCTAACGCCCGTGCTTTCGCCAAGAAAGGCGCTTGCCTCAAATCCTCAAAACCCCTATACTGTTCGGATTGCTGAAATGCAAGAGACTGGCTGCTTTCTCCCTGGTTTATATGCCCCACCGCTTATATACCCGGAAGGAAGCCGATAAAAGAGTGCCCCCAAGGCACGGAAGGAACGGTGGAACCATGGCTAACAAGGACAGCATCACCAAGGAACGTACCGCAGAGCTTATCAGGGAGTTCGGCAAGGACGCGCAGGACTCGGGAAGCGCCGAGGTGCAGGTTGCCATCCTGTCGGAGCGCATCAGGAACCTCACCGAGCACCTGAAGGTCCACAAGAAGGACCACCACACGCGCCGGGGCCTGCTGATGCTCGTCGGCAAGCGCCGCCGCCTGCTCGTCTACATCAAGGGCCGCGACGTCGAAGCCTACCGTAGCCTCATCAAGAGGATTGGGATCCGCGACAACATTTAGAAGCACGCCCGCACAGGCGGGTTTTTCTCTACCCGGTCGGAAGCGCGAGGGCGCTTCTGCTCGGGGCACACGCGAATATGAGTAGCGCTGCGCCGAAGAAGCTTCCATGCAATGAGGCATGGGAGGGTAAGAGGAAGAAAAAAACCTATGGAGAAAATCATTGAGAGTTTCGAGCTTTACGGCAAGAACTACCGTTTCGAGGCAGGCGAGCTCGCCAAGCAGGCGACCGGCGCCGTGCTCGTCACACAGGAGGACACCACGGTGCTGCTGACCGCGGTCGTCTCAAAGGAGCAGAGGGACTACGACTTCTTCCCGCTCACCGTCGACTTCATCGAGAAGATGTATGCGGTCGGGCGCATCCCCGGCGGCTACCTGAAGCGTGAGGCCCGCCCCAGCGACAAGGGCACGCTGACCGCACGCATGATCGACCGGCCCATCCGCCCCGGCTTCGCCGAGGGCTTCAAGCAGGAGGTGCACGTCGTTGCCACCACGCTCGTCGTCGACGGGATGAACCCGCCCGACTGCATCTGCGTCGGCGGCGCATCCGCCGCGCTTTTGGCAGGGGGGGCGCCCTTCGACGGCCCGGCGGCCTGCGTGCGCATCGCACGGGACACGGCGACCGGGGCCTTCGTGGTCAACCCCACCTACCAGGAGCTGGCAGAATCCGACCTTGAGCTGACCATGGCTGGCACCGCCGACTACATATCGATGGTCGAGGCAGGCGCCGACGAGGTGTCTGAGGAAGACATGCTCGCCGCCTTGGCCTTCGGCCAGGAGGCTATCGCCGCGTTCTGCGAGAGGCAGAGCGCCTTTTTGGCGAAGATAGCCCCCGAGCCCAAGGAATACGAGATAAAAAGCATCGACCCCGAGGTGACCCGCCGCATCGAGCCCTACTTCGACCAGATGTCGGCGGCGCTCAGGGACGCCGACAAGGTCCTGCGCACCGAGAAGGTCGCCGAGCTCAAGGCCTCCGTCAAGGAGGGCGAGTTCAGCGAGGAGGAACGCGCCTTGTGGGCGTCGAACATCTCCGCCGAGCTCAAGGCGCTTGAGAAGCGCGCGATGCGCACCATGGTCATCGAGACCGGCGAGCGGGCCGACGGGCGCAGGCCCGACGAGATCCGCCCGCTCTACATCAAGCCCGGCTTCCTGCCGCGCGTCCACGGGTCGGGGCTCTTCCAGCGGGGGCAGACCCAGGTGCTCTCCGTCGTGACCCTGGGCATGCTCAACGAGTGGCAGCGGCTTGACACCATCGAGCCCGTCGACGGGAAGCGCTACATGCACCAGTACAACTTCCCGCCCTACTGCACCGGCGAGGCCGGGCGCATGGGGGCGCCGAAGCGCCGCGAGGTAGGGCATGGCGCCCTTGCGGAGCGCGCGCTCATCCCCGTGCTTCCCGACGAGGACACCTTCCCCTATGCCATCCGCGTGGTCTCCGAGGTCCTGGAGTCGAACGGCTCGTCCTCGATGGCTTCCGCCTGCGGGTCGACGCTCTCGCTCATGGACGCGGGCGTGCCGATAGCACGGCCGGTGTCGGGCATCGCGATGGGCCTTATCAAGGAGGGCGACGAGGTCGTCATCCTCTCCGATATACAGGGGGTCGAGGATTTCCTCGGCGACATGGACTTCAAGGTCTGCGGCACCGAGCGGGGCATCACCGCGCTCCAGATGGACAACAAGGCGCGCGGCCTTTCGGTCGACATCCTCTCCCGCGCCCTCTCGCAGGCCAAGGACGGCCGCGACCATATCCTGCGGGCCATGCTTGAGACCATCGACGCCCCCCGCGAAGAGCTCTCGCCCTTCGCCCCGCGCATCGAGACCATCCACATCCCCGTCGACAAGATACGCGAGGTCATCGGCACCGGCGGGAAGGTCATCCGCGGCATACAGGAGGAGACCGGCGCCACCATCGAGATACAGGAAGACGGCACCGTGCACATCGCGGCCATCGAGGGCCCGGCCGGGGAAGCCGCGAAGGCGATGGTGCTCGCCATCGTCAAAGAGCCGGAAGTGGGGGAGGTCTATGACGGGGAGGTCGTGGGCATCAAGGACTTCGGCGCCTTCGTGAAGCTGACCCCCGGGAAGGACGGCCTGCTCCACATCTCGCGCATGGCCAACGGCCGCGTTGCCAAGGTTGAGGATGTCCTCAGCCTAGGCGATATCATAAAGGTACAGGTCATCGAGGTTGCCGACAACGGCAAGATATCGCTTGACCGCGTCGACAAGCCCGAGGCACCGCCTTCCAAGGACGGCGGGAGCTTCCGCGACAAGGGTCCGCGCGGCGAGGGCGGCCCCAGGCCCGGCCGCGGCTCGGGCGATCGCAGTGAAGGCGGCCGCGGCGACAGCCGCACCCCCCGCCGCCGCCGGGACTAGAGACCATCAGGCGGAAAGGACTGTGCCATGATCAGGGTTGCGGTAAGCGGGTGTGCCGGGCGAATGGGGCAGGCCGTCGTTGAGGCGGTGCGTGCCCAAGACGACATGCGGCTTGTCTGCGGGATAGACCTGCACCGTGCCGACGCCCCCGGCGCTGTCCCCGGCGCCTTCCCCGTGTACGCCGACCTGCACAGCGCCCTGGGACATGAGGACTTCGACGTGCTGGTGGACTTCACCCAGCCTGATGCCGTAGCCGACAACCTGCGGGCGGCCCTGGCGGCCGGCAAGGACTGCGTCGTGGGCACGACCGGCATCACCCGCCCGGCCCTTGAGGCGCTTGCTGCCGAGGCCCAGGGGGATGCCTGCCTTTTCTACGCGCCGAACTTCACGACCGGCGCCGTGCTCATGATGGAGTTCGCGAAGGCGGCGGCCCCTTACTTCCCCGAGGCCGAGGTCATCGAGTCCCATCACTGCAACAAGAAGGACGCGCCCAGCGGCACGGCGCTTCGCACCGCCGAGATAATCGGCGCGGCCCGCCCCTTCACCAGCTCAGCCCCTGGCACAGAGACCGAGGTCGAAGGCGCACAGGGGGCCCGCGGCGCGCTCGTCTGCGGGGTGCCGGTCCACTCGGTCCGCTCGATGGGCTTCGTTGCGACCCAGGAGGTCGTCTTCGGGTCGATGGGCCAGACGCTCACCATCAAGCACGACTCGTGGGACCGCACATCCTACATGCCCGGCGTCCTCTTGGGGATACGCAGTGTCATCGACTGTACCGGGCTCATTGTTGGTTTAGAGAACTTTATGATGTAGGGGAGCCTTTCTGGCATAATGGCATACATGCGACTGTGGAAAATGCAGCAAGGGTAAGGAGAATCACATGTCAGCTGAAAACACCCCCCTGTTCGGGCCCATGATACCTGCCATGGTCACCCCCTTCGACTCCGACCGCGAGCTCGACCTCGACCGGGCACAGGCGCTCGCACAGCGCCTCGTCGACGGCGGCAGCGACGCGATCATGGTGAATGGGACGACCGGGGAGAGCCCGACGGTCTTCTACCCGCAAAAGATAGAGCTCTTCCGCGCCGTCATCGCCGCGGTGGGCACCCGGGTCCCCGTGCTTGCCAACGTGGGGGACAACTGCACGGCAGACACCGTCGAGTTCGCCCGCGAGGTCGCGGCGCTCGGTGTCGACGGCCTCATGCTCGTGGTGCCCTACTACAACAAGCCCCCCCAGGAAGGCCTCTACCAGCATTTCAAGACGGTCGCCCAGGCGGTCGACCTGCCGATTATCATGTACAACATCCCCGGGCGCTGCGTCATCAACATGGAGGCGCAGACCACGCTTCGCCTCGCCCACGAAGTGGAGAACATCGTCGCCGTCAAAGAGGCGTCCGGCAAGATGGACCAGATACAGACGATCATCGACGACGCACCGGGCGACTTCATGGTCTACTCAGGGGACGACGAGGTGACCTTCGAGCTGATGAAAAGGGGAGGGCACGGCGTCATATCGACGATTGCCAATGTCGCCCCCGAACGTATGAAAGAGATAGTTGAGCTTTGTGCGCACGGCCATTTCGCCCGTGCGTGGAAAGCCCATGAGGCGCTGTTGCCGCTTATGAGGGAGCTGTTCGTCACCGCGAACCCCATCCTGGTGAAGGAGGCCTTGAACTTGGCAGGCTTTCCCGTCGGGGGGGTGCGGCTTCCCCTTGTGGACGCAACGCCACAACAGTCCGAGTGCCTGGCGCAGGTGATGCGCGAGGTCGGGGTGTTGTAACCGAACACAACAAAGGAATCGTATGGAAAAAAACAATACTCGTGATAGCCATGAGAATAGACCCGCACGCAACAACAACAACGGCGGCAACAATAACAACGGCGGCGGCGGCAACAACAAAAGGAACACGCGCTCCTTCAAGCACGTGCAGCTCCAGCGCGAGAGGCCCCAGCTGACCCGCGGCGACCAGCAGCAGGCGCCGCCTCCGAAGAAGGGCGGCCCCCAGGCCGCCAAGGCCAACGCCGCAAACACTGCCGCAAACAACAACGCCAACACTGCTGGCGGCGCCGACGGCGGCCGCCCGCCCCAGAGCAGGCGACAGGGCGCACAAGGGGAGAAAAGGGATCCGAACGCCTCGCTGCGCATCATCCCCCTGGGCGGCCTTGACGGCATCGGCAAGAACATGACGGTGATCGAGTCCAGCAACGACATGATTCTCGACGACGCGGGGCTCATGTTCCCGGACGACGACCATCCCGGCATCGACCTCATCCTCCCCGACTACACCTATGTGCTTGAGCACGCCGATCGCCTGCGGGGCATCGTCATCACGCATGGCCACGAGGACCACACCGGTGCGCTTCCCTACCTCTTGAAGGACCTCGATAGGCGCATACCGATCTATGCGACGAAGCTCACCTTAGGCCTTATCGAGGGGAAGCTCGCCGAGCACAAGGTCAAGAACGCGCGGCTGGTCGAGATCAAGTCCGGCCAGAAGGTCAAGCTCGGCTGCTTCAACGTCGAGTTCTTCTCCGTCAACCACTCCATTCCCGGCTCCGTGGGGGTCTTCTTCCAAAGCCCCGCGGGGAACGTGCTGCACACGGGCGACTTCAAGCTCGACCAGACGCCGATAGACGGGGTGCTCACCGACTTCGCGGCCCTCGCGCGGTTCGGCAAGCTCGGCGTCGACATCATGCTGTCGGACTCGACCAACGCCATGAACACGCACTTCACGCCTTCGGAGGCCGAGGTGGGCAAGACCCTCCACAGCATCATATCCCAGGCAGAGAAGAAGGTGGTCATCGCCTCCTTCGCGAGCCACATACACCGTATGCAGCAGATATGCGACGCGGCGGTCAAGAACGGCCGCAAGGTGGTCGTGACGGGGCGCTCGATGATCCAGAACACCGACATCGCGCGGCGCCTGGGCTACTTGAAGGTCAACGACGCCGACCTCATCGACGCCTACGAGATAAAGGGCGTCCCCTCGGAGAAGATCGTCGTCATGTGCACGGGGTCGCAAGGCGAGCCGCTCTCGGCGCTCTCGCGCCTGTCCAACGGCGAGCACCGCACCATCAACATCGACGAGGGGGACACGGTCATCATATCGGCGACCCCGGTGCCGGGCAACGAGAAGGCGGTCACCCGCGTCGTCAACTCGCTTGCGAAGATCGGCGTGGACATATACGACAAGTCCCGCGCCATGGTGCACGTGTCCGGCCATGCCGGGGCCGAGGAGCTCAAGCTGCTGCTCTCGCTTGTGCAGCCGCGGGCCTTCATGCCCGTCCACGGCGAGCTTCTGCACCTGCGCGCCCACGCGAAGCTCGCACGGTCGACCGGCATCCCCCGCAACAACATCTTCGTGTGCGACAACGGCGAGTCGATAGAGCTAACCGCCAAGGGCGCGCGTCGCGGGAGCACCGTCCAAAGTGGCATCGTCTTCGTCGATGGGCTGAGCGTCGGCGATACGTCCCAGGGCGTGCTCGACGAGCGCACCGCTTTGAGCTCGCAGGGCATAGCCTCGGTGGCCGCCGCCGTCTCGCTGCGGCAGAAGTCCCTGGTGGGCAAGGTGCGCGTCGAGATGCACGGCATCGCCGGAGGGGACGACGCCTCCCTCAGCGGCGACTTGGCCTACCATGTGTCGGGGGCTTTGAAGAAGGCCCTTGAGAAAGGGTCGCGCGGAGGCGAGCTGGACAAGGTGTGCAAGTCGACCTTGCTCTCGGTCCTCTGGGAGCGCACACGCCAGCGGCCCATGGTGATACTGAACGTCTTGGAGGTCTAGCGGGGCGCGGGGCAGTCGGCATGACTGCCCCGCATAACCCGTGGGGTGCGACTCGTATCCGTCCCGCATGGCCCGTGGAATGCCGCCCGGTATGGCGGCTTCCGCAGGTTTTTCACGGTGTTTTTCGGGTGTTTCGTGGTGACAGGGGGAAATTCGAGGAACCTACTTTCATAAAAAGCGATTTCATCTATAATTGGGGACACATATATAATGTAGTTCAAACGCAACACAAAGGAGCTTTCTGTGGCTCAACGAAGCAGCAGTGCCGCCCCGGCCAGGTCAAGGGTGGCAAACAACAAGCCAGACAGCAGAGGAAAGGCCGCAAGCCCGACGGAAAAGCAGGCTCGAAGAGGCAAGAGCCTTCCAAGCGAGACAGAATGGGACGACCCGCGTTTCTTCGACGAGCGGACGAAGCGCGACATCTTGGCAGTCGTGTTCGCCCTCCTTGCGATCATCGTCTTCGTTGCCGCAGTCATCCCCTCTGACGCGCTTGTCACCTCGCTTGTCTCGGGCTTCCTCCACCTCGTTTTCGGTATCGGCGCCTACATCCTGCCGATCGTGTTCCTCATCATCGGCGCGAGCTTCCTGATACGCTTCGCGCGGACGCACGTTATCTCGCGGGTCGCCATCGGCCTGTCCCTTATTTTCATCTCGATCCTGGTCCTGCTCGCGCTCTTCACCCCTGATGCCACCGAGGACATCAGCCTGCTCTTTGAGCCCTTCAACCTCGCGATGCGGGGCGGCTATATCGGCGCGGGCATCGCGTGGGCCGGGCTCACCCTGTTCGGCCCGCTTGTGTCGAGTATCATCGTCGGCGGATTTATCATCGCCGGCATCATCATCATCGGCTTTTCCTTCTCGAAGCTGGTGGAGCGCCTGCAGGAGCGCCATCACCTCGGCAGTGACACGAAGGCCCCCTTCGACACCGCACCGCGCCCGGCACGCATAAAGCGCCAGAAGGCACGGGGACAGGATCGCGACGACGGGGACTGGGCCTCGGGCGCATCGACCCGTGTCCTGCCGAAAGAGAAGAAAGAGAAGAAAGAGAAGAACGAGAAGAAGTCCCGCCCCCTGTCCTCCCTCTTCAAGGGCAAGACGCCCCCTGCCGAGGCTCCGCCTGTTGAGCCCGTCCGGTCCGAGGCCCTGGCCGGGCTCGGCCAGGGAACCCAGATACAGAAACAGAAGCAGTCCCTCACGCGCAAGCTCGGCCGCAAGCACGAGGGGCAGGAGGGGAAGGCCCCCAAGGCGGCCATACCCCTTCCGCGTGCATCGTCCTCGGCGCCGGCCCGCCTTGTCCCGCCCAAGCCGCAGGCAAGCTTCAAGCTTCCCGACAAGAAGCTCCTTTTCCGTTCCTCCGGCAAGGCCTCGGGCGCCACGACCGCAGGAGAGCTGCGCAAGACGGCTGCTTGCCTCCAGGAGACTTTGGAGGACTTCGGCATCCTGGCCCAGGTTGTCGGCTGGGTGGCAGGGCCGACGGTGACCCTGTTCAAGGTCGACCTCCCCTCCGGCGTGCGGGTAAGCCGCGTGACCGCGCTTGAGGACGACATCGCCTTGGCGCTCGCCGCCCCGGGCGTGCGCATCTTCGCGCCCATCCCCGGCACGAACTACGTCGGTATCGAGGTCCCCAACAAGACGCGCAGAAACGTGCTTTTAGGCGACGTGCTGCCCCATGCGGGTTCGGGGCCGCTTGAGCTTGCCGTCGGGATGGATGTCGAGGGCCGCCCGATTGTGGGCGACTTGGCGAAGATGCCCCACCTCCTTATCGGGGGGACGACCGGCTCGGGCAAGTCGGTGTCCATAAACGCCATGGTCATGTCCATCCTCATGCGGGCGACGCCCGCCGAGGTGCGCCTTGTCATGATCGACCCCAAGCGAGTCGAGTTCACCCCCTACAACGGCATCCCCCACCTCTATGTGCCGGTTGTCACCGAACCGCGCGAGGCGGCGAGCGCTCTGGCGTGGGGTGTGGCCGAGATGGAGCGGCGGCTGAAGGTGTTCTCCGCGGTTGGCGCGCGCAACATCGCACAGTACAACACCAAGGTGCAGCAGCAGGTCCTCGACGACGAGCAGGCCTGCGAGATGCCCTATATCGTGATTGTCATCGACGAGCTGTCGGATCTCATGATGAACGTCGGCAAGGAGGTCGAGTATTCCATATCGCGTATCGCGCAGCTTGCCCGCGCGGCAGGCATACACCTGATAGTCGCAACCCAGCGCCCCTCCACCAACGTGGTGACCGGCCTCATCAAAGCGAACATCACGAACCGCATCGCCTTCAACGTCGCCTCGGGCATCGACTCGCGCGTCGTCCTTGACACCCCAGGCGCCGAGAACCTCATCGGCTTGGGGGACCTGCTCTTCTCCAAGCCGGAGTTTGCGAAGCCCCAGCGCATACAGGGCTGCTTCGTCTCGGAGGATGAGATCAACGCCGTCGTCGACCATCTGAAGTCCCAGGGCGAGCCGGAATACCACTCCGAGATACTCAAGACGAACCTCATCACCTTGGGGGCCCAGGGAAGCGACGGCTTCGGCAACGGTGCCGTTGCCGGGGACGACCCGCTCATCTGGGAAGCGGCAGAGATAGTCGTCTCGACCGGCCTGGGCTCGACCTCGAACATCCAGCGTCGTTTGAAAGTTGGATATTCGCGCGCAGGGCGTATAATGGACATGTTAGAGGAAAAGGGGGTCGTCGGGCCGCCGAACGGCTCGAAGCCCCGGGAAGTGTTGGTCGACGATATCGAGCTCGAGACCCTAAAGGCCTTCGAGGGACGGGACACCAGCGGCGTGCAATCCTTTACAGAGGAGTGACGATATGGCACAGGTGAGTTTTGGTACGACCCTAAGGAAAGAACGCGAGCGGCAAGGCTACGACCTCCTTGCGGTTGCCCGGAGGCTGCGCATCCGGCCCGACGTCTTGCGGGCCATAGAGTCGAGCGACTTCGAGGCCATGCCCCCGCGCGGCTACGCGCGCAACATGGTGAACGCCTATGCCCGCTTCCTCGGCCTCAACCCCACTGAAGTCACCCGCCTCTACCTCGACGAGGCCTATGCCCGCCAGGTGCAGCATGCCCGCGCATCCTCCCAGTCCGGGGCCTTCGACCCTGCAACACCCTCCCCAAGCCGGGCCGCAGCCCCGCCCTCCCGGCCCGAGGGCGCGTCGGACCGCCATTTTGTCGAACAGGAGAAGGCGGGTCGGACGCTCTTTGTCGAAGAACGGGGCGGGCGCTACCGCCGCCCTGACACAGACAGGCTCTACCCGGAGGAGCGGACCCACCGCACCACGCGCTCGGCCTTCCCTCCCACGCAGTACACGAACTACTACGCCGGCCCGAAGTCCCCCTTAGACCTCCTTTCGAAGCTGCCGATAATCCTTGCGGGCGTCGTCGCCCTTGTCCTTGTGGGCACCTTGGTCTTCTTCCTCTTCATCAAGAAGGACAACTCCGGAGAGGACATCCCCTCGGTGCCGGTCACGTCCGTGCCCGAAGAGGGCCAGGACGCTCAGCAGGAGGCGGCAGCCCCCACCAAGACGGCGTTCCGCTACGAGGTCGCCGAAGGGGAGGATGCCTGGGTCGAGGTGTACGAGGGCGAGACGGTCCTTGAGGCCGCAGTTGTCTCAGGCCCCAAGACGAACAAGTTCAACGTGACCACCGAGATTCGCCTGAGCACCCCGCGGCCGGATGCCGTGAAGGTCTTCGTCGACGACGTCGAGGTCGCCCTGGCCGACCCGGAGGGCACCGGCACCTGGTCGATAACGGTGAGCTTTGCAGAAGAGCTCGCCAAGTGGCTCATAGCACACCCGCAGAACCAGACGCCCGCCTCCGACGCGGCCGATGCGGGCACGGGCGGCGACGGACAAGACGCGGCAGGCGGCACCGGCGACGGCACCGCGGAGGAACAGCCATAACCCTGGGTGCAGGCGCCCGGATTACCCGAGAACGGAAGGATGGAAGGACAGCCCATGGCAAAGGAATCGAGCTTCGACGTCGTATCGACCGTCGACATGCAAGAGATTGACAACGCCTACAACCAGACGAAGAAGGAGCTGGTGCAGCGCTACGACCTCAAGGACTCGGGTGCGGAGATCGACCTCGACAAGCAGGGCAAGGCCATCACGGTCCACGCCCCGAGCGACTTCGTCGCCCGCCAGGTGATCGACGTGCTCTCATCAAAGCTCGTGAAGCGCGGCATCGACCTGAAGGCGGTGTCATGGGGCAGCCCGATCGCCGCCACTGGGCAAAGCGTGCGGCTTGTCGCACGCATCATAGAGGGCATCGAAAAGGAGATAGCCACCAGGATAAACAAAGACATCAAGGCGGAGAAGTTCAAGGTGAAAGTCCAGATCGAGGGCGACAAGCTGCGGGTGTTCTCGCCCTCGCGCGACTCCCTGCAAGAAGTCATCAACTTCCTCAAGGAGAAGGACTACGGCCAGCCGCTCCAATACGTGAACTACCGGTGACAAGGCCTTAAAGGAAGCGCCTCATGCTCCCTACCGTATCCCTGGTCACCCTGGGCTGCCCGAAGAACGAGGCCGACAGCTCCCGTATGCAAAGGCGCCTGCGGGAGGGGGGTTTCATCCTTGTGGAGGACCCGGGGGCGGCCGATGTCGTCGTCGTCAACACCTGCTCCTTCATCCGCTCGGCGACCGAGGAGAGCCTCGATGTTATCCTCGATCTTGCCGACCCGGCCCCCGGCCGCGCCCGCCCGCCGAAGATAGTCGTTGCCGGATGCATGCCGTCGCGCTACGGGAAGGACCTTGAGGCTGAGCTGCAGGAGGCGAGCGCCTTCGTCCCCTGCGCGCGCGAGGACGATATCGTCGAGGTCATCCTCGCGCTTGAGGGCTTTGACGCCCCCGAGCCCCTGGTGTCGGTTCACGGCACCGGCCGCCCCGATATTGCCGCCCCGGCCCTCGGCACCGGTCGCCCCGCCGCCGGGCCTTTCAGCCCCTTCGCCTATGTCAAGCTCTCCGAGGGCTGCGACCGCTTCTGCTCCTACTGCACGATACCCCTCATACGCGGCCCCTACCACAGCCACCCCTTCAGCGCCATCGACGCCGAGGTCGCCCGGCTGGTCGCGGGCGGGACGGGGGAGGTCGTCCTGATAGCGCAGGACAGCGGCAGGTGGGGGGAGGACCTTCCCGGACGCCCCTCCCTTTCCGTCCTGCTCGAAGCCCTGGCGTCACGCTACCGCGATACCTGGTTTCGGGTCATGTACCTGCAGCCCGAGGGCGTCACCGAGGGGCTTTTGGGGGTCATGGCCTCCTTTGACAACATCTGCAACTACCTCGACATCCCCCTACAGCACGTCGATGCGTCGATACTGGCCGCAATGAACCGGAAGGGGTCGCACAAGGCCTTTGCGGCCCTGATAGGCTTCATCCGCTCCAAGCTGCCCAACGTCGCTCTGCGCACGACCCTCATTGCCGGTTTTCCCGGGGAGGGCGAGGAAGCCCATCAGGCCCTGTGCGCCTTCGTCGAGGAGGCCGCCTTCGACTATGTCGGGGTATTCCCCTACTCCCGCGAAGAGGGCACTCCGGCGGCGGGCATGCCCTCCCAGATTGATGAGGAGACCAAGCTGGCACGGGCCCAGGAACTCCGCGACATCGCAGATGCCATCGGCTTTGCCAAGGTCGCAGCCCGCCGCGGGCAGGACATGGACGTGCTCGTGTGCGGAAGGGAAGAGGACGGGCAGCTCTACGGGCGCGCGCAGTGCCAGGCACCCGAGGTCGACGGCGTCACCTACCTCGCCGCCGGGACTCCCGGCGAGATCGTGCGCGTCACCATAGGCGACACCCTGCTCTACGAGATGGAAGGTGTGTGACATGTCGGCTGGGAAAGGCAGACAAGAACAGCTCTGGACCCCGGCGAACGTGGTCACCCTGTTGCGGATATGCGGCGTGCCCGTGTTTGTTATCGCCCTGATAAGCCCCTGGCCCTCGCTCCTTGCCGTGTGGCCTGACGCCGGGATATGGAAGGAATGGGTCGCCGCCGGCATCTTCATCGTCCTTGCCGCCACCGACGGGCTCGACGGCTACCTGGCACGCAGCCGGGGCGAGGTCACGAACTTCGGGAAGTTCGTCGACCCGCTCGCTGACAAGATACTGGTGGCAGCCGCGCTGCTCGCCCTCATAGAGCTGGGCGTGCTGCCGTCCTGGGTCGCGCTCGTCATCCTCACCCGCGAGTTCATCGTCTCGGGCATCCGCATGGTCGCGGCGACCCAGGGGACGGTTATCGCGGCAAGCTGGTTCGGGAAGTGGAAGACCGTCTTCCAGATAGTCGCCCTCGTCCTGTTCATCGTGAAGGACTCCCGGACGGTCTCAGGCTTCTCGCCCGGCCTGGGGTATACGCTGACCCTCCTGTCGTGGGGGGTCATGCTCGTCGCCCTTGCGCTCACCGTCATCTCCATGCTCGACTACTTCGTGAAGGCAAAGCCGCTCCTTGGCTTCGATGGACCGACTGAGGCACCCGGCGACGCGGATGGCACGCCCCTGGGCCAGGTCGGCCCGCCGCTGCCCGCCGCGCCTGATTTTTCCCCTGAGGGCCTGGAAGGGCTTGCCCAGGAGGTAATCGAGCGTGCCCGGGCACAAAGGGCCGTCATCGGGACTGCGGAGAGCTGCACGGGGGGTTTGGTCGCCGCAGCGTTGACAAGCGTCCCGGGAAGCTCCGACGTGGTGGCCGGTGCCGTCGTGAGCTACTCCAACGCTGTGAAGGAGGCGCGCCTGGGCGTGTCGGCCCAGACCCTGGCACGCCATGGCGCGGTAAGCGGGGAGACGGCACGCGAGATGGCCGCCGGGGCCGCCGAGGCCCTGGGCGCCACCTTGACAGTCGCGGTAACAGGCATTGCGGGGCCAGGCGGGGGCAGCGTGGAAAAGCCGGTCGGGACCGTCTGGGTAGCCCTCTTCGACAGCCAGGGCACACACGCGCAGGAATACCGCTTCGAGGGCACCCGCGACCAGGTGCGCGCCCAGGCCGCCCGACACGCCCTGGAGGCCCTGCTGCAAGGCATCTGACAAGCTGTTTCGGCGCTTCGCGGGCCTTGCCTTGAGCTTTCCTGTCGTCCCTGCGCAGGCTTCCTGCAAGCTTTTGTGGGAGAATGCGTGAGGTATGCGGGGGAAACCCGATAGATTCCTGTCAAATCCGCGTCAAGGACCGTTGAAGAAAACCTTTGGCCCGAGGGGATTCCCCCTCGGATCGACGACAGGTTTCGGCAAGGTTTTTATGCAGGATCTGTAAGGGGAGATGGCGTATGATACCGAGTTAAGGATTTCTCTCCACATTCTTGACGGACAAACAAATGTTCGTATAATAGGAGGGGTCAACTTCGTAGGCGCACAGGTCCGATAAGGAGAACTTGATGAACGACGAAAAAGAAAAGGCATTGAAGCTCACTACCGACCAGATCGAGCAGAAGTTCGGCCAGGGTTCTATCATGAAACTGGGGGAGGACAGCTCGCGGATGGAGATAGGGGTCATCCCGACCGGTGCGCTCCCCTTAGACATAGCGCTCGGCATCGGCGGCGTCCCCCGCGGCCGCATCGTCGAGGTGTTCGGGCCCGAGTCGAGCGGCAAGACGACGCTTGCCCTGCAGATACTTGCCGAGGCGCAGGCCCTCGGGGGAGTCGTCGCCTTCATCGACGCGGAGCACGCCTTGGACCCCGTGTATGCCGCCCGCATCGGGGTCGACATCAACGAGGTGCTGATATCGCAGCCCGACACCGGCGAGCAGGCGCTTGAGATATGCGAGATGCTGGTGCGCAGCTCCGCCATAGACTGCATCGTCATCGACTCGGTCGCGGCCCTTGTCCCCCGGGCGGAGATAGAAGGCGAGATAGGCGACGCGAGCATCGGCCTACAGGCACGCCTGATGTCCCAGGCCCTCCGAAAGCTCGCGGGCTCCCTGTCGCGCTCGAACACCACCTGCATCTTCATCAACCAGCTGCGCGAGAAGATAGGGGTGATGTTCGGCAGCCCGGAGACGACCACCGGCGGGCGGGCCCTCAAGTTCTTCTCAAGCGTGCGCCTCGACATACGCAAGGCCGACACCATCAAGAAGGACAGCGAGATAATCGGCAACCGCGTGAAGGTGAAGGTGGTCAAGAACAAGGTCGCGCCCCCTTTCAGGCAGGCCGAGTTCGACCTCATGTACGGGGAGGGCATCTCGCGTGAGGGCTGCGTCGTCGACATGGGGGTCGAGGCCGGAATCGTCAAGAAGAGCGGCGCATGGTACACCTACGGGGAAGAACGGCTCGGCCAGGGGCGCGAGGCCGCAAAGGCGCTGCTCAAGGCGAACCCCGACCTGTACCGGGAGATAGAGGCAAAAATACGGGACAGCTTCGCTTTGCCGTCAAAGGGCCCGGACACCGCGCCCGCGCCGGAGGCGAAGGCACCGGCCCCGAAGAAGAAGGGCGCCGAGGAACAGGCCTAGGGCCAGGGCCGGCCCCGTGCCCCTCATCGACGACGCCTACATCGCCTGTTTGAAGGCGCTGCTGCCCGAAGAGGGGGCGGCTGCGGGCTGCACGGCTGCGGGCGGCCCGTCAGGCCCCGGCACAGGCGGCCCCGAGGCACCCGAGGTTGCTTTCAGGAGGATAGAGCGGCTT
The DNA here is from genome assembly GCA_009782605.1 of Eggerthellaceae bacterium. Taxonomy (GTDB): domain Bacteria; phylum Actinomycetota; class Coriobacteriia; order Coriobacteriales; family Eggerthellaceae; genus WRIS01. The sequence goes on along the minus strand of WRIR01000003.1, from coordinate 64,969 downwards.
GCCAGCTTCAGGGAGCGCTCGACCCAAGAGCTGCGCCAGCGCCTTGAGAGGGAGGGCTTCGACGCCGATGCGGCCGAAGGCGCCCTTGCGCGCGCGCAGGCCTGCGGCCTCGTCGACGACGTGCGCTTCGCCGAGGTGTTGGTAAGGAGCCGCATGAGCGCGGGGATGGGGCGGCAGGGGATAGGCTTCGAGCTTGAGCGCCTGGGGATCGACCCGGGGGACATCCCCGGGTGGTCCGGTGCCGACCCCGCCGACGAGGAGAGCGACGAGCTCGACCGGGCCCTCGGCTTCCTTGAAAGGAAGCCGCCGCCGTCGAAGAATAAACGCGACGGGGCCTATCGGAAGCTCCTGGGGAAGGGCTATGCCTCGCCGGTAGCCTCCAAGGCCGCAAGGATATGGTCCGAAAATTTGGAGTAAATGTGATTGATGCGGTAAAAGTCCAGTATTTTCCTATGTTTTCAGCCAAGAGCTTGTGCAAACCCCTTGTTAAGTCCTATTATAATAGGCGCTTGAGTTATACGTACCCTGTGGGGTTTTGTTATAGAAGATAAAAGAAGAGATGCCCTTCGGTGCGTTCGCTCTTGCCAGGTGTTTGCTTGGCATTTTTTATGTCTTTTGAACAGAACAAGCAGTCTATAGAACACGAAGGAAAGGGGGAGCGGATGCCTGAGTTTGTATGGCTCGTCATCGGGTCGATCGTCGGTATCGCCCTCGGTTTCGTTATCACGCGCTTTGTCGTCAACGCCTCGACAAAACGTGCTGCCGAGGAAGCCGACAACTTGGTATCGGACGCGAAGAAACAAGCCGAGACGCTTCGTCGCGAAGCGATTGTCGAGGCCAAGGACGAAGCACTCAAGATGAAGCAGGAAGTCGAGGCCGAGAACAAGGAACGTATGAAGGAGGTACGCTCTGCGGAGAACCGCATCTCTCAGCGGGAGGAGTCGCTTGACAGGCGTGTCGAGGGACTTGACGCCCGCGAGCACCAGATATCCTCGCAGCAAGGACAGCTCGACCGCCGCAGCCGTGATTTGGACGACCTGTCACAAGAGGTGAACGTCCGCCTTGAGCGGGTTGCCGGCATGACGCCCGAAGAGGCGAAGGCCGAGCTCCTTGACTCGCTCAAAGACGATGTGGCCCATGAGAGCGCCACTATCATTCGCGACGCCGAGGCCCGCACGAAGGCGGAGGCCGAGAAGAAGTCCCGCGAGATACTCAGCCTCGCGATACAGCGCGTCGCGGCCGACCACTCGGCGGAGAGCACGGTCTCTGCCATCCACATCCCGACCGACGACCTCAAGGGCCGCATCATCGGCCGCGAGGGGCGCAACATACGCTCCTTCGAGCAGTTGACGGGCACGAACCTGATTATCGACGATACCCCCGAGTGCGTCACCATCTCGTGCTTCGACCCCGTGAGGCGCGAGATAGGCCGGGTCACCATGGAGAACCTCATATCGGACGGGAGGATACACCCCGCACGGATAGAGGAGATGTTCTCGAAGGCCGAGGACTATGTGAACCAGCGCATACTAGAGGCCGGCGAGCAGGCGAGCTTCGACACCGGCATCCACGACATCCACCCCGAGCTGATAAAGACCCTCGGGCGCCTGCGCTACCGCACCTCCTACGGGCAAAACGTGTTGAACCACGCGCTTGAGGTCGCCTACCTCTGCGGCGTGATGGCTTCTGAGCTCGGGCTCGACCCCATCCCCGCGAAGCGGGCCGGGCTGCTCCACGACCTCGGCAAGGCGGTCGACCACGAGGTCGAGGGAAGCCATGCGGTCATCGGCGCCGACCTCGCCCGACGCTTCGGCGAGAAGGGCGACATCGTACAGGCCATCGAGGCCCACCACAACGACATCGAGCCCCGCAGCGTCCTCGACGTGCTGGTACAGGCCGCCGATGCGGTCTCCGCGGCACGCCCGGGCGCGCGCAAGGAGACCCTCGACTCCTACATCAAGAGGCTTGAGAAGCTTGAGGAGATAGCAAACAACCACAAAGGGGTCGAGCGGACCTATGCGATACAGGCCGGCCGGGAAGTCCGTGTGATGGTGACGCCAGAAGAGATAGACGAGGCCTCGACGGTGGTCCTCGCCCACGACATAGCCCACCAGATTGAAAGCGAGATGCAGTACCCCGGACAGGTGAAGGTCGTCGTCATCCGGGAGAGCCGCGCAGTCGACTACGCAAAATAGGCGATGGATGGGTCTCTGACATCCTTCATTGACGAGGTATGCGGCGAGAGCCCTCTCCGCGTCGAGGACGACCTCGGAGATGGCTATGTCCGCCTCCGGAGCAGCGAGGCGCAACGCCGCCAGGCAAAGCACGACATCCGCTGCACGGAGGACGTCGTCATCGAGCTTTTGCGCAACGCGCGTGACGCGCAGGCGAAGAACATCTTCGTCGCCCTTTCCCGCGAGGGGAGCCTGCGGCGTATCGGCATGATAGACGACGGGGAAGGCATCCCCCAACCCATGCAGGCCGCGGTATTCGAGCCCCGGGTGACCTCGAAGCTCGACACCATGCACGTTGATGCCTGGGGCGTGCATGGGCGCGGCATGGCGCTCTATTCGATTGCGGCTAATGCGAAAAGCGCACGCATCGCCGACTCAGCCAGGGGCAAGGGGGCTTCTTTCGCCATAGAGACCGACCTGGAAAGCCTCCCGGAAAAAACCGACCAGTCGATGATGCCGGTGTTCTCCACCGACAGCGAGGGCGAAACCCGGATACGGGGCACCCGTAACATCAACCGGGTCATAGCCGAGTTCGCCTGGGCGCACCGCGGGCGCTGCGAGGTTTACCAAGGCTCGCCCACCGAGATAGCGGCAACCCTCTTCGCGTTCGGCTGCGCTACGGTGCCCAGGGGCACGAGGGCCTTTTGCGGGGACCCCCAGGATCTGCCGCTCGTTAAGAGGCTCTGCCTTGCGGCAGCCCCATCCCAACTTGTCGCGCTGGCAGCTGGTATGGGGCTCGACCTTTCCGAAAGGTCGGCGCGGCGTATCCTTGACGGTGACATCCAGCCCCAGGGGCCCTTCTTGGAAGGCATAGTGCAGAACCTTCCCGACGTCGGAGGGAAGCCGGGGCGGGGCAGGCAGGCCAAGGATCTTAAAAAAGCCCTGCTGCGCGATGCGCGGGGATTGAAGATAGACGCCTGCGACTTAGGGGAGTTCACAGAAGGCATTGCCAAGGCTTACCGGGGCCTCGCCGAGCGTTACTACCTCGATCCTGCGGTCACGCCCGAGGTCGGGCTGTCCCGGGAGGGCATCCATATACGGATTCCCCTCAACAAGATTCGCTAGCAGGCGCACACGTGTTGCGTTTACCCGCGCAAATAGCTAGAATATAGGGATATGAGTCACTGACAGACAAACGAAGCAGTTCAAAAACAGCTCGAAACACAGGATAGACGGACCAGAAACAAAGGACAGACACGTGACCAATAACTCTGAACCCAAGCCGGAAATCGGTTGTCTCAAGGTCTCTTCAAAATCATCCCCCGCTTCGGTCGCCGGCGCGATAGCCGGCATGGTCAAGGACGGGGCCTGCGTGGAGATACAGTCGGTCGGCGCGGGTGCTGTGAACCAGGCGGTCAAGGCGATCGCCATATCCCGTGGCTTCCTTTCCCCAATCGGCATCGAGATTGCCTGCATCCCCTCCTTCGCCGACATCATCATCGACGGGGAATACCGCACCGCCATCCGCTTCACCGTCGAGCCGCGCTACCTGCGCGGTGTCTATGCCGCCTCTGAAAGCCATGCGGAAATGGGCGCCGAACCCGCCCATTGACGGCGGATAGGCAAGGCCCCCTCATGCCAGCAGGACTCCTTCAAACGACTTTTTGCGTCCGCACCTTCGGATGCCAGATGAACAAGCACGACTCCGAGCGCGTATGCGGCATGCTTGAGGCCCAAGGGTCCTTGTGCGTGGGAACCTACGAGGAAGCCGACATCGTGGTATTCATGACCTGCTGCGTGCGCGAGGCCGCCGATGTGCGCCTTTTGGGCCAGGCCGCCTCCATGAAGAACCTGCCCCTTCGGGCGGGCACGCCGCTCTCCAAGAGGATAGTCGCAATCGGCGGCTGTATCGGCCAGCGCGACGGCGAGAAGCTGATCGCGGACCTTCCCCACATCGACATCGTCTTCGGGACCCACAACCTCTCGTCGCTGCCGCGCCTGCTCGCGGCGGCCCTTGACGAGGGGGGGCACCATACCGAGGTCCTCGACCATGCCGAGGGCTTCTCGACAGACCTCCCCCTTGCGCGTGCGAGCGGCTGGGCCGCATGGCTCCCCATCACGGTGGGCTGTGACAACCGCTGCTCCTACTGCATCGTTCCCACCGTGCGCGGGCGCGAGAGGTCGCGGCCGATAGAGGAGGTCGTCCGGGAGGCGCAAGGCTATAAGGACGCCGGGGTGAGGGAGGTCACCCTGCTGGGCCAAAACGTGAACTCCTACGGGCGCGACCTGTACGGGAGCCCCCGCTTTGCCGAGGTCTTGGAGCGCGTCGACGCGACCGGCATAACGCGGCTGCGCTTCGCGACGAGCCACCCGAAGGACCTGACCGGTGAGGTCATCGGCTCCTTTGCGCGGCTGGGCTCGCTCATGCCTGCCCTCCACCTCCCGATACAGTCCGGGTCGGATCGCATCCTTGCAGCCATGAACAGGAACTATACGCAGGCGCACTACCTCGGCCTCATCGAGAGGCTGCGGGATGCCTGCCCCGGCATCGCCTTGTCGACCGACATCATCGTTGGCTTCCCGGGGGAGGGGGCGAGCGACTTCGACGAGACTTGCAAGGTAGTCGAGGAAGTCGGCTTCTCCCAGGCCTTCACCTTCATCTACTCGCGGCGCGAGGGGACCCCTGCCGCCGCCCTGCCTGACGATACGCCTGCCGAAGTGGTGCAGGAACGCTTCGACCGGCTTGTCGGCATCGTCCAGGAACAGGCCTGGAGGCAAAACCAGAAGGAGCTCGGCGCCGTTGTCGAGGTGTTAGCGGAGGGGAGCTCGAAGCGCGACCCGCGCCTGCTGAGCGGCAAGAGCCCGAAAAACCAGACCGTCCATGCGCCCTTGCCTTCCGGGATGTCGGGAGAAGATATTGCGGGGAGCCTTGTCAAGGTGAGGGTCGACGAGGCGAAGACCTGGTACCTTGCCGGCGATGTGGTAGGGCCTGTCTGAGGGGGCACCATCAAGACCACGGGCCCCCACAGCATGCACCTACGGGAAGGCGCTAACATCCTGGGTCTTGCCTCGCCGGTCGTCGCCGTTGTCGGGCCGACCGCCTCAGGCAAGTCGGCGCTCGCACAGGAGCTCGCGCTCAGGCTTGCGGGGGAGGTCGTCGGTGCGGACTCCATGCAGGTCTACCGGGGCATGGATATCGGCACCGGCAAGCTCCGCCCGGACGAAAGGAAGGTTCCCCACCACGGGATAGACCTCTGCGAGCCGGACACCGCCTATTCGGCGGCACTCTACCAAAGCTATGCGCGGGAGTGTTTCCGCGACATCGACTCGCGGTGCAAGCGCCCGGTCTTGTGCGGCGGCACCGGCCTGTACGTCCGCGCCGCGCTCGACGGCTACGAGTTTCCCCGGGGGGCTCATGCCGACAACCCCGCCCGGGAGAAGTATATGCGGATTGCCGAGGAAGAAGGCGCGGACGCCCTCTGGGGGATGCTCGATGCGCGGGATCCGGAAAGCGCCGCGCTCATCCACCCGAACAACATCCGTCGCGTCGTACGTGCCTTCGAGATGCTTGAGGAGGGTAAAAGCTATGCGCAGCACAACACCCAACTCCAAACCATCCCCCAGGTCGTGCCTGCCGTCTTCCTCGGGCTGGCCGTCGAGCCCTCCGTGCTCAATGCCCGCATTGACAGGCGGGTCGACGCCATGGTCGAAGAAGGCCTCGTCGATGAGGTGGCCCAGCTCCTTGCGCGGGGCTTTCGCACGCACATCACCGCGCCCCAGGCAATAGGCTACAAGGAGATTGTGGGGGTCCTCGAAGGGGGGGCACCGCTCGGGGAAGCCGTCGAGAAGATAAAGACGGCCACCCACCGCTATGCCAAGCGCCAGCGCTCCTGGTTCAGGCGTGACGTGCGTATCCACTGGCTCGATGCAGATTCGGGGGATATCGAAAAGTTGTTCCCTCAAGCTTCTTCCGTGCTTGCTAAAATGGACGTGGTTTTAGAAGAGGCTTGAGAGGCAAAGGCTGTTATGATCCTTGACTTCGCAAAAATACACGGCTGTGGAAACGACTTCATCCTAATCGATGACTTTTCCGAGGAGGTAGAGCTGGCACCTAGGGACGTGGCCGCCCTCTGCGACCGCAGACTGGGGGTCGGCGCCGACGGCATCATCCTCATCCGGCCCGCCAAGGCCCAGGGTTCCACCGCCTTCATGCACTACATCAACTCTGACGGGAGCCTTGCCGAGATGTGCGGCAATGGCATCCGCTGCTTTGCAAAGTACCTCGTCGACCGGGGCTTCGTTCCAGCACGAAGCGGGGGCTTCACCGCAGACACCCGAGCGGGGCAAAAACAAATAAGCTTCGAGATCGACGGCGACGAGAGGCTTGTCCGGGCGCAGGTCGACATGGGCTGCCCCGAGCTTGCCCCCGAGAAGGTACCGACCACGATCCCCGCAAACGCGCAGACGGCGGCGGGCGGGGAATACGTGCGTGAGGCCGCAATCGCCTCGCCGTGGGGGGAGTTTGCCTTCACTTGCGTTTCCATGGGCAACCCCCATGCGGTCTGTTTCATCGACGATTGGACGGCCCTCCCAGGCGAGCTGTTCGCCGAGGGCGCAGAGAGGGGCCTTGACAGCTTCGACGTGGCGCGTGTCGGTGCCTTCTTCGAGGGGCACTCGGTGTTCCCTGAGAAGGCGAACATCGAGTTTGCCGATGTGCGGGCCGACGGCATCCATGTCCGCACCTATGAACGGGGCTGCGCAGAGACGCTTGCCTGCGGCACGGGCGCTTGTGCCACAGGTGTTGCTGCCTCCCTTACCGGGAGGGCGGGCCGCGAAAACGAGGTCGTCTTGCGGGGCGGGGTGCTCGAGATTTTTTGGGACGGGCACGACCACGTTATCATGACAGGCCCGGCAAAAGAGGTTTTCTCGGGCACCGTTGAAATCAGGTGATCACGGGCGTTTCGGCGCCTTGAACGCCTCAGAAGTAAAAACCACCAGGAAGGACCGTGCATGAGAACTGCTGATTGCCTGAACAATATGGCCCCCTATCTGTTTGCGCAGATAGACAAGAAGCGCGACGCGCTCAAACAGCGGGGCATCGATGTGATATCGCTGGGTATCGGGGATCCCGACATGCCCACGCCTGACCATATCGTCGAGGCGATGCATGATGCCATCGCCAAACCGGAGAACCACCAGTACCCCGACTATGCGGGATCGCTCGCATACCGCAGGGCATGCGCCCAGTGGATGGAGGGGCGCTTCGGAGTCAGGCTCGACCCCCGGGCCGAGGTGCTTGCCCTCATCGGCAGCAAGGAGGGCATCGCGCACCTGCATACCGCCTTCGCCAACCCGGGCGACTATGTGCTCGCCCCCTCTATCGGCTATCCGGTGTACTCGGGCGGCGCGACCCTGCAAAGCGCCCAGACCTACTTCATGCCGATGCGGGCCGATCAGGGCTTCTTGGCCGACTTCGACAACATCCCCGCCGAAGTCCTCTCCCGCGCCAAGATAATGTTCCTCGGTTATCCCAACAACCCGACAGGTGCGGTTGCCACCGCGGACTACTTCGACCGTGCGATAGCCTTCTGCCTTGAGCATGGGATCCTGCTGGCGCATGACAATGCGTATTCGGAGATATGCTTCGACGGTTATGTTGCGCCTTCCATACTTGAGCGCCCCCGTGCTATGGAGTGCTGCATCGAGTTCTTCAGCCTTTCAAAGACCTACAATATGACCGGATGGCGCATAGCCTTCGCCTGCGGCAACGCTGAAGCTGTCGGTGCGCTCGGCACGGTGAAGAACAACCTCGACTCGGGGCAGTTCACCGCAGTCCAGGACGCGGCCATCGCCGCCCTGACCGGCTCGCAGCAGTGCGTGGCGGACATGTGCGCCATCTACCAGCGTCGCCGCGACCTGGTCGTTGCGACCCTGCGGGCGATAGGGTTGGAATGCGAGGCGCCCCAGGCGACTATCTATGTGTGGACGAAGGTACCCGAAGGCCAGACCTCGGAGGGTTTCGCGACGAAGTTGTTGGAGCAGGCTCATGTCATCGTGACCCCGGGGAGCGGCTATGGCGCGGACGGCGAGGGATTCATCCGCATCTCCCTCACCACTCCCGACGAGCGCCTTGTCGAGGCGCTTCACCGCATCAAGGAAAACATGTAAGCCCCAAGCTTGGGGGATTAAGGGACAGGACGGCGCAGGACATGGCCCAAAAGAAATATTTCGAGATCGAGGACCCCCTTGTCGAGCGGGCGGTACTTGTCGGGGTCGACCGCGGCGGCGGGGCGTGGAGCCTTGAGGAGAGCCTTGCAGAATTGGAGCGCCTCGCAAACACCGCCGGGGCGGAAGTGGTGGCTACCACCGCACAAAGGCTCGACTCCCCGCATCCGAAGACCTTTATTGGCGCAGGGAAGGCCGCAGAGGTCGCCGAGATCTGTGCGTCCTTTGACGCCGACGTCCTTATCTTCGACGACGAGCTGAGCCCTTCCCAGCAGACGAACCTAGAGAAGATCGTCCCCAAGAGCGTGAAGGTTATAGACCGCACAGCGCTCATCCTCGACATCTTCGCCCTTCATGCAACGAGCAAGGAGGGGCGGCTCCAGGTGCGCCTGGCACAAAGCGAATACCTGCTGCCCCGCCTGCGGGGCATGTGGGCACACCTTGCCTCCAACCGGATGGGCGGGGGAGTGGGATCGCGCTTCGGTGAGGGCGAGAGCCAGTTGGAAGTCGACCGCCGCATGGTGCGCAAGCGCATCACGACCATCAAGCGCGAGCTCGCACACTTGAGCGAAGTGCGCGACCTCCAGCGGGATACCCGCTACAAAAGCGGTGTTTTCAAGGTGGCCTTTGCGGGCTACACCAATGCCGGAAAGTCGAGCCTGCTCAACACCATGACGCAGGCAGAGGTATTGAGCTACGACAAGCTCTTCGCGACCCTCGACTCGACAACGAGGAAATTCGTTCTGCCCGAAGGGCGCGAGGTCACCCTCACTGACACGGTCGGATTCATCCAGAAGCTCCCCACCACCCTTGTCGAGGCTTTCAAATCGACCCTCGACGAGATAGTCGGGGCAGACCTCCTGCTCCATGTCATCGATGCCTCGTCGCAGGAGTACGAGGCCCAGATAGGCTCGGTCGAGGCCGTCCTCCAGCAGATAGGCGCCCAGCACATCGGCCGCGTCGAGGTCTTTAACAAGATAGACCTCCTTGACCCTGCAAGCCTTGAGGCGATCAAGGCCCGGCACCGCAGGGCGCTCTTTATATCGGCCTTACAGGGCGAGGGGATCGAGGGCTTGGTGGCCCATATCGCCCGGGTTGCGGCGGCGAGCGACGAGCATTTCGAGGTTTGTATCCCCTATGACCGGGGCGACCTGGTTTCCTTGGCGCATGAGCGCTGCTCGATAATCTGCGAAGAGCACAGTGAGGCGGGCACCTGCATCAGCATGCTCGTCAACGCGCAGCACGCCAAGGCCTTCGCCTCTTATCGAAAGGCCGGCATAAAAGAGCTTGGCTAGAGGCGCCTGAAGACCGCGACCACCTTCCCGGCTATCGAGCAGTCGGTCGTGATGATGGGCTCCATCAAGGAGTTCTCAGGCTGTAGGCGGACATGGCTCGGCTCCTTGTAAAAGCGCTTCACGGTAGCGCCGTCGTCGATCAAGGCAACGACGATGTCGCCGTTGTCGGCCGTGGGCTGTTCTTTTACCACGACGTAGTCGCCATGGTTGATGCCCGCCTCTATCATGGAGTCGCCCCGCACGGAAAGCAGGAAGGCCGCCGCATCGCCCACGATGTCGGTGGGAAGCGTGATGGTGTCGACGATGTTTTCCTCGGCAAGGATGGGTACGCCGGCCGCGACCTCGCCCACCAAGGGCAGGTCGACCAGCTTGCTGAAGCTCGGGCGGACGACGTTGTGGTCGACAGGCAAGGCAGCCTCGCCGAGGGGGTAGGTCAAGGCGATGGAGCGCGACTTGAGGGGGTCACGCCGTATCATGCCCTTTTCCTCAAGGGCCTTCAAATGCACATGGACGGTGGAAGGGGAGGAAAGGCCCAGGTTCTGGCAGACCTCGCGCACGGTGGGCCCGTAGCCTTTCTCACGGATGCAGTCCTCTATGCTGTCCAGCACCGCCTGTTGCCGCTTGGTTATCTTTTGACCCATGGCCCATCCTTTCACGCAAGGAACAAGTGTTTGGAGAACAAATGTTTGAAATTCCTCTTGACATGAACTTTTGTTCGGCTTATAGTATACACGAACAAAAGTTCTAGGCAAGAGGAAAGGAAGCAAATTATGAAGAATTTCAAAAGAGCACACTACTCAACCCTCGGTTCCTCTGCCCTTGAATCGGAGTGCGTCGGAAACATCATCGAGTTCCCCGCGCCCTTTGAGCGGGAAGAGGGGAGTGCGCGGGAGGAAGGCCCCCTGGCGCGTGCCGCCCGCAGGGCCTTCTCGGGGCTGCTCAAGACGCAAAGCGCCCAGGACCTCATGTACGGCTCCTTCAAAGGGAAGGCCTTCGGCAGGGCGAAGCGGTGGCAGAGTGTGGCCATGGGCGCCTCGCTCTTCCTCATAGCCTGCGCCTTCGTGCTTTTCGGCAACCCGACATTCCCATGACTGCACGGGGGGCGACCCCCCTTTGCCATTGCCCATCCGGCGGCCTTCCGCAGATGCTGCGTTCTGCGGAAGGCCTTTGAGGGCCCTTTCGGGGGCTCTCATTTTTTCGGTTTTTTCCTGTATGCGTTGTACCACAACATATAGTGTGCTAGGCTAGCCTCAGTACGAGAGAAGGAGTGGTATGCGCTGTCCATCTTGTGGTTACGGAGAATCAAAAGTCGTCGACTCGCGTCCCTTCGAGGACAATGCCTCAATCCGCCGCCGCCGCGAGTGCCTGGACTGCGGCCACCGCTTCACCACCTACGAACGGCTTGAGAGCACCCCTTTGGTGGTGGTGAAGACAGACGGTTCTTCCCAGGAATACGACCACGAGAAGCTCTTCCGGGGAGTGCTGATCGCCTGCGCGAAGCGGCCTATCCGCTCCGACCAGATAGAAGAGGTTATCGACGGCATCGAGGCAGAGCTGCGCAACACCATGAAGAACACCGTCAAGTCAAAGGACCTCGGGGACATGGTCTTGAAGAGGCTCCGCAACCTCGACGACGTCGCCTATGTCCGCTTCGCGAGCGTCTATGAGGACTTCCAGAACATCGGCGAGTTCGCAACCGCGCTGGAAGGCAAGCATTAAGGGTGGCCGGGGCCTCCGTTCCCGTGCGGCTCGACACCGCCCGCTCATCGCTTCCCACATACGCCCATACAGGCGACGCCGGCGCCGACCTGCGTGCCGCATGTGGCCTCGTGCTCAAACCCTTCGAGCGGGCCCTTGTCCCGACCGGCATCGCCTTGGCACTGCCAGAGGGCTATGCGGGCCTCGTCCTCCCTCGGAGCGGGTCAGCGCTCAAGCACGGCCTTTCCCTGGCCAACAGCCCCGGCCTCATCGACAGCGACTACCGGGGCGAGGTACAGGTGCTTGCCATCAACCTCGACCCTGCCTGCGACCTCACCATACACGAAGGCGACCGGATCGCCCAGCTGGTTCTCGTGAGGGTGGAGCAGGCCGATTTCGTGGCCTTCGACCAGCTGGAGGAAACAACACGGGGCGCACAAGGCTTCGGCAGCAGCGGGCTGCAGTAAGCCCCCGGCTTGGCGGCGCGTGCCTCCCTTCGGCACCGACACCGGGGAGGGCGCCCCAAGACCCGGCCGAGCCTCACCCGAAGTGCGGCTTCTGCGCCCAGCCTCCCGAGAAGGTCAAGGGCTCTTGGAGCCTCCTGCGTGAAATCCTTGACATTAGAGTAACTCTAAGGTATTCTCTGCAGCATTAGAGTTACTCTAATTATGACCGGGGAGGGGAGAGGATGGAAGAAACCTTGCTGGACCAGGGTGCCCAGCCGCCTTCGAGGACGCCGTGCTACACCATTGGCGAGGTGTCTGACATGACGGGGATTTCGGCATACACCCTGAGGTACTACGACAAGTGTGGGTTCTTCCCGAACCTGTTCCGCGGGAAGAACAAGGCCCGCAGCTTCTCGGACCATGACCTGTCGTGGCTGCACCTGGTAGAGGCGCTGAGGAAAAGCGGGCTGTCTATCGAGGGGATACAGTATTTCGTCCGGCTCAGCCTCCAGGGGGAAAAAAGCCTCCCGGAGCAGTACGCCATCCTGGAGGGCCAGGAGACCGTGTTGGAGTACCAGCTTGCCGAGGTACAGGAAAGCCTCAAGGTCCTGGGGGCCGAGAAGCGCCGCCGGACGCCGGTGCCGGAACAAGAACCGGGCGAAGCCTTGGAGGCGGGCCTTCAAAAACCGTCATTTTCATGACCTAATACTCATGAAAAACCAAAACAGGGTCTTAAAACGGCTCTCAGAGCCTCGAAGGAAAACAGGAAAAAAACACCTCCTGACCAGCATTTCAGCCATGCCCGCCAGGCCACAGGCCTTATCGGCGGCATATAAAAGCATGATAATATATCTTATGTAAAGTCATGAAATAATCGAGTGAAACTTCTGATATACCTATATAATAGGGACAGCACCCCTCAACTGGAAGGCTGCACAGCGCAAGGAGGTCCCTATTATGCTTTGCCCCCGATGTGGAAACGAGATAGCCTCTCCCGAAACGCAAGCGTTCTGCCCGGTATGCGGCCTGTCCCTCTTGTCGCCATCCCCGGCGGCCCCCGCCACCTCTCCTGCGGGCTCTCCCCCCGAGCCCCCGGTCGGCTTCCAGGCGGAAGGCCAGTCCTTCCTCTACAGCCCCTCCCCCCTCGATGCTCAGCAAGATCCCCAGGCACCTTTGCCCGAAGAGCCGGTGCCGACTCCCTACGCAGCTCCCTCCTTCGAGGCGGCGGCAGTTGTGCCTGCTGTCGCTGCGAAGGCTCTCAAGAAGAAGATGGGAACGGGCCGCAAGGTCCTCTTGGGCATCCTCGGCGGCATCCTCGCCCTCGCCCTCGCCTTTGTCGCTGTCAGCGTCATATTAGAGAACAACCGCTCAAAGAACTTCAACCAGGCCATAGAGCTTATGGACGCGGGGCAATACCACGACGCCCTTGAGAAGTTCCGCAGCCTGGGAGACTACGAGTCAGCCGAAAGCCTCGCGGCGCAATGCGAGGACTTCATCGAGTATGAAGAGGCGAAGCGCCTCATGGACGCGGGCGACTACCAAAAGGCCCTGTCGATGTTTTCGGGGCTCTCGGGCTTCGAGGACTCGAAGGCCCTTGCCACGCTGTGCCAGAACAACCTCGACTACCAGCAAGGCACCACCCTGTTCAATGCGGGCAAGTACGCAGACGCCCTTACCTACTTCGAGCCTTTGGCGCGCGAGGACTTCCTCGATGCCAAGGAGATGGTCTCCCAAAGCGAGTACGCTCTGGCAGAGAACCTCTTCACCGAAGGCAGGCGCTACGAGGCCTACCGGGCCTTCACGGCCTTGGGCGACTTCGACGATGCCGCGGCCCGCGCACAGGCCTGCATAGTGCCCGTAACAAACAGCGAAGAGGCCTACCGCAACGAGGCCTTCTCTGCCACCGACTGCGACCTCACCATATCGTCGGGCGCGCTCACGTTCCTGACTTTCATGAAGATATACGAGGGCGATACCTTGGTATCCTCGCTCTTCCTTCTTCCCGGATCGAGCTTGAAGATCTCCCTTCCGGCAAAGTCATACCAGATCAGGGCGGCCTATGGGGAAAACTGGTTCGGTGACGAGGATCTTTTCGGCGACACCGGCAGCTACTTCACGATGGAGTTCGACGAGAACGGGGGTGACACGATGACCCTTGAGGTGGACTACACCTATACCCTCGACCTGCAGGTCTCCGAGGGCGGCAACGTGGGCTCCCGGGGTATCGACCGCGGCGACTTCTAGCGGCCTGATCGGTATTGCCGCCGAGTCTGCGGGCTTGACCAGCACTCTTCCAGCGGGTTTTGGCAAGATTGCGGGTCAAGCCCGCAATGATGTGATGCGGGGTGACAGTGCAGGAGGCGTGACTACGACGCCATGGCGCGACGAGGCGGTGGGCGGAGCCTAAGGCTCAAGCACCTTGCAGTATGCCTCGTAGAGCTCCGGTGCTGCTTTCTTCATGCTGAGGGGCTTGAACTCGCCCTCGCGCACGAAGCAGTGCACGGTCCTGCCCGAGCAGCACGGGTGCTCAGTTTCCGCGTCCTGCCCGGCGCGGTAGACCTCGTAGCCAAAGACGCTCTTGGCCCCGGTCGCCTCGACGAGCCGGGTGCGCACCACCGCGGTTTCGCCATAGCGCAGCGGCGTGGCGTAGTCGCACTCCGCATGCACGACGGGTGACATGAGCCCCTTTTCCTCGAAGAGGTGGTAAGGAAGGCCCAGGGCCTCCAGGAAGTCGGTCCGCCCTATCTCGAACCACACCAGGTAGTTTGCGTGGTAGACGACACCCATCTTGTCGGTTTCGGCATAGCGCACCTTCACGGTGCTCTCAATGACCACAGGAATCCACCTCCGTATCGGGCCGACCTTGAAAGGAAGGCCCGCATAATGCGCGCCTCCTGCCGGCCAATCGTAGAGCAATCGTATACAATAGTAGCGTGAAACCCGAAAGATTGCCACCTGTGAGATGAGGCAGACGTGAAACAAGGCCCCCTAGGCACGCAGAGCGACCGGCGCAACTCCGGCCCTGCCGGCCATACCCCCCTATCGGCGCGGCTTGCGCTCCAGCTTGCGGCGCCCCATACCTGGCCGGCCGCTATCATCCCCGTGCTTTTCGCGGTGGCGCTCGCCGCCAATGCGGGCAGGAGCATCCCGGTGGCACTTGCCGCCGCGCTCCTTGCCATCTGCATCCTCATGCAGGCGACCGCCAACACCTTGAACGACTACTACGACTTCAAGAAGGGCGCCGACAGCCTTGAGAACCAGGAAGACCCGACCGACGCCGTGCTCGTCTACAACAGGGTCGACCCCGCCTCGGCACTGCGCCTGGCCATCGGCTTTCTTATAGCGGCCGCGCTGCTCGGGGCCTATGTGGTCGCGCGCACAGGATGGGTCCCTTTGGCAATCGGCATTATCGGCGCGGGCGTCATCGTTTTGTACTCTGCCGGGAAGACCCCGCTCTCCTACCTCCCGCTCGGCGAGGCGGTAAGCGGCATCGCCATGGGTACCCTCATCCCCCTCGCCTGCTACTATGCGCTGACCTCCCATTTCGTCTACTACGTGGTGCCCTGCTCGCTGCCCCTCGTCATCGGCATCGCCCTCATTATGTTCACGAACAACACCTGCGACATCGAAAAAGACATCGAGGCAGGCCGCCGGACGCTCCCGGTCATCCTGGGGCGCGAGAGGTCGCGCAGCGCCTATCATGCTGTCCTTATCGCCTGGGTAGTCGCTTTGACAATCCTAGCCGCCTGCTTCTTCACCACGGGGCTTTTGCTCGTCCCCTTCATGCTGCTCATCCTCTACCCCGCCCTGCGCGCGCTGTGGGACAACCCCCTCACCCTTGAGGCCCGCACACCCGCCATGTCGCTGTGCCTCACCGCCAACATCGGCCTGGGCGCCTTCTACGTCGCCATCATCCTCTTCTCCACATCCGCCCGCCTGGCCCTGTTCTGACAGGTGAAAGTGCCCGGGGGCACCCCTTGTGCCCCTTTCCGTGTCACGGGTGCCCGGAAGAATTGCCGAGCGCTTTCCGTGAGGCATATTGCATAATTGTAGCAATGTTGCTACAATATAGGCCGTTTAAGGATATGGCGAAAGGAAGGCGGTTGCCATGGCTGCGATGACGGCACGCGAGTTCAATCAGCATACGGGGCGCGCCAAGCTCCTGGCACGCCAGGAGCCGCTTTTCATAACCGAGCGGGGCAGAACCGAATACGTCCTTCTCAGCATCGACGAGTACAATGAGATCAAGGACTCGGGAAAAACGCTGGCAGACCTTGTGCCCGCAGACGAAGGAAGGCACTACGCCCTTGACTTCGACAGGTTCATACCCGGAAGAGACGAATGGATTGAACGCGAGGTCGGGCTCTCATGAGACCGGTACTCCTGGACACCAATGTGGTCAGCGAGCTCAGGAAAAGCAAGAACCGCATCAACCCCCAAGTCCTCAGCTGGGCGCAAGGCCTCGACATCGAGAACAGCTATCTGAGCGTTATCACCCTTTACGAGCTTGAGCGGGGCATCCTGCTCCTTCAGAAGAAAGACCCCCGGCAGTCAGCCGGTTTGGCCGATTGGCTCGATGCCGTCACGGGCAATGAATTCAAGGGCCGGATACTCCCGATAAGCGCAAGCATAGCACGCAGGGCAGCAGCGCTCCAGGCCGAGGACCCCCGGCCCGTGCCCGATGCCTTTATTGCCGCAACCGCCCGAGATCACAACATGGCATTGGCTACACGAAACATCCAGGACTTCCTCAAGACCGGCATCGAGGCGCTCAACCCCTGGGAAGAAGGAAGCCCTTCAGTGATGCTAGCCTGAGCGCGGCAGGCCCCGCCTGGCCGCACACGAAGGCTTCCCTGTCAGGGCGTCCGGAAAGCTCTAGGCCCAAAGGATCTGGGAGACTCCTTTCAGGGGCGTGCGGGAATAGAGGCTCGTGAGCTCCTGGGGGTTTGCGTGCTCGCCGGGGGCGATGAGGCCGGCGAGGGCCGCAATGTGGCCGATAAGCGCCTCAGGCGTCTTGAAGCGTGCCGACAGCGCTTCCATGTCGGCGTCGCGGTTGCGCTTCGAGAGCCGCCTGCCTGTTGTATCGACCAGAAGCGGGACGTGGCAGTACTCGGGCCGCCCGTAGCCAAGGAGCTCTTGGAGGTATATCTGTTGGGGCGTGGAGCCGAGCAGGTCGCAGGCCCGCACGACAGAGCCGATGCCCTGTTCGGCATCGTCCACGACGACTGCAAGCTGGTAGGCATAGTTCCCGTCGCTGCGCTGCACAATGAAGTCGCCGCACTCAGAGGGCAGGTCTTGCGTAAAGGCGCCTTGCAGGCAGTCGGTGAAGGCGATGACCCTGCCAGGCACCGCGAGCCGCAGGGCAGCGCTGCCCTGCGGCAGTTTGTGCGCACGCTCGTCCGCACTCAGGCGGCGGCAGGTTCCCGCATAGACTGGCTTTTCCCCTGCGTGCGGCGCGGAGGCCGCATGGATGTCGGCGCGGGTGCAGAAGCAGGGGTAGGTAAGACCCTGCCGCTCAAGGCGCGACAGGGCCTCTTGGTATGCCTCGACCCGCTCGCTTTGATAGATGGGGCCGATGTCCCAGTGAAGCCCTAGGTACTCGAAGTCCCTTTGGAGGGCGTCAGCGTGCTCGCGCCTTGAGCGCTCGGTGTCAAGGTCCTCGATGCGCAAGACAACCTCTCCCCCGCTGCATCTCGCCTCAAGCCAGGCGACGAGCGCGGCAAGGACGTTTCCCGCATGCATGCGTCCCGTCGGGCTGGGGGCGAAGCGCCCGATGTGCGCGCGGTTACTTTCCCCGGTTGTCCTCGACATACTTCGTCTTTCCGAGGGAGCGCTCGATGCCGCCTGGCTCAACAAGCCTCACTTTGCACGATACGAGCAGGCTTTGCCGCAGCTTGTCGGCAATATGCTTCCTGAAGGCGTCCATTGCGGCAAAGGAGTCGCTGAAGGCCTCGGGCTCGAACTCGGCCAGGACCGTCATGGTGTCGAGCCCGCGCTCGCTGTCGAGCGTTATCCGGTAGTGGGGGCTTAAGCCCCCGATGCCCGCAAGGACGTCGGCGACCTGACTCGGGAACACGTTCGTCCCCCGGATGATGAGCATGTCGTCAGTCCGCGAACGCACCTTCTCCATCCGTGCGTGGGTGCGCCCGCATTCACAGGATTCGCAGGTCACGCGCGTCAGGTCGTGGGTGCGGTAGCGGATGACCGGGAAGGCCTGCTTGTCGAGCGGGGTGAGCACCAGTTCGCCCGCCTCGCCCTCACCGACCGGCTCGCCGCTTTCCGGGTCGACGACCTCCCACAGGAAATGGTCCTCGGCGATATGCTGGTGGTCACGCGAGGAAAGGCACTCCCCCGAGACACCGGGCCCCATGACCTCGGTCAGGCCGTAGTTGTCGGTGCAGGTGATGTGCATCCTGTCTTCGATCTCTTGCTTGAGGGCCGGCGGGCAGGGCTCCCCGCCGAAAAGCCCGACACGCAGGCTTGCGGCGCCCCAGTCAAAGCCCAAGGCCTCCCCCACTTCGCATATGTGCATCGCATAGGAGGGCGTCGCTATCAGCACCGTGCTCTTGTAGTCCTCTATCATCATCAGATGGCGCTCAGTATTGCCAGAGGCCGCCGGAATGACCATGCAGCCAAGCTTCTCAAGCCCGTAGTGGAGGCCGAAGCCGCCGGTGAACATGCCGTAGCCGAAGGCCATCTGCGCACGGTCGCCCGGCATCACCCCGGCCATCTGGGCCAGACGTGCGATGCAGTCGCTCCATACGTCGAGGTCATGGGCGTTGTAGCCGACGACGATAGGCTTCCCGGTCGTCCCGGAAGAGGAATGGAGCCGCAGGACCTGGTCGAGGGGGACTGCGAACAGGCCGAAGGGGTAGGTGTCACGCAGCACCTGCTTGTCGGTGAAGGGCAGCTTTCCCACGTCCTCAAGGCTGCGGATATCTGTCGGGGCCACCCCCTGCTCGTCGAAGCGCGCTCGGTACCAGCCAACCTTCTCGTAGGCCCACTGGACCTGCCTTTGTAACTTCTCGAGTTGCAGGGACCTGATCTCTTCGCGCGAGGCCGTCTCGATTGCAGGCTCGAACAGGGAGGTTGGAACATGGCTTGCCATCTTAGCTCTTTTCTGCGAAGGTCTTTGCGAGGGCCGCCTGCCCGACCACTTCGACCGGCTGGTCAACAAGCAGCGCCTCGAGTGCGGCGGGGTCTTCGACACCGAACACGATAAAGGTCGATGCGAGGGAGTAGCTGTAGACGATGTTGGTCTTGTCCGATATGATGCCGACCACGCGGGCGAGCTCGCCAGGGACGTCATCGAGGCGCACGCACAAGACCTCCGAGAGCGCAACGGCGCTCCCCTCTGCCCGCAAGGCCGCGAGGCCGCGCTGGGGGTCGTCTAAGACGAAACGCACAATGCCGTAGTCGCCCGTGTCGGAGGCGCTGACGCCCCGCACGTCGATGCCCTGTGCCTCGAAGCTGTCGAGGATGCGCCTCAGGTGCCCGGGGCGGCTCTCCAAAAAGACACTTACCTGGGAAATGCTCACGTCCTTCATCCCTTCCTTCAACGGGCTGGCGGTACGCCGCAGCGCGCGGGTCCTGCTCGGGGCCCTCTGAAACAAAGCCTATGATAGTGTCGCCTTGCCGCCCTCATCGCTGTCGTAGGCGAGGCCCGCACGGAAGGCCGCGATGTTCATCGCGGTAAAGCGGGCGGGAACCCGTTTTTCTATCTGCCTCTCCCACAGGGTCTCGTCCATGCCCAAATCCTTCGCCAAAGCCCCCAGCAAGACGATGTTGCTGCACTTCGCATTGCCGAGCCCTTCTGCGACCCTTGTGGCCGACACCAGGCGCGCGCCGAGGCCTTTGAGCGTGGAGGCCGCCTCCGAGGGCATGGCGACCTTGCCCGTCAGGGCGGTAAGGGGCCTGATGGTCTCATCGTTCACCAGGAGGTCCCCCCCTGCCTTGAGGAAAGGGAGGTTGCGCAGGGCCTCGGTCGTCTCGAAGGCGATGATGTGGTCGGCACAACCCGGATCGGTTACCATCGACGCAACTGAGCTGCCGAAACGCACGACTGTCGTCACCGCGCCGCCGCGCTGTGCCATGCCGTGGACCTCGGAGAGCTTTACCTGGTAGCCGGCCTCCTGGGCCGTGCGTGCAAGCAGGTCTGCCGCGAGTATCGTCCCCTGCCCGCCGACGCCGCAGAGCAGCACCGTTACCGGCGTCGCGCCTGCCCCGCCAAGGTCTTGGGCGAGGCCGCGCGTCCCGGCCCTTGCAGTATAGGTCTGAGAAAGAGTCATGCGCCCTCCCCTTCCTCTTCGACATCTTTCTGTATCGCCGAGAAGGCGCAGTATTGCTCGCACTGCCCGCAGCCGACACAAAGCCCCCTGTCAATGCGTGCCTGGCCGGCCTGCTCGTCGCGCGAGATGGCCGGGCAGCCCAGCGAGGTGCAGACCCCGCAGTCGGTGCAGGAGCCGTCGACGTGCACCGGCGTCCCCTGCGCCTTTTCGACGAGCACACAGGGTGCCTTGAATATCAGCACGCTGAGCGCGTCATGTGCGACAGCTTCCTTGAGGGAGGTGCGCACCGCCCTCATGTCGAAGGGGTCGACCGTGTGGACATCTGCGATGCCCAAGGCACCCACGACCGCCTCAAGGTCGAGCTCGCGGGTAGGGCGGCCCTGGAGCGTCTCGCCGTTGAAGGGGTTTCCCTGGCGGCCGGTCATGGCCGTCGTGCGGTTGTCGAGGATGGCCACCGTGCCTGTGCCCTGGTTGTAGGCGGTGTTCATGAGCGAGGAGAGCCCGGAGTGCGCAAAGGTGGAGTCCCCTATCACCCCGACGACGGGACGCCGGCCCGGCGTCCCGGCGAAGGCCAGCTCGAAGCCGTGCGCCATGGAGATGGACGCCCCCATGTCGACGCAGGTGTCCATGGCAGACAGCGGCGGGAAGGCCCCGAGGGTGTAGCAGCCGATGTCGCCGGCGACGATCGCCTTTATCCGTGCAAGCTCCTTGAACACCAGGCGGTGCGGGCATCCCGGGCACAGCGCCGGCGGCCTTGTGGGAAGCCCCGCAGGTGCCTCGAGCGCTTGGGCGGGGGCGGCCCCGAAGGCCTGGCAGATAATCTGGGGGGTCAGCTCCCCGGCAGGCGGAAGCTGGTTCGGCGGCTCGCTTACCGCGATACCTAAGGCCTTGACCTGGCTTGAGAGGTAGTCGGAGGCCTCCTCGATCACATAGAGCGCCTCGACTGCGTCGGCAAAACGCTTCAGGGCCGCTGCCGGCAGGGGCCAGGCAACCCCGAGCTTGAACACGCTTGCGTCGGGGAAGGCCTCGACGACATGCTGGTAGGACGCGCCCGCGCACACGATGCCCCGGGCAGGGTCTCTCAGGAAGGCCTCGTTGTAGGGGCAGGACTCGACCCATTCTTGCAAGGAGGCCACCCGCATGTCCTGGACTTCCCGGCGCAGCTTCGCAAAGACCGGCATCATGACCCATTTCGCAGGGTCGGTGGCGTAGTCCTTGGGCGCAGGCTCGACCCGCCCGCCGGTTTCGACCAGGGTCTTTGCATGCGAGATGCGCACTGTCGAACGGACCATGAAGGGGACGTCGAAACGCTCCGAGAGCCCGAAGGCGTCCCGGGTGAAGGCGAGGGCCTCCTGTGAGTCGGCAGGCTCCATCATCGGGATGCGTGCGGCAAGGGCATAGAAGCGGGAGTCCTGCTCGTTTTGGGACGAGTGCATGCCGGGGTCGTCGGCCGCAAGGATGACCAGCCCCCCGTTGACACCTGTGTAAGAGGCCGTGAAAAGGGGGTCGGCCGCGACGTTGACCCCCACGTGCTTCATGGTCGCAAGGACGCGCAGGCCGCCCGCGCAGGCCCCGATGCCGACCTCGAGGGCGACCTTTTCGTTGGGGCACCACTCGGCGTAGACCCCTTCCTTGGAGGCGAAGCTCTCCATGGCCTCGGTCGAGGGTGTGCCCGGATAGGCCACCCCTATCGTTGCGCCTGCCTCCCAGGCCCCCTGTGCTATCGCCTCGTTTCCCGATAATAACTCAGTCATGCCCTTGCCCTCACTTCGCGTTGCTCTCCTGGTACAAGAGGCAGAATGCCCCTATCTGGACGATGTCGCCCTCGCACAGGCGTGCCTTGTTGACGTTTTTATTGTTTATCCACACGCCGTTGAAGGAATTGCAGTCGCTGATGCTGAAGCCGTCCGGTACCTGCGAGATCAAGGCGTGGTCACGCGAGACCGTCATGTCGTTGAGGAATATGTTGCACTGGGGGCTTCGCCCCACCGAGTACGACCCCTTTTCCAGGTGGAAGGTCATCTCTATCTGGGGGCCGCGGACGATACGCAGGGTTGCGCTCGTCGGCCGCCGGTCGGCTGTGGGGACTATCTCGCCCTCGGCCAGGTCGAAGGGCTTGAAGCTTTGCGTGGACTCAAGGAACTTGAAGCCGCAGGTCGTACACACACTCTCGTCGGCCTCAAGGGGGCTGTCGCATATCGGGCAGTGCTCGCTCATGGCAATCCTCCTGTCTGGAAACCCCTGCTTACAGAAAACAAGGGCCCCTTGATGGTATCACGGCGCACCTGCGCCGACGCAACAAAGCCCGAAGAAAACGCAGGCAAGCTCACGAGGCGCCTCCCCGGGGATTGAGCAGGGGCGTCTGGTTGACAAGCACCGAATAGGCGACCGTCCTCTGTCCCGAGAAGCCGCGCAGGAGGCGGTCCCACCATATCCGGATGCCCTCGATGAAGCCGGGTGCCTTGACCTCCTCGCAGGCGACCATGTCGACGGTCACCAGCACGTCGTTTCTCTGCTTGAAGGTGATGGTGCCGACCTTGTCGCCGATGCGCACGTTCCCCCGCACCGTGTCGTACTCGACCGTCTGGTTGATGTTGCCGTTCAGGTCGAAGACCGGCACCCTCTGGTTGGGGTCGCTGAGGGTTGCCTTGACGGTTTGGTCGATCCAGTCGGCATGTGCGACCTCGGCGACGACGGGCACCGAGACCAGTTCCCCGTCCCGGTATATCTCCACATGTTGGTCGCTGTGCGCGAGCGGGTATTCTATGTTGTGGTCGTAGACCCACTGCAGGAGTATCTGGGCATCGACGAAGCGCTGGTCGGCATCTGAGGAAAAGAGCACGATGGCATAGTATTCCTGCCCGTCCCGGTTCGCCGCGCCGGCAAAGGAGGGACCCGCGAGGTCGGTGAAGCCGGTCTTCACGCCGCAGGCCCCCTCGAAGGCCCCGAGCATCTGGTCGGTGCTCTCAAGTTTGAGGGTCTCGTCGCTGCCGTCCTCGCGCGTTACCGTTATCTCTACCTGGGCGGTTGCCACGATGGCCCGGAAGGACTCGTCCTGCATGGCGAGCTTCACCATGTGCGCGACATCGATGGCGCAGCTGCGCTGGTCGCCCTCGAAGCCGTTGTCGTCAAGTCCGTGGGGGTTCTCGAAATAGGTGTCGTGCAGGCCCATCTCGGTCGCCTTGGCATTCATCCGGTCGACGAAGGCCTGCTCAGCATCGGCCCCCGTCGTGCTACCCTTGGAGATGATGCCCCCCACGCACTCGGCGATGGCCGTGGCGGCGTCGTTCCCCGAAGAGAGCAGCAGGGCCCACAGCGCGGCCTCAAGGGTCAGCAGGTCGCCCTCCAGAAGGGATGCCGACGACTCGCCTGTAAATGCCGCCCGCTCGCTTACCGTGACGATTGTGTCCTTGGGCGCATGCTCCAAGGCGACGAGGGCCGTCATCACCTTCGTGATCGAGGCGATCTGCGCGGACTGGGTGGCCTCCCTCTCGAAGAAGACCGTGCCGTCCTTTGCCATGACGACGGCGTATTCCGCGTCGATGCTCGGGCAGTCCGCGACCGAGAGGCCGCGGGAGTCGACCGTAAGCCCCAAGATGACGTCGGCCTTGCGCACGTCGGCACAGGCAGGCGAGGCGCCCGGCACGCTGAGGCAGGCCGCAAAAACGAAGGCAAGGAGGCCCGCGGCGAGGCGCCGGGGCCACAGGCCCGCCCTCCCCCGGCACTTTCGGGGCGCCCGGGGCCCGCACTCAGCCGAGCCCATGGATTTCCTCGTCTGTGACAAGCCGCCAGCCTGCCTCGGCAAGCCTGCGCTCGACAGCCCCATCGCTCACCTTGAGCGCGTTGAGCGCGAAGTCGGCGCTGATGGAAAAACAGTAGGCGTATTCTACGTTGACCCCTTCCTTGTCGAGGAATTCGAGCAGGTCGGCAAGGCCTCCCGAGCGGTTCGGCACCTGTACCCCCAGCACCGAGGTCACGCTTGCGCGGAAGCCTTCGTCGCGCAGGGTGCTGGCAGCCGCCTCGGGGCGGTCGCAGAAGACTCGCAGGACGCCGAAGTCCTCGGTATCGGCGAGGAGGAGGGCGGACATGTTGATGCCCGCGTCGGCAATAGACCGGCATACCCCGGCGAGGCGGCCCTTGTGGTTCTCAAGGAACACGGTCAGCTGAGAAATCATCCCTGTCTCCCTTCACGCAGGTCGACGATGCGCTTCGCCTTGCCTTCGCTGCGCGCTATCGTCTTCGGCTCGACTATCTTCACGTCGATGGCGACCTGAAGGTTGCTCTTGAGCTCGCGGGATATCTCCTTCTTCAAGGCCTCAAGCCGCCTGACTTCGTCGAAGGGGAAGTCGGCGACGGTCTCAACCTGAAGCTCGACACGGTCGAGCGGTCCTTTGCTGGTAAGTATTATCTGGTATTGGGCCGTAATGTCGGTAAACTGCGTGATGACTTCCTCTATCTGGGAGGGGAACACGTTCACGCCCCGGATAATGAGCATGTCGTCGGTCCTTCCGGCGATTCGGTCGATACGGCGGAAGGTGCGTCCGCACGCACAGGCACCCTCGATGATGCGGGTGATGTCGCGGGTGCGGTAGCGGATGAGCGGCGAGGCCTGCTTCGTCAGGGTGGTGAACACCGCCTCCCCCCACTGGCCGTCTGCGACAGGATTGAGGGTTTCGGGATCGACGACCTCGACGATGAAGTGGTCCTCGCAGACGTGGAGGCCTTGCTGGCAGCCGCACTCGCAGGCCACTCCCGGGCCCATGACCTCGGAAAGCCCGTAGATATCGTGCACCCGCGCCCCGAGCTTTTCCTCTATCTCGCGGCGCATCCCCTCCGAGCAGGGCTCTGCGCCGAGTATCGCAGCCGAGACCTTGAAGTCCTTCGCCGGGTCGAAGCCCTCTTCGCGTGCGCTCTCGGCGATGTGCAGGGCATAGGACGGCGTGCAGCACAGGATGTCGGAGGCGAAGTCGTGCATAAGCTGTATCTGCCGACGTGTGTTGCCGGAGGACAGGGGGATAACGGTGCAGCCGAGGGCTTCTCCCCCCTGGTGCGCGCCAAGCCCGCCGGTGAAGAGCCCGTAACCATAGGCGACCTGCACGATGCTGTCTGCGCTTCCTCCTGCCGCCACGAGGAAGCGTGCGAAGCAGTCTGCCCAGTTTTCCAGGTCTTGTGAGGTGTAGCCGACAACGGTTGCGTTCCCCGTCGTTCCAGAGGAAGCGTGGATGCGCACCACTTCGGCATTGGGAACGGCGAACATCTCGAAGGGGTAGGCGTCCCTTAAATCTTGCTTGACTGTAAAAGGGAGCCGGGTGATGTCTTCGAGGCCCTTGATGTCGTCGGGAGAGACGCCGGCGCCGTCGAAGGCTTTTCGATAAAAGGGGATGCGCTCATAGACATAGGAGGCAAGCCTTTTCAGGCGCTCGCCCTGAAGGGAGCACAGGTCCTTTCGTGCCATAGTCTCTATCTCGGGCTGGTAATACACGGGTATTCCTTTCACCAGTCTTCAGGCGGTCGGTTTTTGCTGCATTTTATCATACCATGAAAGCGTGCTGGTTCTCAGGCACCGGGGGCCGGGGTGTTCGGGCCCACGAGGATGACCTCGTCTATAGGCGGGTAGACTGACACGAAGGAGTCTTGCAACAAGAGGTTGCCCTCCCTGTCGGTGACCGTCCGGACTATGCTGACGCTTGAGCCGTCCTCGCCCGGTGTCTTTATGTAGTAGCTTCCCTCGGCCATGGTCTCGTCGACGACCCTCTTCGTCTTGAACTTCTCCCCCTCAGACCAGCCGCCCTCCAGCGTGGTCACCTGGTACCCCGGGTCAACACCGTAGAGCCCTGCCGTGACGGTCGAGTCGGTATAGCTCATGACGAGCAGCACGTCAGAGGGAGAATCGTTCTTCCAGCGCAGGTCGAGGTCCGGCCAGCTGACTGCTGCATCGCGGCCCTCCGGGTAGGCCGGCATGTACAGGGTGTGGTTGTGCCGGCGTACAATCGGGAAGCCCGAGTCGTACACGGCGTTGAAAACCGTCGTTGCCACCTGGCAGATGCCGCCGCCTATCTCGTCGACTATCTCCCCGTCGACGATGGCTCCGGCCCCCCGAAAGCCCGCGCCTTCGTTGCAGTCGCCGGCGGTGTCGTTGAAGGACCATATCCCGCCGTCCCGCTCGACGATGGAGTGGTTGAGCATGGTGGCCGCGAGGTGGATATTGTGGTTGCGCTCGGTCGCATAGGTCGTGTACTCGGTCGTGAACTCCGCGATGCGTGCAATGACCCCGTAGTCGAGGGCCTCTTCAAAGCCCATCTTGCTCGGCAGGGGGACGGAGGCTACCGTGACCCTCGGCTGGCTGACGACATGGGTGTCTGCGGCAAAGATGTAGGCACTCAGGGACTTGAGGGCCTCTTCGGTCAAAGGCATGGTGCCGGGGGTGTCGAGCTTGACTATCGGCATGTTGCGCTCCATGACAAAACGGACCCGAGTCTCCTGGTCGCCGTAGTCGGCCGATATCTTGTCCAGCAGCGTTTCCCGGGCCAACTTGTAGTCAAGGTAGGGCACAAGCCTCCAGTCCCTCCCCGAAGGCTCGATGTCCGTTGCCACCCATGTCCCCAAGGTGGCCTTGTCGGCATCAAGCACGCCGTTTTCGGCAGTGAAGTAGGCGCCGAGGCCGATTGCGTCGTTCACCTTGTCGCAGACCTCCTGTGCCATCTCATGGGTGACTTGGAGCGGTGCATAGTGCGCCTCGGCGACGAAGCCCGGGTCCTCTTCCTCGGAAAGGAAGAAGGCAGAGTCGAGGGCACGCCGGAAGTCGTCCCTATCGACGATGTGCCCGTCATGCCCGTCGCTCACGTAGGCTGTGCCCTCCTCCACCACGATGCCGAAGTTCACCCGGGGCTCGCCGATGGTCAGGTCGATGTCATGGGCCAGGGCGTCGAAGGCGTCCTGGTTGTAGCGCGCGCGCGGTTCTATGCGGCTGCCGAAAGCAAGGGCTTGCAGGCGCCGGATTATCCCCCCGTCTTTCCTGCCGCAGGCCAGGGCATCTGCTACGAGGCCCTCGGTGTCGAATGTGGCGACAAGGCTGATGGCATCGGCCTGCCACACGAGCCGGTGTGGTCGGGCCTCTTCTGGAGGGATATTCTCATCGGAGAAATACTCTTCTGTGATGCGTAGCGACTCTTCGGGGTCAAGGCTGGCCTCCTCGCTTGCGAAGACCAAGACCCGCGTGTCCACGAGGCGTGGGACAAAGGCGGCCTCCATCAGGTCCCGGGCCTCTTCGGCCGTCTTGCCTCCCAGGTCGACCTCGCCGACGCTGATGCCGGGATACACCTTCCCCCGGTTCATTGCCCAGTCGACCGTGCCGCCGACAAGCACGAGCACAAGGGCAACACCTGCCACGACTAGGGGCTTCGCTATCCCCCTTTTCGGAAGGTCGTCCCTGCGCAAGGCAGGGGAAAGACCAAGGCCCCTGTGTTTTTTGGGGACGTCCTTCGTCCAGAGGGATACGGCGAAGGGCTCAGGGTCGCTGCGGGCGCCCCGCCTGGAATAGGAGGCCGTCCCCCGTGCCGGCTTGCTCACGTGTCCGCCCCACCTGCCTTTGCAGTCTCTGCCAATACCCTGTGGTACCCGGTGTATATGTAGTAGGCAGCAACGGCCACGCCGAGGATGAGGCCTATGTAGATGAACCAGATGCCCCACGAGACCAAGGCATGGTTGAAGCCCGGCAACCAGGAAATGTCGCAAAGACCCAGGCCCGGAAGGAGGGGCCAGTTCAAGAGCAGCCCGGCAAAGCCTATCATGAGGCAGGCGGTGGTCACCTTGCCTACATAGACGACCGGTATCCGCAACTGGTAGCGCGAAAGGACGTACCAGCCTAATGCCAGGAGGGAGCCGTCGCGGATGATGACGACGACGACCATCCAAAGAGGAAGGCGGTCTATCATCACGAGGCCTAAGACCCCCGAGATCATGAGGATGCGGTCGACGACGGGGTCGAGGAGCTGCCCGAGCCTTGAGACCGACTGGGTAAGGCGCGCGACATAGCCGTCGAGCCAGTCGGTACCGGCGGACAGGGCGAAGGCCAGTGCCGCGAAGATGTCATAGCCCTTAAGGAGCAGCACTAAAAAGACAGGTATCAGGGCAAGGCGGACAAGGGAGATGAGGTTCGGTATGGTAAGTATCTTGTTGGTGGCAGGCACGTCACTACCGGCCCCTTGACCGGCAGCTTTCTTGAGACGCGTCTTATCCCCCTCCCTTGAGGTCTGCACTGGTGCCTGCTTTCCTTTCTCCCGTGAGCCTGCACTCGTTTATGCAAGGTTCATTTATACCATATAAAACAAAACCGGGCACGCCAAAGGCACCCGGTTTACAGAGGTTTTGCGAATATATGCCTTAGGCGCGTGCGGTTTTTGGAGCTTCGGCAGGGTCGTCCTTCGCTTTCTGCGCCTCACGTGCGGCTTTGGCCTCAAGCGCGGCCTTCACCCGGGCGGCCTTCTCGGCCTCTTTTGCTGCCTGGGCTTCTTCGGCGGCCTCGTCAAGCTCTTCTGCGGGCTTCTCGAAGACCTCGATGGACTTTGCCGTGGCCGCAGGCGCATAGCTTGGCTCCATAAAGAGGCAGTCCTTGGGGCACTCTGCTATGCAGTAGCCGCACTGCACGCAGCGGAAGCGGTCGATTTCCCAGATCCTGGCGGGCTTGTCAACCGTGATTGCCGAGGTCGTGCAGCGCTTCATGCAGATGCCGCACAAGATGCAGACCTGCATGTCTATCGCGACATGGCCCTTGAGGCCGACAGGCACGAAGCGTGTTTGGGCCGGATATTGGATGGTCTCGGGCTTCTTGAACATCGACCCGAGCGTCATCTTCCCTAGATTGAAGCTTCCCATCGCCATCCTACCTTTCCGTACAGCTGATGCAGGGGTCGATCGTCAGCACGATCATGTTCACGTCAGCGAGGTCGCAGCCGGCCAGGGCCGTTGTCATGCCAGCTATGTTTTGGGAGGTGGGAGTCCTCATGCGCATGCGCTCAAGGTATTTCGTGCCGTTTCCGCGGGCATAGTAGTAGCACTCGCCGCGGGGCTGTTCGAGCACGCTTGCAGCCTCGGCGCCGTCGGCAGGCGCCCCCTTCATCTCGACGGCTACCTCTCCTGCGGGGATCTTGCCTATCAGCTCATTGACGATCTCTATCGACTGCAAGACCTCAAGCGCACGCACCTTCACCCGCGCGTAACAGTCCCCCTGTGTGTCGAGTATAGGCTCGAAGCCGTCCAGTTCACCATAGGCGCCGTTGCCGAATATGCGGATGTCGTTGTTGACGTTCGAGGCGCGGG
This sequence comes from Eggerthellaceae bacterium, assembly GCA_009782605.1. Classification (GTDB taxonomy): domain Bacteria; phylum Actinomycetota; class Coriobacteriia; order Coriobacteriales; family Eggerthellaceae; genus WRIS01. The sequence goes on along the minus strand of WRIR01000003.1, from coordinate 35,525 downwards.
CGAAGGGGCCGACCATGCACTGGGAGCGCGCGGCCTCCTCGTCGATGACGCCGACGCCCACCGTCCGGTTCTTGACCGAGTAGTCGTTGAGGAAGGTCTTGCATATCTGGCCGTACTCGCCCTTGATGCCGTTGAGCGTGTCCTGTATCTTCCTGAACATGTCGTCGGTGATGTCGCGTGCGACGCCGCCCACCTTCACGACCGAGAGGATGACGCGCCCGCCGGTCGTCGCCTCGAAGAGGTCCAAGACGCGCTCGCGCAGACGCCAGCAGTGCATGAAGAGGCTCTCGAAGCCGAAGGCGTCGGCCGCAAGGCCCATCCACAAAAGGTGCGAGTGTATCCGCGACATCTCGTGCCAGATGACGCGCAGGTACTCAGCGCGCTTGGGCACCTCGACCTGCATAAGCTGCTCCACCGTCTCGGCATAACCGAGGGAGTGCCCGAAGGCGCATATCCCGCAGATGCGCTCGGCGACGTAGATGAACTGGTTGAAGTCGCGGGTCTCGACAAGTTTCTCAAGCCCGCGGTGGACGAACCCTATCTGGGGGATGGCCTCGATGACCGTCTCGTCCTCGACCACCAGGTCGAGGTGAAGCGGCTCGGGCAGTACCGGGTGCTGGGGCCCGAAGGGGATTACGGATGCCTTTCCCATGTCACTCACCTTCCTTCTGGGTCTTCCCGGCGCTGGCGCCGCCCTTGGCGGGCCTGGGGACGTTGGCGGCGGGCGCCGCATTCTTTGCCCTGGCGGGTCTGGCGGACTTCGCGGCCTCAGGGGTGCTTCCCCCCGTGGCTCCCTTGGCCTCTTTGGCGGCCTTCGCGGCAGCTATCTTCGCCGCCTTCTCGCGTGCCTCCTTCTGGGCTGGGGATATGACCGTCATAGGCTCGCTTTGCGAGACCGCGTAGAACTTCCCGGCGAAGTCGATGGCGATGTCCGTCACCTGGACGCCGAAGAGGTCGTGCGCCTCGTTCTCGAAGACGAAGGCGTTCAAGAAGCTCTCGCTGATGGAGGGGATCTCCATTCCCCCTTTGACGTCTTTTATCGTGTAGTTCTCCAAGGCGTCGTCCTTCATGAAGGAATAGATGAGGTCGGTCCCCTTCTCCGTCCGCACGCACAGCATCTGCACGAGGCGCCAGCCTTCGTCTTTGCGGGAGCGCGCACAGGAGGGCAGGTCTTTGACGGCAAGGGGGAGGAAGGAAACGTTCAGGCTCATGGTCCTCACGCCCCTTTCTTCTGCGCTTTGTTCTGCGCTTTGAGTGCCTGGGCCTTTTCGTCCAAGACGCCCAAGCCGGCTACGACGGCGTCGATGATGGCCTCGGGGCGCACGGCGCACCCGGGTGCGTAGACGTCTACCGGGATTGCCTGGTCCACGCCGCCGATGACGTTGTAGCAGTCATGGAAGATACCGGCCGAGCAGGCGCATACGCCGCAGGCAACAACGACCTTCGGCTCCACCATCTGCTCGTATATCTCCTTGATAACGCCGATGTTCTGCTCGTTGACGCTTCCGGTGACTAAGAAGATGTCGGCATGCTTGGGGTTTCCTGTGTTGATGATGCCGAAGCGTTCCACGTCATATCCCGGGCAGAGTGCGGCCAAGACCTCTATGTCGCAGCCGTTGCAGCTTGAGGCGTCATAGTGGATGACCCACGGCGACTTCGTTATGTAAGACATGAGCATCCCTCCTTTACAGATACGTGAGAAGCACGATATTGATACCGCCGGCTATGATGGTGACCAGCCACGACCACTTGAGCATGGCCTGCCATTTCACCCGTGCGAAATTGTTGTCGATGACTATTTCGAGGAAGTACACGAACAGCGCGACCGCGACCGCGGCCAAAATCGAGAGGGGGTTCGCCCAGAGGAAGAACATGCCTACCCATCCGAGGAACAAGACGTTCTCGCACCAGTGCATGACCTCGACCTTTGCCAGGGTCGGCCCGCTCATCTCGGTCGTGATGCCCTTGACTATCTCTTGGTGCGCGTGGTGCGAGTAGGACAGGTCGAAGGGCGACTTGCGCAGCTTGATGGTCAGCACGAACAGGAAGCCTATGAATAGGAGCCCTGTCGTCGCGATGGCCGGGACAGGTGCCCCAAGCGCGGCAGCGACGTCGAAGGAGCCGATTGCCATATAGAAGCCCACGGCAACGAGCAGCACCATGGGCTCGTAGGCCAGTACCTGGAGGATCTCGCGGTTGGCGCCGACCTCCGCATAGGGGGAGCGCGTCGAGTAGGCCGCCACGATGAAGAACAGCGCCGCCAGGGTGATGACGAAGACCGACATGAGCACCGACCCGCCGCTGAAGAAGATGCCGCCGGCAAGCAGGGTGAAGAAGAGCGCACAGGAGATGTAGAGGCCTTCCGAGGCGTTCACGCTCACCCGGTCCTTCTCAAGGAGCTTTCGGACGTCGTAATAGGGTTGGAGCAAGGGAGGCCCTACCCTGCCTTGCATGCGTGCGCTTATCTTGCGGTCGATGCCGGCAAGCAGGCAGCCGAGAAGCGGTGCGGCCACGGTGAAGGCGATGGTTCCGATGACTACCGCCACGATACTCATACCATCCACAGCAATCCCCCCTTCCTAGAACATCCCCAGCAGCGAGGCTACCGAGGCTAGAAACGCTACGACGATTATCAAGGCAGTACAGACCGTCCCGATGCCCGAGATGGCCTGCTCGCCGAAGATGTGCTCCATGTACCAGTTCCGCGCGGTGGCCGCCGTCTCTTTCGAGAGCGAGTTCGAGAAGGTGCGGCCCTCGTTGTCGACGCTGATGCCGGACAGGTAGACCTCGGCCTTCTTCGCCTTGCCCTTGCCGAGCCCCGCGAAGAGGACGACTACGACAAAGGCGGTCGCGACGCTTGCGATGACGAGGTTGCCGTCTGCGATGCCGCGCGAGAAGGTGCCGAAGACCGTTGCGATATAGGGCTCGATCACATACAGCGAGATGAAGGGCAGACCGACGCAGCAGGCGACGACCAGCACCACCATGAGGAGGATGGAGACCCATTCGCTGCGGTGCACGGTCTGCTCGTCGTTCTCGGGGCTGCCGGCGATGCCGGCCAGCTTGCCGAGCCACTTCCCCCAGAACATGAAGGTTGCCGCCGAGCCGAAGACCAGAAGGATGATGAGGGTGACCTGCTTCGTGTCGACGAAGGACACGAGCGTGGCCCACTTGGCTATCAGCATGCCGAAGGGTGCGATGAACATGCACATGATGCCGAGCATCATGTAGCGGGCCAGCTGCGGCATACGCTCGAAGAGCAGGTCCATGTCCTCGATGTCGCGCGAGCCGATGTGGTGCTCCGCCGTGCCCACGCACAGGAAGAGCAGCGACTTTGCAATGGCGTGGAAGATGATGAGGAAGGCGGCGGCCCATATCGCCTCAGGGGTGCCCACGCCTGCACAGGCGACTATAAGCCCGAGGTTGGCGACGGTGGAGTAGGCCAAGACCCGCTTGGCGTTGGACTGCGAGATGGCCATGAAGGAGCAGAAGGTGAAGGTGACCCCTCCCACGAGGATGACCATGACGCTCGGGACGAAGGACACTGCGAAGATAGGCGCCAGCTTGACCAGCAGAAAGACGCCGGCCTTCACCATGGTGGAGGAATGGAGCAGGGCGCTCGTCGGCGTCGGCGCGACCATCGCGCCGAGCAGCCAGCTCTGGAAGGGCATCTGCGCGGCCTTCGTGATGCCCGCAAAGGCCAGACAGATTACCGGGAGCGTGGCGAGGCCGGGGTTGGCCGCACCTGCGGCAATGAACTCGGCGAAGGACAGCGTGTGGAAGTTCACCGCGATAAAGAAGAGCGCAGCCGTGAAGCCGATGCCCCCCAGGAGGTTCATGACTATCTGTCGGAAAGCGTTTTTAATGGCCTCGTCTGTCCTGGTGTAGCCGATAAGCAAGAACGAGCAGATGGTGGTTATCTCCCATGCGGTGAAGAGCCACAGCATGTTGTTCGAGAATACCACGCCGAACATCGCTGAAAGGAACAGGAACATCAGCGCGAAGAAGACCGGGCGCCGGTCGGGCGCGTCTGCGTGCTCAGCCTGGAAGTCTTCCATGTAGCCGAGGGCATACAGGCAGATGCCCGAGCCTATCACGCCGATGACAAGCGCCATGAGCAGGGACAGCGAATCGAGGTAGAGGCCCGAGGCGACCGCGATGCCGTGCGAGAACCCGAACTCGAACACGAGCGCCGCAGCGACCTGCACGAGCGCGAGCACCCCGGCTAAGATATTCCTGTAGCGCACCGCGTACACGAGGATGCATATCGCTATGATGATGCCGATGGCGCTGCAGATGTAGTCGATGACCGGGGACGACAGGCTTATGAAGCTGTCTTTCCCGAAGTAAACGACCGTTAGAGCGATGGATGCAAAAGCGATAGTGGCAGCCGCTATGCTGGCGATCACATTCCTCGCCTGGTTGTTCTTGACGCACAAGAGCACCAAGGCAACAACGAGCGGGAAAAGGATCAAGAACCCTATCATACCCACGTGGCTTCCCTCCTTGTCTGACAAACCTCTGTCTCACAACCTCACAACAAAAAGCGACCCCTGCCGCTTCCCCACTACTTTAGCAAAGGATTAATTGCTATTGTTGAAGTTACAATATGCGCGGGGCCTTTATTCGGTAAATGGGGGCACCGGGGGAAAGCAGCTGCATGAAGAGTGGCAATCGTGGAGGCAGGGCGGGGGCGCAGTGCCGCCTTGTGCATGTCAGGAGGTCTTCTGCGTCGGGAGCAGGTGCACGTTCAGGTCGACGTCGCCGTAGATGCCGTCGACAAAGCCGCTGTTCGAGTACTGCCACACGGCGAAGGAGAAGGGGGCGTCCGGTGCCGATATGTCGTATTCCGCGAGCCAGATGTCGTAGGCCTCGAGGAAATCGTCCTCAAAGCGGGAAAGGTCGCGCTTGTTGCCATAGATCATCGGGATGTACCCGGCGGCCTCTATGCGGTCACAGAAGGCCTTGGCGTTCTTTCCCAGCTGCTTCTTCGAGAGGTTGTTGGCGCGGGCCTGCGGGTCGTTTATGGGCTCGTGGTCGAAGGCGACCGGATAGTCGAGCGCGGCGCCTGCGAGGCTTTCGATGACGAAGTCCGCCTCCGCAATGGCCTCTTGCTCGTTTATCGCCTGGGAGAAGAAGTAGGCTCCGACGAGGATCCCCTCTTCACGGGCGCCCTTGATGTTTTCTTCGAAGAACTCGTCCAGGTAGAGGTCGCCTTGGGAAAACCCGCGGTTGCCCACCCGGATCATCGCAAAGTCGATGCCGTCGGCAGCAACGCTCTCCCAGTCGATGGCACCTTGGTAGCTGGAGACATCGATGCCTGTGCGGGAGGCCAGGGCCTCTTCCCTCTGGTAGAAGAAGCGCCCGTCCTTGTAGCTGAGCCTTGGCCAGTCCGAGGTCGCCCGAAAGGCAGGCTCCTGTAAGGTCGTCGACACCCCACCCTGTCCCGGCTCGTCCTGTTTCTGGGCATTCGCACGGAGGGTACAGGTGCCAAGCAACAAGAGCACCGCAAGGAGGAGCACTGCTGCCAAAAGCCCCCATTGCCTCAAGGAGAGATGAACCCTGTCCATTTCCATCCTTTCCAGGGAAAGAAAACACCACCACGCTTCATCATCTTACAGTATAAAGCAAGCAAGGGCGCACGTCACCCCACGTTTTGTGGAAAATGTGCTTTAATTGTGCTTTATGGGGGACCGGTTGAGATGCCGGTCAGGTCGAAGGGCGGGATGAAGCTCTCTTCGGCGGTGCCGCCCTCCTGCATGAAGCTGCTCCCAGGGCGCCGTGCCTCAAGCCCAACCCCGCTTTTCCAACTCATCGAGGACCCGCATGCTTCCGGCGGCATCGGTATGGCCGCCCAACGAGGTCTGCCGCAGCTCGTTTCTGTGGGGACTGGGGTTGACGTCGAACAGGGGGGACAGCCGCCAGCCGCCCTTTTCGTACAGGAACCCGTGATTGCGCAAGTGGTCGTCGGTGTTGTGTATCTCGATGGTATAGCGAATGCGCCTCAACAGCTCTGCGGTATCGCGCTTGGGCTGGGACCCGAAACGCGAAATGAAGTCTATGATCTCCAGGTAGTCGCGCTGCTCGCCGTCTCCTGCGCCCAGAGCGGTCATGGCGCTTATATAGGGCACACGCTCGCAACTCCCCTCGGCAAGAACCCGGTCGAAGCGCCTGACAAGGAGCACGGGGTCGCCGCCGACCCGCAACAGCTCACATTCCGGGACATCCATGCCCTGCCTCCTTGCGCCTTGCAAGGCCTTGTACTCGGCAGAGATCACGTCCTCCTGGTCGCCTCTGTGCGGGAACTTGGCAAGGTAGAGGAATCCCCCCTTCTCTACAACGGCCTTCGGACGCGCGCCGCCAAGGGAGCCGGACCCGGCCTCAAGAAGAAGCTTTACGGCCTCGTTGCCCGCCGAGGGGCTGTCGATTGCCCTGGTGGCATCCAGGAGCTCCGGCAAGGCAAGAAGCTTGGGAACCTTGGCGTCGGGGTATTGGAAGGTGTCGGCCTCCCCTGTCTTGAACCGCAGGGATCCCTGGCGGGCAATGTCGCTGACCCCGAGCAGGTAGTCGAGGTTGTTGAGCTTGCGGCCCGGATACCGCCTGTTGATGAGGTTCCTTCCCCAGCGGTCAGGCGTCGAGTCCATCAGGCTCCCCGGAAGCTCTTTGCTTGCCGGCCAGCTTCCCGCCTGCAAGGGGAACTCGGGGTCGATGGCGTAGGAGCGCGGCCCTGCCAGGTACTCGTGGGAATAGGCAAAGGTGGAGGCGAGGCGCCCTTTGCGCTGGTTTATGTAGGCGACTCCGACGGGCCGGGGCGCACACTCGGCACCGCTGTAGACAAAGACCGTGGTCATTGCCGCACCCGCTTGGGAAGGAGCTGGTCTGCGCGGGCTCGGCCGAGGTCTGACTCATAGGGGTCGGTCGCCGCCTCGACCTTTTGCAGCAAGCCCAATGCCCGCAGTACTGCCAGGAACTTTGCCAGCGAGACGCCCTGGTGGCCGTTCTCGATCTTGGAATACGTCGCCAGGGAGATGCCCGCACGCTCCGCTACCTGCTCCGCGCGGAGACCGAGCAGCTTGCGCCACGTGCGGATATTCTCTCCCAACTGGACGCTTGATTCTTTAATATCGTCAGATAACATATAATATCCTTAGATTTTTCGGGGTTTATATCTATAATTTTATGCGTTAACCTGTAATTTGGCAAGAGTTATTTGGATTTGGGAAAGCCTGTATATGCCAGGATCGGTAAGGCAGCCCGGTGATGAAGTCGAAAAAGCCCCCTACGAGACGCCGGTCAGGTCGAAGGGCGGGATGAAGCTCTCTTCGGCGGTGCCGCCCTCCTGCATGAAGCTGTTTGTGATGCCGAGGCCCAAGGCGAAGTCCACCAGTGCGGCGTATTCCTGCTCGCTGAGCCTTTGTTGGAGCTGGGGCGGCGCGGCGGGCATCGGGGTGTACTGGTTCATGAGCGAGTAGCACACCCGGTTGCCCGCCTCGGCGAACACCTGCCGCAAAACCTGCTTCGAGTCGTCGAGGTGCCCGGGCAGGGCGAGGTGGCGGACGATGACGCCCTCCTTGAGCATGCCGTCTGCGCCGAGGCGGTAGCCGCCCCTCTGCCTGAGCATCTCCCCCAGGGCGGCCAATGCCGCCTTGGGGTAGTCGGGCGCCCCTGAGTATTCGGCTGCCAGGGCGGCCGAGGCGTACTTGAAGTCGGTGAGGTATATGTCCACGCAACCGTCGAGGCTCTCCAGAGTTGCTGGCAGCTCGTAGCCGCTCGTGTTATAGACGACAGGGACAGCAAGCGGGGCCTTTGCCTGCCTCGCTCGGGAAAGCGCCGCGGCTATCTCCTTGGCGTAGTGCGTCGGCGTCACCAGGTTGATGTTGTGGGCGCCCTGGCCCTGCAGCTCAAGGAAGATCTCGGAGAGGCGTTTCACGGTCACGGCCTTGCCGACCTTGCCGGTCGATATTGCGGCGTTCTGGCAGTAGGCGCACCTTAAGGGGCAGTTGCTGAAAAAGACCGTGCCGGAGCCCCGGGTGCCGCTTATCGGGGGCTCCTCCCAGAAATGGAGCGCCGCCCGGGCGACGCGCAGGGTGCCGTCGGCCCCGCAGGCCCCCCGCTCGCCCAGCCCCCGCCGCGCCCCGCACAAACGCGGGCAAAGCCCGCACGGCGCGTCTTGGCTGCTATGCCCGAAAGGCGTTCCCATAACCCCATTATAAACCAGGTTGGCGGCCAGGACTTGTGCCCTTTCGGGTTGAAGGAGGAAGGGGGTGGGAGGTAAAGCCGCCTAACGGGCGACAGGATTTAAGTCGCGTCAATTCCGCAATCAGCATAAACCGCTCGCTTTGCTCGCTATTTATATGATTGCTTCGTTGACGCTCCTTGTTGCGGGCTTGGAAGAGCCTAAGCCCGCAATGAACGGGGTAGTAAAATCCTGTAACCTGACAAGCAATAATAAAGCCGCCTTTAAGGCGGCATTATTATTGATGGTCGGGTTGACAGGATTTGAACCTGCGGCCCCTTGACCCCCAGTCAAGTGCGCTACCAAACTGCGCCACAACCCGAGACTGCTTCCCTTCCGGGGCCTGCGGCCCCAGAATTCAGCGAAAATCATACTAGCGGGAAATCATACCGGTTTCAAGAGCATATTGTAAATACAATTGAAATCCTCGGGTTGAGCGGGTAATGTGGAGGCACTGGCAACGACGGCAAAGGGTGCCCATGAAGCTTGTAGAATCGATCAGCCTTGAAGAACTGCACAACATGGTTGAGGATATGTACGGCGAGCTCGTAAAGGCCGTCGTCGACATTCAAAGAAGACAAATAGTAGTGGATGCCGGGCTGCATTCCGACGAAGAGCAGTACCTGCTGGAAAAAGGCTCGCGCCAAGAGGACCTGTGGGGCATCAACCTCTACCCGGCAGACTATGGCACCGAAGACTTCATCGAGTTCGACTCCATGACAAACATCCGGCCGGCCGAGGGCAACCGTTCTCGTGCGGTCGAGGACGAAGGCATCCGGGGGATAATCCGTGAGATTGTCGGCGAGGTGGTCTATGGGTGACTACCGGATCGACCGTGAGCGCTGGGCGCAGCTGGGGCTTATCGAGCAGATGGCGAATATCGGCTCTGAGGTCGGGCGGGCGATCAAGGCCCGCCGAACGGGGAAGGAAGAGCGGCTTGCCGGCGCCATCGAGCGGGCCTTGGACCTCTTTGCGGCGACGACCGAGCAGCTGGTGGCCGCACGCTCCTACCGTGTCAAGGAGGTGCTCCGGGCGCGCGACGAGTTCCTGCGCCTCTTCTATGACGGCACCTTCGCTGACGATGCCGAGGCGCTTGAGCGTTACTTCACCCAGTTTGCCGTCGCCGTGCGCAACGGTGTGACCGACTGACCCGGGCCTGCGGCCCCGAGGGCCGCATCGGGGATGTTCGACTTAGAGTAACTCTAATGCCTTGTCGAGGATGATGTCGGCGAGGGCGTCCTTGGGCATCTCGGGGAGGTCGAGGATGCCGTCGTGGCCGATGATGTAGGCCTGGTTTTCGTCCTGCCCGAAGCCGACGTTCTCCCCCACCTGGTTTGCGACGATGAGGTCGGCCTGCTTGGAGGCGAGCTTCTTCATGCCGTTGGCTCGCACGTTCTCGGTCTCGGCCGCAAAGCCCACGACGACCTGCCCGGGGCCCTTCACCGCAGCGAGGGTCGCGAGGATATCCGGGTTCTCCTCAAGCTCGATTGTCGCCAGTCGCTCGTCGCCGTCTCCCTTCTTCAGCTTGCGGGATGCCGGGCTTGCCGGGCGCATGTCGCAGACCGCCGCAGTGAACACCGCGATGTCGGCCGCAGGGAAATGCTCCGCGGCCGCCTCCAGCATCTCGGCAGCACTTCTCACGGGAACTGCCAACAAGTCTTGCGGCGGGACAAGGGAGACAGGCCCCGAGACGAGCGTCACCCGGGCACCCCGCCTCACCGCAGCAGCGGCTATCGCATAGCCCATCTTGCCCGAGGAGTGGTTCGTGAGGTAGCGCACCGGATCGATTGCCTCGATGGTCGGCCCGGCGGTCACCAAGACCCGCCTCCCGGCGAGGTCGCGCTCAAGGCCAAGGGCCTCAAGTGCCGCCGCCACTATCACATCCACCTCGGCGAGGCGCCCCGCACCGATGTCGCCGCAGGCAAGGTAGCCTTCCTCGGCCTCGACGAAGCGCACCCCGCGGTCTTTCAACACGGTCATATTCTGCCTGGTGGCAGGGGCCTCGTACATGTTCACGTTCATGGCGGGCGCGATAAGGAGCGGCGCCTTCGTGGCAAGCGCGGTTGTGGTCAGGATGTCGTCGGCGATGCCGCAGGCTATCTTCGCCATCACGTTTGCGGTGCAGGGGGCTATCAAGAACAGGTCGGCTTCCTGTGCGAGCGAGACATGGTGGATGGCGTCGCCCGGCCCGTCAAAGAGCCTGGTCGCAACGGGCTCGTGCGTCAGGGCGCGGAAGGTGGTCGGCCCCACGAACTCGCAGGCATGGGCGGTCATGACGACCTTCACCCGCACCCCGGCCTTTTGAAGCCCCCGGACTATCTCGGCGCTCTTGTAGGCTGCGATACAGCCACTTACGCCGAGCAGGACGGTTTTCTGTGTTGTCGCAGCAGCCATAAGAGCATCACTCCTTGAGGTAGGGACGCAGGACGTTTTGCACTACCCTCACGTGCGCCCAGGTCCGATCCAGGCAGGGCACCGGGATGAACCCGTCTTCGCCTGCCGGGTTGCCGAGCGCGGCACAGGCCTTGAGGTAGTGCGACTTCATCTCGAATCTTACATCGTAGATCGTCTCAAGGCAATCGACCGAGAACCCGGGGCACACTAAAAAGACCCGGCCGACCCCGGCTTCTGCCCAGCGGTCGAGCACGTCCTTGGTGAAGGGGTCGAGCCATTCCCTCCCCTTGTCGAAGCGGCACTGGTAGCCGATAGTCCACAGCTTCCTGTCGATTCCCAGCTCGTTTGCTATCTGGAGGCTCGAAGCCCCGCACTGGAGCTCATAGCTGTCCCCCGCCTCGATGTCACGCAGGGGGATCGAATGGAAGGAGAAGAGCACCCTGTCGCCGGCGGCGGCGTCGAAGCCCGCCTGGACGATGGAGGCCGCGACGGTGCGTGCCCAGAGAGGGTTGTCGTGGTAGTTGTCGATGATATCGACCTCGACGTCCCAGCCCAGCCTCTTTCGGGCTCGCACGAGCGCGTCGCGCACCGAGCCCGTCGTCGAATAGGCGCTCTGAGGGTACAGCGGCAAGACGACCACCCGCCCGCACCCGGCCTCGCGCAGCCCTTTGAGGGCAGAGGCAAAACTCGGCGTGCCGAAGCTCATGCCGGGGGCCACCACGACCTCGGGTGCGGCCGCGTCCTTCGCATAGGCCCGCTGCAGGCCGGCACAAAGCCGCTCATGCGCCACCATGAAGGGGGAGCCTTCGTCCGTCCAGACCGCCTCGTACTTCTCCGCACTCGCCTTGCTGCGGCGCGGCAGGATGAAGAGGTGCAGGATAAGCCACCAGGCGGCCCTGTTCATAGGCGCGATGCGCCTGTCCATGAGGAACTGGGAAAGGTAGCCCCTGACCGCACGCGGCGTAGGCGCTGCGGGCGTCCCGGTGTTCGCAAGGATGACGCCGTACTTTAGCTGGGTTTTCATGGGGTAGCCCACGCTCCTTCGTTTTCAGGGGGAGTGGCCCCTCCGGCCTCCTCCCCTGCCGAGGCCTCAGCCCCAGCCCGGGCGCCCGCCGGGTCGGCCGGGCTGGCAGCTGCGCCTCCGGCAAGCTCGTCGAAGGCGGCCTTTCCCGCCTCGGTGCGCCCCTGCGACCTGTTCGCAATGCCGTCGAGCGCCGCCTGGAGGTCGGCAGGGAGCACGTCGAAAAGGCGCAGGCGCTCCCCCGTTACGGGATGGGCGAACTCAAGGAGGTAGGAGTGGAGGAACTGCCGGGTGAGGCCCAGCTGCATGGGCACCGTCCCGCCGCCGTAGACCGGGTCGCCGACGCAGGGATGCTTGATGTAGTGGGCGTGCACGCGTATCTGGTGCGTCCGCCCGGTGAGCAGCTTGGCTTCGATAAGGGTGAAGCCGTCGTCCTTCGGGCCGGCCTCGAAGCGCTCAAGCACTGTGAAGGTCGTCATCGAGTCGCGCGCGGACTCCGTGTCGCGGACGGCCATGCGCCTGCGGTCCGTCGCGGAGCGCGCTATGGGGGCGTCCACCATGCCGGTGTCGTAGGCAATATTGCCCTGCACCAATACCAGGTAGCGGCGGTCGACCTTCCGGTCGCGGATCGCCTTCATGAGGGCGCTTCCGGCCTCGTCGGTCTTTGCCACAAGCATAAGGCCGGTCGTGTCCTGGTCGAGGCGGTGCACGATGCCGAGGCGGTCGTCGGCGCCCTGCACGTTGCACAGGTTCTCTTTCCCACAATGGTTGATGAGCGCGTGCACCAAGGTCCCCTCGCCGTGGTCTACGGAAGGATGGCAGACGAGCCCGGCCTGCTTCGACAAGACGAGCAGGTGGCCGTCCTCGAAGCGGATGTCGAGGTCGATAGCCTGCCCGAAAAGCCCCGGGGCAACAGGGCGCTCAGCCTCTTCGTAGACGATGATGTCCCCCGGCGACACGTTCTGGCGCTTCACCGCCTTTGTGCCGTTGACGAAGACCTGTCCCTGGTCTATGGACCGCGCAGCGACGCTGCGGCTCGGATAGAGGCTCCGCGCCGCACACAGCAGGTCAAGTCGCTCCCCCTTGTCGCCGCTTGTCGCCGTATAGCTCAAGACCCGGCCCATCGCCTACGAAACCTCGGTTTCGGAGGGGTCGGGCGCGGGACGGCCCGCCTCCGGCGTTGAGGCCGGGACGGCCTCCGTGGTTGCCGGGCCGGCCTCCGACACTGCTGCCGGGCCCGCTTCCATAGCGGCCGGGACGACCTTCCTTCCCTCCCTGTTCCAGCGTAGGGCCATGCCGAGGGCGAAGAGGGCAAACCCGCAGGTGACCCCTATGTCCGCGACGTTGAAGACGGGGAAGTCGATGAAGGCGAACTCGATGAAGTCCACGACATAGCCGACGGCCAGGCGGTCGATGGCGTTGCCCGTGCCCCCTGCGGCCACCAGGGCGAGCGCGACCGTCTCAAGCGTGCCGACCCGCTTCGAGGCCACGATGAAATAGCCGACGACAAAGGTGACCACGAAAAGCGAGACCACGCCCAGCAGCTGGGTCGACTCATCGAGGATGCCCCATGCCGCGCCGGTGTTGCGGACGAGGACGAAGCGGAAGAGGCCACGGACGGGCTCGGCGATAACCTGGCCGAGGCCGTAGGCCCCGTCGAAGTAGCCCTTGGTCAGGCGGTCGAGCGCCAGCCAGATGCCTGCGACCGCCACGAAGACGAGGATGTTGCGCCGCCGTGCCCTGTGCCGTGTGCCCATGGGCTATTCCTCGACAAATCCGATTGCGTCGAGCACGTCGCCGCAGCGGCCGCACACGGCAGGATGGCCCGCATTGCCGCCCAGCACCCGGTAATTCCAGCAGCGCGGGCATTTCTCGTCGGAGGAAAGGCCGACCTCGACCGCAAGCTCGTCCGCCTCCGAGAAGCTGACCTGCGCGACGATGAAGAGCTCCTCATACATCGCCGGGTCAAAGGCGCACAAGACCTCCAGCAGCGCCGCCGGGGCAGACACGGAGACCGTGGCCTCCTGGCTCTTGCTGAGCCGCTTGTCGTTGCGGGCGTCCTCAAGCGCCTTCGTCACCGCCTCGCGGACCTCAAGCACCGCCTCGAAGCCACAGGCGAGCGCCGAGGCGGCTGCGGGCGGGATCTGCGGCAGGAAGTCGCCATCGTCGGGCCATCCGGCGAGCTGGACGCTTGTGGCGTGCCCCTCATCGGCACGCAGGCCCTCGGGGTAGCTCTCCCACACCTCGTCGGCCGTGAAGGACAGGATGGGCGCCAGAACGCGCACCAGCACCTCGAGGATGTTCACGAGCACCGTCTGGGCACTGCGGCGCAGCTGCGAGTCGGCGGCCTCGGAATAGAGGCGGTCCTTGCAGACATCCATGTATACCGCCGAGAGGTCGTTGACGATGTAGTCGTAGACCCCCCTGTACACCAGGTGGAACTTGTAGTCGTCGTAGGCCGCCTCGACCTCGTGGAGCAGGCGGTTTATGCGGGTCATGGCCCACTGGTCGATAGCCGGGAGAGCGTCCCAGTCGCGCACGGCATGGACGCGGCAGTCGAAGTCGTCCAGGCTGCCCAAAAGGAAGCGGAAGGTGTTGCGGATGCGGCGGTAGGCCTCGCTGGTGCGCTTGAGTATCTCGTCCCCGATGTTGACGTCTTGCGAGTAGTCGACGCTGGCCACCCACAGGCGCAGCACGTCGGCGCCGCTTTGCTTCATCACGTCGGCCGGGTCGACGCCGTTGCCCGCCGACTTCGACATCTTCTTGCCCTCGGCATCCATGGTGAACCCGCAGTGCATGACCGCCTTGTAGGGCGCAACCCCATAGGCACCCACGCTTGTCAGTATGGAGGACTGGAACCACCCGCGATGCTGGTCGGAGCCTTCCAGGTACAGGTCGGCCGGAAAGCCCAGGCCCTCCCCCGCGCGGTAGCGGCACACGCTCGTATGGCTCACGCCGCTCTCCCACCAGACGTCGAGGATGTCCTTCTCGGGGATGACCTCCCCGCAACCGCAGGCCGCACAGGCGGTGCCCTCGGGCAGGTACTCGTGCGCCTCGCGCGTAAACCAGGCATCGGCGCCCTCGGTGCGGAAGAGCTCGAAAACCGCGTCGAAGGTGGCCGCATCCGCAACGGTCGCGCCGCATTTCGCGCACTTGAAGACCGGGATTGGCACGCCCCACGACCTCTGGCGCGAGATGCACCAGTCGGGGCGGTCGGCCACCATCGAGCCGATGCGCCTCGCCGCCCAGTCGGGTATCCAGCGCACATCCTCGTTGATGGCGCGCAGGGTCTTGTCGCGCAGGGCCGTCTTGTCCATGGAGACGAACCACTGGTCGGTCGCACGGAAGATGACCGGCTCGTGGCATCGCCAGCAGTGGGGATAGCTGTGCGTAATCTCCCCTGCCGCCACCAGCATCCCCTCTTCGCGCAGCCAGTCGATGATGGCCGGGTTGGCTGCGTCGGTGTCGAGCCCCGCGAAGGGCCCGGCCTCATCTGTCAGGCAGCCGTTGTCGTCGACCGGCATCAGTATCGGCAGGCCGAACTCCGTGGCCATGAGGTAGTCCTCCTGGCCGTGGCCCGGGGCCGTGTGCACGGCGCCGGTGCCGGTATCGAGCGCCACGTGGGGGCCGAAGACGACGGTGCCCTTCAGGTCTTGGCGCACGGGGCAGGTGTAGGTGCTCCCGAAGAGGTCGCGCCCCTTGACGCGCACTTCCCCGCCTGTCGCGTCGCGCACCGCCGCACAGCCCTCCCAGCCGGCGGCCTCGATGACGCTTTTTGCCAGGTCGGTCGCCACCAGGACGGCTGCCCCGTCCGCCTCAAGCATGAGGTAGTCCGCGTCGGGGGCGAGGGTCACTGCGGTGTTGCCCGGCAGGGTCCATGGCGTGGTCGTCCAGATAAGCAGGTACGCGGGCCCGGCCACCCCGGCGCTCGCGAAGGCCGGCGGCACCTCGTCGAGTTGGAACCTCACATAGATGGAGTTCGAGGCCTCGTCTGCGTACTCGATCTCCGCCTCGGCCAGGGCGGTGTGGCAGCGCTTGCACCAGTGTATCGGCTTGCGGCCGCGGTAGACAGACCCGTCGAGGTAGAGCTTCTTGAAGACCTCGACGTTGCCCGCCTCGTAGGAGGGGGCGTAGGTGAGGTAGGGGTGCTCCCAGTCGCCGTTCACGCCGAGGCGCTTGAAGCCCTCGCGCTGGATGTCGACGTGCTTCTCCGCCCATTCGCGGCACAGGCGCCGCAGGGTGGGCTGGTCTATCTTCGCCATCTTCTCGGGCCCGAGCCTTACTTCGACGATATGCTCGATCGGCTGCCCGTGGCAGTCCCACCCGGGGATATAGGGCGTGTAGTACCCGCGCTGCGCATGGCTTTTCACCACGAAGTCCTTGAGTATCTTGTTGAAGGCGTGCCCGATGTGTATCGGCCCGTTCGCATAGGGGGGGCCGTCGTGCAGCACGAAGGGGGTGCCGTTCTTGTTCTTCTCCAAGACCTTCCAATAAAGCCCCTCCGCGTCCCACTTGGCAAGCCGCTTCGGCTCGTTCTCGGGGAGGTTCGCCCGCATGGCGAAATCGGTCCGGGGCAGGATCATGGTTTCCTTATAGCTTGTTCCCACAGGGCCTCAACGCCTTTCTTTTAAGCCTCGTCGCTCAGCTCTCTTTCAAACTGAATCATTATAGGCGAAGTTGCGCCCCTCCCCTTGCCCCCGCCCCAGTTTTCAGAATTGCGACATACCACAGCCCCTCGGGCACCCATGCCGTGCATTTCACTGAGGGGGGCATACCTGTATCCCCGGGGGTGTGGAAAGGCTGCTTGTGTCGTGTTCGTCTGGAATGTCGGTGTTTGGCGGCGCTTTCACTCTGCGAATGTGTATACTGTCCCCATCGCAGCAAAACGACACGACTGATTGGGAGGACCCATGAACTATGAGATAGTCACCGATTCCAGCAGCAACCTCACCGAGGCCTATATCGAGGAAAACGGCCTGCATATCCTGCCGCTTACGTTCATGATCGACGGCGAGCAGTACCAAAGCTATCTGAAGGGCGCCCGCACCGACCTCAAGCAGTTCTACACGATGATGCGCGAGGGCAAGGTGATAACCACCTCGCTTCCTAATATCGGCGACTCCGAGAAGGTCTTCCGCGAGATACTCTCAAGCGGCAGGGATCTCATCTACCTCGGCTTCTCAAGCGGGCTTTCCGGCACCTACGAGGCCATGGCGGCGCTGCTCAACAGCCTGCGTGGCGAATACCCCGAGCGTGCCATCCACTCGGTCGACACCCTTGCCGCGTCGGGCGGCCAGGGGCTCGTGGTCTACCATGCCGTCGAGAAGGCGAAGGCGGGCTGCGCCATCGACGAGCTCGCGCAGTGGGCCGAGGACATCAAGCCCAACATCGGGCACTGGTTCACCGTCGACAACCTCATGTACCTGTTCAGGGGCGGCCGCGTCTCGAAGACGAGCGCCTGGGCGGGCACCATGCTCAACATAAAGCCGATCCTGCACGTGGACGACGAAGGGCGCCTCGTCCCCCTTGAGAAGATCCGCGGCCGCAAGAAGAGCCTGCACGCACTCGTCGACGAGATGCGCAAGACGGCCTCCCAGCCCTGGTCGGAACAGGTGGTCTTCATCAACCACGGCGACTGCCTGGAAGAGGCCGAATACGTGGCCGACCTGATCAAGCAAGAGCTCGGCTGCCAGAACCTCATCATCAACTACATCGACCCCGTCATCGGGGCCCATACGGGTCCGGGCCTGGTCGGCCTGTTCTTCATGGCAGACAAGCGCTAACGCAGGATCCCAGCCCTTGCCTGCACGGCATCAGCGCACCCGGCCGTAAGCCCGACAGCCGCGAAGCCAGGCAGTTAGGGAGGCGGCTGTTGCGAAGTCGGCAGGTACCGGGGCAGGTATCGGGGACACGACGCACAGGGCCCGTCAGTGAAGGGTTATGATCTCCCGCAGGGCCTGGAGGAAGCGTGTGTTTTCCTCCCGGGTGCGTACTGCGACGCAGAAATGCTTGGAATCCATGATGCCCGGCATCCCTTCGAGCTTCTTCACGAGGAAGCCTGCCAGCTGGAGGCGGGAGACGAGCTCGTCGGTGTCGCCGAGCGCGAGGTCGGGCACGTCGCCCCGCTCGTAGGAGCACATGACGAAGTTCGCCTCGGCGGGAAAGATGTGTATCCCGGGGATGAGGTTCAGCATGCACTGCATCCAGGGGATCTCGGTCTCAAGCAGCTCGCGCGCGTTCTCGATGTGCTCCTCTTCCGAGGCGGCCACCTCTGCCAGGACCTCGGCGAACATGGAAATGCTCGAACTGTCGTGGAAATGCTGCATCTGCTCTATCGTGTCCGGATGCGCGACACAGTAACTGATGGGCACGCCCGGCATCGCAAAGGAATGCGAGAGGGACCTCACGATGACGAGGTTGCGGTAGGATTCGGTGAGCGGGACCATGCTCTCCCCGCCCAAGGTAAGCTCTATCAGGCTCTCGTCGACGATGACCCACTTGCAGCTCTCAAGGTAATTGGCCAGGGTCGTCCTCGGAAGGAGGCGGCTTGTCGGATAGGTGGGGTTTGCCAGCATCGCCGCATCGAAGACGACGCCGTTGCGCCGTGCAGTCGAGGCATCAGGCACAACGAAGGTATGGCGGTTGGCCAGTTCCACAACCTCGTGCCCGGCGTTGATGACCGCGTTGAGGGATGCCGACAGCGTAGGGACGCACACGCCGACCGCACCGGGCTGGAAGGTCTGCGCCGCGACCCGTATCATCTCGCTTGTCGTGGTGCCGCATAAGAACGACTCCGGCTTCAGCTCAAAGCGGCGCGCGAGGATGCTGCGGAACTTGCGCGCCTCGCGGTCGGGGACGAAGCCGAGCCCCCCGTCGACAAGCGCCGAGTGCATCACGCGCACAAAGGACTGCGGGGTGCCCAGAGGGTTGTTGGTACCCGAGAAGTCTATCCAGCTCAGCTCTGTCCGGAGTTCGTAGGGAAGATAGAGGTCCTGGTCGAGGGTCACGGCCGAAACCTCGCGGACATCGGTATGCGATTTGGGGCCAAACAAAGCCGTCATGGAAGACCTTTCCCTTCGCGCCGTTCTCTCTACCAGTAAAAGGCACAAGCCCTGCGAGGCAACAAAGGAAGAACATCCTAGCATATATCGCGGAGCCGGGGCGCCACATGTTAGACTATTTCCTGCAATGGATAGAACTTTTTCGGACAAGGAAGCCCTGGGCCCCGAGCCGGCTGGAAAGCCGTCCTTCGAGCCGTGGGCCGGCCCCGCCATCCTCCTGGTCGACCTCGATGCCTTCTTTGCCTCCGTCGAGCAGCTGGACCATCCCGCATGGCGGGGAAAGCCGGTCGTCGTCGGCGGGGACGCGGACAAGCGCGGGGTCGTGGCGGCCGCCTCCTATGAGGCGCGTGCCTTCGGCGTGCGCTCGGCAATGCCCGCCTCCACGGCGCGGACGCTGTGCCCCGACGCCATCTGGACGCAAGGCAACCATGGGCGCTATCGCGAGATGTCGCGGCGCGTCATGGAGGTCCTCGACCGGGAAAGCCCCTTCGTCCAGCAGGTGAGCATCGACGAGGCCTTTGTCGATGTCAGCCCCACCGCCCATAACACCGAGCATCCGGTGGCTGTCGCCCAGCGTATCCAAGACAGGGTCGAGGCGTTTGGCCTGACCTGCTCTATAGGGCTGGGAACCTCGAAGACCGTAGCGAAGATAGCCTCCGACATGGACAAGCCACGCGGGCTCACCGTCGTCTACCCCGGCTGCGAGAAGGCCTTCCTGGCCCCCCTGCCCGTCCGGGCCTTGAGCGGCATCGGCGCCGCGGCCGAACGCGAGCTGCACCGGCACGGCATCGAGACCCTGGGCGGGCTGGCCGAAGCAGGGCTCCCCTTCCTCAAGCGCCTCTTCGGGAAGAACGGGGCCACAATGCACGTCCGGGCCAAGGGCTGCGACGACGCGCCTGTCGAGGCCGACGACAAGGTAAAATCCGTGTCCAACGAGATAAGCTTTGCAAGCGACCTCACCACGTCCGACGAGGTCGACTCCGTCCTTGCGAGCATCGCCTCAAAAGTCGGGCGGCGCCTGCGGGTAAAGGGCCTGCGCGGCCATACCCTCAGCCTGAAGGTGCGTTTCGACGACCGCAGTGTGAAAAGCGTCCAGAGGCGCCTTGAGGAAGCCAGTGACGACGATCTGCTCTTCGCCCCTTTGCTCTTCGCTATGGTGCGGGAGGTCTGGCGGCCGGGGATACCGGTCCGCCTGCTCGGGGTTGGCATGAGCGGGTTCGACGAGGGCGAGGCGGCCCAGGAGCGCCTCTTCGAGCTTCCACCTGACGAAAACGGCAAGGTTCAGGCAGGGGGCGCCCGGGCGCACAGGCCGATCTTGGAGGATGCCGATAAGCGCAGCGGGCTCCTTCGCGCGACCGACCAGGTGCGCGAGCGCTTCGGCGAGGATGCCGTGCAATTCGGCCACGAGATGGCGACACGGATGCGCACGACCGGCTCGGGCTCAAAGAACCCCGCGGACTACAAGTAGGCACATCCTGGTGCGCAGGTGCCCTCTCCTGCCCTTTCGGGACGGGTCGGGCACCCCCGGGCCCGAGCTCGCAGGCCCCAAGCTGGTGGGCCTCAGTTGAACTTGAACACCATCCGGGCAAGGCGGTAGCAGACAAGCGCAAGCAGGCGCCCCGCCCCGCCCGGCAGGTTCGCGAGCCGGTTGATGGCACGCGAGCGGACGCGCTTGTACAGCGCCGGGTCCCGCGCTTCCAGGTAGTCCCATATCTCCCACCGCTTGCGCTCGGACTCCTCGTCGCCGTGCATCCGCAGGAAAATCGAACAGATGCCCATCATCATCGCAAGGTAGCCTTCCATATAGACCGCAAGGCGCTCGTCGGGAACATCGTCGGGGAGGCGGACTGCGTCTATCATGGTGCGTGTGACGTGGAGCTGCTGGTCGATGCGCGACATCATCACGCCTTCGGTGACGCTTTGCCCCTCACGGCCGATAAAGTAGCGGTACATGTCGACATCAAGGTAGTAGAGGGTCTCTACCTGGGGCAAGGGGACATAGACGAAGATGTTGTCGACGTAGAAGCAGTGCTCGGGAAGCGTGAGGGCCATTTCCTTCAGAAGCGCCGTGCGATAGATAACCGAATGCATCAGGAGGTTCTTGCTCTGCCCGAAGCGGCCTATCTCTCCCCAGCCGAACTCACGCCCGACGGGCAGCACGCCCCGGTAGCGGATGGTGGTCTGGGCGTTCTCGTGTATTTTCTCGTACACGTAGTTGGCGATTACCAGGTCGGTGGGCCGGGGGCGTCCCTCCTGGTGGCGCAGGTAGGCCATGACGCTTTCCATGGCGGGCGTGTCCAGCCAGTCGTCGGAGTCGACCACCTTGAAATAGCGGCCCTCGGCTGCGGCAAGGCCGGTATTCACCGCCGAGCCGTGGCCGCCGTTCTCCTTGTGGATTGCCCGGACCACCTGGGGGTGGCGCACCTGCCATGCGTCGGCCCTCGCAGCGGTGTTGTCCTTCGTCGAGCCGTCATCGACGATGATGATCTCGATGTCGTCGCCACAGGCAAGGAGGGACTCGATGCAGACGTCCATGTAGGACGCGGAGTTATAGCAGGGAACCACGAAGGATATTGTCTTCATGCCAGGGTATTCCCCCTCTTTCGTTGGATGCACCGGGCGGATATGCACACGACGGTCACGGGCGGCAGAGCTCGTCGGCGAGGTCGAGGGCGCGGCTGATTATCTGGTCCATGTTGTAGTAGCGGTACTCGGCCAGGCGGCCTATGAGGTAGAAGTTGTCGAGCTTGCGGGTCAGCTGCACGTAGCGGTCGTAGTGGGCGTTGTTCTCCTCGTTGATGATCGCATAGTAGGGCGTCTGCCTGCGCGGGTCGTCGTAGGCGTGCGGGTACTCCTTCATAATGGTCGTCGTGTCGTTTACCTGCCCGGTCAGGTGCTTGAACTCGGTGATGCGCGTGTAGTCCTCGCTCACCGTGAAGTTCACCGTCCCGCAGGGCAGCATCCGGTCGCAGTCGTGGGTCTCGTAGCGAAAGTCGAGGCTGCGGTAGGGAAGGCGGCCGAAGCGGGCTAAGAAGAGCTCGTCGAGCGGCCCCGTGTACACGATGGGCCCCGCAAAGGGGACGCCCTTGACGTCGATGCCCTCTAGAGGCGCATTCTCGCCGCCAGCCTCGAACTCGAGGCCGAGGACGCTCTCCGCGTCGACCCCGAGGCACACGTCGATGCCGGGGTGGTCGAGCATCCTCTCGAAGAGCGCGGTGTAGCCATCCCGGGGCATGCCCTGGTATGCGTCCTGGAAGTAGCGGTTGTCGCGGGAGACGAACACGGGCACGCGGGCCGTGACGCTCGGGTCGACCTCTTCAGGGGTCACCCCCCACTGCTTTTGCGTGTAGTGCAGGAAGACGTTCTCGTAGACGAAGTCGGCGATCTCGGCCAGCTCGGGGTCCTCGATGCCCCGCAGCTCGTTGATCGTCACCTTGCGCTCGTCGCCGAAGGTCGCGACGAGCTTGCCGATGAGGCTTGCCGCCTTCTTCGTGCCGAAGACGGCCTCCATCGAGTTCTTGTTGAAGGGGACGGGGATGTAGATGCCGTGCCAGTCGGCCAGGACCTCGTGCTCGTAGTCGCGCCATTCGGTGAAGCGCCTGACGTAGTCGAAGGCGCGCCGATCGTTGGTGTGGAAGATATGGGGGCCGTAGCGGTGCACCAGCACCCCGGAGCCGTCGATTTCGTCATACATGTTGCCGCCGATATGGCCGCGCTTCTCTAAGATGAGCACCCGGGCACCCCTGCGCTCGGCAAGCTCCCGGGCGACGACGCTGCCGGCAAAGCCGCTCCCGACGACAAGGGCATCGTAGTCGGCTATCTTGACGCTCTTAAAGTCGCATTCCTGCACTCCTGCACTCCCTGCCTCTGTGGTTTCACGTGTATAGGTAGGCGCCCCCCGCCGCTGTGACGGTTATCGCCAATATCATGCCGTGTTGCATTTTACCGTTCATCGGAGAAACTTGTTTGGATTATCATACAAAGCAGACAATTCGACGAAAGGACGACCATGAGCACTTTCCTTGACTCCATCCTAACACGCGCGAAGGCTGACAGGCAGACCATCGTCTTGCCCGAGGGGGACGACATCCGCACGCTTGAGGCTGCCGAGAAGATACTTGCCGAGGGCATCGCCGACCTTGTCATCCTCGGGGACGCCGCAGGAATCGCGGCAAGCCCCTACCGACTCGACGGCGCCCGGATTATCGACCCGCGCACGGCCGAAGACCGCGAAAACCTCGCCGAAGCCCTCTACGGGCTTCGCAAGGACAAGGGGCTTGAAAGGGACGCTGCACTCGCGCTCATGGACGACGTGCTCTATTACGGGGTCATGCTCGTGAAGACCGGCGCCGCCGACGGCATGGTCGCCGGCGCCTGCCATTCGACGGGCGACGTGCTGCGCCCCTGCCTGCAGATACTCAAGACGGCCCCGGGCATCAAGCTGGTAAGCGCCTTCTTCGTCATGGTTGTGCCCGACTGCGCCTATGGCGAAAACGGCATCTTCATCTTCGCCGACTCCGGGCTTGAGGTGCAGCCCGACGCCGAGCGGCTTGCGCACATCGCCCTCAGCTCGGCGGGCTCGTGGAAGACCCTCGTCGGCACCGAGCCCGTCGTGGCGATGCTCTCGCACTCAAGCTACGGGTCGGCCAAGAACGACGACGCCAACAAGGTCATCGAGGCGACCGCAATCGCAAAGGGGCTCGCCCCCGGCCTCGCACTCGAC
This sequence comes from Eggerthellaceae bacterium, assembly GCA_009782605.1. Lineage (GTDB taxonomy): Bacteria > Actinomycetota > Coriobacteriia > Coriobacteriales > Eggerthellaceae > WRIS01. The sequence goes on along the minus strand of WRIR01000003.1, from coordinate 12,090 downwards.
GGCGAGCTCCAGCTCGACGCTGCCATCGTCGGGTCGGTCGGGGCCGCAAAGGCGCCCGACTCCCCCGTTGCCGGGAAGGCGAACGTGCTCGTGTTCCCCGACCTCGACGCCGGCAACATCGGCTACAAGCTGACCCAGCGGCTGGCGAAGGCCGACGCCTACGGGCCCATCACCCAAGGCATCGCCGCGCCCGTCAACGACCTTTCCCGCGGCTGCACCGCAGACGACATCGTCGGCGTCATCGGCATCACCTGCGTGCAGGCCATCGCGCAGGAGGGATAGCGCCCCCCTGCGGGCTTGGGGCCTGGGGTCTGCGGGCCGGGGGCTGCCATTTAGGACTGCCGCCGGGGGGCCGGGGCGGCCTTCACCGCCTCGAAGAAGGCGCAGATCGCCGGGTCTGCCTCGTTTGCGCGGCGGATGACGTCGACGGTGAAGAGGTCGCCCCGCTCGTCGAGCGCCCGTGCGGCATGGGTGTCGCCGTAGCGGGAGTAATCGAGGGCGTGCACGCCGAGCACGACGGCGTCGGCCTGGTCGGGGAAGCACAGGAAGTTCTCTTCCAGGTGGAGCGCGAGCGGGGCAATGCCGTGCTTCGCGCAGACGCGGCCCACGAAGTTGTGGTAGTCGTCATGCTCGGCGAGCGGATGGGTGATAAGCCGCTCCCCGACGAGGTCCTCGAACCGCACGCGCTTGGCTGCGGCCAGGGAGTGGGTCTTGTGGCACACTATCCCGAAGGGGATGTCGCAGACGCGGTGGCGCTCAAGCCCGCTTTCCCTGTCGCGGTAGCGCAGGGCCAAGGCGATGTCTATCAGGTGATTGCGGACCTTGTCGGCAACGTCGCGCACCCCGGTGTCGCTGAAGAAGGTCTGTATCTCGAAGCCCTTTGCGTGCATGTCGGCAGAGGCGGCAAGGAGGGGGGTCATCAGCCCTTCGCTGGATAGGGGCCCCGCAACCCTGATCTGCGTCTTCGACGGGTCCTTCCGGTTCTTCCCCGGGGATATGGCAAGCTCGTACTTCTCGACCGCCTGGCGGATGTATTCTATGTAGACCTTCCCCTTGTCGGTCAGCGCGACGTGCGCCGTGGTCCTGTTGAAGATGCGGAAGCCGGCCTCTTTCTCGGCGGATGCGACATGCTTGCTGAGGGTCGATTGGGTGATGTAGAGCTTTTCTGCCGCCTTGCTGAAGTTCAAGAGCTCGGAAAGGACGATAAGCTCCTTGCAATGCTCCAGGTTCAATGACCCTCCCTTGAAAACCTGCACGGACAGGGGTCCGCGCCTTCGGTGGCCGATCCTCCCATCCGGATCGCTGCCCTATGGGGCACCACACTATAAAGACCTTCGGCTTATGTCCAGGGTGATTTTTCCCTTTTCGTGTATCTCACCTCCCCCCTGCAGCGGTTTTTTTGGCGGTGGCGCCTCACGGGGCCTCATGGAGAGGGGGGGGGGGCTTGCCGCGGGAGCTTCTATCTCCTTGTGCGCCCGACAGGAATTGCACTCCCTTTTTGTGCTATTCGGACAGGAAGGGGAAGCTGATGGCCTTGGCGGGGCAGGCGTCTGTGCACTCGCGGCATTTCGTGCAGCTGTTCGGGCCCCTCGCCGCAGGCTCCTTGCCGCGCGGGTCCACCTTCTCCCGCGAGCAGGCCTTGTGGCACAGCGAGCACCGCATGCCCTGCGTGGCCTCCAGGCACTTCGACTCGTCCCAGCTGACCCTGAAGAAGCGGTTCGCGGCTGCCATGAGGGAGACCAGCGCGCCTAAGGGGCATATCCTCGTGCACCATTTCCTGAACACGACGAGCTCCAGGACGAGGATGATGGGGAAGGCCAGCAGCGTCACGGTGAGCTCGCCGAACGCGAAGAGGCGGAAGACCGCGAATATGGTGGCGAAGACGAGGCCGACGGGGCAGACAAGGCAAAAGACCGGGAAGCCGAAGGCTGCCGTGGAGACGAGCGCGCCGCCGAGCACGATATAGCGGGAGTCGAAGCCGACGCTGCGCATGAGACGGTAGGCCCGCGAGTCCGAGGCAGGGGCCCCGGGCCCGGGCTGCCCGCCTTCCCCATCTGGGCCGTCTTGGCCGCTTGAGCCGTTCTTCGTGCCCCGGCGGCCCGGGAACCAGCGCTGCAGCAGGGGGGCGGGGCATACCCAGGCGCAGAAGGCCCGCCCGAAGAGCACCGCGAGCAGCAGCACCACGCCCAGGGACAGGAGGGCGCGGGGGATTACCGTGTTCGCCGCTATCATAGCCTCCACGGCCCCCAGGGGGCATACGGCCGAGATGAGGCCGTAGCCGAAGGACGACAGGTTCCCCGCGCCGGAAAGGGCGCTGTTGAACATGCCTGCAACGGCGATGACGGCAACGACGGTGATGATGGCAAGTGCCCGGAGGTCTTTTGCCTTGATGCGGGGACGGGGCCTCATGGTCGGCCCCCGACCCCGGCCTCCCGTGCAAGCAGGCCCTCGACAACGGCCGTCGGCCTGACGGTGACGGCCCTGTCGGTGGCCTTGTCGACTATCCGGGTGCCTATCATGGAAATGCAGAGGTTCTCGCAAAGCCCGCACCCGTTGCATTTGTCCAGGAGGACTACAGGCAGCCCGTCGCCGTTGAGCTCGATGGCGTCATAGGGGCACGCATCGACGCAGATGCGGCAGTTCTTAAGGCGCCATGCCAGGCACCACTCCCTCACGATATAGGCCTTGCCGATAACGACGTCCTCCGGCCGGGCACCGGAGGGCAGCCTCAGCGCCTCGGTGGGGCACAGGGCCGCGCACTGGGGAACCCCGGCGTGCGACCCCTCGCAGTAGTCGCACCACCCCAGCTTGAAGTCGAGGGTCGGGGTGCGGGCGTTGAGCAGCCCCTTTTCCAGGGGGGCGGGCACGACGGCGCCTTCCGGGCAGGCCTGGATGCACTTGTCGCAGCGGATGCACGCCGCGATGAAGGCGCCCTCGTCCTGCCCGCCCGGGGGCCGGACGAGGGCGTCGCTGCCGAAGGCCTGTACTGCCCCGCCCAGGGCAAGGAGCGCCGCGGCGCCGGTGCACCCGAGCGCAAAGCTGCGCCTCGTGATGCCTGCGGCCCGCGCCGCAGGCCGCAGGCCGCCCTCCCCGTGCCCTGCCGAGGCCTGCGGGCTGTCGCCCGCGGCCGCCTGCAGGGCAGCCGGAGCCTGGTCCTCGGGGCAGGCGTCAGTTCTCTTCGAGGACGTCATCGAGGAACTCGCTGTCCGTCTCCAAGAAACCCTCGCTGTACAGGGCCAAGAAGCGGTAGAAGTCGCTCTGTGCGAATTTCTGCATGTCGGCCGACAGCTTCGGCAGCCAGCGCGCCAGGTGCTCGCGGATGAAGCGCCGCTGCACCTCCAGCAGCTCGACTGCCCGGTCCGCCTCGCCGGCCCGGTAGCCCTCAAGCGTCCGCTGCGCGAGGACGCGCATGAACTCGAACTCCGCGGCGACGTGGTCCTCGCAGTCCAGGAAGCTGTCGAGCTTCGCCAGGCCTGCGGCCCGGTACTCCGCGAGCACTTCGTCGCGGGGCTCCTGCATGAGCCTGCGTTCCTCGCCGAGGTAGACCGACTCGAAGGGGTAGGCCGCCTCGTAGGCGGACTTGCCGCTGCCGATGAACACCTTGCTGTAGTCGACGGCCAGCTCCGTCAGCGTGCGCTCCCAGCGCGAGCCCAGAAACGAGCTGAGAAGCCGGTATGCCCGGTCGACCTTGTCGTTGCCGGTCGAGGCCTTGAGGCGCATGGAGGTCATCTGGTCGAGGTAGTCCTGATCGAGCTCTTTTGCAAAAAGCCTCTGGAGCATCGCATAGGAGGCCGCCCGCGCCCTCAGGGCATCCTCGAAGGCGGCCTTTGCCTCGTCGTCGGACAGGAGGTCGACCCTGTCGTCAAAGCTGCTCATTCTTCTTTCCTTGCCGCAAGGAGTTCCCTGCCCACCGTGGTCGTCTTCCATTTCTTCTCCCACTTCAAGGCGTCATAGCCTTCCAAGAGCTCGACGAAGAAGCCGGCGTGCTTCTTGGAGCCCACAGCCGCGAGCGGGGCCTTAAGCTGGGCATCCAGCTCGTCGATGCTTTGCGGCTCGTCGCTGCAAAGCTCAAGGATCAGGTAGTATATCCCCGAAAGCGGCGGGTCGGCCGAAAGCAGCTCGTCAAAGCGCTTCTGGTAGTCGATGCCCGCGAGGTAGGCCCTCCCCTGCTCGCTTGTCTGCCAAAGCCCGGCCCGCTCGGGCGCGGGGATGAGGAAGCCGTCCTCGTCGACGGGGAAGTCGGTGGCGTACACCTTCTCTTCGGCCGCGTCTGTGCCACCTGTTGCGTCGTCTGAGTCCCTTTGGCCGTCTGTACCTGCCTCCTCGAGCTCATCGGCGCCGTCTTCGGGCGCCTCGGCAGGCAGGAAGTCCAGGGCGCCTGCCTTCTCAAGGAAGCTCCTGAACTCCACCGGCGAGTGGACGGAGGTGTAGAACTGGAGCTGCTCGGTGACGTAGGCGTCGACCTGTGCCGGCTCTTTCGCCTCGCGGCAAAACTCCATGATGCCGAAAAGGAGGCCGCGCGTCCCGGGCATGGCGCCCACAAGGCGCTCGATGTTGTCAGTCATAGAAACCCCCCATCATTGGTCTGTGTCGGCAGGCAGTCCTACCGAACCGGGCGCAGGCAAAAAGGCCTGCCTGTCCGGCGGTATCGCCTGCCTTTGCCAGTATAGAGGCTCCCGGGGCTCCCGGCAATCACCGAGAGCCCCGAGGCTACTGCCTTAGAATATCGCGAAGACCGGGAAGCCCAGCAGGTAGAGGACCGCCCTGAACGCGATGCCGCCGACAAGGATGCACACGAGACTCACAGCAGCGAAGGACAGGTTTATGTGGCCGTCCTTCCACTTGAGGAAGGCCAGCACCGCCGGCACGACGCCCCCGACAAGGACGGCGAGCCAAAACGGCAGGGCGAGGCCGCCGGCAAGCAGCTGCCCGACCAGGTTGCCGTTGTCAACCAGGGCCGCCGTCGGGACAGTGCTGTCCCAGTAGCTGCCGAAGTCGTCGAAGCTGACCGTGCCCACATACGCGGCATATGCCAGCAGCGAGGCGACAACCGCTATCCCGCCGATGGCCGTGCATTTCACCATCAGCGAAGCCGAGTCCGCGTCCTTGCCGATGCAGCTTAAGAGCCAAACACCTGCGGCCCCGGCGGCAAAGGCCTGCGCGAAGTAGAAGAGGTAGAGAAGCGGGGTCGACCAGACAGGGCGCGCCGGCATCAGGTAGGACGTGGTCATCAGTGCGACCACGGCGATGCTGACGACAATCGCCAGGATGCCTGCCCACTTCGGGGCCAGGCCCTTCCTCCCGACTGCGAAGAAGACCGCCATCACGATGAAGAGCACCACGATGCTTATGAGCTCCTGGGTGATGCCCGAGCTGAGCTGCCCGAAGCCGTTGAAGGCGCGGTCCCAGTGCTGGAGGTGCAAGAACGAGGCGATGCCGCCGAGCGCCACTGCGCCCGCAGCGGCAATTACTGCCGGGACCTGGCTTTTCTCGCCCTTGCCCAGCACGCACAGCAGGCCCTGCATGGCAAAGACACCGGCGCCGAGGCAGACGAACAGGGTAAAGATGACTAATGGCCATTGTACTTCCATGGTTTACCCCCTCCACTTTCTGTTTCTGAGAATAAAGCACGACGCCGGGTCGTTGCCAGCATCCGTCATGTGGTGTATGTCGGCCTCTGACCAGGGGGCGGAATAGGTGGTGATGGGCAGGGGCTCAAGCTCCCTGGGATCCGCCGCCGAGGTGGTGTCGGGCTTGGGGCCCGTGCCGGGGCCCATGAAGGACTCAAGGCCCTTGTCCAGGTCGCCGAAGAAACGCGCGCGGCCGTTGCACTGGCGGACGCATTCCGGCAGGTCGCCTTGGCTGACCCGCTGCTCGCAAAGCGTGCATTTCTCCACGACCCGCTCCACCTCGTTGAGGTAGCGCACGTTGTAGGGGCAGGCCATGGTGCAGAACTGGCAGCCGATGCAGCGCTGCTTGTCTATCTGGACGGTGCCGTCCTCCCGCTTGTGGGAGGCGCCCGTGGGGCACACCGCCACGCACTCGGGCTTCCTGCAGTGCTGGCAGCCCACCGGCTTGTAGTACATCTCCACTTCCGGATAGGTGTCGCCCTCGTTGATGGGGTTGGGCCCGATACGGAAGACCTTGAGCCAGAAGTCGCCCGGGGGGAGGTCGTTGGCGAACTTGCAGGCAACGCTACAGGTCAGGCAGCCGACACAGCGGTTGAGGTCGGTGACTATCGCGAATTGCGTCATGATTGCTCCTCTCCCTCATACACGGGCATCCATTCCTTGAGCTTCGGGTGCTTCGGCGAGTCGATGATGCCCTCCGGGCCGCCCTCCGGCGCCTTGTACACCTTCACCAGGTAGCCCCGCAGGCAGGTGGAGCCGCAGATCGGGTCTTGGTTGTACTCGTCCACCAAGACGTTGACGTTGGACAGGTCCCAGCCGTGGTTGGGCGCGGGCAGTTCGGGGAACCACCAGGCATGGTCGCACTCGATAACGTCGGGGCGGATGCCGTGGAAGAGGTCCGCCACCATCCTGACCCTGCCGCGCCTGGACTCGATCCAGCACCAGTCGCCGTGCTTGAAGCCGTACTTGGCCGCCGTGGCCGGGTTCACCTGGAAGGTGGGCACGGGCACCTGCTCGCGCGTGAAGGGGAGCTGGCGGTGCTCGTTGTGGAAGTAGACGGGGATGCGCCGGCCCGAGGTCAGGACTATGGGGTACTCGTCAAGCAGCTCAGGCGTGGAATAGGGGCTCTCGATGGGCTCCCGGACGATGGGAAGCGCCTCGTTGGGCAGGGGGTCTCCGCCGGGGACGAGGTAGTTCTCCCTCTCCGGGTAGCGGGACTCGAAGAGGAGCGAATATATCTCCACCTTGCCCGACGGGGTCGGATAGCCGAGCTTGTGGTCGGGGCGGAACCATCCCCACATCTGCCGGTAGTAATAGCCCATCGGGGATACATCGCGCAGGTCCCACTGCCCGTGGGTCTGGTACTGCTCCACGAAGTCGTCCCAGCCATCGACACGGAGTATCTCCCCTGTCGGGCCGGGCGAGGCGAAGCCGAGCTTCGAGGGCAGCACGGTCAGCTCCTGCATCTGCTTCTCGTCGGGCCACTGGGTATCCAGCCACTCGGGCGGCCAGAACGGCGGCGCCTCTTCTGCCTTCGACGGCCACCAGGGCAGGCCCATCTTCTCGGTGATCTTGACGATGGCCTCGCTGTCCCACCGTGCCTCGGCCAAAGGCTCGACGCACTGGACCTGGGCTCCGAAGCCGCACTCGGCGCCCTGCGTGAGGCGCATCGCCCCGAGCTCGAGGAAGTGCTTGGTCGGGACGACGATGTCTGCCAGCTCGACCGTGGGCGAGAACCACAGCTCCGCGGCCCAGTAGTAGTCGAGCGTCTTGTAGGCCTCCCAGTTCTTCGTTGCGTTCGAGGCATGGAAGTGCGAGCCCGTGCAGGACACGCAGGCGCGGATGGGATAGGGGTCGCCCGTGAGGATGTGGTCCATCGCCGTCGAGAGGTCGTAGAACATCGCCGCGCCCGCGAAGTTCCAGAAATAGGGCAGCATCCGGAACTTCTCGAAGCCGGCTATCTTCTCCATCTCCCAAGGCGGCAGCTTCGAGGTCTGCTGCGAGGCCACCGCGAAGGGGACGATGTAGGGTATCCAGGTGTTGTTCACGTTGTCCAGCGCCTCGCCGCCGCGGTTGCCGCCCACGCCGTCCAGATTGCCCATGATAGTCGATATGAGCAGGATCAGCTTGGCCGTCTGCACGGCGTTGGCCGAGTGCTCGATGGCAAGGTTGTACTGGATGCCGCCTTGGCGGGTCTCCTTGCCGTAGGCCTCGGCCGCCGCGCGCAGCGTGCCCGGCTTGAGCCAGCACAGCTCGGTGACCTTCTCTTCGGTCCACTCGCCGACATGCTCGGCGAACTTCTGCCAGACGGTCACGCCCTTGACGGTCCTGCCGTCGAGCAGCTTTATCTCGAAGTCGCCCGGCACCTCTAGCGAGGGGTCGATGTTGATGTGGCCGAAGCCGGGATCCTCGGCAAGGAGGGCACGGCCGTACTCCCCTGCCCATACCGCCTTGTCCCTGTCGGGGTAGACGGGCTCGGTCTCGCCCTCCCAGAGGCACTCGCCCGAGTCCCAGTACACCAGCTTGTTGGAAACGGAGTCATAGACCATGAACTTCTTGGGGTCGCCGCCCTCGACGAGGTCGGACTCCTTGAGCAGCTTGGTCTTGATCCCGATCGGGTAGGCCCCGAGCGTGAACTCCATCTCCCACATGAAGTCGAAGTCGATGTCTGCGGGGTTGGGGTCCCTCAGGTCGAACTTCGCGCCCGCATAGGGCTGCGGGTGCTCGTCGAAAAGGTCCTCGACATAGATGAAGGGCGCGTTCGTCCACTTCTTGACGAAGAGCTCGTCGTAGGTCTTCATCTCGTTGACGATGATGTTCAGGATGCCCGCCGCGACCATGTCGTCGCATCCGGGGCGGACGTTGACCCAGACGTCGGCCTCCTTGCCGAGGTTCTGGAGGCGCGGGCCGACGCAGACGCTGCTCTCGGCCGCCACCTGGGCGTCGACAGTGACGCGGCAGGCGTTGTCGTAGTTGGACACTTCCGTGTTAGAGCCCCACTGGAAGAAGCACTTCACGCCGTCGTTCATGTTGACCCAGTGGGCGCCGGGGAAAGCGAGCGTGCCCGCAGAAAGGACGCGCGGCCCCTTGCAGACCTGGCCGGCGGTCGTGCCGGTGTTAGGGGAGCCGATGACCAGCCCCAGCATCATCGAGCCGTAGGAGGTGATGCGGCTGGTCCCGTGCAGGGTCATGACGGAGGCCTTGCCGTACTTCTCCTGGACCTTCGCGATGTTTTCCGCCGCGCTTGTGATGGCCTCGTCCCAGGTGATGCGCACCCAGCCCGGGTCCTCGCCCTTGGGGTTGGTGCGCTTGACGGGGTACTTGACCCGGTCGGGGTGGTAGAGCGCCTGGGGTGCCGACTTGCCCTTCGAGCAGAGGCTGCCCCGGTTGGTCACGCCGGTCTCGTCGCCGACGATGTCGATGACCCGCCCGTCCCGGACGGTCACGATGTTGGGACACTCCATCTTGCCGCAGGCGCGGCAGTGGCTCCGTATGTGCTTGACCTCCCCCCCTCCTGGAAGGGGGGCGTCGCCTTCTTCGGCGAACACCTTGGATGTAAGGGCCGGCTGTATCGCCAGGGCTGCGCCTCCAACCGCCGCAGCCTTGAGCAAGCCTCGCCTTGTCATCGTTAAGCTTGACATAGAGTCCTCCTTCTCTTTCGCCTCATCCGATACTCCTTGTTGCTGTGCGGGCCTTTCCTCCTTGTCCTTTCGCCTTCCTTTGTTTCCTCTATAACAGATTCTTATACACCCTGCCTTCCGCATAGGTAAAATACTTTTTTGGCTGCTGCGGGCTCCCGGAGGTTCTTCATATCATTGAAAAATTGCATGGCCCTATAGAAATATCGCATACTTGCGCCCCGACAAAAACAGCGCGGAATATGGTAAAATCTCCATAACGTGCCTACATGCTTCTGTGTACCATGGACTCGGGGTGTCGGGGACGCCTGCCAGGAAACGACGCGTCCCTCCGAAAGCGGAGGGGGAAGGCCTGTTCCGCATTCTCTTGTCAGGGGAAACGAGCTTATGCGTATCGACTACTTTAGGAACTTTATCGAACTGGCTCATTGCAACAGCTTCAGCGAGGCTGCGCGGCGCCTGCACATATCCCAGCCCGTCTTGAGCAAGCATATCTCCCTTTTGGAAAAGGAGTTCCAGGCAGACCTCTTCGCGCGGACGAAGCCCCATGTCGAGCTGACCGAACAGGGGAAGACCCTGCTGGAGGAGTCCTACCTTATCATGGAGCACTTCCAACGGGCGAAGGCGATGCTTTCCAAGGCGGAGCGGAGCAGCTCGCCAGTTGTCGCCTTCGGCGGCCTGAACCGCAACGCAGACGTTGTCGAGCTTATCTCCCGTGTGCGCTACCAGATCCACGAGCAGCAGCTCGACCTGGTCCTCAAGCGGAAGGAGTACCAGAACCTGCCCTTCGTCGAGCAGCTTGAGGAAGACCACGTCGACCTGTTCTTCTCCATGCTGAACCTTGAGGACTACCCGCTGGGCCCCACGATGGAGGCCCACCTCCTGTTCCACAACTCCGTCGTGGCGCTCATACAGAAGAACCACCGCCTGGCAGGCCGCGAATGCCTCTACCTGGACGACTTCTCGTCCGAGACCATCATCGTGCCGCTCGGGTCATACGCCCTGACAGGCAGGCAGATAATCGAGCCGCGGCTCGGCGCCCTGGTCCCCCCGCCGAGCATCCGGCCCATCTACTTCGAGGGGATCAACGACTTCGCCAACATCGTCATCGAGGACGACATCCTCTTCATCGAGGCGCCCCTGTACGAGACCTTCCGCTTCCCCGAGAACATCGTGGCGGTGCCGGTCGCCCCGGAGGCCCTTGTGTTTCCCATCTACCTCATCCACAAGGCACAGAGCAGCCATAAGATGCTCCCCGTCTTCATCGACCTCACGCTCAAGGAAGCCCACGCCATGATGGCCGAGCGCTCGTCGCAGCCTTGAGCCCCCCCCCCCCCCCCCCCCCCCCCCGGGGGGGGGGGGGGGTTTTTTGTGGTAGAGCGTTTCTTTCCTTTCCTCCCCAAGGCGGTTTTTTTTTTTTTTCTTTGGTAGTTTTCAAACAGACGCCAGAAATAAAGAGCAGGCAGCGTGTTTGTTAGCAGTCGAAATTCGAGACTTGCCTGTCGCTTGCTGAAATTCTCGCAGTCTTTTCTAATTTCCTGGACTCTATTCACAGCAGACACATGAATGAGCACTGTCAACTCCTTTCATGCTCACGATGATGTCGTAACGCGAACGGCGTGAGAGGGCTTATCAAAAGACGACTTCAGCATGGAGGCAGGCTCACCGTGATGGAGTGCTGTACAGCCGGTTGAGATACCGCGTCCTGGCTCACGTCTTTGTTTGCTTGTTTGCTTGTTTGAAGCTTTGAAATGTGAAATTCGTCTATATAAAAAAACAGTTTAAGTCTACCGAAAACACATTGCAGTATTTTGATAAAGTTGAAGTAGATACAGGAGAACTACACTTATCCGGATTAATTGGGATGGCGAGTCATCCAGTTATGTAGAATATCCGGATAATTGGATTTTTCTTTGAAAATAGGCTAAATTGGCAGTTTGAAGTTCGGCTGTTACTATTTACAGTATGTACTTGCGTCTAAACGTTTCGACTACGCCTGATTGGAAGTTCTAGATGCCATAACACTACACTGTACTTGATGTGTGGGTGTGTGTATGTGTGGGTATTTTAGTTATATGTAGATTTGTATTTACTGTGTTTTGTATTGTGTGTGTTGTGTTTTTTCTGTTGTTTCGTTTATATACATTTATTCTTAATTGTTTTGTTTGTACTAGCGTTAAGGACTACTGCCACCGAGTGACAACTCAAATGCAGTTAGTAATATTAAAAATAATAACGTGATTCAAAATTACAAATGTTATTTACTGGCAATATGGTACGTCGGCCATAGGATACACGTTTCTTAAATCAACATTTTTTTGGCTATAATAATCTATTCATGCAACTAGAATTGCTAACTTTGCTACTTTACTCACGTGTTAGCTTGACAGTTGTTGACTGGAGTAGGAAGAGGGGCGGGAGAGAGAGTGGTGGTGGGTAGGCTGGGGATTCCCCGCATTCAAACGTCCTGCCGGCGACGGAAATCCCCCAGCCGTGTTACTGCATTGGATTGTCTGCAAACCAGTCGCAACGAAGGGACAGAAAACGTGAAACTCCAGTGGAATAAAGTTTCAGTAACATAAAACCCGAAATCTCGCCAAGAAAAGACGTTGCGAAGTTAGACTCGTGGCTTCCAACTTTCAGGTCACAACCCAAGTAGGACAAGGGCGGAAACCTGAGGCTTCTTATCCTCTGTGGTGAAACATGAATTGCAAGTGTCTGAGAGCAAAGTACGCAATAAAATCTTGTGTCCGGGGAAGAATGAAGTAAGCAGAAAATTTAAGCTTGCACAATACGTAAAAGAACTTCATTTATTTGTGTCC
>WRIR01000002.1 GCA_009782605.1 Eggerthellaceae bacterium | reverse complement strand
CTCGAGCACCGCGCGTATGCGGGCGACCCCGAAGCGGAAGCCGTTCACGTAGCCGCCGTCGCGCAATGTGCAGTCCAGTATGCTGACTTTCATAGTGTTATCTCTCCTTTTGCTATGCGTTCCTCGATCACCGAGCGCACGAGGTCCAGGTCCTTCTGCGTGTCCACCGACAGCGAGTCGGAGGCGACCTCCACCATGCGCAGGGGCATGCCGTTCTCTATGAAGCGCAGCTCGTTGACGTCCTCGACGAGCTCGTTTGCCCCCCTGGGGGCCTCCGCGAAGGAGCGCAGGGCCTCCCGCGTGTAGGCGAGCACGCCCACGTGCTTCCTGTAGGCGAAGCCCAGGCTCGCCTTCGGGTGGGGTATGGGCGCCCTCGACATGAACAGCGCGTTGCCCGACCTGTCCGTGACCACCTTGATGTTGGAGCCGTCCACGGCCTCGGCAGGGCTCCTGACCTCTGTCATGAGGTTCGCGGCGAAGAAGCCCTCCAGGGAGCCCGGGACGACGGCCGCCACCGCCTCGGGGTCGATGAGGGGCTCGTCGCCGTTGACGCAGACGTACACGTCGGCGTCTATCGAGGCGGAGGCCTCAAGCACGCGCTCCGTGGACGTCTTGCAGCCCTCCGAGGTCATCACCACGGGGATGCCGTACTCCCCGCAGGCCTCCGCCACCTCCACGCTGTCGGTCGCCACGCAGGCTTCATCTATCCCCGGGGCCCTACAAACCTGGCGGTGGACCCACCAGACCATGGGCCTGCCGCAGATGTCTGCGAGCGGCTTGCCGGGCAGGCGCGTGCTCTCGTATCTCGCCGGTATGACCGCCGCAACCCTCATGGCCGTACCTCCCTTCCCTCGATTATTCCCCTCAGGTACTGCGCGGCATCCTCCGCGCTGCGCCCGTAGCGCACAGGGCGGGCGCCCTGGTTGTCGAAGAGGTAGTGCCTGAGCATCCGGGCGGTGTGGCGCACGAAGGCCTGCTCCCGCCCCTCGGTGAGGCCGCGCCCCAGCGCCTCCTCGATGGCCGGCCCGATGGCGTCTGCCGTGAAGGCCTCGTAGGCGCAGCCCTTGCCCCTGAGCGTCGTGTAGCCGAGCGTGAGCGCGGGCTTCCCTCGGAGAAGCGCGGTGTATGCGACGCTGGTGGCTATGCCCGCGGTGAGGTCCGCGCCGTCCACGAGCCTGTTGACGTCGCCCCTCTCCACGTAGGAGACGTTCCCCGGGCGCCTGGCCGGCTCGTAGCGCACCGCGAGGGGGTGGGGCTTGTAGACGAGGTCCCAGCCGCCCCTCCTTGCCAGCCCGGCCAGGTGCACCATCGCCTCGTGCGATGAGCCGAACATAGGCGAGTGGAGGGCTTTCGAGCGCTCGGTCCTCGGGTAGACGCCGTTCTCGACGTCGTAGTCCCCGGCGAGGAACACGGTGGGCCTGCGCCTGCCGCCCTGCGCCGGGGCGGCCCCGAGGCCCGAGCCCTGCTTCTGGGCGTAGCGGTTCGCGCCGGAGTCGCGGCAGTAGGCTATGGCCCGCCTTGCGACCTCCAGGTCCGCCTCCGTGGCCGGCAGGGCGGCGAACCTGTCCGGCTCGCGGGCCGGCCAGCCCTCGCCGAAGAGCCCGCCCTGGTCGACGGCCACCGTCCCGGGGAGCTCCCCCGACTCGAAGTAGGCCACCGGTATGCCCATGCCTCGGGCCACCGCGTCGACGATGGCGCTCTTCGCCTGGCTTGGGTTCCACACCAGCACGAGGCGCGGCGCGAAGCACTCGAACGCACGCTCGTAGTAGCGCACCGCCTCGCAGGCGAAGAACTCCGCGTAGCCCGGGCCCATCCTCGGGTAGGACTTGCGGATCCGCGCCAGCGCGTCGGGGCTTATCCTCCCGTCGGCGCGCGCCTGCCCGACGAACGCGCCCCGGCACGCCAGGTCCGCCGGGTAGGCGCCCCTCTCAAGCGGGCCCGGGACCGGGTACACGGGGAAGTCGAGCTTGTCCTGTATCCTGCGGGTCGTGAGGTAGGCCCAGCCGTAGTCCGGCATGGCGTTGCTTATTGCGCTCACGGCCCTGTAGGCTGCGGGGTGGATGCCCTCCACGAGGAGCACGCCGCCGCGGGGGATGAGCGTGTCCTGCTCAAGCCCCTCCAGCCCTGCATCGACCTGGGCGCGGATGCCGTCGAGCACCCGGTCGGCCTTGGAGCGCGCCACGGAGTAGTAGGCCTTGCGGGCCTGCGAGTAGGCAGCCCGGGCCTGCCTGTCGACGTGCAGGCCCTCGGCGAGGGCGCGGGCCCTCTTCTTGAGGCGCTTCCCCAGGGGGGGCCTCGTACCCTGTCCGGGGGCCTTTTCCGGATCCTGCCCCGGGAAGTTCTTTTTGTACCAGGCCGTGTAAAGGCCTCTATTCTGGACGATTCCAGCGGCGGAGAGGGACAACCTCCTGATCAGCTGTGCGTCCGTCCTGCTGGGGGCCTTCAGCGTGTCTGCAACTATGCCGTACAGGCCGCCGGGGTCGAGTTCCATGAGGTGCAGGTACGGGCCGAGCAGTCCGGCGAAGGCCTCAGCGAACTCCGTCGCGCCGCCTTGCATCAGGCAAAGCGTCCTGCCCTCCTCAGCCCCGTCGTTTTCGGTCAGGCCGCTGCCCGCACCGGCTCGGGGGGCCTTCCCGGGCGGCTGCTCGCAGAGCAGGTCCTCGAAGAGGGCGTCCCGCACAGGATGGGCCGCTTCCGTGATGAAGGGCCTCTGCATCGTGCTTTCAGAGCTTCTGCCATCCGGCCCTGCCCCCGGCTCCGGGAACATGCGGTAGCGAACGCCTGCCAGGCCGTAGCGCCCGACCAGGGCCCGGCCCTCGCCGTCCCGGCCTCCGGTGTCGAGGAGGCCAACTTTCTCCAAAGGGCCCACAGCGCCTCGGACGTACTCGTCGCAGAGGCCCGCCGACGCCTCGACGTTCTCCTTGAAGTAGGGCTCCAGCTCGCCGAGGAAGTATGCGATGTCGTCCAGGCTCCCTACCGGCTTGTCCGGGCTGAAGTAGCCCCTGCGCGCGAACACGCCTAAGGCCTTATCAAGGGCTTCCCCTTCACCTGCAAAGAGACGGTCGGCGGCGAAGTCCGCTATGCCCATCCCCTCGTCGAAGGGGCTGTCCGCCAGGAAGTCGTAGAGGCCGCCCGCCTGCCGTGCGCGGTGCAGCGCCCCCAGGGGGCGCGGCGGGCGGAAGGCGGCTATCCCGGGCCCCGGCAGCCAGGGCGCCAGCGCCCCGTGCACCTCCTGCAGCAGGCGCCCGTCGCGGGAGGGGAGCAGGAGCCGCCCCACGCCGTCGCGCCCGGCCTCGCGCGCCGCCCACAGCAAAAAGGCGACCAGGAAGGGCGCCAGGGCGTACCCGAGCAGCCTCGCCTCGCCGTTGAAGCGGGAGGCCTTCGCGAAGGGGCGGTAGGGGTCGTCGAAGGCCATGTTGGCGAAGAGGCCGTACAGGAGCCGGTCGTCCGACGAAGCGGCGGCCCTCGTGCGCCACCCCTTCAGCTCCGGGCACTGGTCGAGCGCGGTCAGTGCCTTCCGTGTGCGCACCGCCCCGAGGCCCGCCTCCCGGGCCTTCTCCACGTCGAGCTTCGGGTCGTCGCCGACGTGCACTGCCTCCCCGGCCCCGATGCCCTGCTCGTAGAGGTCGGAGACGAGGCAGCCGAAAAGGTTGCCCGTGCCCTTCCTGCGGCGGCGCTCGCAGGACAGGTACGTGCGCGAGTGGCCCGTGTAGCCGTTCTTTGCGAGCACCCCTTCCAGGAAGTCTTCGGGCAGGCAGGTGTCGGCCGTGAGTACGACCTCTTTCCCGGCCCCCAGCGCCTCGCGGTAGAGCACCTGGACGGACCTCCGCGCATAGAGCAGCGAGGACTCGGCGTCCAGCTCCAGCTGCATGAGGCGCGCGGCCTCTTCCTCCGGGCAGCCGAACAGGCGCGCGTAGGCGGCGTAGACCTCGGCGAGCGTGCAGGCCTCGTCGGGGTAGTCCAGGCGCTCGCGCGCGTGCGACTCGGCCAGGCGGCGCTTGTCGGGGAAGTGGGGGACGCCGGCCGCCCTGCCCACCAGCCCCCGCACGTCGCTCGGGTGGACGGCCGGGCGCACCAGCAGGGTGTCGAATATGTCGAAGCTGACCACCTTGACGTCGTCGGCCAGGATGAGCGCGAGCTTCTCCCGCATCGGCTCGGACAGGTCCTCTGCCTTCATTTCTTCCTGCATTTCCCTAAAAACCTCTTTCGTATAAACTGTCAACGGAATGCAGATTTACTCATAGGGCCCTTCCCGCAGAGTCGGGCGGGCATCTGTAGCACCCTTTGCGGACAGGCGCGCTGTCATTGCCGTTTTCCCTGGTAAGGCGCTCAAAACACCGTAGATGTCCAGTGCCAAAACCTATAGGTTTTGACACTCGCGAAAATGGTGTAAAATAAAACTTCTGGAAATCAGGAAATTTTTGGGAAAAATGACGGACTATCTGCTAGTATACGGAATTATGCATCAAAGACAGGCACATCCAAATTCAGTGATTTTCACCCAAATTTGGCCAGTGCCAAAAAGTATAGGTTTTGGCACTCGGTGCGAGTGGCTGTGTAGGCGTTTTACCAGGGCGTATGGGGAGGGTGACACATCTCGGGAGCCTGCGTGGCCCGGGCGAACACCCGGACGGCCTGGCAGCGGCGTGGAGCCCGGGCGTGTGTGGGGCCGTTGTGCGGTCTTAGGGCTGAGATTGGAGTGGAGCCGTTGGAAGCAGGAAGCGCAAAGATCGCCTACGTGGCGATATCGTCAGACATTATCCATAACGGGCACGTGAACATAATCGAGGAGGCTGCCCGCTACGGCGAGGTCCTCGTCGGCCTGCTCACCGACGAGGCCGTGGCGGCCTACAAGCGGCTCCCCCTGCTCGACTTCGACTCGCGCAAGAGGCTCTTGGAGAGCATCCGCCACGTCGGGCGGGTCGTCCCGCAGGAGGAGCTCTCCTATGCCCGGAACCTGCGCAGGTACAGGCCGGACTTCGTCGTCCACGGGGACGACTGGAGGGCCGGGCTGCAGATGGCGGTCCGCAAGGAGGTCGTCGAGGTCCTGGGCGAGTACGGCGGGAGGCTCGTCGAGGTCCCCTACACGAATGGCGTCTCGGGCTCCGCGCTCGAGGCGGCGCTGCGGCCCCTCGTCACTACCGTCGACAGCAGGCGCGGCAGGCTGCGGAGGCTCTTGCGCCACAAGCCCTACGTGCGGGCCATAGAGGCTTCCAACGGCCTGAGCGGGCTCATCGTGGAGAGCCTCCAGGTCGCCGACGAGGGGACGGGGGCCGTGCGCGAGTTCGACGCGATGTGGGTCAGCAGCCTGTGCGACTCGAGCTTCAAGGGCAAGCCCGACATCGAGCTCGTCGACCTCACCAGCCGCCTGGCCACCATAAACGAGATCATGGAGGTCACGACGAAGCCCATCATCTTAGACGGGGACACCGGGGGCAGGATAGAGCACTTCGCCTACACGGTCAGGACCTTGGAGCGGCTGGGGGTCTCGGCCGTCATCATCGAGGACAAGACCGGCCTCAAGCAGAACTCGCTGTTCGGCACCGATGCCCTGCAGGTCCTCGAGGACCCCGACGAGTTTGCCAGGAAGGTGAACGCGGGCAAGCAGCACCAGGTGACCACCGACTTCATGGTCGTCGCACGGGTGGAGAGCCTCATCGCAGGCGCGGGGATGGACGACGCGCTGGGCCGTGCGCGGACATACGTCGAGGCAGGGGCCGACGGCATCATGATACACAGCCGCGAGAAGGACGGGCGCGAGATCGCCGAGTTCCTGTCCCTGTTCAAGGCCGCATACCCCGACATCCCCGTCGTCTTGGTCCCCACCTCCTACAACCACATCACCGAGGACGAGCTGTGCCGGATGGGGGCCAGCGTGGTAATCCACGCCAACCACCTGCTGAGGAGCGCCTACCCGGCGATGCTCGGCACCGCCCGCACGATCCTTGAGAGCGGGCGGAGCAGGGAGGCCGACGACAGGCTCATGCCCATCAGCGAGGTGCTCTCGCTGATACCGGGGGAGGCCTAGCCGATGGTCAGGGCGGAGGACTTCTGCGCCTGCCTGGCCCGGCTGGGGGTGGGCTTCTATGCCGGGGTGCCCGACTCACTCCTGCAGGGGCTTTGCGCCTACCTGGCGGACAGCCCGCCTGCGGGCGGGCACGTCATCGCGGCCAACGAGGGCAGCGCCGTGGCCATGGCCTGCGGCTACCATGTCGCCACAGGCAGGCATGCCGCCGTCTACATGCAGAACTCCGGCCTGGGCAACGCCGTCAACCCGCTGCTCTCCCTCGCCGCCGCCGACGTGTACCGGATACCTTTATTCCTCATCATAGGCTGGCGCGGGGAGCCGGGGGTCGCCGACGAGCCGCAGCACGCGGCCCAGGGCAGGCTGACGCTCCCTTTGCTGGAGGTGATGGGGATCCGCCACGAGGTGCTGGAGCCGGCGGGGCGCTGGGAGCGCCAGCTCGCCGGGTGCGTCAGGCACATGGGCGAGACGGGCCAGGCCGCTGCCGTGGTGGTCCGCAAGGGCGCCTTTGGGCCGCATAAGGCCGAGCCCGCGCCGAATGCCTTCACCTTGAGGCGCGAGGAGGCCCTTGAGGCGATCCTGGAGGGCATCGGGCCGGACGCGCTGGTCGTCTCCACCACGGGCAAGGCCTCCCGCGAGATATTCGAGATAAGGGAGCGGCGCGGCGGGGGGCACGCCCGGGACTTCCTCACCGTGGGGAGCATGGGGCATGCCTCGTCCATCGCGCTTGGCATGAGCCTAGGGGCTGCCAGGGACGTCTACTGCATCGACGGCGACGGGGCCTTCCTCATGCACATGGGCCCGCTGGCCGTCGCGGCAAGGCACGCGCGGGGCAACCTCAGGTACGTCCTCATAAACAACGGCGCTCACGAGTCCGTCGGCGGGCAGCCCACCGTAGCCTTCGACATGGATGCCGCTGGTGCCCTGAGGGCTCTCGGCTTCGCACCTGTCATGGCCGCCGCAGACCGGGGTTCGCTGGCATCGGGAATCGAGGCGCTCGAGGGGGCACGGGGCGGTGCCCTGGTTGTGTGCGTGGCCCAGGGCTCGCGGGACACGCTCGGCCGGCCGACCATCCCGCCGGAGCGCAACAAGCTGGACATGATGGCGCTCATCGCAGAAGGCGAGGCAGGGCTTTGAGGGCGGTGATCTTCAACTCCGGCACGGGAAGCCGCATGGGGGACCTCACCCGCACCAGCCACAAGTCGATGGCCCGCCTGGCGACAGGCGAGACCGTCTTCGCACGGCAGGTGAGGATACTGAAGGAGGCCGGGATACGCGAGTTCGTCGTGACCACCGGCCCGTTCGCAGACCAGCTCAGGGAGGCCGCGGCCGCCCGGGAGTTCTCCGACCTGGGCTTCACCTTCGTCCACAACCCCGACTTCGCCGAGACGAACTACATATACTCGATGCACCTCGCCCGGGAGCACCTCGGCACCGACGCCCTCCTGCTCCATGGCGACCTGGTGTTCAACCGCAGGATAGTCAAGAGGCTGCTCGCCGACGACAGGCCCGACCTGGCGCTGGTGGACAAGGCCGCGCCTCTTCCGCAGAAGGACTTCAAGGCCAGGGTCAACCCCTCAGGCCTCGTCTGCGAGGTTTCGGTGGACATCTCCGGCGACGGCTGCTACGCCTTCCAGCCCCTGTACAAGCTCAGCGCGCGCGCGTTGGGCGTATGGGCCGACAGCGTCGCCGGGCTCGTCGGCGGGGGGAGGACCCGGGCCTATGCCGAAGAGGCCTTCAACGAGGTGTCCTACAGGCTCAGGGTCGAGGCCTTCTCCTATGCGGGCGACTTCGTCGCCGAGGTGGACACCCCGGCCGACCTCGAGGAAGCTTCACGGGGCGTCCTCGGGTTCGACTATGCGGAGCAGGTCATCATAAACGAGAACAAGGGCTACTACAGAGTCCCGGAGATAATGCGCCAGGCCTGCGCAAAGCGCCCCATGCTCGTGTGCGGCCCGTCTGCGCGCAGCACGTTCATCGGCGACTACCTCGACAGCACGGGCATCGACTTCGTCTGCTTCCAGGGCTTCTCCCCCAACCCGGCCTCTGGGGAGATAGAGGACGGCATCCGGCTCTTCAGGCAGGAGGGCTGCGACTTCATCGTATCGGTCGGCGGGGGCAGCGCGATGGACACTGCCAAGTGCATAAAGGCCTTCGCGCCCCTCGATTCGACCCAATGCTGCCTCGACCAGACCCCCGCCTATTCCGGGACAAGGCACCTGGCCATACCCACCACTGCCGGGACGGGCAGCGAGTCCACCCACTTCGCCGTCGTCTACCGCGACGGGGAGAAGCGCTCGGTGGCCCACCCGTCCATGATGCCCGACTATGCCATCCTGGAGCCGGAGCTCTTGAGGACCCTGCCGGACTACCAGAAGAAGGCGACGCTCCTCGACGCGCTGTGCCAGTGCGTCGAGGCGGCCTGGTCGGTCCATGCGACGGACCAGAGCCGCGACTACGCCAAGAAGGGCGGCAAGCTCATACTCGGCAACCTCTTCGCCTACTTCAAGGAGAACGCCACGGCGGCAGAGCTCCGCAGCATCATGCTCGGGGCGAACTACAGCGGCCGGGCGATAAACCTCGCGCAGACCACCGCCCCGCACGCCATGAGCTACAAGCTCTCGTCGATGTACGGCATCGCCCATGGGCATGCGGTGGCGCTGTGCATGCCCCATGTGATGCGGTACTGCCTCGACCACATCAACGACTACGCCGCGGGGCTAACCCCCGCACATATGCGTGCGGCCCTGGAGATGCTGGAGGAGGCCTTCGCCGCCGAGGGCTTCTCCCAGATCCCCGACCAGTTCGAGTTCGTGCTGGGCTTCCTGGGCATCAAGGCCCCGGCCCTGCGCGACCCCGCAGACATAGACGCGCTGGCTGCCTCCGTCAACGCCGAGCGCCTTGCCAACAGCCCCATCCCCTTGGGCGGCGCCGCCGTGCGCGGGGTGTACGAGAAGGTCTTCTGCATCGGTGCCGCGTGCGCGCCCGGGGACATGGCCGACGCACCAGCGGAGGCCGGCAGCCCTGCGGCGACCGGGGACGCGGGGTGCGCGCAGGCAGCCGATGGGGACGACGTCCGCTATGGTCGTATGCTGCAGGAGCTGGAGCTGGAGATACTCGTCGCCTTTGACGGCTTTTGCAAGGACCGGGGCCTGCGCTACTACCTCGGCGAGGGGAGCATGCTCGGCGCCGTCCGGCATGGGGGCTTCATCCCCTGGGACGACGATGTCGACGTGCTGATGCCACGCAATGACTACGGCGAGTTCGTCCGCCTGTGCAGGGAGGGGGCCTTCCCGGCAGGCTATGCGCTCGACAGCTTCGAGACGAACCCGCGCCACTGGGTCATGGGCGCGAAGATCCAAATGACGCGCGAGACGGGCTTCTACCAGCCGAAGGTCGAGGGGCTCGCCCTTCACAACGGGCCCCACATAGACGTCTTCCCCCTGGATGAGGTCCCCCGGGGAGGGGGGCTTAGGCTTGAGGCACGATGGAAGACGGTCAGGTTCCTCCGGCGGATGCTGTTTTTGGGCTCCGGGTTCTCCATGGCGATCAAGGGGAAGCCGCACCGGATGCTGATGTACCTTGTCACCCGGGTCATGCCGCTGCCGGCCATCCACAGTCTCATCACCCTGGCAATGACCCGCTTCCACGGGAAGGGGCCGAAGGACTACTGGGTGAACTTCTGCAGCTATTACGCAATGGACAAGGAGATCTACCACAAGGACTGGTTCGGTGTCGGCAAAAGGGCGGCCTTCGAGGGTCGCCAGCTCGTGGTGCCTGATGAGGCCGAAGGAATGCTTGCCAACATCTATGGTGCGGACTACACACACATACCCTCAAAGCGCCGCCGCCGCGCCCGCCACTCCTTCGGGTTCGACAGGGAGCTGGTCGATGAGCTGCAGTCCGCTAGGCCCGTGCAAGCGTCGATCATCGATACATACGCTTCCGCCGCGCAGGCCGCCACGCCTGCCCCGGCCTCCACTGAAGTCTCGGCGAAGGTGAGGGAGGTCTGCCTTGAGATCGCCGATGTGGTCACGAGGGTGTGCCGCGAGAACGGACTTGCGTTCTGCCTGGGGGAAGGCTCTCTCCTAGGTGCTGTGCGCCACAAGGGCTTCATCCCCTGGGACGACGATATGGACATTCTCATGCCGCGAGAGGACTACGAGGAGCTGCTGAGAATATTCGGGGACAGGGAGATAGATGGGTGCGTCCTGCTCCACCACTCGACGTACCCGAAATACCCCTTTGTGCTTGCCAAGGCCGTTACGACGAGGCACCCCGAGCTCACCAATGCGAGCGTGGAGGGCCTCCCGAAAAGGTTCCAGGGGCTTTATGTGGATGTCTTCCCGCTGGACAGGAGCACCGGCCACGATCCGAGGCTGCGGGAGCTCGCCATCAGGTCGTTCCGAGACATGCTCCTGTTCAAGGCGAAGGTGCCTGTCAGAATGACCAAGAGGCGCTGGGCCTGTAAGGCCCTGTCCTACTTCCTCACCTACGGGTACCTGCAGGAAAGGGTACAGAGGCTCTCCCAGAAGCATAACAACAACCCCGACGCCCGGTACCTGGCGAACTACGCAAGCTCCTACTGCCCCTCCCGGGAGACCTTCTCCGAAGAGGATTTCGCAAAGTTCGTGACGGTCCGCTTCGAGGACCGCGAGTACCCTATACCCTACGGTGCAGATGCGGTCCTCGCAAAGACATACGGCCGCTATCTGACGCTGCCCCCGGATGAGAAACGGAAGGCGAAGCACCACGTAGAGTACCGCCCCGAGCTAGCCCGACAGCCTATAGCTCACAGAGAAGGGTGTGTCGGATGCTAGCAGCTGTTATTCTTCATGCTGCCCAAGCAGATAAAGCAGCATATAGATTATTGGCCAATAAAGAGACCGTCTTTGAAAGGCAAATAAGGGTCTTAGAGCTATTGGGAATAAAAAAAATAATCTGTATCGGCGTAGATCTTGATGAGACCGATAGGACAAAAAAACATCGCAAGAGCTCCACGCAGCTACTGTTTTTTAACACCATTAATAAAGTCGGTAAAGCCTTTCCCGGGGAAGGCGATACCATTTTATTGCTGCAAGATAATGTCGTTTTTTCTGAATCAACGATAATAGCCCTTTTAGAGGGAACTGCGTCGTGCCAAACAGTGATTAGTAAAAATGGATTAAATACGTACAGTGGAATCAAAGCAAGATTGGATATGAAATGTATAACAGAGGTCGGCCCCGATTTAGAGGGGGTTGGCTGTTTCAACCATACTCCTCTTTATAAACTTCCATACGAAGTATTTGACAGCATGCTACAACTCCTAATGGAAGTGATTCCCCTGGATATGGCCATGAACAGGCTGCTTGGCGATTATGAGGTCCAGTATGTTGACAGCTCGCCAAAGCCGCTGTATGCAAGCGAAGTTAATGATGTTTTTTTTGAAATTGCGGACAAACAAATTAGCCTGTGCAACCACTTGGTCCAGCCTGTTATCGATGGGGATGACGGGGATGGTATCATTGCAAATATATGCGCGTTGCTGAACAGGAATGAGGTTCGAAGGCCGTTTTTGGTGCGTGACTCGAATTCTGCGGCATTCCTAATATACGACTATCTAGAGCACATGGGATATGATTGCACAAGCATAATACTTTCAGAAGCGCCAGATTATGGCGAAATCAGAAATAGCGTTTCTCAGTTTTTAGGATCCGGTTGCGATACTGTTGTTTCGCTTGGACAGGGAAGCACGATAAATGCCGCAAAAGCCATAAAGGCATTCAGCGCCTTAGACCCTAATGAAGACTTCTTGTCCCAAGAACTAAAGTTCTCGCATGTAAAGCACATTGCAATACCCACTGTGGCGCAGTTTGGCTGTGAGTCAACGACTTGGGCATCAATCATCCGCGACAACGTTTCACATATTCTCGAAAGCGATTGTCTTTTGCCCGACTATGTAATATTAGACAGTAGGCTCTATGGCATTCTTGATTTATCCCTTCATGATAAAACAATTAAGCTCAGGCAGCTTAGACGACGCACGAGCACGTCTTTGCTGAAGGATGCACCTATCCCAAATAGCTTGTTAGATGGCGCAAATTTTTTAGGAAAGGCCGTTAGTCTTTGCGGGGACAATATCTCCTATACCCTAGGTAGGTCTTTGGCCGAGAACGTTGGCATTCCGATTGAGCAGGGTGTCACCTTGTGCCTCCCTTTTGTTTACGATCGCATGAAGGAAAAAATTCGGAACGGCAAATTGACAACAGAAGAAGACGCAATACCCTTGCAAGGCCTGGATGACCTGAGCAATATGCTTGTTGAATATAGAAGACAATTGCAGATAAAAGGAAGCAGTAATTTCAAAGCCCTTTTACTGGATATATATACACTTTTAGGGCATTCACACCCACAAGCACAGTACGACGGTATAGCCAATACCTTGGCAGGGATGATTCACAGGGTAGAGAATGAGTTTGTTGTCTTTACAAAGGAGGATATCGCTGCAGTATACAGTCAGGTCTTTAGAATAGAAGAGCCATCGAAGCAGCCACCGAAGCGCAACATTAAAGCGCGTGTTCGAGCCGCTGTCCGCAATGGCCTTGAAAGAACCCCACGATTATCAAATGCTCTAAGAACTGTTCATAAAAAGTTCTGGTTCTCATGCTACTGCTTTAAATATAAGCAGAATGTAAAAACTGTTTTGTTTGAGTCGTACTGCGGCGATAGCTATAAATGCAATCCAAAAGCGCTCTATGAGCAAATGTTAAAAGACGATAAGTATGCCGGGTTCAAGTTTGTTTGGTCTTTTAAGCAACCCCTTGAGTTCAAGCATCTTGAAAAGAATCAAAACACAAGGATTGTCAAGAAAGGAAGCTATGCTTATTTGAAAGCTTGCGCCCAGACAACTTACTTTATTTCGAATGCAGGTTTTCCGGAATACATAAAGCCCAGAAAACACCAAAGCCTTATTTACACCCGGCACGACAAACCCCTAAAGCGTATAGGATGCGACTTTTCAGACAAGTATAATGGAGTTAAAACGAGAAAGCAGATGATAAAAATTTATTCAAAGTCTGGCAAGAGGCTAACAAAATTACTTTCCCCAAGTCCGGCATTTACGGACATTATGGCATCTACCTATAACCTCAACTATCAAAAGAAAAAAGTCGCTATGGTAGAGACAGGGTATCCACGAAACGACTTTTTGTTTACGCATACTCAAAAGGATGTTTTACAGACGAAAATGCGGCTGAACATCCCTCTGCATAAAAAAGTTGTATTGTATGCGCCAACATGGCGATCATATAATCGTCAAGGCAGCGGCAAGCGCGTATTCGATAGCCATTTGGATTTAGCCAAGCTTCACAAAGCGCTGGGCGAAGAATATATTCTATTGCTTCGAGTTCATCACCAGGAGCTCAATCCAATCGATTTCACCTCGCTTTATGATTCTATTTTCGATGTATCAGGAATAAGCGATGTAAATGAGCTTTATATTGTCAGCGATTTAATGATTTCTGATTACTCTGGAGCCATATTCGACTATGCCAATCTAAGGCGACCCATAATCTTATATATGTACGATCTTGAAAAGTACGAAAGCGATGGCAATGGCCTTTACTTCCCTTCAGGAGAACTGCCAGGAGTAATTGCGCATACCGAGAAGGAAGTGATATCGACGGTACTAAGCCAAGCGGAAAGCTTCACGTATGATGAAAAATACAAAGCATTCAATGAAAAGTTTAACTGTTGGGATGGTTCTGACTGTTCGACCAGAACGCTGACGCAGATTATCGACCCTGACATGATTCTACCTCAACGAACAAGAGATAGTAAAAAAATAATTGCATTGAAGCGGAAGGTGAAAGCTAAAGCCTTGGACCTATTTGGGAGCCACAGTATATTCTTTTCAAAAAACAGCAAGGAACTAGCTTCATATAAAAATCAATTCTATGGCAAACGTTGCTTTTTGATAGGCAATGGACCGAGCTTAGCTGTAAGTGATTTGGATAAGCTAAAAGGCGAGGTATGCTTTGGATGTAATTTTATTTACAAAGCATTCGACCTAACTGATTGGCGACCTGATTTTTTGTGTCTATCTGAACGGGTTTTGGCCAGAACTAGTTCCAAGGAGTTGGCAAATTGCGGTATTAAACTGTTTGTTTCTAGAACGGTATACAAGCTGTTTTCCACGAAACCTGAAAAAGCTACGTATGTGTATGATCTCTATCAAGAATCATATTATGTTCGTGGGAATATGATGGCCTATTATGTGCCTTCGTTTGGAACTGTGATGACCTTCATGATAGAGCTAGCTATGTATATGGGCTTTTCGGAAATCTATCTGCTGGGTGTTGACTGCACGAATAGCCATGCTGGCGCCGGTCATTTTATCAATAATTATCGCGTCGGCAACATAGCCGAATTAGAAAACCAAAAAGCCAAAAGGTATTTCCAGGATTCGGATGACTACTTGGAAAAATTTGGGGAAATGATGCGAGGCCGCTCTCTGCATGCCTATGGCTGCTTAAGAGAATACGCAGAGAAAAACGGATACCTTATTTTCAATGCGACCCGAGGTGGAGCACTTGAGGTATTTGAGCGATGTAATCTCGACGAAGTCCTTAATACCAAGACAGAACAGCTTGTAATTGAAAAGGAGGCAGCATGGAATTCAAAAAAGCCTATGTGATAGCCGAGGCCGGGTGTAACCATATGGGGCAGATGGGCATTGCCAAAGACCTGATCGAGACGGCAGCTCACTATTGCAAAGCGGATGCTATAAAGTTCCAAAAAAGATGCAACAAGGAATTGCTTACCGAAGAACAATACAAGGCCCCCCATCCCAATCCAGCCAATTCCTATGGCGAGACCTATGGTGCCCATCGCGAGGCTTTGGAGTTCTCTCAAGAACAACATGCCCAGCTGAAAACATGGTGTGAAGCCGCCGGAATCACGTATTCAACATCGGTTTGGGATCTTACATCGGCCCAAGAGATTGCTGCGATAAAACCGGAGTTTATCAAGATCCCCTCAGCCTGCAACAACAACAAAGAGATGCTCTCTTGGCTTTGTGAGAACTATTCAGGGGAAATACAGGTATCTGTTGGCATGACAACACGGGAGGAAGAAAAGGCGTTGGTCGAGCTTTTTGCCCAAAAGGGGAGGAACAGCGACCTGGTTGTTTTTGCGTGTACCTCCGGATACCCCGTTCCTTATCACGATGTTTGCCTCTTAGAGATTATGCGTCTTCGCGAGTCATACGGCAGCCAGGTAAAGGCGGTAGGATTCTCCGGGCATCATCTGGGTATCGCAGTGGATATTGCGGCTTATGTGCTCGGCGCCGAGCTAATCGAGCGTCACTACACCCACAACAAAGCGTGGAAAGGAACCGATCATGGTGCGTCTCTTGAGCCCGACGAAGTCCATCGGCTTGTCAAAGATCTCTCAAGCGTCTTTGAGGCGCTTGTCCACAAAGACGAAGAGATACTCGATATCGAAAAGATCCAGCGCGATAAGCTTAAGTACCGGAAAAGCTGATTCGCCAATACAGGGCCTTACGGAGTAGCCATGCCGAGCATTGAAATGTATACCGTCCTCGAAGATGAGAGCTGCCTTGATGCTTTGAGGAAGATTAACGAGAATAAGAAGGGCTTTCTTGTAGTCATAGATGATAATAATAGAGTATGTGGAACCTTGACCGACGGGGATATTCGCAGGGCGGTTCTCGCTGGTGTCGACATAGACGCGTCTTTATTCTATGAAGGTGTATACCAATCAGAATTTACGTACCTCTTTTCAAACCAAAGCGAAGACGATGCAATAGATGCCTTCAAATCGAATAAGTTCGAGTTTTTACCTATTGTCGATAAACATATGCGTCTAAAAAGCATACTGACAAGAAAACAGCTCCAATTCCTCCTGATGCGCTGTGAGAAGGTGTCATTGGATAATTCCGATTTCTTGTCAATTGATGAAAGTCTTATAGATTTCGAAGTATTTAATCGACCTTGGGGTATCTACAAGACCACTGTTTTGCAGGATCATTATCACTCAAAGGTTCTTCATATAAGACCCAATGAAGCATTGTCCCTGCAGTGCCATCTACATCGTGACGAGTGTTGGACGATCGTCCATGGAAAAGGCTTTGTGCAGGTAGGCGATTCCGAGAGGCCTGTAGGCCCTGGTGATATGATATCTATTCCAAAGGGATACAAACATCGCCTTACGAACACTTCAGACTCAGAGCTTTTGGTGGTTTGCGAAGTTCAAATTGGCGACTATTTTGGGGAAGACGACATTGTCCGCCTTGAGGATAGGTATGGACGAGATTGTCAAAGTGATCCTGATACGAAACAGGCCACCATTGCCTTTATTCCCGCCCGTGGCGGCAGCGTGTCCATACCGCTTAAGAATATCAAGCCTATATGCGGCAAGCCTTTGTTGTATTGGGCGGCAAAGGCAGCAAACGACTGTGCCCAGATAGACAAAGTAATCGTTTCGACCGACAGCGAACTGATAAAGGAGGCAGCGAACAACTTTGGGCTTGCGAAACTGGAGGTGTTTGATAGGGGTTCCGAGACTGCAACTCATGCCGCATCCACTGAGCTCGCCATGCTTGAATATGCAAGAAACCATGGGTTCGGTACTATGGTGCTCATCCAAGCAACCTCGCCATTGTTGACCGCCCAAGATTTGGAAGAAGGCTTTTCACGGTTTGGGAACCCTGCTGTCGACAGCGTGCTTTCGGTTGTAGAGGATAAGGGCTTCTACTGGGTTGAGTCAGACGATGGCGCCCATCCTCTTAACTACGATGTTTTTATGCGTCCGCGTAGGCAGGATTTTGACGGCTGCTATAGGGAGAACGGTGCCTTTTATATCACAAGCCGGGAGAGGTTGTTGGAGAGCAAGAATCGTGTTTCCGGACATCTTGGTTTGTCGGTCATGCCTGCTGAGGCAGCCTTTGAGATCGATGAGCCAGCGGACTGGATTATTGTCGAGGCTTTATTAAGAAGACAGATAGCAATAATACCCGATTTCTCTAAAGTCAGAATCTTTTTAACTGACTGTGACGGCTGTCTTACCGACGGTGGAATGTACTACACCGAATCGGGTGAAAAGTCGAAGAGGTTCAATGCCCGCGACGGGATGGGCTTCCAGCTCCTACGTGAAAAAGGCATAAAAGTCGGCATTATCACCGGTGAAGATAGCGATATTGTACGGCGACGCGCTGAAAAGCTAAAGGTCGATTTTCTTGAGTTGGGGTGTATGGACAAACTTGCCGCCACCGTTGGCATCTGCAAGCAAGAAGGCGTTGCACTCAATGAAGTTCTCTATATTGGTGACGATATCAACGATGTAGAGCTTTTGTTGCACGTAGGTATTTCCTGTGTCCCGGCAGATGCCCAACCAGAAGTGCTGTCGATTGCGCAATACAAGGCTCATGCTCAAGGTGGCAAGGGGGTCATCAGAGAGATAGCGGAGCTTGTTGCGTCGGCAAACTAGGGGCAGATGAAAACAGGAAAAAATAATTAAGGAGCAGTTAACATTTGTAAGATTGAGGCAGAATAGGAGCAATTGATGATAAATACAGTCAAGAAAAACCCAGCAGTCAGGTTCCTTAGATATGCAAATAAACACGGCTTGCGAGCTTCTCTCATCAAATCCTTGGAAAAATTTGGTTTTCTAGAGAGAGATGGGAGGGGGGAAAGAAAGCCTGCGGGAAAGCCTGTGGGAAAGCCTGCGGGAAAAGAACCTCATAGCAAGCTAGGAGGTCTTATGAGAAAGCTAATTCGTTACGATGTTATCTCCTTTGATGTTTTCGACACGCTTATTTTTAGACCCTTCACGAATCCAGCGGATTTGTTCACACTTCTGAGTTCAGAGTTGAATTACTCGAACTTCAAAGAGCTTCGCATGAAAGCGGAGAAAGAGATCAGAGATATTAAGCTATCAAAAGAAGGAAATAGAGAGGTAACGATTATCGATATATATGAGAAACTTTGGGAGACTACCGGACTCGACCCTGCTCGATGCGCTAAGTTTGAGCTTGAAACTGAGTTGAGGTTTTGTTACGCAAACCCTTATATGAAGGCTGCCTATGATGCACTGATACAGGAAGGAAAACGAGTCATTCTTGTTTCTAACATGTATTACCCTGCCGATATGCTGACTGAAATCCTTACGAGTTGTGGGTATGTTGGCCACGAGAAGCTTTTTGTAAGCTGTGATTATGGGCTTAATAAATATGATGGAAAACTTTTTCAATATATCAACTCTACTTATTTTTTTGGCGAGGACATAGAAAAATCTCTGAAAATTATTCATATTGGAGACAATAAGGAAACTGATGTAGCGGGCTCTGAACTTGCAGGGTGGGATAACTACTATTATAGAGTTTGTTGTAGGCCCATCACGAACTTCGGGGAGGGAGGGCTCGTCGGATCTTCTTGGAATGCAGTAGTACAAAATTTTCTCAACAATAGCTATTCATGCAATGAATACCCAAATAGGGATACAACCATGTGGAAATATGGTTTCAAATACGGTGGCTTTATGGTGTTAGGATATGTGAACTACATATACAAGTATTGTATTGATCAGCAAGTTGACAAGGTTCTTTTTCTTTCGAGGGATGGTTATTTCTTGAAAGAGATCTTTGAGCAATTGTACAGTGATATACCTGCAGATTACGTTTATTGGTCGCGAAGTGCGATGTTAACGAATATGCCCGAGCATTACCTCGACGAATGTTTTAATCATTATTTTCTCAGGCGTTATTATTCAAGCGGCAAAAGGGTTGCGCTAGATGAGGCTCTTGTCTGGCTTTCCCTAGAGTCGTTATCGGAGCTTTGGGTAGCTACCAGTGATGGGGAGCAGTTGATTACTGATAAGAATATTCAGATCTTCAGGCAATTTTTTATAGATAACAGGAATACTTTTTTTGAAAGATGTAGCAAGGATGATGGGATCTTGCGAGAGTATTTTTTGTCAATCGTAAGCAATAGTAAGCATGTAGCCATTGTTGATATAGGATGGAGAGGAACTGGGGCAATTTCTTTGAGGAAGCTGCTCAAAGAAGTATGGGGGCTCGATTGCAGGGTGTCTGGAATCTTGTTCGGGAATGTTTCAGGGGGAAAAGATTTTGATGCCGCTATTGCATACCAGGGCCTTCTCAGCTCATATGCTTTTTCTGAGACAACGAATAAAGAACATGCTGACTATTTTCGAAAAAATAGATCAAAGATGTCGGCTGTTGCTGAGATTATTCTTGCCGCAGCACCCGTTCCTTCATTTCGTGGGTTTGGCGACGAAAAAGATGGTGGTTATTTCTATTTCAGTATTCCTGAAATAGAGAATTATTCAAAGATACGTGATATACATAGAGGCGAAAATGATTTTATTAACGAGTATATTCAACGGACAAAGGGCGATCCTGCGTTAAACAAGATAAGCTCTGGAGATGCTTTTGCAATGCTGAAAAGACTTATGAATGACAAGTTGTTGTTAAAAGAAATCGGTTCATTTGTATATCCACAGTTTCTAGAAAAAGAGGTGTCAGGAACTGGCAAAATAGAAAAGCTCTCTGATTTTTGCAGTTTAGAGAATCATCTAGACTGCAAAGGAGCTTAAAATGAAGATTCTATATTACGGGGTAACCGCATACCACTTTCTTTGCTTTGTCTTGCACAAGCACTTCTATAGGCAAAACGACAAGGCAGTGTTGCTTATTCCTGAGCGAATTAATGAGAGCAGATCATTTCAAAAGTACTTTTCTGATGCAGGGGTTTTTGAACAGGTTTTCCTGTATGATGAACCCTCTGTAAGTAAAGATAAGTCGTTAAAGGAAAACCTTTCACATATTAAAGAATTTTATGATAACGACCTTCCTATAGAGATTGGTTTTTTTGATGAAATATATGTAGCTGTCGATCATTATGCATTTGGCGCATACCTTGTGATAAATAGCTTAAAGTATAATTATTTCGAAGATGCTTCCGGACGCCTTTCTCGGCATAAAGAGCTTGCCAAAGACGTATGCTATGTTAATCCCGCAAGAGGGGCAATAGCCGAGGCTTTGGGCTTATATGGGAATTCGTTGCTTGTTGACAACCGTTATGGTGATTTGGCATTGCAAGATTCAGATTACTTGAATCAGAAAGACATTCATTTCTCTGTTACGGAATTATTATCACAACTCAATAGAACGGAGATACGGAAGCTTGCAAACCTGTTTCTGTTTAGGCATGAGGATAGTGGTTTCGAGTCTTTTGAAGTGAAGAACTCAACAATATTGCTAACTCAACATTATATTAATCTAAATATGATGAGATATGAAGAACAGAAGTTGATGTATCAGCTTCTTGTTGATTACTTTGCAGGGGAGAAAAAGTTATTTATTAAGCCTCATCCTTCTGACATTCACGGATTATATGCTAATTGGTTTCCTGGTGCTACCATGCTTCCTCGGCTTCTGCCTTCGGAATTTCTTCCCTTTATATTAGAGGAAATAAATACCGTATTAGTTGCGAGCTCCACATCTACATTAGCGCTTGAAAAAAATGTAAAGAACAGCATCCGCATTGGCTGCGGTATCGAAAAGAACTATTCCATGATCCACAAATATTATGTAGTAGTCTCATATTTATTATCCATTAAAAATGATCTTCGCTATGTCTTTATCGGAGATGCTTCTCAAGGTTTAATGAAGGAATTAATTAAAACTTTCCCTCCCTTGAGCTATCAGGAAGAAATTACTGGAAAATCTGAACTCACTGCAACAATTATAGGCAAAATCACCGAAGATAACAGGAACGATATCGTATCACAATTTCTTTCCTCTAGTCAGGATAGCTTTTTCATCTTCCTCAACTACGACAATGGATGCTCATTTTTTGAGCACTCAATGAAAGGCTACCTTGTTCCGATACAGATAACGCTGAGTCATCAGGAAGGGATTTTTAATAAAAAAAAGAGCGAGTATATATATCTATTGAGCAAGAACAGCTTATTAAGGGAGGTAGCTATGAAAATGAAAGATAAAATAGAGTTAACATATTCTGGTATAACGGTAGAGATTAATCAGGAAGACAAATCTGCAATCGGGGCATTAGAGGGGATAAATGCTGCAATTGAGCGGCGACTCCTTGAGGTTCAAGGTCAGTATGATGAACTATATTCTAAACATAGAAACAGAGATTGATAATTTCGAAGTCAATCTCCATGAAAGAGCAAGGAGAAATATCACAAGAGCCACCAAATAGACTGCCGGTAGGGTTAGTCAATCGAAACTATAAGAGAGAAGGGATCGAAGTGCAACAAATAGCTTTATGTTTCAGTGACAAGACTAGGAAACGATTCGACATTGCTGTTGGAACCTGTATTGGAGCTTTGAAAAAATGAAAAATGCAGTTTGGGTTGCACCTGGGTATAATACGTTTAATCTGGGCGATGTGCTGTTGTACACAGTCACAAAAGAATATTTTTCAGATAAAGTTGAACTGATTCTATCTCCAACAAATAGAGTCCTTGACGAGAATTTTATTAGGAAATCTAAGAATCTGATAATCGGCCCAGGAGGCATTCTTGTGGGCACTGCGGGTGCTAGAATCCTATATGAAAAGGTAATCAATGATGCCTCATTAAAGATGCTTGATGGTTATGGAATCAAGTTTCATGTGTGGTCTTCTGGGATATTGCATGAACCGGATGAAAAACAGCGGAAGTTATCAACGGAAATACTTACTCGAAGCAGATTTATTTCAACACGAGCACGGATAGAGATTGAGAATATTAAGAAAATCGCTCCCACCTCAAATCCGCTCTTTGCTCCGTGTGCAACCCTCTTTATGGATAGAATCTTCCGAGGTCAGCTATCGGAGCACCAGAAGTCTGATATTGTAGTGCTCAACATACCTGATAACTATTTTGATGGCAACATGTACTTACGAAACCCATTCATGAGATTCGTTGATTACGCAAGATCAGAGGGTCTTCAATGTGTTTTGATGTCGAATTGTGCTAACAATGACACAAGCTTAGATATGCTCCGGAATTTTAACTTACTACAGCGGGATTCCACGCTTGAAAGCATACTGATTGATTACTATGAAGCGCTTTCAAAAGACAAGGACTCGTATCCGTTTTCAAAACTTTCCACAACCATACGCAAATGGGGCTCCGAGAATAGTGACTCTATGCCCGGACGGTACGATAATTGTCGTTTTGCTTTCGGAAGACGCTTACATGGATGGCTGCCTTTTTTTTCATTCGACATACCTTCTGCATTTCTCGGAATACAAGCTCGGCGTGGTATGCCTTTTGATTATTTCGGGAATGATGATTTTTTGTGCAAAGTTCCTACAAAGGCAGAAAATATACAGGATTTACATAGCATTGCAGATGGGATGATCGAGAAACTCAAGTTTTTTATTACAAACGAAACTTTACTGTCAGCTCGAATTGCAGCAAGGCGAGAAGAACTATGGGAGACCTTCCAATTGTGTGCTGCTAAGTTGGTAGATTCACTAGAGTAAGCTCAATTCCAAAGAAAAGCAACTTTAGGATTAAGGCTTCAATATGAAAAAATTGCTCAAACGGGCTTTAAAGATTGAATACGGTGAAACACACTATATCTTTAGCATATTTGGGAAACGATTCCGAAAATACTCGTCAAAGGTTGCTAATAGGTATTTGCGGAAAAACGGTAAATCACAAAAAGAAAGGATTCAATTCTTAGAAAAGGAAGTTGAATCATTAAAGGCTCAAGTTGAAAGAAGCGCCACAGCCATTGGGGAAAGCTTCCTTGAGCATAGCGAGGAAGCAAGGAAACAGCAAGACAGCTTAGAAAAGGAAGTTGAATCATTAAAGGCTCAAGTTGAAAGAAGCGCCACAGCCATTGGGGAAAGCTTCCTTGAGCATAGCGAGGAAGCAAGGAAACAACAAGACAAGGGTATACGACTTCTGGAACAGAAGCTTATCACTGTGGAGAAGCACCTCCAGAATAGTTTCGTCGACACGAAGGCCCATATTGAGTCGCTCTCAAAGAATAGCTATGCACATTTCTCTGCATACTCTATTGCTAATGCCGGAGACAATATCCTAGTGAAGTCAATAAGGGATTCTATACAGGAAGTGACGGAAATCTCCATCAGTTGGGCGCAGCGAAGCATCCGCAAGGAGTTGAATGATGAAGCCGTTGCACTCGTAAACAAAACAAACGGTCTTTTCGTTGGGGGTGGTGGGTTGTTTCTTAGAGACACAAATCCGAATGAGATTTCTGGTTGGCAATGGCCAGCTTCTCGCAATCAATTGAGAAAAATAAAAGTTCCTATATATTACCTTGCTCTAGGCTACAATCGGTTTCGAGGTCAAGAAGACTTCGAAGATATCTTCACGGAAAATATTAATCACGTTGTTGCACAGTCGTCATTTTTTGGTATGCGCAATCATGGCTCCGTTGATGCAATACGAAAATACTTAAGAGACGATTTGAAGGAAAAGGTTTCTTTTCATCCCTGCGCAACCACAGTCCTTTCAAAGCTCTATGATCTTCCATTCAAAAGGAAGGAAAAGCCCTTTATTGCGGTAAACTGTGCATTCGATAGAGAGGACATGCGTTTCGGCGATAAGAAAGCCGAGGTGTTTTCAGCATTGTCGAGGCTTTTGAAAAAACTATCCACCGACTATACGATTAAATGCTATTCACATATGGCCATGGATGAAAAGGCTTTCGAGTATTTTGATGATTTCGGATTAGAGTTCGAGCGTGTTCCGCTATACAAGAATCTGAGCACTGATACTTTTCTGAACGTATATTCATCCCCGAAGCTGGTCTTAGCAATGCGTGGGCACGCCCAGTTGATCCCCTTTGGCTGCGGGACGCCAACCTTAAGCATAATTACGCATGACAAGTTGGCTTGGTTCCTTGAAGATGTTGGTCATCCGGAGTGGGGAGTTGATGTGCAGGATGATAACTTTGAGCTCAACCTCATCGAAAGAACGGGATACATATTAAAAAACCATAAGAAAGTGGTATCTGAAATCGAAGCCGCAAAAGATAGGCTATGGAGCACAACGATGGGCAATCTTCAATCTTTGGGGTTGGTTGATAGGCGGAAGTGACGGCGATCGCTGGAGTCAAGAATACCGGACTTATGAAAGACACATGTGAAGGAGCATTGCGAATGATCAGAGTTCTTCTAATTGCCGATAACCGCGCTGGATTGAATACTGGATGTCGAGGAACCAGTATAGCTTTGCGAGCTATTCTTGAACAAGACTTCATTATCGAGGACACCATAACAAGGGATGAGAAATCGGCTTTTGCAATTGGGGTAAGGCGCACTTCCTCCACAGAGGAAAACGCTAGGCTGATTTCGCATCACAATCCTGAAAAGTATCAGGAGATCATAGAGCGAATCAAGCGAGTGGATGCGGTGGTTTTGAACGGCGAAGGAAGCTTCATTTTCTCATCGCCTCCTCGTAATGAGATGTTGGATTATCTGGTATATCTTCACCTATGTTTACAATACAACAAGCCTTTCTTTGTGGTAAATACTGTCTTTTCCAGGTCGAGTACTCTGGAAACAATGGGGGTGCTACAAGATGGCCTAAACGTCACGACGCTTGACGAGACGCTAAGATTTATTCGCTTTGCACAATTGGTTACTGTGCGTGATAGGGCATCGTACAATTTTCTTAAAGCTTGCGACATAAACAATACCGTGAATGTGAAGTATGTGCCCGATGCATTGTTTTCTTGGTATGAACTTTATAATAATAAAGCATATGCAGAAGTATTAGACCATATGCTTGAATACCCACAATTCTCCCTTTCCCATGACATGAACGAAACGCTACACCCAAAATTTGACTTCGAACAAAACTATGCAGTATTTTCTCTGAATTCATTTAAAGGAACGTATCAGCTGTCCGATCAAACGAAGGATAGGCTCATTTTTTTAGT
The DNA here is from genome assembly GCA_009782605.1 of Eggerthellaceae bacterium. GTDB lineage: Bacteria > Actinomycetota > Coriobacteriia > Coriobacteriales > Eggerthellaceae > WRIS01. Next base: position 152,583 of record WRIR01000002.1, on the reverse strand, counting down.
GAAGGCGCTAAAGGTCATGTTGAGTTCTTATGATACGAACCTCTATTTGCTCGAAGCTTGTTGCCATGAATCCGCCTTTTTGTCTGAAGTCGCAAAGCAGCTGAGTGTCCCTCGTATACCGGTCAACACAAACATCTTTCTACTGGGTCGAATTCTAGGAAGAAGTCTCTGCTATGTCACAGGACGCTTTCACGCCTCAATACTTGCATCCCTGGGTGGTACGCCGTGTGTGCTGATGGGTTCGAATTGCCATAAAACCGAAGCCCTTCAAACTCTTTTGATGTATCCAGAAGACCAACGGAGGATTTACCAGGCAAATCCTGACGAGGCCGAGGCCAACGATATTGTGGCAGCTGCTGAGACGATAATCAAGGAACGCTCAACCGCCCGGAGAGAAAGTATCAGGAATGCCTGCAACGCAAACTCTAATGAAGCAAAGAGGCTGTCTACAATAATGAAGTCTTATTTGCTTGAAAGCTTTGGCGACTGAGTTGTTTGCGGTATTGGCTCAAACAGGAGGGTCGCGGTGACCCAAAAGACACCTGCCTCCAATGTGTCATGCATTGATCTTTTGGCAGGGCTCTCGGCTTTTCCGATGTGCAATTCTTAAGGATTTCCTATAGCTTCTTGAGAGGTTTGGCGAAACAAAAGGAGGGTTAATTGAGACACCTAATAAAACGGATGCTAAACTTGAATACGGGGAGTCGGCCTACGTCTTTACGCTTTTTGATGAGGAAATTCAAGAAGCCTTCGGCAAGGGTCGCAATCAAGTCCTTGGAGAAGCAGAACAAGGAACTTGGCAGGAAAATAGAAGTGTTAGACAAGAAGCTTGTTGCACAGGGCAAAGATTCTACCGAGGTAGCCGCTTCGGTAGAGTTGGCAGTCAAGGGTTTTGCCGAAGTACAGAAGGGCATCATGTTGGGCCTAGAGAGGCAGGAAGGGGCGCTGAAATCCTTCTGGGAGAAGACCGATGTGGCAAAGGCAGGCCCAGCCGAGGGGGACGAGGCTATTGCCCGGGTGATCGAGAAGATCGCCATAGCCCAGGCACTAGGGGGGGGGGTGTAGCGCTATCTGGCAAGGCAGGGGATTGGGAGCGTGACTCTTTTCGGTGACGAGAGGCTCATGAGGATCGTCAAGATAGATTCCTGGTGCTCAGGGAGCAGACTCAGAATCACCCGAGCATTCTCCGATATTCCAGAAAGCAAAACCATACCTTTGCCGGGGATGAATCTGGCTATAGGGAAATTTGAGGATGGCATAAAAATACCCGATAGCTCGGTCTTGGTCTGCAGCGCAAAGAAGGATGAGAGGTACAACCAGAGGGTACTGGGCATAAAGAAGGTCAGGATCGTCGAGCTATCCGACATAGCAGAGCGCGCCTATATCGAAGCACTGGTGTATGCCCCACTGAACAAAGTAAGGGATAAGAACCCGCATATCCCCATTGTTGTGTTGCTTCGCCTACTTGCAAAAAATATTGAGAACAAGTCGCCAACAGAGGAAAAGCTTCAATCCGTCGAAAAAACAAGGGCTCGGCTTGCAGGTGATTTCCCGGAAATCCCGGAGGCTCTGAAAAGGTACGGCAAGGACCCGGACTACGCCCGTTCCGTGATGAGCAACTACAAGATGAGCAGGGACGGCGACGGCGTGTGCAGGATTGTGGACAAGCAGGACCCCTACGTGAACGTCGTCAACGGGCACAGGGTGACCTGCGACCAGCCGCAGGATTATGACGGGACGGTGTATATGTTCGGGCACAGCACAGTCTATGGAGTCGGGGTGGAGGACAGCGGGACTATCGCAAGTCACCTGCAGCGGATGCTCAATGCGTATGCCAGCAAGGAGGACGTGCTCCCGAAGCTCGTCATGAACTGCGCGAACTTCTCAGGTCGGGGATTCCACAATATGTATCCGTACATCGACACATTCACTTTCAAGAAGGGCGACATAATAGTTGTTCCCTCGTTTTTGACCCACCATGAGATCGCTGAAGAATATGGGTTCATCACCTGCGACCTGCGGCCCGCCTTCGACCGTCCCCACGGCATGGGGGAGGTGTTCGTCGACCATGGGCACATGAACTCTGACGGGTACGGGAAGGTCGCCGAGATGCTGCTCGGGACCTTCCAGGAGAACGGTCTGCTGTCAGGGGAGTATGAATATGTCGGTGCATCCGGCTTTACGGGCAACGGCGGGAACGGCGGCCCGACAGGGGCGCCTGGCGAGCGCGGCCCGGCAGGACAGCCTGACGAGCTCGCCGCCGGGCTCCGAGGCTACAAGGACATGCTGGCCCAGGTGCACAGGGATGCCCTCGGGCGCGTCGGGGCGATAGTCATGAACTGCAACCCCTTCACCCTCGGGCACCGCTATCTCATCGAGCACGCCGCCTCCGAGGTGAGGCGCCTCTACGTCTTCGTGGTCGAGGAGGACAAGTCCACCTTCCCCTTCGAGGACAGGATAGCCCTCGTCAGGGCAGGCACGGCAGACCTGGGAAACGTGGAGGTCCTGCCCAGCGGCAGGTTCATCATATCGAGCATCACCTTCGCCGACTACTTCGACAAGGCCGAGATCCAGGACAAGGCCATAGACCCCTCCTACGACGTCGCCCTGTTCGCAAAAGAGATAGCCCCGGTGCTCGGCATCACCGCGCGCTTCGCGGGCGAGGAGCCCCTGGACCTGGTCACGAGGCAGTACAATGATGCCATGCGGCGCATCCTGCCCACACACGGCATCGAGTTCGTGGAGATCCCCCGCCGCGAGACCGGCGGCAAGCCCATCAGCGCCTCCCGCGTGCGCAGGCTGCTCGCCGAGGGGGACTTCGAGTCAATCGCCGAGCTCGTGCCGGAGAGCACCTTGGAGTACCTGCGAGGTATCCGAAAGGATGTCTAACGGGGCACGATGGGGAGTGCGATCAGTTTTCGTGTACCTTCCAATGCCCTGCCTTATTGGGGCCAATGCGCTCGATAATACTTGAACTCTGGGCTGATCCACGAAGCGAACTCAAAGGCGATGTGACGATGAGCAAATGTACCTCCACCATAGCGTCCGGCCTTTGAGATAATGCCAATAGCGTTGGTTTTTGTAATCCACTGTTTTGGGGAAATCACGAAACCAGTTTCTGTGTTGAGCATTTTAACCTCACGGAAACCCGTGAGGTTAAAGCTCGGATTATGTACCGGGCGTACCTTCCCCTGCGGAAGGTCGATGAAATGGAGGTAGGCCAGCCAGATGTCGAAGGGCTGGACCTTGCTAGAGGCTGTCATATACGGCATCCTCGGCCGAGTCCCACTCGGCTGGCAGTATCGCATGTCCGGCCTCCGGGTCGATCCTCCGGATATCGGGGCTTTCCCAGTCGAGGGAGGGGGCTGCCCTCGGCATCCTCATGGCGAAGGGCAGGCCGCCTACCGCCACCGACTGGTGGAGGAACATCGTCACGGCATCGGTGAGGTTCAGCCCCCACTGGTCGTACACCGCGACTGCCGACTTCTTCAGTTCGGGGTCGATGCGCAACTTCAGGTCTGCGGTTTTAGCCATGGCCGCTCCTTTCTTCCTGTGACCCCCGTGCTATCCTACTCGTCGTCTTCGCCGTCCCCTATCGGATCATAGAAATAGGCGACTTGTCTATGCCCGTTCCCTGGAGGAAGTGTCTTACGACGTTCCAAGCGCTCTCTCGCCTCAATCATTATCGCCCTAATCTTTGCTTCGAACTCAGCTTTTGACGGCAAGTGCGTCCAGTATTCAGCAACGGCAATGCCCGATTTGTCCATTTCCAACAACTCGATTTTTTCACGGTTGGCGGTAGCGCAAAGGATGATCCCTATCGGCGCCTCCTCACCGTCCTGCCTATCTTGCTTGTCAAGCCATTTTAGATACAGCTCCATCTGGCCCTTGTATGCAGCCTTGAATCTGCCGAGTTTCAATTCGACGGCAACAAGCCGTTTGAGAATGCGGTGGTAGAACAGCAGATCGAGGATCGCATCCTCACCACCTACATTCATTCGCTTTTGCCGTTCGACGAATGTGAAGCCTTGCCCGAATTCAAGAATGAAGGCTTCAAGATCGGTGAGTATTGCGTTTTCCAGGTCTGCTTCTAGGAAGTTTTCCTTCAACCCAAGCGTATCAAGCAGGTACGGGTCTTTGAACATATTGAATGGTACCGCAGAGGCAGGTGTCAGTTGCGAGTTTGCTATCTCGCGTCGCTCAAATACCTTGCGCCTTATCTGCTCTCTTAAATCACGGACACTTAAACGCCTTGCGGCTGCGTCTTTTGCATAATACATTCGCGCCTCATCGTTTTTAAGGGGGAGGATTTCCCTAAAATGAGACCAGCTCAAATCTTGCGACAGTGTGGCAAGAATCCTCTTCCCGTATTCAGCACGTTTTCTATCAAGCAATACAGAGCTGACATGTTGGCCGATCTCCCAATACATTAGAGTAACCTCGCGGTTTGCATAGGCTCCGGCACGATACTTGCGACTCTCGATGATGCCCACCACACGCTTAAGCAAAGCCGCCTCGTCTACTCCGTTCAAGAGCGTCTCTCGCTGTGTGGCAATCGCGCCAGCCTCATCTTTCTTCGTGCTCATATATGCTCCCCCCATTGTATCCCTCGATTTTGACAAGTTTCAAGCCGCCAATAGCGGCAAAATATGAGATAAGGCGTTTTTTTATCCGAGCGAACGATTCTCTCGGCAATTTTCTTCAGGCTCGCTCCTTTGGGCGAGTAGAGAAACCTATGCGAGATGACCGCGTCGTAGGGCGACACAGTCGATACTTTAAGCATTTCCCTCGACGCTTCAGGGCACATGCCGCCTCCTCCTCTCCTGATGACTATACATTAATATATAACGCATGTTCGCTTATTTCGGTAATTGTGACAAGAATCACATCGCATCTTTTCCAACAGACGCAGGTGCGGCTCATCCTGCCCGAGCACGGCATCGAGTTCGTGGAGATACCCCGCCGCGAGACCGGCGGCAGGCCCATAAGCGCCTCCCGCGTGCGCAGGCTGCTTGACGAGGGGACTTCGAGTCAATCGCCGAGCTCGTGCCGGAGAGCACCCTGGACTACCTGCAAGATGCCGCGAAGGGCGCTGGCCGGTCTCCCATCGAGGGCACGCGCAGCCCTGGTTAAAACCATTTCTCATTCTGGCCCGAATCGGCTACAATGCACAGGGAAGGAACCCTGTCGGGACGGAGGCGGCTGTGATAAAGATGCAGATAGTCATGGACGACGACAAGATGGCCCGCGAGAAGCGCTATGATGCCCGGAAAGTCCATGCTACCCTCGACAACTACTTCACTGATAAGCTGGGGATGAGGAAGGGGCCGGACGGGTTCTACCTCGGAACCGGCGCAGGCCATGACTTCTCCCGCTTCGGGCTCGCCTATAGCACACTCAGCGAGAAGGACTGGTTCCTCGACAACGTGCAGACCTGGCTCTACTACAACAGCGACGCGTCATACGATCCGGAAGACTACGTCGTCGAGGACTTCAAGGCGCACTGCCTCGACAAGCCTGCCCGGGCCTGAGCATGGCGAAGCGCGAGAACAGGAAGTCCGTCAACTTCGACCTGGTCACGCTCAAGCTCTGCGAGGCCTTTGGCGAGAGCGGTACCAGCAAGGCCTATGCCAAGATCAAGCGGTTCATGCAGCACCACGGCTTTGAGCACAGGCAATACTCCGGCTATGTCTCCGGCAGGCGCATGAGCTATGTTGAGACCTACGACCTGATTAGGGACATGAAACGCCAGATGCCTTGGCTTGCACAGTGCATACAGAAGTTTGACATCACGGATTATATGGCAGAGTCGACGCAACCTGCAAATGGAAGACAATGCCGTTCTTGACCATTGAGCCGAGGACGGCCTCTACGGTGGTGGGGCTGACATCGGGCAGGACAGAGCAGAGTTCTTCTCCCGGTAGTAGCGGCACCGACAGAGTGAGTGCCTGGAGGCGCTGTGGATGGCAGACGACCAACGGGAACTGAGGGTGCAAATGGAAGAATTCTGCCGTTGGCATAGACGCCTTGCATGAACTAAGCAGAAAAAGTAAGATGTCCAGATATAAAGTGTTCATTTGTATATATTCGCCAAAAAATTACAGGGGAATTGCTCAGGGCAGAATATGAACATAGCGCTGCGAAGTTATTCACCCTACCTGAAATGATAGATTCACCCATAAACCGTAACATATTTCGGCTGTATGCGGTTTATCAGAAATTTTGTACGGCAGGCGACTACTGAAACTGCAAAGGAAGCGGCTCTTGGGATTTATGAAGAAAAAGCTGAATATCGCCTTGCTTACCAACAGGGGCTCTGACAATGTCGGGGACCAGATAATCGAGGCCTGCGACATAAGCCTGATCACCTGTGCGATGCGAAACCTTGGGTATGAGGACAGTGATTTTGCGGTCAAGAGCTATTCCACAGAGATAATCAGCAAGAGATTCCTTGCGACAGGCGAAAAGAAGCATATCAAAAAGACCGACCGCATTGTCAAAGGCGCCGATATCGTAGTCTTTGGCGGGGCGCCCATGTTCAACCACGTCTATCAGCAGCTGTACAGGAAGACGATCATCGTCCTTGATATTGCCGAGCGCCACGGGGTCCCCGTGGTGTTTTCGGCGATCGGCATCGAGAACTACGACGAGGCCAACGAGAAGTGCCAGGAGCTCAAGCGCGCCCTGAACCGCCCCTGCGTGAAGCAGGTCACCACGCGCGACGACTTCGGGGCGCTCGGAAGCCTCATCGACCGGGACAGCATCGCGATTGCGAAGGTGGCAGACCCGGCCGTTTTCTCGTTCAAGGTGTTTGAGAGGTTCTTGGAAAAGGAGTCCTTTGGCCCAAAGCCCGACAAACCGGTGATCGGGCTTTTCCCCATCAGAGGCGGGGCCTTTAGCAGCAACGGCGTCGATTTCACCGGGTATCGACAATTGAAGTTCTGGGAAAACATGGCTGCCTCGCTTGAAAAGGACGGCTTCGACTATCGGCTTATGTCAACAGGGCACTTCTCCGACGAGGTGTTCCTGGAGCTCCTGCGCAACAAGTCGAGGATAGATTCAGGCAAATTCGTTTTCAATGTGAACTGCCCCGAGAAGCTCATCGCCGCGATATCCTCCTTCCATGGCCTGGTCGCCTACCGCCTTCACGCCAACATAACGGCCTATTCCTTGGGTGTTCCCGGCATTGGATTGGCATGGAACCAGAAGGTCCCGTTCTTCTACGATTCGATAGGGAAGCCGCACCGAGCGTTTTCTTCGACCGACTGGACGGCAAAAGCGGTAAAACCTGCCTTGCTGGAGGCAATCGAGGGGGGAGTAGAGCTCGACGAAGGGTTTTGCATGACCGTCTATGCGAGCCTGTTCGAGGCCCTGAAAAAGGTTTTTAAGCCAGATGCGGCGATAGACCCTTACGGCTATCAGGAGCTTATGGCCCTCCTGCCTGCGTACAAAGGGACCTCAACGATCGAGCAAGTCAAAAAGAACCTGAGGAAAACAGCACGCATACACATCAACAGCCACAAGTATACAGGGGAATCCGCGGGCTATCTCGCCACCGTGAGGGGGTATATCGCACTCAGCCAGTCCCTCTCCAAGACACAACGATGATATGGAATAAATGTTCGTAAATTACAATTGATCGTGTGAAAACAGCAGCTCGTCGAGCAGGCGGTCGGTCGCGCCTTCGGGCGCGCAGGGGAAGTGCTCTTCGGCAAAGGCCACCGTCTTTCCAATGTCGAAGTCCTGGGCCTCAAGCGCCTCCATCAGCGCGTCGAAGGTGTCGCACACCTTCCCCGGCGCCGAGTCCTTGACCCCCTGGTAGACTCCCCGGGTGTTCTCGTAGAGCAGCCGGTCGTAGGTGTAGAAGAGGATGGGCCGCCTGAAGAGGGAGAACTCGTAGTAGGCTGAGGAGTAGTCCGTGATGAGGATGTCGGTGACGTAGAAGAGCTCGTTGATATCCCCCCAGCCCGAGAAGTCGTACACCCGCCCGGCCCACCGCGTAAGGTCCGGCTTGGCCCTGCCCGTGCCGTCCCGGTCCTTGATGAAGGGGTGCATCCTGACCAGCAGCACGTACTCGTCGCCGCAGAAGTCGTAGAGGCGCCCGAAGTCCACCTTCGAGTAGTCGTAGTAGGCCTCAGGCTGCCCCTCGCCGCGGTAGGTCGGCGCGAAGAGGATGGCCCTCTTGCCCGCAAGCTCGGGGTGCTCCCGGTAGAAGCCCTCCCGGAAGCGCTCTGCCCGCCCCGGGTCGAGGTAGCCGTCGAGCCGGGGCATACCGATGGGCAGGAAGGCCTCTCCCTCGATCCCGAACACTTCCTCGAAGACCTTGACAAGCGGCTTGGAAGGCGCGAGTGCATGCGCGTACCTCTTGTGCACCGACCTTCCGGGCAAAGGCGAGCCCTCCTTGCCGAAGCGCATGTACCCGACGCCCTTGAACCCGGCCCCTGCGTGCCATAACTGGACAAGCCTGGTCCTCCTGTCCAAATCGAGGTGCGTGAATACCGGCGCATAGTTGTCAATAAAGATGAGCCCCGCCTTGGCGATCCTGCGGACCTCGGCCAGCCAGGACCGCTTGGTGCTGCGCCGCCCGACGGCCTCCCGGCACGACACGTCGACGTTGAACTGCCTGTCAAGGCCGCGCTCCTTGATCCTGTCGTGGACGGCCGCGAGGTTGCCCTGCAGGGAAGCGCCCGTCGCCGAGAGCAGCAGGATGTTCCTGCGCTTGTCGGGGTACAGGCGGCTGACAGCTTTATAGAAGGCGCGGATAAGCATCCTTTTTGCTCCAAATCCGTACCCTTTCAGCCTCCCTACCAAAAACCTGTCCTCGAAGCCCTTGGGCTGGCTGAACCGCTTGTCCCACCTCTCGTCCCTTTTTACGAAGAAGGAGTTGAGGGAAAGAAACATGGTGGCATCGTCGACTGTGCCCACGGTGAAGTCGACCGTATAGGCATAGGTCCCACCGCTGTACCGGAATACCTTGTCGAGGCCGCAAAGCTTCTCGGCAAGGCTGTCGGCGACCATGCAAAACCGCATTGGGTCGGGCCGCCCTTCCTGTGCCGAGGGGGCGCTGAAGGCCTTGTTGTGTCTGGCCGTCGCCCCGGGTGACATCTTGATCCTCTTTGGTTGGTTCGGGTAGGCCATGGCGTCGTTGAGCGCTTGGGGTTGTTCGTCGGTATCGAAGTAGCCCAACACCCAGGAGCCGTTCTCCAGGAAGGTACGGTTCACCACAGCCGACAGGTTGAGGACGACCTTTGAGGTGGTGGCCGCCGCGTCCCCGCCGGTCCCGTCCTCCTGCCTGAGGGCGACGAACCCGGCATCGCCGCGCAGGTAGAGCCTTTTTCCGCGAGCGCCCTCAAGCACGAGGTGCAAGAACACCCGCTCCCAATATATGTCAGTGACGACGCAGTCCACCTACAGGGCCCTCCTCCGATTCCGTCAATTTGTCTTGCAAGGGGCCTCCCATGAAGCCCCTTCCCTGTTTATTGTATTGAAAGCACGCCTTTTATCAAGAAAGAACCACAATAAAAGAGGCCCCATCGCCAAAAACAGGCCTTCTTCCAAAAAACACACACAAATGTTCGCAAAAAAGCCTGGGGGGGGGGGGCGTGGTATATGGAGTCTTTCTGCAATGTTGGGAAAAATAGGGGGGTAAGATGAAAGGCCGCAGCAATTCTTGCGGGCATCGCCTACAATGGTATTTTCCATACGGGTCCCTGGCTTTCCAGATGTGGGCCTGTGAACCGGCCGAAGTAACCGAGGGGTGTCTGTGACAAGGAACGTGGGCATAATATTTGCGGGAGGCGTGGGCAGCCGTATGGGCGACACGGCGCTTCCGAAGCAGTTCATCGACATCGATGGCAAGCCTGTCTTGATCTGGACCCTCGAATGCTTCGACAGGCACCCCCGCATCGACGAGATATACCTTGCCTGCAAAGAGGAATGGATAGGCCACGCGCGCGACCTCCTCGAACAGTACCAGATCAGGAAGGTGAAGGCGGTCGTCCCAGGGGGAGGGACTGCCCAGCACTCCATCTACAACGCGCTTACCGAGGCGCGCTCGCACAATGCGGAAGACACCATCGTCCTCATCCATGACGGGATACGCCCCTTTATCACGGACGGGCTTATCACCGACCTTATCGAAACCGCCCGGGAAAAGGGCAACGCAATCACCTACACGCCCTGCCAGGAGACGATAGTCGTCAGCGAGGACGAGGTCAACATGAGGGACGTGCCGATACGGAGGCACACCTTTTCCGTCCAGGCCCCTCAGGCCTTCTTCATCGACGACATCATCAGTGCGCACGACGAGATCCGCGAGACGAACCCGGGCTACGACGACGTCGTCGACGCCTGCACGATGTATGACATGGTGGGGCGCAGCGTCAACCTGGTCAGGGGCAATGTCGGCAATATCAAGATCACCTACCCCGAGGACGTCTATATCCTCGAAGGGCTCTTCAGGTACCGGGAAAGCAAGCCGTGCACCGAGTGATAGCCCAGGGCATCGAGGAGCTTGTCGGCCGCCCCGGCCTCGAACTTGACCGATTCAAAGGCTCGACGGTGCTGGTCGCGGGGGGCAACTCCCTGATAGGGAAGCATCTCGTCTGGCTCTTCTGCCACCTGAACGAGCATGAGGGCTTCGCCATGACGGTGTACGTGCTCGTCCGCAACCTTGAGAAGGCCCACCAGGCCTTCGGGGAGTGGGCCGACAAGGGCTTCCTTTTCTTCCTCCACCAAGACGTCCGCGACCCGATAGAGCTTCCCGCCGACCCGCCTCCTGCGGCCCTCGACTTCATCTTCCACCTTGCCTCGTCGGCAAGCGCCCGCCTCATAGCAGAAGACCCTGTGGGGATCATCCAGGCAAACACGGCAGGGACCGTCAACATCCTTGAGCTCGCCCGCACGGCGGGGGCGAAACACGTGGTCTTCGCCTCCACGCGCGAGGTCTACGGTGCGCTTCCCGCGGGCACGACCCGCATCAGCGAGGACGACATGGGCACGCTCGACCCCGTCCACCCGCGCAACTCCTATCCCGAGAGCAAGCGGGCTGCCGAGGCCCTGCTCGTCGCCTATGCGCAGCAGCACGGCGTCCCCTACACCATCCTGCGCATCGCGCACACCTACGGCCCGGGGATGGACATAGGCGATGACGGGCGCATCATGGCCGACATCTTGGGGGCGGTGGTGCGCAGGGAAGACGTGGTGCTCACCAGCGACGGCTCTGCCCGCCGGGGCTTCTGCTACGTCACCGACTGCATCGACGGCATCCTGCGTGCGATGCTCTCCGAGACCGAGGTGCGGGTGTTCAACCTCGCAAACGAGACGGAGCAGCACGCGGTGCGCACTGTGGCCCGCATGGCTGTCGAGGCCTTCCCGGAACACGGCCTCAAGGTCAGGTTTTCTGCCGGAGTTGCCGATACCTCCAAAAGGGGCTATAATCCGATTCCGCTCGTCCCGCTCGACACCGCGAAGATCGAGGCCCTCGGCTGGAGGCCGTTCGTCACTTTGCGTGAAGGCATGCGGCGAACTGTGCTATCCTTTCAATAAGATTAGGTTTTGGGAGTTTTGGAACTTTACTGACGAAAATGTTTGAACTCGGCATAAGAACAGCGTGCGTCTTCTTGCGTGTTGTCTACTTCTTCATGAAGTTGGCGCCAACGCGCAAGAAGGTTACGTTCATAAGCAGGATGGGTAACGTCGCATCCCCGGACTTCCGCCTGCTCCAGGCCGAGATGCAGAGCGCCTTGCCCGACTACAGGTTCGTGACGAAGTGCCAAAGGGTTTCCGGCACCTTCGAGAGCCTTGTGCGCTACGCCCCCATGGTGTTTTCACAGATGCTCCACATCGCGACCTCGAAGCTGGTCATCCTCGACTCCTACTGTATCCCCGTCAGCGTGTTGAAGCACAAGCGCAGCCTCAAGGTGGTCCAGATATGGCACGCCATCGGGCTTATGAAGAAGGCCGGCTATGCGGCACTCGGCGCCGAGGAGGGGCGGAGCGAAGAGCTCGCCATGCTCCTGTCCATGCACCGGGGCTACACGCACATCCTCGTGAACTCGCCTGCATGCGAAACCGCCATACTGCAGGTCTTCGGCTATGTGGAGGATTCCCCCTCCCGGCACGGGCATGCGCACAAGGAAGTGCTCGTCGGGGCCCTTCCCCGGGTCGACCGCGTGCAGGACGGTGCCGCAAAGGCGAAGATGCGGGCGCGGATATACAAGACCCACCCCTCCCTGAAGGGCAAGAAGGTCATCCTGTATGCCCCGACCTCGCGGAAGAACATGGCCCCCCTGTTCGAGAAGGTCGAGCAGCTTGTCGAGGCCGTGCGGCAGGCGAACAGGCGTGGCGCCAACTTCGCCCTCGTGGTCAGGCTCCATCCCGGGAACCGAAAATACTGGGAAGGCCCCTTCGAGGGGCTTGACGAGGAAGAGGCCGAGAACATCGACGTCCAAGATGACGATGTCCTGTTCAACGCGAAGTTCTCCACCGCAGAGATGGGGATGGTCGCCGATGCCTGCATATCCGACTACTCGTCGCTCATCTACGAGTTCATGATCATGAGGAAGCCGGTCTACTTCTTCGCGTTCGACCTTGAGGAATACGAGAAGGCACGCGGCATCTTCATCGACTACCGCAAAGAGGTGCCCGGCACCGTCCACGATGATGCCGAGGACCTTGTGCAGGCCATAGTCAATTCCGAGTGCGCGCTCAAAAAGCAACAGGCATTCCTGAAAAAATACGTCTCCTACAGCGCGGGAAGGAACTCCCAGACCCTGGCAGAGGGCATTGTGCGTATTGTCGCTGATGGATAAGGCAAGGGAACGGGCAGGGGAAGCGCACCCCAATCGTTAGCATCGTCCACTAAAGATATGGTACTATTATGACCACTTAACATGGCAACGGGGTGGAAGGCGTCCTGTGGACTGCTGAACGCTACGTGATGCGGAGGAACGTGCGTGGGGAATGACCAATATTTTCGAGGGCAAGGTGCAGGCCGGCATGCTGGTGTCCAGAACCAGGCAGGCGGCCGGAGCCCCCGTTCCCACAACCATGTGATGCAGCCCCACCCGGTCGGCCAGCCGCGTCAGGCACGTGTCCGAAACCCCCATCCCGGCGGCCAGGGCGCAGCCCAGGGCTTCCACCCCTACCCCCAAAAAGCCCGGAAGGTCCCTTCTATCCCGGGAGGCAAGAAGGCACAGAAGCCCCAGGGCGCATGGAAGGCACAGAAGCCCCCCCATGCCTCCGGCGGCACGAGCACACAAAAGGCACATAACTTCCCGAATTCCCGGAACGTCCAGGGCACCCGGGGGGCACAGCAGGCTTGGAACACCCAGGGCGCCCAAAGCGCCCAAAGCGCCCACGGGGCGCAAAATACCCGAAAGGCCCCCTATCCCGGCGGCCCGGGCCCCCAGAACGCCCGGAGTTCCCAGAACGCCCGGGGCGTCCCGCCGTCCAACCAGGCGAGGACCAAGCAGGCAAAGACCCGCCTCCCCGAGTCACAGGGCCTCGACAAGTTCCGGAAAGGGTCGATACTCGAACAGGAGAAGATCTATAAGCGCAAGAGGCTCATGAGAAGGCTTGGGTTTTCCTTCGTGGTGTTCCTCGTCCTGGGCGCCGGCGTTGCCGTGTGGTACATCAACCGGCTCGACAACACCCTTGAGCTCAAGGAGGACATCGTTTTGGACTTGGCGGCCGCACCTGCCGACGGGCCCTTCTACATGCTGCTTTTGGGCTCTGACTCCCGGGAGGGGTCGGAGACGACGGAAGCCCCGGCGGAAGACGAGCGCTCGGACGTCATGGTGCTGGTGCGCGTCGACACCGACAACCGGCAGGTCATCATGCTCTCCATCCCGCGCGACACGCCCTTTACCCTCCCCGACGGCGAGCTGGTGAAGATAAACGAGATGTATCACAGGGGAGGGGCCTCCGCCTCTATCAAGGCGGTCTCCGAGCTGACGGGCGTCTCCATCGCGCACTATGTCGAGACCCGCTTCTCCGGGCTTGAGAAGCTCGTCGACGACCTGGGGGGCATCGAGGTGAAGGTCCCCGAGGCCATAGCGGTCAAGGACGCCCTCACCGGAGAGATGGTAGAGCTTGAGGCGGGCAGACAGGTGCTGGACGGGCAACAGGCCCAGGCCTTCGCGCGGGCACGCAAGAGCTACGGGGAGAACCAGGATGCAAAGCGCCAGGACAACGTGCGCACGCTCGTGACGGCAATCCTGAAGAGGATCCTCGCCGAGCCGCCCCACAAGCTCCCCGGCACGATGCTCACCGCCGCCGAGGCCGTCAACACCGACCTCAAGACAGGCGACCTCATTCCTTTGGCCCTTGCCTTTTCGGGCGGCTCAGGTAAGATAAGCATTGTGAGCGCCAGCGGCCCGACCAGCGGGGACCTCCATGAGAGTGGCCTGTGGCTGTGTTACGAGAACCCCGAGGGGTGGGCGGCCATCATGGCCGCCGTCGACGCCGGGGAGGACCCCACGGGCATCGACGTCGAGGAAACCGCCATCATCCCGGAAAAGAAGAAGAAAAAGAAGGCTGCATAGGGGCCTTCAGAAAAAAGGCCGGCAATTGACAAGGACGAGGGGGGAAAGCAGTGAATCCAATCAAAGCGAAGCTGTTGGCGGTTGCCGTTGCGGGGGCCTTGTGCCTTGTGGGCGGCGGGGCCTTCTTCGGCTTCCAGCACATGCAGGCCCAGGCCGCCACGGTCGGAACGCTTGCAGCTGTGTCGGAATCCGCAAAAGCGCGGCAGTTGCCGAGCATAGACACGATGATGCCCGAGATACCGGAGGTAGTGGACCCCTTCTACGTGCTGATAATCGGCAACGACTCGCGCGATGGCACCGTCGAGGCCAACACCTCGGCACATTCCACGGGCCCGTCGCGCTCCGACACGATGATGCTCACCTACATCGACCCCCAGGCCTACCGGGTGACCCTCGTCAGCATCCCGCGTGACACTTCCGCCACAGTCAACGGCCAGCCGGGGACCAAGATCAACGAGGCCTACTACCACCACGGCGCCCAAGGGGCGATGGACGCGGCCGGAGAGCTGGCGGGCGTGAGTATCACATACTACCTTGAGATGGATTTTGTCAGGTTCGACCGCTTTGTCGACGCCATGGGCGGTATTACCGTGCACGTCCCAATAGACATGTCGCTTCGCGATATCGTCAGGGGAGGCACTGTTTCCCTGTCGGCAGGCACCCAGCAGCTCAACGGCGCAGAGGCGCTTGTCTTAGCGCGCACCCGCAAGCCCTACGGCGCCGACCAGGACGCTATCAGGCAGACACAGGACCGCCAGATTGTGGAGGCCTTCATCTTCAAGGTTGCGAAAGAGCTGGGATTGGTGTCACAGGGTGTCGACACCCTGCTTGCCCATGTGGGAACCAATTGGCCGGAGGAAGAATTGAGGGCGCTGGTCGAGGATTTTGCCGAGCATGCCGACCAGATAATAATCCATTCCGGCACAGGCCCTTATGATGGGCGGATATTCGACGAGTACGGTGGCTCGTGGCTGGCATACCGCGAGGAAGACACCTGGCGAGAGATTATCCGCGTCGTCGAGCAGGGGGGAGACCCTCAGGCCGTCGTCCCTTTGCCGTGGTCCTAGGCCAGAGGGGACCTGGCGGGCGCCTCGCCCCCGGACGGCAGCCTTCTAGCGGACGGCAGCCTCCGAGCGGTAGCCGTCCGGGTTTCTCGACTGCCAGCGCCAGCTGTCCTCGCACATGCGCAGCAGGTCGAAGGCGGCCGTCCAGCCGAGCTCGTCGCGGGCCTTCTCGCATGACGCATAGCTGACGGCGATGTCCCCGGCGCGCCGGGGGAGGACCTCATAGGGAAGGGGTTTCCCGCAGGCCTGCCCGTAGGCCCTGATGACCTCAAGGACGCTTGAGCCCTTTCCGGTTCCGAGGTTGAACACGCCCACGCCGCCCTGCTGCTTTGCGGCCATGTCGCCTTGCGGCCCGGTGCCGTCTTGCACGTCCACGCCGCCATCCCGCCCGCTGCCGCCGTCCCGCCCGCCGCCATCCCCCAACCTGCCGCCTGTTGCCTGCCGCGCCATCCACTCAAGCGCCTTGACGTGGCCGCGGGCCAGGTCGACGACGTGGATGTAGTCCCGGACCCCCGTCCCGTCGGGGGTGGGGTAGTCGTCGCCGAACACGCCGACGCGCTCGCGCTTCCCGACGGCGACCTGCGCGACATAAGGGACGAGGTTGTTGGGGATGCCCTTCGGGTCCTCGCCGATAAGCCCGCTTTCATGGGCGCCGATGGGGTTGAAGTAGCGCAGCAGCGCCACGCACCAGCCGGGGTCGCTCGCATACAGGTCGAAGAGTATCTGCTCAATCATGCTTTTTGTGTGGCCGTAGGGGTTGGTCGGGATGCCCTTCGGGCAGCTCTCGGAGATGGGCACGGCCTTGGGATCCCCGTACACGGTGGCGCTGCTTGAGAAGGCTAGGCTCTTCACGCCGTGCGCCCCCGCCACCTTGCACAGTGCGAGCGTGCCCGCGATGTTGTTCTCGTAGTAGGCCAAGGGCTTCTCGGTGCTCTCCCCGACGGCCTTGAAGCCGGCGAAATGGATGATGGCGTCGATCGCGTGCTGCGCGAACACCCGGTCAAGCAGCGCCTCGTCGAGGATGGATCCCTCGTAGAAGACCAGGTCATCCGCCCCACAGCCGGTGATCTGCCGGACACGCTCAAGGGCCTCGGCGCTTGAGTTGCTTAAATCGTCGACGACAAGGACCCGCCAGCCTCCCTGGATCAGCTCGACACAGGTGTGGCTTCCGATATAGCCGGCACCCCCCGTTACCAAGACGCAGGCACCGGGCGCGCCGGGCACCGGTCCCGCAAGGCCTTTCCCGGACATGGGCGCTCCTTTCGTGTTCGTGGTATGACTTACTTGAAAGAATCATACTGCATCTTATATGCTATACTCCTTTCGTGTCCAAAAGCTACCAGAAAGAAACCATGCAAAGCACTACCCCCTACATACCGAACCTGGCGATCGTCGTCACGACCTTTGAGCGCCAAGAGCTCCTGCAAGAGCTCCTGGACAGCATCGCTGCGCTTGAGGTGCTGCCGAAAAAAGTATTCATCGTCGACAACGAGAACTCGCCGAAGACCAAGGCGCTGGTCGGCTCCTTCCCGTGGACCGCCTATATCGCCATGAAGGAGAACTCCGGCGGCGCGGGGGGCTTCTCCCGCGGGATCAAGGAGGCCTACTCCGCAGGCTTCGACTGGGTTTGGGCGATGGACGACGACGTCAAGGTGCTGCCGAAGGCGATAGAGAAGCTCTCCCGGTGGATGCGGCAGACCGAAGAAGACCTCAGCCAGGGCAAGGACCTCTCCGAGGTCACCACGGTGTACCAGGGCCTGCGCAAGAACTTCGACGGCACCTTCTTCTACTGGCAGTACCACTTCATCAACAAGCTGGCGATTCCCAACCCCGTCTCGCCGAGCGGCTTCGACCCCGGTGAGGACTCCCGGGCCATGAACACCGCCTGCTTCGAGGGCAGCCTCTTCCACCGCTCGATAATCGAGAGGATCGGCCTGCCCGACGCGCGCTTCTTCATCTACTGGGACGACACCATGTACGGCTACCTTGCGTCCAAGCACACGGGCATGCTGCTGGTCACCGAATACGTGCTGCAGCGCTCCCGCTCGCTTGAGAGCCTTCGGATAGGGGTGATGCGGCGGCTGAACACCACGTCGGACTTCACCCGCTACTACATCATGCGCAACCGCGGCCACATGGCCCATTACCTGCGGATATACGGCGACTACAACCGCTTCCTCTTCGGTTTCGGCACCTTCCTGACCTTCATCAAGGAAATCATCCGCCTGTCCCTCTCCAAGGACTTCCGCTCAGGCTTCTCAAGGCTTGTCGAGGGCTTCCGCGACAGCAGGAAGATACTCAAGGAGCCCGACTGGCAGCCCTATGCGGAGATCATGCCTCTGGATTAGAGGGGGGCTTGCGCGGCCCCCGGCCGCCCTTGTTGTCGTAGTAGTGCTTGAGCACGGGGCTGAACAGGCCGAAGCGCCATATCATGAGGGAGAGAACCACCGCAAGCAAGACGATGACCACCCATTCCCACAGGATGCTCGTCAGGCTTCCCAGAAGGCATCCCGCGACGGCAAGCACCGCAGAGCACAGGTACAGTATGAGGACCGACTTGCGCTGGCCCCACCCCGCGCCCATGAGCCGGTGGTGTATGTGCCCCAGGTCGGCCTGTTGGATCGGCTGCCCCTCCCGCACCCTGCGCACGATGGCCGAGAGGGTGTCGAGCAGAGGTATGCCGGCCATGACCAGCGGGACGAGCATGACCACGAGGCTTTGGGTGCGCACGACCCCCGAGATGGACACGATGCCCACCATGAGGCCGAGCAGCAAGGACCCCGAGTCGCCCATGAAGATAGAGGCGGGGGTGAAGTTGAAGCGGAGGAAGGCGACACAGACCGCTATCAGCGCGATGCAGCAAAACGCGAAGAGGGTGCCCCCCCGCATGAGGACGAGGAAGAGCAGCCCGCAGGCGACGATGGCCACGATGCCCGCCGCCAGGCCGTCGAGCCCGTCTATCAGGTTAGTGATATTGACGAAGACGACGAGGTACAAGACGGTGAGCGGATAGTCGAGCCAGGCCAGCTCGATGAAGCCCGTGCCGAAGGGGGAGCGGACCAGCTCGATGGAGACCCCCGACAAGACGACGACGACCGCCGCGAGGATCTGCCCCCCGAACTTCACCAGGGGCGACAGCTGGGTGACGTCGTCAAGGAGCCCGACAGCGAACATGAGGGTGATGCCCGCGAACAGCACGGCAAGGTTTATGCCCCCAAGCTCCTTGATGTCGGCGATATCCCACCCGAAGAACTGGATTCCTGCGCCTAATGCGGCGAAACCCGCGAGCAGCCCGACGTAGAGCGCTATCCCCCCGCACCGTGGGACGACCTTGCTGTTGACGCGCCGGTCGTCGGGATAGTCGACGGCGCCGATCACCTTCGCGATGCGCTTGGAGGCGGGAACCATGAGATACGTGGCAAGGGCGGCAACCACGAACACTATGGACGCTTGAAAGATATCAATCAAAGTAAATCCTTAGTAACGGAACACGGCTTTCCATTATAACAAGGTATAATGATTGCAACAGGGAATATGAAAAAGCCACCAAGACTACAGCCGAAGGGTCAGGGAGGGCAGACGGGGGCGAAGGGCCTGTCCCCGGGACACGGGCCGCAACGGGGCGCCCGGCATCGCCCGACTTGCTGAAAGGGCCTCCATGGACGAGTTCGCAACCGAGAGGGAACAGAGGCGGTACCGCTGGGTATCGGCCCAGCGCAGGCGTGCCCGGAGGATGGCGGCCTTTGTCGCGGTCGCTGCCGTCTGCGTCATCGGGCTTGCCGCCGGGCTCTTCGGCGTCCTTTCGCACGAGACCGACAAAGGCACCTCGGGCATGGCCTTACCGGGCAACGCCCTCTTTGCCGAGCCGGGCTCGTCTTTCCGCCTCATGGGGAGCGTCGAGCAGAGCCTCGCGCTCAACTCGCGGTACGTGGAGGAGGGGACGAACAAGGCGGAAGGGGAGGTGCGCGTCGAGGGCACGGTCGACACCGCCCGTCCCGGCACCTACCAGCTGACCTACACGCACGGGTCCCAGACGCTCACGCGCAGGGTGCAGGTGCTTCCGGGCCCGCCGGTCGTCATGCACCTCAAGGGGAGCCAGCACACCTTTGTCAGGGAGGGGCAGCCCTATATCGAGTCGGGGTGCCAGGTGACAGACCGTACCGAAGGGGACTTGGGCGCTACGGTGGAGGTGCAGGGGAGCGTCGACACGTCTGTGCCCGGCGTCTACGAGGTCTTGTACCGGGCCGTGAACAGCCAGGGCGTCCAGTGCAACAAGGTGCGCACGGTCGAGGTGGTCCCCGCGGGCGAGTTCGTGGCCGAGGAGGGCGGCATCCCCGTGCTGATGTACCACTATGTCTACACTGCTGGGGGTTATCCCGTCGACGACCCCTACGTCAGCAACTACATCCTGGACACGGATTTAGAGGGCCACCTGCAGCACCTGGTCGACCGCGGCTCCTATTATCCCAGCTACCAGGAGCTGGCCGCCTATGTCGAGGGCCTTATCGACCTGCCGAAGAACAGCATCGTGCTGACCTTCGACGACGGCGAGCCCGGCTTCCTTGCTTCCGGCATACCCCTGCTGGAGAAATACCAGGTCCCGGCGACCTCGTTCATCATCGCTTCGGACGCGGACGCGCAGGACAAGGTCAGGGACTATGCGAGCGAGTACATCACCTTCCAGTCCCACTCCTATGCGATGCACCAGGGCGGCGGCAGCGTCGGGCACGGGGGCATCATCAGCGCGCTGAGCGCAGACGAGATAGTGGAGGACCTGCAGCGGGCCCAGTCCGTCTTAGGGAGCAGCGAGGCCTTCGCCTACCCCTTCGGCGACCATACCGAGACGGCGCACGAGGCGGTGAGGCGGGCGGGGATACTCTGCGGGTTCACCACCGAGTACGGCGCCGTCCAACGCGGCGATGACGCCGCGCGGCTGCCCCGGGTGCGCGTCAACGGCGACGTCGGCCTCAATGCCTTCATCGCGGCCATCTCGTGACCTTGCACAAGGCTTTCCGTCCGTCAAGAAGGCTCGCCCTGTCGCCATTGCGTCGGGTTTGGATCCGCATCACGAGGCTGGGACGGGCTTGCAATCCTGTCTGCCAAAAAGCCCCCCGTCATCTTGAAGTGCAGGGCGACGTGAGGATCAGCAGGAAAGCCTGCAATCCTGTCTGCCAAAAAGCCTCCCGTCATTGCGGGCCCGACCCGCAATCCTCACGAGGCTGGGACGGGTCTGGGATGGGGCCGACGAGTCCGGGAAAAATCGGGTATTGCGCTTGTGGGGGTTTACCAGTAGAATAGCGTTCGCTGTTTAACACGGGGTGTTAGCTCAGTTGGTTAGAGCGCTGGCCTGTCACGTCAGAGGTCGCGAGTTCAAGTCTCGTACATCCCGCCATTTGAATCCGTGCGCCGCCCATCGGGCGGCGTTTTTCGTGTGACAGGGGGCCGTGTGACAGGGGGCCGTATAACCTGTCACACATGTCCGCGTGTGACAGGTTATACGGCCCCCTGTCACACGCGGCCCCGTGGGTTCTCGAAATAAGGTGGACATTCGGTGAAGCCGAGGGGGACGTGATATAGTTTAGGGGCTAAACTATCAGAACCCGGCGTTGGCGGAGAAGCCGGTGCCGGCGGCCGGCGGTGGAAAGGAAGGGCGGTACGGTGTCCCATTTGCCCGAGGACATAAAGCGGCGGGTGTTCGCCATCATGGGGCGCCTGCGGCAGGAGCGCTATATGCCGCTGGTCGCGCCGGAGGGCGTGACCCCCTCCGAGGCGACGGTCATCACCGCCATCCACATGAGCGCCCGGGCGGGGGTCGGGCCTGTGCAGCCGCACATCATCGCCAAGGGCCTCCACCATACGCCGAGCGCCGTCTCCCAGACGCTCAAGGCGCTTGAGGAGAAGGGCTACCTCGTGCGCGAGCGCATGAGCGGGGACTCCCGTGCGGTGTCGCTCATCCTGACCGAACGCGGCATCGCAGCCGCCCAGGAGGCCGACCGCATGTACGAGGAGTTCTTCGGGGACCTGCTCGCCTATATCGGCAGGGCCGACGCCGACCACCTGCTCGACACCTTCGAGAAGATACTCAGCTTCCACCGCGCCCAGGCCGACGCCGGCAAGATGGAGCGCATCGACCTGGGCGGGATCTTCGACCAGGGCGGCCCCGGCTGTGAGGGAAGCCCATGCGCGTAATCCGCTACCTCAAGGAGGCGAAGCTCGCCGTCGTCCTTATCGTGCTCCTCCTCGTCTTGCAGGCCTTCGCCGAGCTGTCGCTGCCGCGCTACACGGCCGCCATCGTCGACAAGGGCATCCAGCAGTCCGGCGTCGAGCACGCCTCCCCGGAACAGATGCGTCCTTCGACCTTCGACGTGGTGTGCATGCTCGCCCCGGAAGAGGACGAGGCGCTGATCCGTGCTGCCTATGCCCAGGACGCCGAGGGCGTCTACCGCCTTGCCGAGCTCGCGCCCGACGAACGCGACGCCCTGGACCAGGCCATGGCCTTCCCGCTCGTGGCCAACCACTTCGCGGGCAGTTTGGACGGTCTCGACCTCTCCCAGCTCACGGCTGCATACGCCGCGGGACTGGTCACCAAGGACCAGATAGCCGAGGGCATCGCGTCGGGCGGCGGCCAGCTGGCCCCGCAAGGTTCGCAAGACCCGCAAGACCCGCAAGGCCAGCAGACCCCGCAGGCTCCGCAGGCCCTCCTGGGCACCATCGACGACTCCCTCATCCGCCAGCAGGCCATCCAGGCGACCATCGCCGAGTACGAGGCCCTCGGGCTCGACCTGTCCGGGATGCAGATGAGCTACCTCCTGAATGTCGGCCTCATCATGCTCGCGCTCGCCGCGCTCGCCATGGCGGTCTCCATTGGGGTTGCCTTCATATCCTCGCGCACGGCGGCCCGGATAGGCAAGACGCTCCGCTCCCGGGTGTTCTCCCAGGTGGTCGCCTTCTCCGATGCCGAGGTGCAGAGCTTCTCGGCGGCGTCGCTCATCACGCGGGGGACCAACGACATCCAGCAGATACAGATGGTGACGGTCTTCCTGCTGCGCATGCTGTTCTACTCGCCCATACTCGCCATCGGCGGCATCATCATGATCACGAACACGAACGTGTCCATGAACTGGATCATCATCCTGGCAGTCGGCATCATCCTTGTTGTCGTGGCGGTGCTGTTCACGGTGGCGATGCCCAAGTTCAGGATCATGCAAAAGCTCATCGACCAGGTGAACCTCGTCTCGCGCGAGATACTGACCGGCCTCCCGGTCATCCGCGCCTTCGGCCGCCAGGACTTCGAGGGGAAGCGCTTCGACGAGGCCTCGACGGTGCTCATGAGGACGCAGCTCTTCGTGAACCGCGCCATGGCCTTCATGTTCCCGCTCATGATGCTCATTATGAACGGGGTCTCGGTGCTTATCGTGTGGGTGGGCGGCTCTTACATCGACGCCGGCACGATCCAGACGGGCGACATGATAGCCTTCATCAACTACGCGATGGTCATCATCATGTCCTTCCTGATGCTGTCGATGATGGCGGTCATGCTGCCGCGTGCCGACGTCGCGGCGCAGCGCATCAACGAGGTCCTGGCGAAACAGGGGAGCATCCATGACCCGGACCCCGCCGCCGCCCGCGACCGGGAGGTCGGCAGCGCAGGCGGCGCGACCATCGCCTTTAACCGGGTGAGCTTCGCCTACCCCGACGCCGAGGCCAACGTTCTCACCGAGGTCAGCTTCGTGGCCGAGGCGGGCAAGACGACGGCCTTCGTCGGCTCGACGGGCTCGGGGAAGTCAACCGTCATCAAGCTGATAGAGCGCTTCTACGACGTGACGGAGGGTGCCGTCACGCTTGACGGGATCGACATCAGGGAGCTTTCGCAGGCGGCGCTGCGCTCGAACTTCGGGTATGTGCCGCAAAAGGCCTTCCTCTTCTCGGGAACCGTCCAGTCAAACATCGCCTATGCGGATGCGGACATGGGCGCCGACCGCGTAGAGCACGCCGCCGACATCGCCCAGTCCCGCGAGTTTATCGACTCGCGCGCCGACGCCTTCACAGCCGAGATAGCCCAGGGCGGCACGAACGTGTCGGGCGGCCAGCGCCAACGCCTGGCGATCGCGCGTGCGGTCGCATCCGACGCCCGCGCCTTCCTCTTCGACGACAGCTTCTCGGCGCTCGACTTCAAGACCGACGCCGCGCTGCGCCAGGCCCTGGCCGTGAACCTCAAGGGCAGGACCGTGCTCATCGTTGCCCAGCGGATATCGACCATCATGCAGGCGGACCGGATAGTGGTGCTTGAGAACGGACGGGTCGTCGGCACCGGCACGCATGCCGAGCTCATGGACGCCTGCGAGGCCTATCGCGAGATAGCGACCTCCCAGCTCTCGGAAAAGGAACTGGGGGGTGGTGCGGCATGAGCGCGGCACCCGGACAGCAGGGCCGGCAGGCCTCCCCGGCACCCGGGCAGCAGGCCCGACAGGCCCCCCCGATATCCGGCGGTCCGCAGGTTCAGCAGGGCCCGCAGGCCCCGCCCGGCCCCGGCGCGCGGCGCGGCGGCTTCATGGGCGGCGGACACGGCCCCGGGCGTATCATGCCGGGCGAGAAGCCGAAGAACCTCAAGGCCACCCTGCTCAAGCTCTTCAGCTTCATGGGCAACTTCAAGGTGCCGCTCGTTATCGTCTTGGTGTTCGCGCTCGGCTCGACCGTCTTCAACATCGTCGGCCCGAAGGTCCTCTCGACGGCGACGACCGAGCTCTTCGAAGGCATCGCCGCAAAGATAGCGAACACCGGGGGCATCGACTTCGACAAGGTCGCCCAGATACTCCTGTTCACGCTCGGGCTCTACGGGCTTTCCGCAGCCTGCTCCTGGGTGCAGGGCTGGGTCATGAGCTACATCTCGCAGCGTACCAGCTACCTCATGCGCCAGCAGCTTGAGGCGAAGATCGACCGTATGCCGATGGGGTATTTCGAGCGCACCTCGGTGGGGGACACCCTCTCGCGCATCACCAACGACATCGACACGCTCGGACAGAATCTCAATCAGGGCATCACGCAGCTCATTACCTCGGTCGCCACCGTTATCGGCGTCCTCATCATGATGCTTTCCATCAACCCGCTCATGACGCTGGTTACCGTCGTCATGCTGCCCATTTCCATCGGGCTCATCATGTTCGTGGTGAAGCGCTCGCAGAAATACTTCGTGGCCCAGCAGCAGACGCTCGGTGCCATCAACGGGCAGGTCGAGGAAGCGTTCTCGGGACATGCCATCGTGAAGGCCTTCAACCACGAGCGCCAATCGCTGGACACCTTCAACGAGACGAACGAGCGCCTTTACGAGTCGGCTTGGAAGTCCCAGTTCATCTCCGGCCTCATGATGCCCATCATGGGTTTTGTGAGCAACTTCGGCTACGTTGTCGTCGCAATCCTGGGCAGCGTGTTTGCGGTGCGCGGCATCATCACCGTCGGCGACATCCAGGCCTTCATCCAGTACGTGCGCAACTTCACGCAGCCCATCACGCAGCTGACGCAGGTCGCCAACGTGCTGCAGGCGATGGCCGCGGCCGCCGAGCGGGTATTCGAGTTCCTTGAGGCGCCCGAGGAGGAGCCCGAGGTGGCGAAGGCCTTCTCTGCCGAGGTTGACTGCGACGTCGCCTTCGAGCGGGTCCGTTTCGGCTACACGCCCGACAAGACCGTCATCAAGGACTTCTCCGCCCGTGTTGAGGCCGGCCAGACCGTGGCGCTCGTCGGCCCGACGGGGGCAGGGAAGACGACGATGGTCAAGCTGCTCATGCGCTTCTACGACGTGGACGCCGGCTCGATCACGGTAGGCGGCCACGACCTGCGGGACTTCGACCGCAGCGACCTGCGCTCGATGTTCGGCATGGTCTTGCAGGAGACCTGGCTGTTCAAGGGCAGCATCCGCGACAACATCCGCTACGGCCGCCTGACGGCCACCGACGCCGAGGTGGAGGCAGCGGCCAAGGCCGCCTACGCCCACCACTTCATCCAGACCCTGCCGGGCGGCTACGATATGGAGATCAACGAGGATGCGAGCAACATCTCCGCCGGCCAGCGCCAGCTCCTGACCATCGCCCGCGCCCTGCTCGCCGACCGGCGCATGCTCATCCTGGACGAGGCCACCAGCTCGGTCGACACGCGCACCGAGGAACGCATACAAAAGGCGATGGACAAGCTCATGGAGGGCCGCACCGCCTTCGTCATCGCGCACCGCCTCTCGACCATCAAGTCCGCCGACCTCATCCTCGTCATCCGTGATGGTGATATTGTGGAACAGGGGACCCATGAATCGCTTCTTGCCCTTGGCGGTTTCTACGCTGAGCTGTATAATTCACAGTTCGTAGACTGTATCGACGAGATAGAAGACTGACACAAGGGAGACGGGCCATCCTCGCTTCCTTGCGTCAGAGACGAAGGAATGCAGGAGGAAGATGGACGTTCGCGCACCGGTCCAGCTCGCAGTATTCGATTTTGACGGCACGAGCATATCGGGGAACTCCCCGGTGCTGCTCGTCCGCTACCTCCAACGACACAGGATGCTGAAGGCCGCGGTGGTCGTGAAGATCGCCGTGTGGGCCTTTGCCTACAAGTTCCGCCTGCCCCAGAAGGAGGCCTGGGTGCGCAGCCTGGTCTTCACTGCCTTCGAGGGCAAACCCCAAGGCGAATGCGACCAGTTCCTCCGCGACTTCTACGACGCGGCCATCGAGAAGCGCTTCCGTGTGGATGCCGATGCGGCGATGCGTGACCATGCCCAGGCCGGCCGCACTGTCGTCGTCATCTCGGCGACCTTCGAGCCCATCGTCGCGCGAGCCATGGACCTGCACCCCTTCGACCACCAGATATCGACGCGCATGCGGGTCGACGGCGCGGGCCGCTATACCCGCGAGGTCGAGGGCAAGCCGATCCAGGGGGAGGAAAAAGTAGAAGCGATACGGCGTTTCGCGGACGCGGAGTACGGCCAGGGCGCCTGGGAGCTCGCCTATGCCTACGGGGACCACCACTCCGACCGCCCGCTGCTTGCCGCCGCCCGCCATGCCTTCGCCGTCACTCCCGACTGCCCGCTGGCCTGGACGGCTCGCAGGCAAGGCTGGAAAACCCTCACCTGGACCTGAGGGTGTCACTGGGGACGAGGGTGTCACCGAGGGTGTCCCCGTTGACACGCCCTTCCTTTGATGCGACTAATTTAGTAGCAGATTCTGTGACAGAGGGCCCTTTTTTCAAAAGTGGCTTTTTTTCGCAGGCCATCTTGCGTACAATGGTTCACACCAAGGGATGAATTGTATATTTCCAGGATGTGCCTGTATATCCCATGCAGAATACTTAGAGGGAACGCACGGTTATGCCATATAGAAAGATAGGGGGGTGAGCCGATGTTCGGAAGCGACGCAGACGCGAACAACCCGCCCAGTCAGAACAACAACACCGGCTCGTATGCCGAATACCTCACGCGCGCCGCACAGGCCTGTGCCAACGGCGACGACGTGCTGGGCATGCACCTCTACCTTGCCGCGTACGAGCGGGCTATCCACGACTCCTATGTGGCGGACCCGGTCGTCATCGACGGCATGCGCCGGGCCTGGCAGCTTGCCTGCCAATGCAAGGAGCGCTCCCTTGCGGAATACATCTTCGAGAAGCTTGAGCCCTACCTTTCCACAGACGAGGTGACCCAGTGCGCGAGCCAGCTGCAAAGGCTCGCTTTGGACAAGCTTGAGGAGTTCGGCCTGACCCAGCAAGACCTTGAGGAAATGACCGAGATGATCTCGCACGACTTCTTCGGCATGGACGTGTCGCCGCCCTTCCTCATGCAGGTCGATACCGGCATGTCCCCGCTGCGGCCCTTAAGCTCTGCGCCGAAGAGTCTCTTCTCCGCGCGGCCTGCTCCTTCGGCCGCAGACCACGGGAGCGAGCCGATAGAGGTCCAGCCCGAAGGACAGGAAAGACCCACAGGACAGGGGGGCCTTTTGCAGCAGGCGGGGCAGCCTGCCCCCGTGCCGCCCGCAGGGCCTGGCGCCCCTGTGGCGCAGGCGGGGCCTGCCGCGCCTGCGCCGCCCGGAGCGCCCGGCGAACCCGCGGCCGACGGGGCGCCTGTGCCTGACGGGACGCCCGCGGCAGCAGGCAGCGCTCCCGCAGCAGCCCCCGCCGCGCCCCCTGCGCCTGCAGTGCCGACCACCCCGTCCGACCCGCAAAGTCCTCCGAGCGACGACGGCCTCTCGTCGGACTTCCTGCTCCCGGCGCTCAGCGCCTTCGGCGACCGGAAGCCCTTCGCCGCCGCGCCCGGCAGCGCTGCCTATAACGACTTGGTCGGCTACGACTCGGCCATCAAAACCATGCACAGCTACGGCATCGGGATGCAGGACGATGCCGCATTCGACGAGTTCATCAGGACGCTCAACGTCCGCCACGGCTTGAGCGGGATACCCCTGTCGGAGGCCTTCCTGTTCCGCTCGGCTGCGCGCGAGGATGCCAACCAGTTCATGCTCGCGACGGTGGGCGAGATGCAGCTCCCGACCATCTGCATGCGGATGGAAGAGAACCTGCAGGGTATGCCGGTGCTATGCGTCATGACCTCAAGCGAGGACCACCAGCGGCTCAGCCTGTCGCGCAACGCCCTTGAGAACGGGGGCGTTCTGGTTATCGAGGACATCGATCTGTGGGGCCCGCCTTTGGCAGACTTCATGAACGACGACATGGGCCCCTTCTTCTACATGCACCTCTCTCGGGGCGCGCGCGAGGCGATAGGCTTCATCCGCTCGGCCATCGAGAACCCCGAGGTGCACGTCTTCCTCTCGGCCGCCCAGGAAGAGCCCATCGACGGATTCTTCCTCGACTTGCTTGAGCCTTTGACCGTCATCGACATCGACCTGCCCGACGACGGGGAGCGGACCCAGGTCTGGCTCGACATCGCACAGAAGCACCCCTCGCTCTACGCCGTCGAGAACGACCTGCTCGTCCGCTACTCGGCGGGCATGTCGCGCTTCGACATATACATGGCCGCCCGCGAGGCGGTCGAGGAGGCCTACAAGGCAAGCCTGCTCTCCCGTACCTTCGTCCCCGTGAAGAGCGAGAATATCTTCGAGAAGATAGCGCTGTACCAGCCCCTTGAGTCGGACGAGTACCTGCGGCTTGAGGATGCCGTCATCGAGGGCCTTAAGGAAGACCTTGACAACCTTGACGACCTGCTGAAAGGGCTCGGAGACTAGGCATGGACATCACACGTCGCAGCGACTATGCCTGCCGCATCCTGCGTGCGGTCTACAACAACGAGGGCACGCGCATCTCGGTCTCCGAGATCGCCGAGATTGAGGACATCCCCTACTCGTTCGCACGCGGCATCCAGCACGATCTCATGAAGAGCGGCCTTGTGAAGACCGTCCGGGGCAAGCATGGCGGTGTGATGCTCAACTGCGACCCGCAGAAGACGACCCTGCTCGACGTCTTGAGGGCGTTGCAGGGCCCGGTCACCATAGCGGTCTGCTCCCACGACCTTGAGTATTGCGAGAAGCAGCCGGAATGTGCCTACAATTCCGTGTGGCGTGGCGCCGATAGGTGGCTCAACTGCTATTTCGGGTCTATCACGCTCAAGGACCTTTTCGCCCTCGGTGCACAGCACCCGGCGGTGAGGGCAGCCCTTGAAGGCGCCGAAGGGTGCGACCCGTCTTCCGCGCCGGGTGACCTCGGGTTCTTCGGCAACTGCAAGCAGGGATGACCTCCCCCCGTAAGCATCCCCAGCCGCCCCTGCCGCCGCCCGGGCCCGTCGGCCCGCAGCCCGGGCTGCCGCCCCTGCCGCCCCCTTCCGAGGACAGGATCGACGCCTTTGTGGCACGCGTCTGGGAAGAGGGCAGGCGGCTGTACCGGGACCTCCCGTGGAGGGGGGTGGACGACCCTTATCCCGTGCTCGTCTCGGAAGTGATGCTGCAGCAGACCCAGGTGTCCCGCGTCCTGGGCCATTGGGAGCGCTTCTGCGGGATGTTCCCCACGATAGACGCCCTTGCGGCAGCGGATACCGCTTTGGTGCTTGAGCAGTGGCAGGGGCTCGGCTACAACCGCCGGGCGCTTTCCCTGAAGCGGGCAGCCGAGCTATGTGCCGCCCAGTACGGCGGGCGTGTGCCTGAGGCCCACAAAGACCTCCTTGCCCTCCCCGGCGTCGGCGCGGCGACTGCGGCTGGCATCACCGCCTTTGCCCGCAACCGGCCTGCAGTCTACATCGAGACGAACGTCCGCGCGCTGTTCATCCACGAGTTCTTCCCCCAGGCCACCTCGGTCACCGACCGGGAGCTCGTCCCCCTGGTCGAGGCCGCCTGTTCAGAGGATGCACCCCGTGCCTGGTACTACGCCGTGCTCGACTGCGGCTGGCACCTGAAGCAGGTGGCGGCCAACCCCTCGCGCAGGAGCGCCCACTATGCGCGGCAAAGCGCCTTTGTGGGGTCGCGGCGGCAGAAGCGCGCAGAGCTCTTGCGCCTGGTGCTCGCCAGCCCCGGCATTGATGCCGACGCCCTCCATGCGGCCTTGAACGCCTCCGAGGCGGCCTCCGGGCGCCCTGCAGTCGACCGTGCGCTCTTCGACTCCCTGACAGGCGAGATGCTCTTTGAAGGCTTCTTCCGTCTCCAGGACAACACCTTCCGCTGCCCGTGAGCGCGAAGGCGTCCCACCTTGTGGGCGTGACGCCGTGGACGACCTGGCAGGTGACGGCGATTTTAGGGGCACCCTGCCTTGTGGGTGTGACAGCAGGGACGGCGTGACAGCAGGGACGCAGCCCGCACCGCGCCCACCCCCGTCGCTAT
Organism: Eggerthellaceae bacterium; assembly: GCA_009782605.1. Lineage (GTDB taxonomy): Bacteria > Actinomycetota > Coriobacteriia > Coriobacteriales > Eggerthellaceae > WRIS01. The sequence goes on along the minus strand of WRIR01000002.1, from coordinate 122,184 downwards.
CGCCCCCAACGTCATTGCGGGCCTGACCCGCAATCTTTTTTGTGTCCTGCTGCTTGCCCTCTTCCCCTTGCCGTGTCGCGCTTCTTGTGGAGGTTTTTTCTAGACGGGGATATGCCGGGGAAAAGGAGGGCGACAAGGTATAATCCTTAAGCGGTATATCAGGGACCCAAATTCCATCGGCGCCCTTCGGCGGCGGGGTTCCCAGCACTATGTGAGAAAGAAATATATTCATCTATGAGAGGAGACCAGTATGGAACTGAAAGGATCGAAGACCGAGCAAAACCTGTGGCATGCCTTTGCGGGGGAGTCCCAGGCACACACGAAGTACGCGTATTTTGCGAGCCAAGCGAAGAGCGAGGGTTACGTCCAGATACAAAACATCTTCACGGAGACCTCCATCAACGAGGCCCAGCACGCGAAGCTCTGGTTCAAGGCGCTGCACGGCGGCGCAGTCCCCGAGACGCTCGACAACCTGGCCGCTGCCGCTGCCGGCGAGAACGAGGAATGGACGCAGATGTATGCCGAGTTCGCCCAGACCGCCCGTGAAGAGGGCTTCGACGACCTTGCGACGGCCTTTGAGCTCGTTGGCGCCGTCGAGAAGGAGCACGAAGAGCGCTACCGTACCCTCATCGAGCGCATCAACAACGGCGAGGTCTTCAAGCGCGGCGAGGTCTATGCCTGGAAGTGCCTCAACTGCGGGCACATCCACTTTGGCACCGAGGCCCCCAGCCTCTGCCCGACCTGCGCCCATGGGCGTGAGTATTTCGAGCTGCGCGCTGAGAACTACTAAGAACTGCCAAGAACTGCCAAAGTGTTACGATTTGACAGTATTGTAACATTTCGATGCCATTTGCGGGGGATTCTTCCACGCTTGACTTGCGTGTGGCTTTTTTCACAAAGCTGCTCGGGGAAAATGGCAGGGCAATTAATGTCAAGCACACCTGAGGAGGTGTACACATGGAAAGAGAGGCCATAGTCTCAGAGTTTTATGAGAAGCTCGACTCGCGCGGCGTGACGCGCCGGGACTTCATGAAGCTCTGTGGCGCTGTTGCGGCCGCAGCGGGGATAGCGCACATCACGGCTACGGATGTCGCCTACGCCCTCGAACAGTCCGTGATCGGTGCAAAAGAGGGCAACCTGTACCCGGTCATCTGGATGGAGGGCGCGTCGTGCACCGGCTGTACGGAGTCCTTTGCGCAGATCGAGACGCCAGACCCGGCGACCGTGGTCCTGGAGCTGATCTCGCTCAACTACTCCGAGACGCTTGGTGCTGGCGCCGGCTGGTCCTTCGAGGAGGCCCGGGAACAGACCATCGCGGCGGGCAACTACATCTTCATATACGAGGGTGCGGTGCTGGAGAAGTGGGAAGGCCAGGCCCTGCGTGTTGCCAACGAGCCGGGTATCGAACATGTCACCCACACGGCCGCCAAGGCCAACGCGGTCGTCGCCCTGGGCTCTTGCGCCGTCAATGGCGGCTGGATGGCCGCCTACCCCAACCCGGCAGGCGCCATCGGCGTCCAGCAGTGCTTGAAGAAGCACGGCATCGAGACCCCGGTCGTCAACGTCCCCGGCTGCCCGGCGAACCCCGAGTGGCTTGAGGCCGTCTTGGTCGACGTCCTGTTCTTACAGCAGCTCCCCGACCTGAACGCGGAAGGCAAGCCCTCCCTTTTGTTCACGCAGACGATCCACGACAACTGCCAACGTCGCGGCCATTTCGAGAACGGCGAGTTCGTCTACCAGTTCGGGACCCGGGAAGAGGCCTTGGGTTATTGCCTCTACCCCCTGGGCTGCCGCGGCCCCCAGACGAAGGCCAACTGCGGCATCACCCGCTGGAACAACCGCCGCAGCTGGTGCGTCGAGTCCGGCGGCCCCTGCATCGGGTGCACCACGGCGAACCCGGCGAACTCCAACGAGAACTGGGTCGAGACCAACACCCCCTTCCTGAAGCGCCACCGCGACCTGCGCGTCGGCGACTTCAGGCTCTCCCCGACCACGATAGCGCTGTCCGTCACCGGCCTCCTTGCCGCCGCCCTGGTCATCCACGGCTTCGGCATGAAGATCACCGGGCGCATGAACGGCGGCGCGGACTTCGAGAAGGTCCGCAAGTGGGACAAGCGGCATCCTGACCGCTCCATCGGCTGCTACGACTTGAGCGACGAGGAATGCGCCGCGCTTGAGGCTGAGGCGGGCGTCGCGGCGCCGGCCAAGCCGGTCGGCAGAACGACGGCCGCGAAGACAGGCACGGGCACGGCCACAAAGACAGGCACGACAGGCACGACAGGTACACGGACACGGGCCAAGACGGCAGGGCAGGACGGAGCCGATGCCGCCAAGAAGGCCGACGAAGAATCGAAGGGGGGTAAGGCTTAAATGACGCGTTCAATTATTGACCCGGTAACTCGTATCGAGGGTCATCTCCGTATCGAAATGGAAGTCACCAACGGCAAGGTAAGCGACGCCTGGGTCTCAGGCGGCTGCTTCCGCGGCATGGAGCTCGTCGTTGAGAACCGCACTCCCGAAGATGCTGTGCATATCGTCCAGCGTATCTGCGGGGTCTGCCCGGTCTCCCATGCCCAGGCGGCCACCATCGCGGCCGAGAAGTCCTACGGCATTGAGATTCCGAACAACGCCCGCATACTGCGCAACATCCTTGAGGGTGCGCAGTTCCTGCACAGCCATATCCTGTGGTTCTACAACCTGGCGGCGCTTGACTACGTTAACCCGCTCAACGCCTTGAAGGCAGACGTCGCGGACGCCTATGCGCTGGCCCAGGAGGCAGGGACCTCCATCAACAGCGACTTCGGCCTGCTGCAGGCGCGCCTGAAGAGGTTCGCCGAGAACGGGCAGCTCTCCATCTTCTCGGGCAACTGGTTTGAGTCTGAGGAGGGGACGGCATACGCCCTCCCGCCCGAGCTCGACCTCATCTGCACCTCGCACTATATCGAGGCCCTCTCGATGCAGGCCCGGTCCTCCGAGATAGCAGGCCTTGTCGGCGGCAAGATGCCCCATGTCATGACCTGCAGGCCCGGCGGTGTGGCCTTCGTCCCGACCCAGCAAAACCTCGGCGACCTGTGGGCGATGGTCAACGAGGTCTACGACTGGGTCTCGACCACCATGGTTCCCGACACCTTGGCCCTGGCGCCCTTCTATGAGGATGCGCTGACCTGGGGCAAGGGCTGCGGCCGCTATGCTGCCTGGGGCGTTTTCGATCGCGACGACTTCGACATGCACAACCGCTACCTTCCGGCAGGCGTCACCGACGAGAACCTCAACGTCTCCGATGTCGTCGAGTCGAAGATCACCGAGTACATGGGGCATTCCTGGTATGAGGGCGAAGAAACCCACGCGTCGCCCTATTTCGTGACCGAGCCCGAATTCACGGGCTACTACCAGGGCGGTACCGACACGGTGAACGACCGCTACACCTGGGTGAAGGCCCCGGCTTATGACGGCAAGTGCATGGAGACGGGCGGCCTCGCGCGCCTTCTGGTCGCTTACAAGCGCAAGGTGCCTTTCGTCGTCGAGCACGTCGACAACTTCCTCAAGGCGCTCGGCGTCCCCGGGAAGATAGAAGTCGCCCAGTCAACCCTGGGCAGGACCGCTATCCGCCAGATCGAGACCCTCTATGTGGCGACCCTTATGAAGGAATGGGTCGCGGAGCTCATCGAGGCTATCAAGGGCGGCGACTCCGAGTACTTCCGCGCGCCCCAAAGCAACACCGGCGCGGGCACGGGCTTCTGGGAGGCCCCCCGCGGCGCGCTGTACCACTCCGAGAAGGTCGAGAACGGCAAGATAAAGGGATACCAGATCATCATCCCGTCGACCTGGAACCTTGCGCCGCGCGACGCACAAGGCATCCATGGCCCCCTGGAGCAGTCGCTCATCGGCATCCCCGTCGGCGACGTGGAAATGCCCATCAACGCGCTGCGCACCGTCCACAGCTACGACCCCTGCACCGCATGTGCCGTGCACGTCAGCGAGCCTGCCACCGGCAAGAAGTTCCAGACCGTAACGAGCCCCTGGGGGGTGAAGTAAGATGGCACATTTAGCCCATTACCGTGAAGCGCACCCGCTGCCCTTCGTCATCACTCACTGGATCAACCTCGTGGCCATGATCCTGCTGATCATCTCGGGTTTCAACATCCATTTCCCCTTCTGGGCCGCCTTCGAGGGCATTGCGCGGGGCATCCACATGTTCTTCGCCTTCGTCCTCGTGCTGAACTGCATCGTGCGCGTCATCCTGTCCTTCTTCGTGAAGTCGGCACCGACGGGCGGCACGCGCAGGACGGACACCGATATCAAGAGCTGGCTTCCCCAGACCGACAACCGCCATCAGGCGGGCGCGTGGGTCAAGTACTACCTCTTCCTCAAGAAGGACCACCCGCTCTCGGCGAAGCTCGGCGTCCCGCAGAAACTCTCGTACCTGTTGATCCCGCCCCTGATCCTCATCATGGCCTACACCGGCCTGTGCCTGTGGGGCCCGACCATGAACGCCCCCCCCTTCGCGGCGGGCCTCAACCTGGTCGGCGGGGCGATGATGATGCGCATCATCCACTATTTCTTGATGTACGTTTTCATCTGCTTCATGTTCATCCATGTGTACCTTGCCAATGTCGAGGGCACCGCCCCTACGAAGCTCATGTTCTTCCGGCGTGAGCACGGCGGCCTGGTGTACGACCCCGACAAGCACGCCATCATAGGGGAAGACGAACTGGACGAGAAGCACTAGCAGCAATCCTCTGGACTGCGGCCTAGCCCACAACCCAGGGGAGTACCACGGTTGCTGCGGCCCAACCCGCAACCCGGGAGGGCCGCCGCACCACCGTCATTGCGGGTCTGACCCGCAATCCTCAAAGCACTGCCACAGGGGGGTCCGGGACAACGGCCCCCCTTTCACGATGCGAGGTCTTTTTGTGGGTGACACAGCAGCACGACACAGCAACCCAGAGGGCGCCGCAGTGCGCATCGCGGTCTTCTGCGTGGGCAACCGCCTCATGCTCGACGAAGGGCTTGCGCCCGCCGCCTACGACGAGCTTCAGGCCGCCTACGACTTCCCCGATACGGTGCGGCTCTTCGACGTGGGTTGCATGACGCTCGACATGCTGCCTTATGTGCGTGACTTCGACCACCTCATCACCCTTGACGCGGTCGACGGGACGGGGGCCGAGCCGGGCAGTGTCTTTCGCTTCCTTCCTGCAGACATGGCGCGACACGAGGGTGCCCGGTCCTCGCTGCACGACTTGAGGCTGGCCGACCTCTTTGACGCGGCCCTGCTCGTGGGTTACGAGGCAAGCGGCATGTGCTTCGGTATGCAGGTGGAGAATATGAGCCCGCCAGACCTGGAGATCGGCCTGACGCATAAGGTACGCGCCGCGCTGCCCCGGCTGATCGACACCGTGCTCGCCGAGCTGGTGCACCGGGGCGCCACCGTTACGGTGAAAGAGACGGGCAAGCGCGTCGGCCCCGCATGGACGCATGCCTCGTGGACAGGCGGGACAACTGCGGACAGGACGCACGCCTCGTGGGCAGGCGCAACGAGCACGGGCGACAGTGCGGGCACAGGCGCAACAGGCCCAGCTGGCGGGGCAGCCACAGGCACCTTCCCTACGCTTTAGCGCAACTTTTTCCCGAGCACCGGTGCTTCTTGAGCGGCCCGTGCGCGTTCCCTGCGCTATAATAAGACGCTATAATGGTGTATCGTTGGAATTGATGTTCCTTTATCAGGAGTAGTTCCCTATCAGGAGTAAAAATGAACAAAAAAAACCAAGACTTCCTTAAGGCCTTGACCGAGACGCCCTCGCCGACCGGGTCGGAAGAAGCGGTGGCCGGACTCGTCCGCGCGCGCCTCAAGGGCAGTGCCGACACGATAACGACCGATGTCCTCGGCTCGGTCCATGCGGTCTTGCAGGGGCGGGGAAACGGCCCTTCGGTCATGGTGGCCGCCCACCTCGACGAGATCGGCCTCATGGTCATCCACATCAGCGACAAGGGTTTTCTCAGCGTGGCCGCCATCGGGGGCGTTGACGCCGCCATCCTGCCCGGCCTGCGCGTCGACGTCCATACCGCACAAGGCGTGCTGCGCGGGGTCGTGGGCCGCAAGCCGGTCCACCTTATCGAGCCCGACGAGCGCAAGACGGTGACCGCGCTCGACAAGCTCGTCATCGACGTGGGGATGCCCGCCGAAGCGGTGCACAAGCAGGTGAGGGTCGGCGACCCCATCACCTTCGGCGTTGGCTTCGAGGACTTCGGCACGGGGAAGGCCCTCGCCCGCGCCTTCGACGACAAGGTGGGCCTGTGGGTCGCCATCCGCGTGCTCGAAGAGCTCAAGAAGGCAGGCTGCGCGCAGGGTGACTACATGTGCGTGGCAACGGTCCAAGAAGAGATCGGCGTCAGGGGTGCGCAGGCCGCCACGTATGCGATAAGCCCCGATGTCGGGCTTGCCATCGACGTCACCCATGCAACCGACTATCCCGGCATCGAGCAGAGCACCCACGGGAAGGTCGTCTGCGGGGAAGGCCCGGTCATCGGGCGCGGCCCCAACATCAACCCGATAGTCTTCGACCGCCTCGTGGCGGCTGCCGAAAAAGAGGGGATCCCCTACCAGATAGAGGCGGAGCCGCGTGTGACCCCGACCGACGCACGTGCTATCCAGGTCACAAAGGACGGGAGGGCCTGTGGCCTTATATCCATCCCGCTGCGCTACATGCACACGCCGACCGAGGTGATCGACCTTGGTGATGCGGAGGCAGCCGTGCGGCTCATCACCCGCTTCGTGCTCGACCTCGACGAAAAGGCATGCTTCATCCCGGGTATGGGATAAAGCGAGAAAAAGCAGGGCCAGGCAATGGAAAAAGAAGAGAAGCAGATAGCGAAGAACAAGAAGGCCGCCCACGAGTACGAGATCCTCGACCGCTATGAGGCGGGGCTCGTCCTCACGGGGACGGAGGCCCGGTCGCTGCGCGAGAACAACTGCCAGATGACCGACAGCTTCGTGCTCATCCGCGGCGGCGAGGCCTGGTTGAACAACGTCCACATACCCCCCTTCACCCACGGCAACTACAACAACCCCGACCCCGACCGGAAACGCAAGCTGCTGCTGCACAAGAAGGAGATACGTATACTAAGCGAGGCAGTCCAGGAAAAGGGGATGGCAATCATTCCCCTGAGGATGTATTTCGCACCCAATTCCCGCGTGAAGGTCGAGATTGCCGTCGCGCGGGGCAGGAAACTCTACGACAAGAGGGCGCATATGGCGGCACGGGACTCGCAGCGCGACGTCGAGCGCGCCCTCAAGGAACGCTACCGCTAGGAGGTTTTGATGGCAAAGAAGAAAAAGGCCAAGGAACAGGTTGAAGAGCCCAAGGGCAGTATCGAGAAGGACTTCGAGGAAGGGGGCTTTGCAGGTGTCGAGGACACCGAGGACACCGGGCTCGATGTGGACGACTTCGTCATCACAAAAGAGCAGGTCGCCGAGACCACCGACGACTTCAACGCCATCTTTCGAGAAGGCGCCGCCGCTGCAAAAGACCTCAAGGATGCCTTCGACGACATCAAATCGGCCTTCGACTTCAAGAGCATCTTCAAGTAAGAGACGAGCCCTCAACGAGGGTTCAGTGCGGGTTTGGTGAGGCCTCGGTGAGTCTCGGGCAAGTTTTACTTGACACGGGGCGATATGCCGCTAGAATGAGGAATCCGAAAGGCAGCGCTGCCACAGCCCGTGGCAGGCTACAAAAGTGGCCGCCTGCCTGCACTTTGAAAAGGTGGAGCCAACCTCCTTCGGGGCCCAAGGGCCCAAAGGCACGGGACCTCGCACGGGGCCCCGGGCCGGCATGTGATCCGGGGGCGACTGGTTTCGACATGGTGGGTTTGAAGTAGGGAGCAGGCCGTGGTCTCCTCGCCACGTTAAACAGGGGTACCGTCAATTTAATTGGCAAGAATCCTAAACTCGCCCTCGCCGCCTAATCAGGCCTTGGGCTGTCAACCCCGGGAGCTTCCCCGGCCCGGGTGCGACATCATTTCAGGGGAATGCTCTTCGGCACGTAGCCGGTATGGCCGGAGAAAAGAAAGAACCGACTAGGAGGCGGCCTCGCCTGTCAGGTGTGCCGGGCGCCGCTGAGACCTGAACACTGACTAAGCTTGTAGCGCCTTATGGAAAATCCAGTATGGACCGGAGTTCGATTCTCCGCGCCTCCACCAGATTCTACCTTCGTCCCCCGAGGGGAGGGGGACGTGAGCCCTGCCCGGCCTTGGCCGGAGCTGCCCTGCCTTTTTCCTGAAAACGAAGCGGAGGTCTTCATGAAACGATATGTTGCAGCGCTGCTTGCCGTCCTGCTGCTCATGCCCGTGGCATCCGGCTGCACGTCGGCCGGCCAGCCGCACACCGGCGCCCCCAGCGTCGTGTGCACGATATTCCCGCAGTATGACTGGGTCTGCCAGATACTCGGCGACGAGGCCGACAGCATGGACGTGGCCCTTCTCTTGAACAGCAAGATAGACCTGCATAACTACCAGCCCTCGGTCGACGACATAGTCAAGATATCCACCTGCGACCTGTTCATCTATGTCGGCGGGGAGTCGGACAGCTGGGTGGAGGACGTGTTGAGGGATGCGGCGAACAAGGACATGGTCGTCATCAACCTGCTTGACGTGCTCGGCGACGCGGCAAAGGAGGAAGAGGCCCTTGAAGGCATGGAGGAAGAGGAAGAGGGCCCCGAGGACGCCGACGCCGACGGGGCCGACTACGACGAGCACGTGTGGCTCTCTTTGAGGAACGCGCAGGTGCTGTGCACGGCGATCGCCGAGGCCCTTTCGTCTTTGGACGCCGACAACGCCGGCAGGTATGCGGACAACCTGACAGCCTATATCGAGGAGCTTCGGGCGCTGGATGCGGAATACCGGCTGGTGACGGACACGGCGGATGTGAAGACGCTGCTGTTCGGGGACCGCTTCCCCTTCCGCTACCTGATGGACGACTACGGCCTGACCCCCTATGCCGCCTTCTCCGGCTGCTCTGCCGAAACCGAGGCAAGCTTCGAGACCATCGTGTTCCTCGCAAACAAGGTGGACGAGCTCGGCCTGAATGCCGTCATGGTGACCGAGAGCGCAGACCACTCGATCGCCCAGGCCATCATCAGCAACACGTCGGCACAAAACCAGAGGATACTCGTGTTGGACTCCCTGCAGTCGGTGGCCGCAGGCGGCGCGGGGGACAAGGCGACCTACCTCTCCATCATGGAGGGCAACCTGGACGTGTTGAGAGACGCGCTCAGGTAAGGGGGGAGCCGTATGCCGCAGCTATCCTGCCAAGACCTGACCCTTGGCTACGAGGGAAAGGCGGTGGCCTCCGGGCTTTCCTTCACCGTGGGCGCGGGGGACTACCTGTGCATCGTCGGGGAGAACGGCTGTGGCAAGAGCACCCTGGTCAAAACCCTGTTAAGGCTCAAGGCGCCGATGGCGGGCCAGGTTGTGGTGGGAGACGGGCTGAGGCCGGGGGAGATCGGCTACCTGCCCCAGCAGACGGTGGTGCAAAAGGACTTCCCCGCGTCTGTGCGGGAGGTCGTCCGTTCCGGCTGCCTCAACCGCTGCGGCCTGCGCCCTTTCTACAACCGTGCTGAAAAGCAGATGGCGGAGGAGAACATGGACAGGCTCGGGGTGTCCTCCCTCGCGAAACGCTGCTACCGGGAGCTGTCCGGCGGGCAGCAGCAGCGGGTGCTGCTGGCGCGGGCTTTGTGCGCCACCCGGAAGATTCTGCTGCTCGACGAGCCGACGGCGGGGCTCGACCCGAAGGTGACGGCCGAGCTGTACGCCCTGATCGGGCGGCTGAACGACGAGGGCATCACCATCGTCATGATCTCCCACGACGTGGGCGCCTCGGTGAGGTACGCCTCCCATATCCTGCACATCGGCAAGGGCTCTGCCCTGTTCTTCGGGACGAAGGCGGCCTACCTGGAAAGCGAAGCGGGACGGGCCTATGCCGACGTGGGGGGTGGACAGGCATGATGGAGGTCGCGGACAAGCTCTTCCTGTACCTTGAGTACCCCTTTGTGCGCTACGCCTTGATAGTAGGCGTCCTGATCGCGCTGTGCTCGTCCCTCTTAGGCGTGACGCTGGTGTTGAAGCGCTTCTCGCTCATCGGCAGCGGGCTTTCCCACGTCGCCTTCGGTGCCACGGCGGTTGCCGCCGCGATGAGCCTCACGAACAACTACGTGCTGGTCTTGCCGGTGACGATAGCCTGTGCCGTCCTGCTGCTGCGCACGGGACAGAACACGAAGATAAAAGGCGATGCGGCTGTTGCCATGATCTCGGTGGGGGCATTGGCCATCGGCTATCTTATTATGAACGTGTTTTCAGAATCCGCGAACCTTTCGGGGGACGTTTGTGCTACATTGTTCGGGTCGACCTCGATCCTGACGCTTACGGTTGCGGAGGTATGGCTCAGCGTCGCCCTGTCGATACTGGTGATTGCGGTGTTCTTGCTGTTCTACCATAAGATCTTCGCCGTCACCTTCGACGAGGACTTCTCAACTGCGACGGGGGTGAGGGCGCAGGTGTACAACCTGGTCTTCGCCGTCGCGATCGCCGTGATCATCGTGCTGGCCATGAACCTGGTCGGGGCCCTGCTGATATCCGCATTGGTGATATTCCCGGCCCTGTCCGCCATGCGGGTGTTCAAGAGCTTCAGGGCGGTGACCGTCTGCTCGGTGGTCGTGTCGGTGGTATGCGCCGTGCTCGGCCTCCTCGTCTCCATCGTTGCGGGGACGCCGGTCGGCTCGACCATCGTTGCCGTGGACATCGGGGGCTTTGCGCTCTTCAGCGTGGCCGGACTCATAGCAAGGAGGCTCTAAACGATGAAAAGATACCTGTTCGCACTGATACCCCTGTGCCTTATGTGCGCCCTCGCCGCGGGCTGTTCTGACGACAACGCGGCAACACCTGCGGCACCTGCGGCCGAAGACGGCCAGGAAGCGGGCGACCCCCAGGGTGAGCAAAGCGACCCCCAGGCCGCCCAAGACGGCCCCCAGGGCCCGGCCGGTGATTACATCGACCTGACGAAGATGAGCTCCACCATGGTCTACGCCGAGGTCAGCAACATTATGGCGAACCCGGACGACTATATCGGGAAGACGGTGAGGATGAGCGGCCTGTACTACGTCGAAGCGGGTGCCGAGCCCGGCAAGAACTACCACTACGTGGTTATCGAGGACGCGGCCGCCTGTTGCCGGCAGGGCTTGGAGTTCATATGGAACGGCGACCATGCCTATCCGAAGGACTACCCGAAGGAGCAGGCCCGGATTGAGATAGTCGGCGTGTTCGGGAGCTATGATGAGCTCGGCCAGACATACTACTATGTGGCGGTGGACGATATTGTCAGCGAATGACGCTATTATGTAGGAAAAACTGCTACAATACCTTTGTGGAAAGCAAAGGGAAGAGGTATGTACAGCAGCACGCAGAAAGACCTCCCTCGGGGAAAACACGCACTGAAGTCGAGTCTGTCCTTGTTGTCAAAGGACGGTTCAGCCGCGCCCGGCGTCGGACGGGGCGCTTCTGAGGACGTGGAGCTCCTGGACGAGGCTCCCGCCTTTGACGAGCCCCCTGCTTCGGACGAGGCCCCCGCCTTTGACGAGCCTCCTGCCCTGGATGAGCCCTCCGCTTCGGACGGCGTGCGCGTTTCGGACGAAGCCCCTGCTTCGGACGAGCCTTCCGTCCTGGACGAGGTCCCTGCCCTGAGCGAGCCCCCCGCTTCGGAGGGTGCGCGTGCGAGGAAGGCGATCCCGGCATCCGCTCTGCCCGAGGTTTTCCCCTTGGACCCCGAGGACACGGCCGAAGACGGAAGCGCACACGAGGTTGACGACGAGCCCGACTCCCCCGACGAAGACAACGCTCACGAGGCGGACCCACCCCAAGATGAAGACCCCGGCCCGGACGAGCTTTCCGACGACGAAGCCGACCGCTTTGATGCTGATCTCTCCGACGAGCCCCAAGATCAGGACGAACAGGACTTGGAGGAAGCCGACGACCTTCCCGCCGACGAGGCACCTGTTGCCGAAACGGGTGAGGACGTCCCGCCTGAGTCGGCCCACGACGAGCCCGCCCCGAAAAAGCACAAGCCCAAGAAGGCGCTGAGGGTGGCGGGGATTTTCTTCGGGACGCTCCTCGGGCTGCTTGCGGCTGCCTACGGCGCGGGGGTCATCTTCTTTGCCAGCCATTTCTATCCCAATACTGTGATAGGCCCCCATGACGTCTCGCTGAAAAGCCAGGCCGAGGCAGAGCCGGCTATTGCAGAAGGGCTTTCAAAATACTACCTGAGGGCCTTCGGGCACGGCCTCTCCTTTGAGTTCTCTGCTCAAGACCTCGGCCTTTCTTGGGACGAGGAGGCTATCGTGTCGAATGCCTTGGCCAACAGGAAGCTCTGGGAATGGCCGGCCGCGGTATTGCGCGAGCACGATGCGAGCGGCAGCTTGAAAGTCGATTATGAGCGGGAAGGCCTTGCTGCGGACATTCAGGCTGCAGTCGCCACGTTCAACGAGACGGCGACCCGGCCGACCAATGCGTCACTCGCCTTCAACGACAAGAAGAAGGTCTTCGAGATCGTCCCCGAGGCTTTCGGCACGGCCATCGACGTAAACGCGGTCTTCAAGGCGCTTGACGGCGCGATCGCCACTCAGCAGTCGCAGCTTGAGTTCACCCAGCTCGAATTAGTCCATGCCCTGATAGGCAAGGAGAACGAGCTCTTGCTAAAGGCAAACGATTCGGCAAACCGCATCCTCAAGACGACCCCGTCGTTTACCATGGCAGGCTTCGAGGTCGCACAGCTCACCCCCGACACCATGGCACCGTGGATCAAACTGACGGACAGCCTGGAGATAGTCCTCGACAGCGGCGCGCTCAACGCCTGGATCGACAGGGTGGCGGAGGGCTGCAACACCATCGGCTCCGAGCGGACCTATACCCGTCCCGACGGCAAGGAGATAACGATTGCGGGGGGCTCCTACGGTTGGGAGGTCGATGTCGACGCGCTGCGCACCCTCATCTCAAGCACTATTGCTGCGGGCGGATCACCTGTCTTGGATCTCCCGGTCATCCAGGCGGGGACCGGCTTCACCGGCATCGGCGGAAGGGACTGGGGCAAGCGCTACTGCGACATCGACCTGTACGAGCAGTATGCGCGCTACTACGACGACGAGGGGAACTGCATCTGGGAGTCGCCCATCATCAGCGGCAAGCCCAATGGGCGCCACGACACCCCGACCGGCGTCTGGATGCTCAACGGGCGGGCGAGCCCCTCGCTGCTGATCGGCGAGCCGCTTCCGGGGCAGGACGACCCGGAGTACCGCACCTGGGTCACGTATTGGATGCCCTTCGTCGGCAACGCGGTCGGCTTGCATGACGCGACGTGGCAGCCGGGCTTTGGCGGCTCGATGTTCGCGAACGGGTACGGGTCTCACGGCTGCGTCAACCTGCCCTACTATGCCGCCGAGGAGCTTTTCTTCCTCATCCAAGACGGCGACCCGGTCATATCGCACTGGTAGGCGCCCATATCGCAGGGGCAAGCGCCCGCGCTTACGCTATACTGGTAGGCATGAAAACCATGCCCTTACAGCCAGCAGGGCCCTCCTGCCGCCAACCGGGGGCTTCTCTTTGAGGGAGGCTCCTGTCGGCATTTTCGATTCCGGCTTCGGCGGCCTCACGGTGGCGCGCAAGGTCATGCAGATACTTCCCCAGGAGAGCATTGTGTACTTCGGCGACACGCTGCGCTGCCCCTATGGGCCAAGGAGCCTTGAGGAAGTCGACGGGTTCGTGCAGCAGATAGGCTCGTGGCTGGTGGCGCAGGGCGTGAAGCTGGTGGTCATCGCGTGTAACACCGCGACGGCTGCCGGGCTTGCACATGCCCGTCAGGTCTTCGATGTCCCGGTTGTCGGGGTGATCGAGCCGGGTGCACACGCGGCGGCACACGCGACCAGGAACCAGCGGGTGGGGGTTATCGCGACGAAGGCGACTATCGAGTCGAATGCGTATACGCGGGCTATCCGCAGCTCTGATTCCGGTATCACGGTCTTCTCGACGGCCACGCCGCGTTTCGTCGAGATCGCCGAGCAGGGGGTGCGGATGGCGGAAGGGCCTATAGAGAACTACACCTCGCTCGCCTCCAAGGTGTATATCCGGCCCGCCTTCCAAGAGATAGCGCAGGAGTACTTGGAGCCGCTGCGGCGTTGCGGCATCGACACGCTCGTCTTGGGATGCACGCACTTCCCGCTTTTGAAGGCCTTGATCGGGGGAGTGGTGGGGCGCAACGTGGTCTTAGTCTCATCGGCCACCGAGGTCGCCCGGGAGGTGTGCGGCATCCTTGTTGAGAGGGGGGCCACAGCTCCCGCCGACCACGTGCCCGAGCACCGCTTCTTCACAACAGGCACGGACGTGGACGAGTTCCGGCGGTTTGGAAGCAGGGTCCTCCAGGCCCCCATAACGGAAGTGTCGCATGTCGAGCTTTGACGGGGGCTGGGCGCGCTTGCTGCGGGACATGTGCGTGGTGCGGCAGCACGGCCCGTCCGGCAGCCGTCCGGCAGCCGTCTGACAGTAAAGGATTGTCCATGAGGAAAAAAGTGGTGATTGCAAGCAACAACGCCCACAAGATAGCCGAGATAAAGTCGGCCCTCGACTTCGAGGGGTGGGAGTATTGCACCTTAAAGGAGGCAGGCGTCGATTCGGAGCCGGAAGAGGATGCCGCCACATTCGAGGGCAACGCACGGATCAAGGCACGGGCCGCCCACGAGGCGACAGGCTTGGCGGCACTCGCCGACGACTCGGGCCTTGTTGTCGATGCCCTGGGCGGGAGGCCGGGCATCTATTCGGCCCGCTATGCCGGTGCGGGCTGTAGCAACGACGAGAACAACACAAAGCTGCTTGGGGAACTGGAATCCGTGGCCGATGCTGACCGCACAGCCCGCTTCGTTTGCACCCTGGTGTTCATCGACGAAGCGGGGGCCGAGACGGTGGCCGAAGGCACCATCGAAGGCTTCATCGCCCATGGCCTCTCGGGAAGGCAGGGCTTTGGTTACGACCCCCTGTTCCTCCCTTGTGTGCTCAAGGGAAAAAGGACGCTTGCCGAGGTTGCACAAGACGAGAAGAACGCGATATCCCACCGCGGGAACGCCCTGCGCTCGCTGAGGGAGAAGATCTCCGCACAGGCCCTTTGCGCAGAGGGAGCCTGCGAGGAAACCCGCGCATGAGAAGATTCCCGCGAGCCGGGCGATTCTTTGCTATAATACCCAGGTTGCACCCGTCGGGACGTGGCGCAGTTTGGTAGCGCACTTGCTTTGGGAGCAAGATGTCGCAGGTTCAAATCCTGTCGTCCCGACCAGTTGAGGGTTGCCACCTTTTAGGTGGCAACCCTCAACTGCTTCAGGTCACAGGATTTTACTGCCCCGTTCATTGCGGGCTTAGGCTCCTGTAAGCCCGCAACAAGGAGTGTCAACGCAGCAATCATATAAATAGCGAGTGCAGCGAGCGGTTTATGCTGATTGCGGAATTGACACGACTTAAATCCTGTCGTCCCGACCATCCGGGGGTTGCCATCTTCAGGCGGGCATTCCGCTCACCGTCTCACCTGCTGCCCTCGGTCCCGTTTTCGACCATGTCGATCAGCTCTTGCTGTGAGTTTATCGAAAGTTTCCGGTAAATGCGCGCGGTGTGGGTCTTTGCGGTGGAGGGCGAGACAAAGAGCCGTTTGGCAATGACCTCGGCATTGCGCCCTTTAGCCAGAAGGAGGAATACTTCCTCTTCGCGGGGAGTGAGCAGGTAGGCCTTGCAGATACTCTCGCTTCGCCCCCTCCATGAGCCTGTCGCATCCCCGATCTCCTCTTCCACAGCGTCGATCATGACCTCAACTGCCTTGTTTGAGGCATAGGGTACGATAGACAGCACCAAGATGAGAAGGAAGGCCAAAACAAGGCACATGACGAGGGTTGCGGTAGCGAGAGGAACAAGCAACACGAACACGAGGGAACCGGCGGTACCGCAGCCGAGTGCTATACCACAGAGAGGCGATATCAAACCCTGTTCATAATGATAGGAAGCACGGACATGATGCCGGTACGAGAGCATGACAAGCGCAGTCCAATGCATGATATGAAAGCAGGCAACATCTGCGATGAGGATGACAATGACCACAGAGCTGACCGCGCCTCCCGTAAAGGGCAACAGGAGCAACCCACCTCCCAGGATTGGGAAGACAAAACGCTCGAAGGTTGAGTAACGGGGAACCCGCCCCAGTAAAGCAAGCGTGACACATGCGGCTATTGAGCCTAAGGCTATCCCCATAAGGACAGTGCCGAAGAGAGGAACCGCTGACTCCGTCAAGAAGCCAAAGACCAGGATCGCACCGAAGGAAGCACCCACGAACAGGGGAGGAAGGAGGTTGCGAGAGAAGAGGTCGAGGCGCTGCCTTGAGGCCTTGATGTCTATGTTCCCAAAAACAGGGTATTGCCTCATGAGGTAGGCATTTAATGCCAGTGAGGCAAAAAAGAGCAACCCGGCTGTGGCAATTGAAATCAACTGTGGGGCAAATACCATGAAAAGGCTGAGGACAGCTGCCGCTATCACCGACGCTGCCACTCCGAGGGCAGACGCATGGCTGTCGGGCCGCTCGGCATCAAGCTGCGTCCAGGAAATACCCCAGGCAACCAGCAACAGCCCGCAGGAGGCTCCGAACAGGAGCCATACCATCGCAGAGGCGACAAAAGCCATCAGGCCTGCGGCTCCAAGCGAGGACGCAAGCGCCGTTGCGAGAAAGACGGGAGTCATAACCGCCATTAGGGCATAAATGGCCTTCTGGAGCTTCCCCTCAGAAGTTTCGTTCAATACCTTGGAGTAAGAGAGGAACTGTATTGCTGCGAACCCCGAAAGAAAAAGAAAACGCAATAAAAGGCTGTCGGGTTGCGGGAGGTCGATTGACACGAATACATCTGACGCCACTATGGTTACCACGCCCGACCAAAAGCACCCGAACCCCACGCTGGTGAGAAGGGAGATGAACCGCGTATCTCGCGCTTGATACGCTTCGACGCTTTGTGTCGAACTGGTGGCTTCGGGTGCTTTGTTGGCGTGCGACATACTGTTGTCCCCGTCTGTTGAAATGGATAACCCATTATATCTTGCCAGGGAAGCGCAGGACTATTGCTTTTCCGCGTGACAGCACATATAGCACAAATACACCTCTCAGGACAACCCGAAAACCAAAAATCATATTGTTGGTTGACTGACTATAAGGCGTGAAATCCTCATGATTGACGCAGAGAAGAGCTATTGATGTGCCGATTGATGTATTGAAAGGAGAAAGGTATGAATGCAGGATTGAACCCCGATGCCGGCGTCAAGCGTTTTACAACATGCTCAACCGCAGGGCCCTTGTTTGTACACGTCAAGGATGAGAAGATCATCCGCGTCGAGCCCTTGACGTTTGCGGAAGAGGATGTTGTCCCCTGGCGGCTGGATGTCAACGGCAAAGGATATGAGCCGCCGCGGACTGCGCCGGTACTGCCGTGGGGCATCACTTCGAAGAAGATGGCTTATGAACAGCGCGTACTTTATCCACAGAAGCGTGTTGACTGGGATCCCAAGGGGCAGCGCAACATCCAGAATCGCGGCAAGAGTGGGTTTGAGCGGATCAGCTGGGATGAGACCTTCAAGATACTCGAAGACGAGTACAATCGCATTCTCGATACCTATGGGCCCTCGGCGCTCTGTTATGCTTTCAGCGCCCATCCCGAGTGGGGTTCCCTGCACTACCTGTTCAGCGATCTGATGCGTTTCCGCGACATGATCGGCGGCACCTTTCTTGAGTTTACCCCCAACTCATGGGAAGGATGGGCCAGCGGTGGGCCATTCCTCTGGGGTGTATGGATGGGGCATGGCATGCCTCCTGCTCCCGACACTGTGCAAGACATCACGAATGACAGCGAGCTTATCGTCTTGTGGGGCAACGACCCTATGTTCCACAACGTCTACAACGGTATCGATACCGCGCGTTTGTGGCAGTACTGGAAAGAACTCGGAAAGACCGTCATTCTCATTGACCCCCTGCTCAATGAGACAGGCCTTGCGGCTGCCGATATCTGGCTGCCCATCTATCCCGGAACCGACAACGCCATGGCGGCGGCCATCGCGTATCAGTGGATTATGGATGGCACCTTCGACCAGGCCTACCTTGACTCCCATTGCATCGGTTTCGACGAGGACCACATGCCAGACGGCGTGTATGACGAGCCCTACCTTGAGGCACATCCTGCGTGGAGAGGCGTGCTGCCAACATCTACCCGCCCGGGACTTTCCTTCAAGAGCTATATCCTGGGCGAGGGGCCAGATGGGATTGCAAAGACCCCTCAGTGGGCCGCAGGGATATGCGGGATCGAGGCGCGCAGGATAGTGGCACTCGCCAAGGCCTGGGCATCCCGCCCCACCTCGTTCTGGGTTATGGAGGGCGGTGCCTGCCGCCGCACCTTTGGGCACGAATTCGCTCGGATGATGGGCACGCTTGCCATGATGCAGGGCCTGGGGAAGCCGGGCTCGAACATCATCGGTACCGGGCTCTCGCTATCCGGTCCCTACGACATGCGACAGCTGGGCCCCACCGGTTACGCTGACGGTGGCATGAATGTCGTGCTTGACAAGTACTACCCCAACCCGGTTCCCGCGAAGATCACCTTCACGAAGTTCATGGACTGCATGTACGACCCGCCACAGAAGTGGCGTGGCGGACATCTTGACAACTTTGGCCCCGAGATGTTCTTCGACGAGGTCGAATACCCGATGTCCGGCTGCTCAGAGGTCAAGCTGCTGTGGCTTCGCGGATCGACACTCACCAATCCGCCGAACAACAAGAACCAGTTCAAGGCCTATCGGGCGGAGGGGCTTGAGACTCTTATCGTAGCCGCGCCCTGGTTTGACCGCGATTGCCGCTACGCCGACATCGTGCTGCCGATCACGACGATCTTTGAGCGCCAGGATATCACCGAGCCCGGCTCGGTTGGCCAGTACGTGCCGCCCTCCTACAACAGCCTGCGCTCTGCCGTCTACAACCAAAAGGCCATCGAGCCGGTTGGCGAGAGCATGACCGACCTGGACATCTTTGCCGAACTGGCAAACCGCCTCGGCCGTGGAGAGGACTATATGGAGGGCAACACAGAAGAGACCATTCTCCAGAAGATGTTCGCCCGTACCGAGATCCCCATGACCTATGACGAATTCAAGGAAAAGGGCTATTTCGTCTGGCCCAACCTGCCCGACTATCAGCCGAACAAGCAGTTTGCCTTCTATCGCGACAACCCTGTGGGGACTCCGGCACCGTGGATGCCCGGCGGCAGGAGCGTTATGGAAACCCCAACGGGCAAGGTGGAGATATACTCGACGCTGATCCATGCCTTCTATGGCGACGACAACCCCGAGATCCCGTGCGTGCCGCACTATATCCCCGAGGTAGAGGGACGTTTTGACGAGAAGCGCGCGGAGTTCCCGCTGCAGATGCTTATGGCTCATCCGAAGTTTCGCTTCCATGGCAAATACGACAAGAATGAGTGGCTTTCGGAGAACTATAAGGTGGTGGGCCCCGACGGCTACAACTACGAGCCGATCATGCTCAACCCAGTCGACGCAGCGGCGCGCGCCCTTGTTGACGGCGATATCGTGCGTGCGTTCAACGACCGAGGCGAGATCTTAGCCGGCGTGGTTGTCTCCGACCGTATCATGCCAGGTGTCTCTTGGATGTCCTATGGGGCCTGGAACGATCCCATGGAGCCTGAAATCGGCGCACTTGACCGCTCTGGCGATGGCAACTGCCTCTCGTACTCCGGCCCGCAATCTACTCACCATATCGGTGGGGCCTTCAATTCCGTATTGTTTGATGTAGAAAAAGCCGACCTCGCCGCCCTTGTTGCCGCATACCCTGAGGGCATGGCCGGCAGGTGGAGCACCTGGAACAGGAAGGGAGAATGACATGAAGACCATACTTGTTGATCCGAGCCGTTGCCTCCAGTGCTGCAACTGCCAGAACTCCTGTAAAGACGAATACTGCGATAACGACTGGAGCCCCCTCGCGGCAAAGCAGGGCCCGGGGCAGTTCTGGATCAAGGTCCACGAGACGCAAAGCGGTACCGGCAGTCGCATGAGGCTTGATCGCGTGCCCATCCTGTGCCAGCACTGTGAGAAGCCCGCTTGCATGAATGCCTGCCCCAACAAGGCGATCCACCAGCGCGATGACGGCATTGTGATCATCGATCCCGCGAAGTGCAAAGGCTGTGGCTCGTGCAAGGCGGCCTGTGGCTACGGCGTCATATACTTCAACGACGAAGCGGGCATCTCCCAAAAGTGCACGATGTGCGCCCATCTGCTCGATGCCGGCTGGGAAAAGCCGCGTTGCGTGAATGCCTGCCCGGTTGATGCCATCAGCTACGTGGACGTCGGCGAGCTCACCGATGTGGATATGTACGCACCCCTTGAGCGGATGTATCCCGAGCTTGAAACCAAGCCCCGTGTAGCCTATGTGAACCTGCCCATGCCCTTCGTCGCAGGCGCAGTCTATTCGCCCAACGAGGACCTCTGCCTCGAAAAGGTAGACCTGCATCTGGAAGGTCAGGCAACGGGTATTGCCTATTGTGCTCAAAGCAGCATGCTCGGCGAGTTCCGGATTGAAGGCGTGCAGCCGGGGATCTATGCGCTCACGTTTTCCAAGGACGGCTATGACACAAAGACGATCTCGCGTCTCGATGTGCGCGATGGTTTGAATGTTGGAGATGTTGGACTTATAAAGACTCCCACCTGAATGCCGGTTTCCATTCTGGAGCCCTGAGCAAAGAATCAGGCTCAGCGGAAGAGCTGCAGGCATCATATGTGTGTTGTCCGGAAAAGCGATGTAAGGAAAGGAACTCCCATGTGCTTTAGACCCCCGACCGTTGAGATGGAGCAGAATCTTTGCCCGAACTGCGGAACAGAAGCGATGCTCGGTGCGCGCAAGTGCGCACAGTGCGGTAGCGACTTGTCGCAAGCGGTGGCTGCTGCCGGTACGCCCGGATCCCTTGGGGCTCCCAGCCCCGCAACAGCGCCTCCGGGTGCTCCAAGCGCCCCGAGCATCCCAAGGCCGACGGCAAGCCCGGGAGCACCTCCCATGCCGGGGGCTGCTCCCGCACCAAAAATGCCCGGTGCCCCCAAGCCACCTGTAGCCTAGGGTAGCCAGGAAAGCCAGCACGAAGCCCGGAAGGCTGTTTCCGACGATCAGCCTTCCGGGCCCACAGTCTTTAGCTTCCTATGCAAGGCCTTTGTAGGTGTGTCAAGCCTTGGATTGACACATGTGGGAAAACGCTTCTATACTGTACCCTGTTCGTGTACATGATGGGGATAAGAGTACCTGCCCTAGAAGGGACAAAAAAGGTGAGCCCCCTTATGCTTCCCCCAGCTGCGACATCCCCGGCGGTGCGGAAATCGATGCAGGGCAACAAGAGCAAGGACACCAAGCCAGAGCTTATCGTAAGGAAGCTGCTGCGCCAGGCGGGGTATCCCGGCTACCGCCTCCAATGGAAGAAGGCGCCGGGGCGGCCCGACATCGCCTACCCGGGACGAAGGATAGCGATCTTCGTGAACGGGTGCTTCTGGCACCGTTGCCCGAAATGCAAGCTGCCCATTCCGAAGACAAACCCAGAGTACTGGACGGAGAAGTTCGACCGCAACGTCGAGCGCGACCGAAGGAAGGCCGCAGAGCTTGAGGAAGAGGGCTGGAAGGTCCTGACCATCTGGGAATGCGAGCTTAAGGATGCGGGGAAGAGGAAGGACATCGAATACGCCCTCATAAGGCTCGTAGACGAGCAGGGGTGAAATGACCCGTTTGTAAGGTGTGTCCCCATTGGTGTGCAAAGCCGAAGGAATAGGTGGTAGAATCCGAGTTGCCGGAAACGGCACGGGTGTAGGCGACACAAGGACATGAGCTTCTGTCCGAGCGACCTCAAGGGAGGCAGGCTGTGGGAAAAGGGTGCATGCCCTTAAAACGGGGATGTATTGCATATGAAGAATGAGCGACATGTGTTTATCCTCCTGACGAGGCACACCGACAGCTTCTCCCAGCTCATCCTCGCCCTCATCCAGGGCTATTACTCCCATGCCTCCATCGGCTTCGACGAAGAAAAAGGGCGCTTCTACAGCTTCACCCGGCGGGGCTTCCATGACGAAGAGCCCGAGAAGATATGCCAGAAGAGGCACAATGTGCCCTGTGTCCTTTACAAGATACCCGTTTCCCACCAGGCCTACGACTCCATGAGGAGCCACCTGGAGCACCACTACAAGGGCAGGGGAGGCTGGAAGTACAACATTGTCGGCGTCTTTTTGGGAATCCTCAAATTCCCCTTCCTCAGGAGAAGCAACAAGCGCTTCTGCAGCCAGTTCGTGGCGGAGGTCTTGAAAGTCGGCAACGAGGTTTACCTGCACAAGCGAAGCTCGGTGGTGTTTCCCGATGACTTTACCAAGGTGCGCCTCGCCGAGCCTGCGTTCTTGGGGACCTTGGAGGGCCTGACAAAGCGCACGCTCCGGCAAAGAATCCCGTGACGGGGGCGGGGGAGGGAGATTGCCTTTGGCCTTGAGGCCCCCTTAAGGCAAGGGCGCCTTGTGCCACGGTGCTTGCTGCATGCTCGGGAGTCGGGGCCCGTGTTGTGGGTAGCTCGCCGGATGCAAAAAGGTGTATCTTTATGCAGTCTTTGAAAGAAACCGATTGGTGACAACTTTGTGAAAAACCATTCAGAACAGCCTTTTTTGGCTATCATGACAGGTCAGGTCGTACCAAGCAACGCCGAGGTAGCCTTGAGCAAAGTTGAGGTGGCGTGTGTTCTATAATAGGTAAAAGGAGTTGCGATGCCGTATTTGGAAAATTGTACACTGTATTACCAAAAGGACTGCCCCTATTGCCAAAAGGTGCTCCGCTTCATGGACGAGGAAAAGCTCACCTTCGATAAGCGCGATACCCTTCAGCCGGGGAACCAGAACGACCTCATAAAAATAGGCGGCAAGAAGCAGATCCCGTGCTTGGTCATCGAAGGCAAGGCGCTGTACGAGTCGGACGACATCATCGCCTATCTGGGAAGCCTGAGCTTCGACGACGAGGCCCTGCAAGCGGAAGAGGCGTGTTAGCGGCCAGGAGGGGCACGGAGGGCCTGCATTTTCGCCGACTTGGCTGATGCGTCCATTTTGTTCCACGCTATGTCCAAATAAGAAGGTCAGAGAAAATGCTTCCTGGCCTGGTGTTTTATGGAGCGGGTGACGAGAATCGAACTCGCGTGGTCAGCTTGGAAGGCTGAAGTTCTACCATTGAACTACACCCGCATAAAGGCTCGTGCGCGCCTGGGCCCGCACAGCATCCGCCTAACAATTCTGCCCATGATATATCAAAACGGGCCTGTTGTGAAGAGAAATCCATTTCAGGGGACCTTCAGGGGCCTCATTCCGAGGGCCTACCGGGGACCGGGGGCTTTCCGGGATCAGGAGCCTAACCGGGGGCATACCGGGGATCTGCCGGGGCAAAAGAGGGCAAAAGGGCCACGAAGCCTGCCACGGGGGTGAAGATACGCTATAATGGCGCATCGTGGCACGTCGATGCGCGCCCGTAGCTCAGCCGGATAGAGCAGTGGACTTCTAATCCGAAGGTCGCAGGTTCGAATCCTGCCGGGCGCGCCACGCACAAACCACCTGCCTACCCTGTTTCGGTAAGGTAGGGCATGGCAGAGGAACGCGGAAATTTTGGCGCGAGGGCTCAAAGCACCACGGAACAGGGCTTTGATGAGGCCCCGGACGAAGAAAGGACCCGATATCCATGTCAACCAGCATCAACCTCAGCGGGCGCAGCTTCTTGAAGCTCCTCGACTTCACTCCGGACGAGATACGCTACCTTATCGACCTGTCCCGGGACTTCAAGGCTTTGAAGCTGGCGGGAACGCCTCACCGCTACCTTGAGAGCAAGAACATCGTCCTGCTCTTCGAGAAGACCTCGACTCGCACCCGTTGTGCCTTCGAGGTCGCCGGATACGACCTCGGCATGGGCGTGACCTACCTCGACCCGGGCAGCTCGCAGATGGGCAAGAAAGAATCCATCGAGGACACGGCCCGCGTGCTTGGGCGCATGTACGACGGCATCGAGTACCGGGGCTTCGCCCAGTCTATAGTGGAAGACCTCGCGGCGAATGCGGGGGTGCCGGTGTGGAACGGCCTGACCACCGAGTTCCATCCCACCCAGATGCTTGCCGACATGCTGACCATCGAGGAGAACTTCGCCGGCGGCATCGAGGGCAAAAAACTCGTTTTCATGGGCGACGCGAAGAACAACGTGGCGAACTCGCTCATGGTCGTGTGCGCCAAGCTCGGCGGGCACTTCGTCGCCTGCGGCCCGCGTGACCGCATGCCTGCCGATGACCTCGTCGCCACCTGCGAGGCAATCTGCCGTGAGACCGGCGGCTCGGTCACGCTGACCGAGAATGTCGGGGAGGCCTGCAGTTGCGCCCAGGTCGTCTATACCGACATCTGGGTCTCCATGGGCGAGCCCGACGAGGTCTGGGCCGAGCGCATCAGGCTGCTTGAGCCCTACCGTGTGACCCCCGAGGTCATGGCCCAAGCCGCCGATGATGCCATCTTCTTGCACTGCCTGCCCTCCTTCCACGACACCCTGACCACCGTCGGCGCCGAAATAGCCGTGAAGTTCGGCGTCGAGGAAATGGAGGTTGCCGACACGGTGTTCGAGTCCGCCCAGTCAAAGGTCTTCGACGAGGCCGAGAACCGTATGCACACCATCAAGGCGGTTCTGTTCGCAACCCTTTCCCCAAGCCCTTCAAGGCCAGGGAAGGCGCGCTGAGAAGAGCCCGGGCCCGTGCCCGGAAAAGCCCGAATTCGTGTGAGGGGGACACAGTGGCCGAGGACGCACAGGAGAACACACAAGAGGAAAGCAGGAAGAAGCGCTCGCTGAGCTCGTTCACCATCCTGATTATCATGCTGCTCGTGCTGGCTGTTGTCACGATTATCGTGTCGCTTGCCGGGGGCGAGGGCGTGGTCGGTGCGAGGCTCTATGACGTGACGACCGCCCCTGTAAAAGGCTTCACCGACGCTTTGCCCGTCTGCCTGTTCGTCATGGTCCTCGGGGGCTTTTTAGGGATTGTGACCGAGACGGGGGCGCTGGACGCTGGTATCACGACCTTGGTGAGGAAGCTCAAAGGCAACGAGCTTGTGCTCATCCCTATCCTCATGTTCGTCTTCTCGATAGGGGGCACCACCTTTGGGTTGTGCGAGGAGACGGTCGCATTCTACCTCCTGCTGGCTGCGACGATGATTGCGGCGGGCTTTGACAGCATGGTCGGTGCGTCAACCGTGTTGCTCGGCGCCGGGTGCGGGGTATTGGGCTCGACGGTGAACCCTTTTGCCGTCGGCGCGGCGGTCGACGCGCTCAGCGGCTCGGGCATCGAGGTCAACCAGGGCTTCGTCATCATGCTCGGCGTGGCGCTGTGGCTTTCGACCCTGGCCATCTCCATCCTCTTCGTCATGCGCTATGCGGGGAAGGTCAAGAAGGACAGGGGCTCGACGATTTTGAGCCTGCAAGAACAAGAGATAATGGCCCAGGAGTTCGGCGGGGGACAGGCCTTTGGTGCCGGCGGCGACGGCGGCAAAGGCTACAACGGCGCCGACGATGCCGCCTTCGTCGAGGGACAGGGCAAAAAACGCTCCATGACCGGCCGCCAGAAGGCCACCCTCGTCGTTTTCGCGCTGGCTTTTCTGGTCATGATAGTCGGCTTTATCCCCTGGGAGGACTTCGGCATCGATGTGGAAGGGGCTTTCGGGTGGAGTGCCTGGCTGACGCGCCTCCCTTTGGGGCAGTGGTACTTCGACGAGGCATCGACCTGGTTTCTGCTCATGACCGTCGTCGTCGGCATCATCGGCGGCCTGAGCGAGGCCCGCTTCGTCAAGGCATTCATTGCGGGCGCGGGAGGGATGATGGGCGTGGTGCTTATCATCGGGCTGGCCCGCTCCATCACCGTTCTCATGGATACGACCGGCATGTCCGGGTGGATCCTTGAGGGCGCGGCGAACTTCTTGCAGGGCGTGTCGGCAGTCGTGTTCACCCCTTTGAGCTTCCTGCTCTACGTCGTCTTGAGCTTCCTGATCCCCTCGTCATCCGGCATGGCGACGGTTACCATGCCCATTATGGGCCCCTTGGCCGAGCGCCTCGGGTTCTCGGTCGAGGCGATGGTCATGGTCTTTTCCGCAGGCAACGGCCTCGTGAACCTCTTCACGCCCACGAGCGGTGCCATCATGGGAGGGTTGACGCTTGCCAGAATCGAGTATTCGACCTGGCTGAAATTCGGGGCGAAGCTCTTCGTCATACTGGGGATTACCTGCATGGTGATACTGACGATCGCCATGCTGCTCTTGTAGGCCTGCGCCTTTTCTTCCGCAGGTGCGCCGCCTGCTCGCTTTGTCCATGGTAGAATTACCAAGGCCTTACGGTTAGCCGGGGCTCGCGCAGCATGGCGGATTGCAGGAACACCAAGGAAAGAAACGGACATGGAGATACGCGAACAGCTGGAACAGATAATCGACGACGCGATACGAGCCGCATGCGACTCAGGGTCGTTGGAGCTTGAGCAAGCTCCGGCGGCATCCTTGGAGCGCCCCCGCGACGAGGCCCACGGGGACTGGGCTTCGACCGTCGCCCTGCGCTGCGCCCGGCAGCTTGGGAAGAACCCGCGCGAGGTTGCCTGTGCCATCATTGAGGCCCTTCCCGCCAACGACCTGATAGACACGGTCGAGATCGCGGGGGCCGGATTCATCAACATCCGCCTCAAGCCTGCGGCCTACCACCGCATGCTCGCCTCCATCTGCACGCTGAAGGGCGACTATGGCAAGAGCGAGGCGCCGCCTGAGGAACGCTTCGTCAACCTGGAGTACGTGTCGGCAAACCCCACGGGGCCGATGCATATCGGCCATGGTCGCTGGGCTGCCTTGGGGGACTCGATGGCGCGTGTTTTGCGTCATGCCGGCTATGAGGTCTCCCAAGAGTTCTACGTCAACGACGCCGGCGTCCAGATGGACCTCTTCGCGCAGTCCGTCGTCTGCCGCTACCTCCAGCTCAACGGGCAGGACGTCGAGCTGATAGAGAAGGGCTACGGTGGGGCCTATGTCACCGACATCGCCCAGGGTATCCTCGACCGCGACGGCGATACCTGGCTTGCGGTCGAGTCGGAAAAGCGCAGGGATGCCTTTTGCGAGATGGCCTACGGCGAGATGCTCCAGCTGATGAAGGACACGCTTTCCCGCTTCGGCAACAACTTCGACTGCTGGTTCTCAGAGAGGAGCCTCTATATTGACGACGCGCAGGGGGAAAGCCCGGTGTCCCGCGCGCTCAAGGCGATGGAAGACAAAGGCCATGTGTATACGAAGGACGGTGCGACCTGGTTTCGCTCAAGCACCTTCGGCGACGAGAAGGACCGTGTTCTGATCAAGGAGAACGGCGAGTTCACCTACTTCATGAGCGATGTCGCATACCACTACGACAAGCTGATGCGCGGCTTCGACCGCCTCATCAACATCTGGGGGGCCGACCACCACGGCTATGTGAAGCGCTGCGAGGCCATGCTTGCGGCCTGGGGCCATCCCGGCACGCTTGAGGTCGTGCTCGGCCAGCTGGTGAACCTCTTCCGCGGCGGCGAGGTTGTCCGCATGTCCAAGAGGACCGGCGAGATGGTCACCTTCGCCGAGCTCATCGACGAGGTCGGGGTCGACTCGACGCGCTACCTCATGCTCTCCCGCTCAAGCGACCAGCCGATAGACTTCGACATCGAGGTGGCGAAGAAGAAGGATGCCTCCAACCCGGTGTACTACGTGCAGTATGCGCATGCCCGTATCTGTTCGATACTTCGCAAGGCCGTCGGCCTGGGCGAGGTTGACGCCGCGTCCGGGGACGGGCCTTCGATGGAGGGGCTTGCGGACAGGTTGTTTGCCGGCACTCTCGACCTGTCGTGCCTCACGGACGAGGCGGAGCTCACGCTGATGAGGAAGATGGGGGAGTTCGGCGAGCTCGTCGCCGACGCCGCCCGCGACCGCGCGCCCTTCCGCCTCACGCATTACGCACAGGACCTGGCCGCACTCTTCCACCAGTTCTATGTTGCCTGCCGCGTGCTCAACGACGACGAGGGCCTTCAAGCTGCGCGCCTCTACCTGGTCAATGCCACCCGCATCGTGCTCGCCCAAACACTCGCCCTCCTCGGCGTGTCGGCCCCCGAAAAGATGTAAGGGATGAGAGGGGTTCGAGTCCCCGCTACGCCCCTGTAGGCACTAAAAAGCAGGCACGCTTCCATACCTGCTAAGTTTCGGTGGTGGATCGTCGGGGACTCGAACCCCGGACCTTGGGATTAAGAGTCCCCTGCTCTACCAACTAAGCTAACGATCCGTTTGACGCTCTATGAAAGGTGCGTGCGCATATGCGCTGGGTTATTGTAAAGCAAGGCCCGGAAAAGGGCAACCGCCTTACAACACCGGCTGCCGCTTCCCCATGGGATGCCTTGCAGCCATGCGCGCCTGGGGTGGATAATCGGACTCGAACCGACGACCTCCAGAGCCACAATCTGGCGTTCTAGCCAACTGAACTATACCCACCATGGCGCAAAGAGCTAGTATAGGGGTTTTCTCCGGCCCATGCAAGACAAACTCATGGAAACTCAGGACAACTCACGGGACCTGTCCCCGCGAGTTATCCGGTACGAGGACGTGGAGGGCCTGGGGAATGCAGCGGATGTCGAAGGTCTCGCCTTCAAAGGCCTCCCCGTCTATCTGGACAGGGGGGACCTTGTCGGGGAAATGCAGGGTCAGGGTGTCGGTCGTGAGGAACTCTAGCTGCTTGAAGCCGGTGTGGTGCGCGTTTTTTGCCAGGGCGAATATCAGCAGCGCCTTCGGGATGCCCATCGGCGGGTGGGCGATGCACAGGTCGAAGAGCCCGTCGTCGGTTGCGGCCTTCGGACATATCGTGAACCCCCCGCCGTAGGTGCGCCCTATCTGGACGGCGAAGAGCAGCATCTGCCCTCGGCGCTCTGAGGTCCGCCGGTCGGGGCCGGACGCTGCGGTGACCTCGCCTGTCGCAGCCGCTTTGCCTCTTGTCGCCGCATCCACGACCGCGCTTCCAGCGCCGGCGGCCTGCCCGCCTGTCACCTCCCCGTAGCGCAGGGCGTACTCATAGGTGTGGAGGTGGTGCAGGAGCATGTCGACGCCGCTTGCAAAGAAAAGCCAGGCACCCTTCCTGCCGGTTTTGACCCGGCGCTGCACCGTGTCGAGCGCGATTGCGGCATCCAGGCCGAAGGAAAGCGTCTCGACGAAGTACTCCCCGTTGCACAGCCCCACGTCAAAGGCGCGGGGGCGGGACCGTAAGAGCTGCTCCACCGACTCCTCGATACGAAGGCTCATGCCGAGCGTCTTCGCATAGTCGTTGCCCGAACCGACCGGCAGCACCCCGAAGTGTGGGCGCTTCGGCTGTGGCAGGGACATGAGCCCGTTGGCGACCTCATGGACGATGCCGTCGCCTCCGAGTGCCACCACCGTGTCGAAGAAGGCGCTTTTCGCCGCAATCTCAAGGCCATGGCGGGGCGCCTCGGTCATCTTTGCCACGAAGTCCGCCTGCGGCAGCACGGAGCGCAGCCGCTCTTCCGCAAACAGGGCGGCCTTCGCCCCCTTCCCGTTCTGGGCCGCAGGGTTGGCTATCAGCAGGGTCTTTCCAAGCGTGTGCGTCATTTCCTTCTCCTCAACCGTCCGGGCAGGGCGGGGGCTCATCCCCGCGATTCCCCAATGCCACAATTCCTCAACAGCTTAATAATATCCTATAAATGGGATTTCCCTGCCGTGGGAGAGGGAAGCTACGGTAGAATGGAGGTGAAATCCTCATGACCCTGGATATGCTGTGAGGTGGACATGCTGTAAGGAGGTTGCCGGTGGAGGCCTTTGAACTGATCCTGCTCTTGCTTGCTGCCGTGCTGCTCTCGGCAGTGATCGACCAGGTCGTCCCGAAGGTGTCGTCCCCCCTTATCCAGATCGGACTCGGCCTGCTCATCGCCTTCTTCTCGGTCTCGCCCATCGAGATACACCTCGACCCGGAGCTCTTCATCGTGCTGCTCATAGCCCCCCTCCTGTTCTGGGAGGCGAAGAAGGTCAACAAGGCGGCGCTGTGGACGAACAAGGTGCCCGTGCTCTCGCTGGCCATCGGCCTTGTCTTTGCCAGTGCGCTTATCATCGGCTTTTATGTGAACTGGTTCATCCCCTCTATTCCCCTGGCAGCCGCCTTCGCTCTCGGCGCGGGGCTCGGCCCCACCGATGCGGTCGCGGTCGCCTCCCTCTCGAAGGAAGTGAACCTCAACGAGCGGCAAAAGGCGCTGTTGGAGGGCGAATCGCTTATCAACGACGCCTCGGGCATCGTCTCCTTCCAGTTCGCCATTGCGGCGGTGATCACCGGCTCCTTCGTCCTTGTCGATGCGTCTGTCAGCTTCCTGCTCAGCTTTTTCGGGGGGATACTCATCGGCATCGTCCTGGGCTTTGCCGTGAACTTCGTCTCGAACAGGGCACGCTCCCTGGGCCTTGACAACACCACCTTCCATGTCCTGCTTGAGGTGTTCATGCCCTTCATCATCTACCTGGCGGCGCACACCGTCGGTGCCAGCGGCATCCTCGCCGTGGTTGCCGCCGGGCTGGTCATTGCCATCTCGCCCAAGGAGGTCCGCCCTGCCGTCTCGCGTGCCAACATCGTGTCGAACAGCCTGTGGCAGGTGCTCTGCTTCGCCTTGAACGGCGTGGTCTTCGTCCTGCTCGGCCTCCAGCTCCCGACCGCCATGCAAAACACCTGGGACCACAGCCTGATAGGCCACAACTGGCTCATCATCGACATCGTGGTCATCACGGCCATGATGCTGCTTGCCCGCTACCTCTGGATAATCGCCACCGAGGCAGTCGGGATGCGCAGGCGGGAGGGCCGCAGGTTTGCCGTGTCGGACCTCAAGGCGGCCCTGGTCACCACGCTCGCGGGGCCCAAGGGGGCCTTCACCCTCGCCCTTTTAATGACCATCCCCCTCACCGTCACCACCGCCGAGGGCATGATACCCTTCCCTCAGCGCTCGTTGCTCTTGTTCCTCGCTTCGGGGGTTATCATCCTGACGCTGCTGCTGGCCACCTTCGTCGTCCCCGTGCTCGCACCCAAGAGGCAGCCTGAAGGCGACGAGCTCAAAGACGAGAGCACCGCCACCATCGAAGTGCTCCGCAAGGTCATCGAGGTGCTTACCGAACAGCAGACGCCCGAGACGCACGTGGCCACGCAGTCGGTGGTGCGCTCGTACAACGCGCGGATAGCACGCCATAAGAGCAACGTCGACCCGGAAGAGGCGACCTCCAAAAAGGAGCTGCGCGTCAAGGCGCTGGGCTGGGAAGAGGAGTTCATCCAGGACCTCATCGAGAAGGAAGAGGTCGATTCCGTCGTGGGGTATTCCCTCATCAACCGCCTGACCCAGGCCCAAAACCTCATCATAAACCACAGCGGCAACCTGCGCATAGCCCGCAGCTTCATACAGCACCCCGTCCTTGTTGCACGATCCCTCGTCCATTTGATGAGCCACATGGTCACCCGCACGGACAGCCACCACCGCGAAGAGGCGCGCGACCTGCAACGGCGCGCCGGCGAGTACGCCATCGGCAAGCTTCACGACGAGATGGGCAACCCGCAGACCCTCTCCGAAGACGTGAGCAAGCTCCTCTTGGAATACCAGCGCAGCCAGCGGCGCCTGCGCAGCGAGCGGCCCGAGGTCAGCGTCACCACCATCACGAAGGCCGCGGCCGACGCCAACGACATCGGGCGCATAGGCCTGAACCTGGAGCTCGACCTGATCCAGGCGATGTATGAGAGCGAGCGGATAACGCACGCGACTGCGAAGCGGATGCGCGAGAACGTCAACCTCATGCAGCTCGACCTCGACAAGAGCATCTAGCGTATCGACCAGGCTTTAGCCCCCAAGGCGGAAAGCTGTGCGGCTGCTGCGGCTGCCGTGTTGCGGTCGCTGCAAAGCCCTTGCGCTTGCTGCGGAGTTGCTGCGTTGCCCCTGCGGCCGCCGCAACCCAGCCTCACAGGTATTTCTTCGCGACCGGGCGCTTCCGGGTGGGCTTGTGCTCTCTGAAATCAAGTTCGAGCTGGTTGGCGCAGGCGTGCTGCCTGCTCTTTTTCGGCTTGATGTCGTCGATGGCCCACGAAACCGCGTCCTTCCCGAAGAGCTCAAGCATCTTGATGCGGGCATCGTGGCGGTTCTGCTTCGACGAGGCCCGGGCGGTACTCTCGAACTCGAAGGAGCCCTTGGCCGGAGCAGCGTTCAAAGGCGACGAGAAATGGGCGACGTAGAGCCCCGCCTTGTCAGGTCTTCCTTCCTGCGCCTCGGCATCCCGCACTTGCCCGCACGGGCTCGGGGCCTCCTCCTCGGTGCTACCGGCATTGTCGGCACTATCGTCCATCAGCCACCTTCTTCGGTTTGTGGTTCCTGCAGGGCTGCAGCGTCAGCGGATTATTGCTTCGCCAGGACGATTGTATACGACGCAGTGCCTTGAGGGAAGGCGCGCGGCGCGGCGGTTTGAAACACCGGTTTGAAACACCCAAAAGGCGCATAGAAACCCCCGAAAACGTGCAGAAATGCCCGATGCGTATCACCTCTGCGTTTTCTCGCACTAAATTATTTCTGACTTTGTGTGCGTGCTCCCTCAACGAGGGATAGAGTGCTAGAATGGAGCGCGGAGCTAGGAACCTTAGTTTAATAGGGATTTGGAATGGACGGAGGAAGAAGATGAGTGGTATCGATATCAATGGAGTGGCAGGGTTGGTGGCTAAGGCCCTGCAAGACGATCCCAGCTTGGTGGAGCGGTTCAAGAGCCATCCGCACGAGTCGATTGAGGATCTTTCCGGCGTCAACGGGCTGTCGGCGACTGACATGGGGGGCGTTCTGCACACCATGCTGAGCGGGTCCAAGGACGGCGGTGGGATGCTGGGCAACCTGCTCGGCACCTTGATGAGCGGGTCGAAGACCGCATCAGGCGACCATAACATCATCGGCGAGCTGATCAGCAAGGTCGTCGGCAACGACGGGTCCAAGGACATCATGGGCTCGGTTGTCGGGGCCCTCATCGGGCAGACCCTTGGCGGCGGCTCGTCATCGGCGGCAGCGAAGGGCGCCGCCGCGAGCGCGACCAAGGCAGCCGCAAGCAAGGCAGGCGGCTCGGGCGACATCCTGGGCTCCCTGGTCGGCGGTGC
Source organism: Eggerthellaceae bacterium (assembly GCA_009782605.1). Lineage (GTDB taxonomy): Bacteria > Actinomycetota > Coriobacteriia > Coriobacteriales > Eggerthellaceae > WRIS01. The sequence continues at coordinate 88,856 of WRIR01000002.1, read as the reverse complement.
CTTGAAAGACGGTGGCCTCGACGTTGGAAACCTTATTGGTTCATTGCTTGGTTCAAAGAAGAGCTAGAGCGGAGGTAGGACATGACTGAGAGGAAAACGAGTGCAGCAAAAGAAGCAGCGGAAGTGAAGGAGGCTGCGACGAAGGGAGCGGCCGCCACACGGCAAGCGGCTGCTGCAACGAATGAAGCGCTTGCGAGGCCGACAGGGAACGCGGGTACGTTGAGGTTGCTGGCAATCGTCCTCTGGGTCCTTGGCTTGGCCTGTGAAGTGGTCGGTATACTGATCCTTCTGCAGAAACTGGTCGTGAGCAATCCGGTGGTCTTCATCGTGATTGCCCTACTTCTCGACCTGGTGTTGGTCGTTGCCGGCTCTTTCCTGTGGAAGCGGGCGAACAAGATTGACCCGCCGTCAGAAAAGAACCCGGTCGAGTTCTTCATCAAGACCCAGCTGGGCGCGATCATCGCGGTTATCGCGTTTTTCCCGATCCTGCTCCTGCTGCTCCTCGATAAGAACCTGGACAAGAGGGCAAAGACCTTGATTTCCATCCTGGCAGTTGTGTGCCTGGCGGGCGCGGTGGGCCTTTCTGCCGATTACGACCCGATCTCGCTGGAAGACCTCCAGCAGATGCGCGAGAACGCGGAATCGAGCGATTTTGGGGCCAACTACGTCAAGTGGTCGACGAACAGCAAGGTCTACCATACATGGGCGACCTGCTCGGCCCTGAACAGGATTTCCGAGAACAACCTGCGGGAAGGCACGGTTGACGAGGCCTTCGAGGCGAGCAAGGCCCGCATGTGCAAGATTTGTGCAGGCCACTTCAACATCACCAAGGGCGTTGACGGCGGTGATGTCGCCGACGATGCCCAAGAGGCATTGGACGAAGCGGCGGGCGACTTAGCTGACGATGCCGAAGATGCAGCAGGCGCACTGCCCGCTGCCGCGTAGCCGCCCGCTTTCCCCAGCTGGCTTTTGTTGCCGGGAACAGGCGTTCGGACAAGCCTGAGAGTGAACGAGGTGCGCCTTTCACAGGCGCACCTCACTTTTTGCAGGTCTTTTGGTATCATAGTATACGCGCTTCCAACACCTGTCGGCATAGGCGGGGGAAGCGGAGGTTTTGCGTGCGGGCGTGGCGGAATTGGCAGACGCGCCAGACTTAGGATCTGGTGGGCAACCGTGAAGGTTCGAGTCCTTTCGCCCGCACCACTGCGAGTGTTCTTACAGCATTTGATGAATCTGTAAGAACACTCGCATTCTTTTTGCGCTCAAACAGCCCCTTGCGCGGCGTAGCGCACTGCTACCCCTTGTCTGGTCTGAATTCTTACGTCTGCGTCAGGCAATTTGAGGATTTTGGGGATCTCTATGTTACCGACGCAGTTGTAGTGGATAACGAGTTTCTGGTGGTGCTCTCCGTCAATCTTCTCTGCTTGATGTACCTCTATGTGGCCTATGAGCTCGTTGAGCATAGGTTGCGTGAGCTTTTTGACCCTTGTGTACTTGCGGACGATTCTCAAGAACATGCTCGCTGTCATGGCTCTGTCGTCCTTCTTGTCAATCTCTGACTTGAGAGCCTTGATCTTATCTGACAACTCGACCTGCTCGGACTCGTATCGTTTGGACATGGTATAGAACCGCTCGTCGGAAATCTTGCTCGAAGCGTTGTCCTCGTACATGCGCTCGAAGAGCCTGTCGATCTCGTCATAGCGAGAGATAGCACCTGCCATCTCCTTTTGCTTGTACTGGCGGTCGAACTCCACGACGTTTTTTGAATGTCCCATGACAAGGGCTGCGAACTCGTCTTCGTAGTGAACGGCGAAACGCATAAGGCGTCGAAGCTCCAGCATCACGACCTGCTCCAAGAAGTCAACACGGATGTAATGCGTCGATTTACAGTCGCCCCGGTTTCCCTTGTAGTTGGAGCAGTTGAAGTAGGTGATCTCCGGGTTGCCTTGGTTGAAGTGGTACCAGAGGTTGTGTCCGCAATCAGCGCAGACTAAAAGGCCGCAAAACATATTGGTCTCGCCGTCTTTCTTCTTGCGCTTGCGCCTTGTGCCACGCTTCTCTTGTATCTGCTGCCATACTGCCCGCTCGATGATCGGTTCGTGGACGCCTTCAAAGACAGCCCAATTCTCCGGATCGTTTTCAAGCCGTGTTTTGTTCTTGTATGACTTAGAGTAGGTCTTGAAGTTGATGACATCTCCGCAATACTCCTGGGTCTGCAATATCTTGACGATGGTAGAGCTGTTCCATTTGCATGGCGGCCGTTCCTGCAATGCCTTTCCGCCGCTGCCCGGGCGGTTGATCCCTTGTGCCTTCCAGTAGAAGTAAGGCGTAAGTATGCCGTCGTCTTCAAGGGCCTTGGCGATCTGCTCGGTGCCAAAGCCGCCTGTCGTCATCCGATATATCCTTCGGACAACCTCAGCCGCTTCGGGCTCTATGACCCAATGGTGGGGATCGTCTGGATCGAGTATGTACCCGTAAGGTGGTCTGCCCATTGGTATTCCGGTGCTGCCGCGCACACGGTTGCTGAGCCTTTTCTTCTTGGAGATGTCGCGTGAGTACCATTCGTTGAACAGGTTTTTTATCGGTGCGATCTCATTCTCACCATCGGCGCTGTCGATAGCGTCAGAGACGGCGACGAACCTGATGTCGTATTCTGGGAAGAACTCTTCTGTGTAGTAGCCGACTTTCAGGTAGTTGCGCCCAAGACGCGACATATCCTTGACGAAAACCGCCGAGCCAATGCCGTCTTCGATCTGGCCTATCATCTCGATAAAGCCCGGTCGTTCCATCGTCACGCCGGATATCCCGTCGTCAACATGGCAGATGAGATTCGTATACCCCGCTTCCTTTGCAACCTTTGTAAGTAGCTGCTTCTGGTTGCTGATGCTGTAGCTTTCGCCATCAAGGTTGTCATCGCGTGATAGGCGCAGGTACAGGTGGGCTGTGTTGTCGCGGCCTTTGCGCGTTGTGACTGTCCGCTTCATTTGCGCTCACCCCCGTCCGTGGGGATCGCACGAGTAGAGGGCAACCGGGGATACGACCCCGAAGCGTCTATGACCTCGGTACCTTTCTCGAAGCATTCACGAATCCATGCTATCGTTTGTGTAAGGTCGCGCCCGATCCGTGAAATGTCCGTTACAAGAATGGCTGTGACTTCACCCGAAGCTATACACTTTTCCAACTCTGCAAGCGCGGGGCGGTTAAAGGATAAGCCCGAAACTCCGTTATCTATGAAGATTTCAAGGTGCGTATACCCCCGTTCCTCGGCGAGTAGCCGTAAGAGTATTTCTTGCTGTGCGATAGCGTCATCATCGTATCGCGCTGTGCGGCAATAGATTGCCACTCTGCCTATTTGCTGTCTCATGGTTCCTCCTTTGTGACAGTCAAACAAGCAGCGTTTACGATGGCATTCTACCATCCACCTGCTGCCTTTGTCAGCCCGTCCGGTTTGGCTTCGTGGGGAGCTTCGTGGGGAGAAGCCTGTCTACTAAGCCGTCGCATTGTCCTCTTGTCTCATGAGCCTCACGAGGATGTCGTCAAGTCGTTCGCGTGGGCATTCGGGAAACACCGACTCCACTATGAATACCTTTGTGCCCACTCTGTGTGTTCTGGTTTCCCGGACACATTGGCTCGCAATTTCGCTTTCACTTGGAAGGCGTGTTTTGTCTTTCATGCTGCGCCTCCGTTTTTAGTTGTACAGGTGGCCGCACCTTGCCGCTGCTATTGCAGACATTGCGTTGGCGCGGCCTCCTTCCGTTTCGATTTTTGAACGTTGTTGTTAATTGATGTTGCTTTTCTCGCCGTATTTGTCACTGCCCCCGGCTGTCCCTACACACCTGCAGGGACGGGGGTGTTCAGGCTGCGGTCGGCACCGCATCATAGCCCTGCCTGTACCGTTTGTATCGCTTTGCCAAAGCGGACGAATACGGTAGGGACTCTCCCGCAGTCTTTGGGGAGCCGTGAGGAAGTATCATTATCTCCCGCATGGGTCGTCGCGACCGGATTGCCACATCCGGCTTGAAGGGTTGCGGTTTGTCGCTCCGGCTTATAGCCATCATCGCGCCGCCCCTTCTGTCGCTCGTCCGTGAGGGAAACGTACCTGAACACCGTCTATTCTGCTATCAAGTTGCGCGAGAGGCGTACCTGTGGCACTATGTCGGGCGCATCTAACCTTTTGTGCGGGCTGCGCTTGATGGTCGCCCCCTATATACCGTGACATTTTTTCGGCATTTCGGAGGGCTGTCCTACAATTTTTTTCTCAGTGCCTTTTCAAGATTGCGTAGGGCCCTCTCTATGCTTTCGCTGACAGAACGAGCATTGATGCCCTCTGCACGGGCAATCTCGGCCTTGCTCAAGCCAAGGAAGAAATGCGCATAGATGCGTTCTCGCTGTTTGTTGGGAAGGGCGTGTATTGCACAGTAGAGCGCTCGCATTTCCTCTTTGCGCTCGTATTCTTCATGCGGCGAGAGCACACGGAGCAAGGTATGGTTTTCTATCCCATCCCCTGCATCGAGGGAGTAATGTGCCCTGTTGCGATAAAGGCGTCGAAGATAGGCCACCTCAAGCAGGTCGAACTCCTCTATCGCGCGCACGATCTCATCTGTGACCTCAAAGATTATGTCGCTTTGATAATACTTGGGGTAGAGTTCCCGCAAGTTAATTTTCTTCATGGTGAAACCTCCGTTTTGATTCGCAATGTGAACTGGCGTGAAATCGAAACGGGGTGGTGGGCTGTGGCACCTTGCCTCTCCCATGAAGGCTTATAGGACAAAAAGTGTGTCTGGAGCCTAGTCGATGGCATTGGGGTAGCGGGTCTGATGATGGAACTCCTCCCAGGCAAGGCCATTGCCCCATTCGGAAGGGCCAAGCACCTCTTTTGGGTTCGTGGCATATGTTTCGTACAACAGGTCGATGTCGTCGTCAGTCGGCATCGACCTCACTATCTCTGACGGTGGTTTCGGGCACTCTGTGTGCATATAGCACCACCAATAGACTGCCTTGATGCGCCTGACCATGCTCATCCCTCTGTGGTTTCGAAGAACGGATCTTAACTGTGCGTTGACCCCTCCTTCGATACGGTTTGTCGTAGCAGGCATCTTCCCTTCCGTCATCAGTCTTGGTTCCAGATAGGTAAATAGCGTTCCCTTGTTTATCAGCACCACCAAAGACCTCCGTGCTTTAAGGAGCCTTTCATGGGTGTATTCGAGTCTTCCATGGTTATAGCTTCTCTCTGAAAGGAAATCCTCCCAAAACCCACACCAGTGCATAAAGCGCTCCACCCACCAATCGGCTTGCCTCAAGGTCTCGATATGCATGAGTTCTTGGGCGATTGCGTAGAGCTCTATACCGGCCTTAAGCCTTGGTTGCGAGGTAGTGTAGCGTCTTACCTGGCTGAAAGCATGGAAGAGGCATCTCTGGACGCGGGTGTTTGGCCAGACCTCCTTGACAGCGCCCGCAAAACCACTGCCTCCATCCGTTACGACCATATCCGGTGGGGCGATGTTTCCAAGTAACGCCTTCCAGGCCCTTGAGGTCTCACCACGTGCCAGGTACCACGACAAGACATACTCATCGCTTGCGGCGATGAGTATCGTGACGTTACGGGCAAGATAGATCCCATCGACATAGACCACCCTATGTATCTCGTCGACTACCTCAGGCATGGGCCACAGCTCCCAGAACTTCGAGGTGTGCCTTCTAAACGTCCTTCCCTCGCCTGGCATATCGATCTGACGATCCTTGGATAATATCCAATCGATGAAAGCCTTAAACGCCTTGGCCTCGCTGTCGTAGCTATGGGTGCATGAACCATTGCAGGCAGTGCAGCGCCAGCGCTGTCTGCCTGCTTTGGTCCTCCCGTTTCTTTTCATCTTCGAAGCACAGAAAGGACATATTTTCGTCTTCATGGATCGTACCTCTCGAATCAGGTGTTTATTTCGCTGTTTCGAGTGTACTGAACTGGGAAAACGTCGATTCTCAGACACACTTTCTGTCCGAGTGAAAACTTTTATCAAAAGAATTTATTTCACAAAAAACGGGTGTTGACCTGCATCAACACCCGTTTCCAGACACACTTTCTGTCCTATAAGCCCCCATGAAGAACAGGCTATAAGCAGGCGTAAAAATGCCCACCAAAACAGAGTTTTGTTGGGCATAGAACTTGATATGACTTAGAGATAGAGCTGAGGGTGCGTGTTGAAGGCCGTGCTTGTCCTTTGGAAAAGTCAGGCTTTTTTTGACGGCGGAGACTTGTCCTTAACACTACGGGTACAGATATGGGAACTGAGTATTAGGTTCTTACAAGGAGCGATGAATAATACTCTTTCGCTCTTTAACCCACAGCATCAAATCTTTCTTTGAACTGATGTTCAGCAATGTCATTGACTGTTATGTCTGGGTGATGGTACTGAGGGCGGTTTCCAACAATGGGCATTCCCCACTTTATTGCATTTTGCGGACACCAATGAAAACACGCAAGACATGCTGCGCAGTTCATCCCCCATAATGGTCTTTTGTTTTCCATCTCAATATTCGCCATTGGGCAGACCTTTTTGCAGGTTCTGCAACCATTGCATGCTTCCAGTAGTTTATATCTGGTAAACGAGCTGTTTGGCTTTTTTCGATATGAAGCAGCCTTTTTCTCAATTCTGGCAGAGATGAAATGAGGCTCAACAATGCGACTATTAATTTTTATCACAATGTCATTTATCCTTTTTACAGAAGCGGTAAGCCGTTCTTCATTCTCTTTTTTAGTGCTATTGATTGCATTGCCGGGCATGTTTATTAATTCTCCAAGCGAAAGATCTATTGAAAACGTTTTCAGGTATCCAGCTAATGTTGGCATGACGTTCGCTGCATGTGAATTGTATGTTGCAACTGAGAATACATATGTACACGTTTGAATCCTCAGCCTACGAAGAAAATCCTTAACAACCCAGGGAGTGTCACCCATGTAAACAGGAAATATAATGCCTATCAAATCAGCATCCGTACTGATGGTTGATTCGTTAACATACCTGGCTAAGGCTAAAACTCTTCCTGAGTCAATGAGCGATTTGTTAATTTCATGTGCAACGTGTAAAGAATTACCAGTTCCTGAGAAATAATAGACTTCTGTTTTCAAGCTTCTTGCCTCACTATTTCAAATTTCAAGTCTTCGAAGAAACCAGAGCCCATTCTTTATGTGGGCTCTGGTTACCGGAATGATCACTTTTTTATTATGCTTCGTGCTCTCACAATAGCAGATGAAGACGGGTTTATCATGAAACGATCAATATAAAGTGGAATGCTCATTCCCAAGGATCTAGGGTAGCCGCATTTGCACCTGCTGTGCGGGCAGCCATTGCCTCTGGAACGTTTCCAGCCCCCTGGTATAGCCATCCGTAGATTGACCCGAATTCTCCACCTGCATAAAGACGTGGTATGGCGTCGCCATTCCAATCTAATACTTGAAGTTTGCCATTTCGATCAGGACCACCTTGGGTATTGATATAACACATCGCGAGCTCTACCGCGTAAAAAGGCGGGGTTTCTATGGGTGTCAGCTGCCGTTCTCGCCCGAAGTCTGTATCGACGCCCGCTTCGCACATCGCATTCCAATGCTCAACCTCTGCTACCAAGCCAGCAGGATCAATGCCAACCTTCGAGGCAAGTTCTTCTATGCTGTCTGCTTTGAGAATGTAGCCTTTTTCAACTTCTCCGAGATTGTCTTCGCTCCATCTATACGTCCCGTGAATTCCACACCAGGTTTGCCCTGAGTCGGAAACAGCAAGTCCTGCCAATGGCTCTCCGGCTCGACGCGTTTCATCAAAAATCATGTGCATAGGAAAATTCTTGTAAGCAACTCTATCGAAAGTGTCTAAATCGAACTCTGCAAGAGCCCTTTTATCATGGCACGGAGTTGGAGGGGCTGCAGGCGTGTCTGCAATTTTTGACACTTCGTCTTTGAAGCGCTTTCCTTCCGGATTAACAAGGATTGAGTGTTCGAATTGCGGGGAACGATAAACCATCGCAACTGCCGTACCGGCTTCCTCAGATGCCCTCGCAAAACAGTAGGAGCCCCACTCTACAGAGGCGAAATGCCTGACTTTTCCACCAACATCACTGAGCATAGGAAACCCGTCGCCGGTATTATATGGTGTGCCATAAGCCCAAACCGGAACAGTCGGAGCGTTATATTGCCAGATCATATCGATATTGTTCTCGTATCCACCCAAGGCTAATACCACGCCCTTTTTGGCTTTGATATTGATTTTTTGATCACCTTGAAGCGCAATAACGCCATACACCTCTTTTGTTTTTGGCTCATAAATCAGACGATAGCCCGCTGTCTCATATAAAACCCGCACACCAGCCATGCTTTCAGCCTTGTCTTTTAGAAAATTGAACAGCTTGTTTCCATTCCCCCCGATACTGCTCACGTCCTTAACGGCATCAGCACCTGGAAAAAACGGATAGAGTCCACCTTTTAACTCGACGGTCAGAGCTACTTCTGCACCCAGATCCTTTAACCAAGCAGGTAAAGTGTCCAAATCATGTACGAAGCCTGCTACCTCGTCGTCGGTCAATGTGCCAGGGCCTTGCATTTTTATATAATCATGAACTTCTGGCAGTCGGTTTGAGTCTATGGTTATGAAGCCACCACCTGAAACAGACGTGTTTCCACCTTCCAGACCTTCAGGTGCTTTTTCGACAACAATAGCAGAAGCACCACCTTGCGCAGCACCTATTGCTGCCGAGACCCCTGCTCCACCGTAACCAACGACCACAACATCTGCCTCATAATCCCAATCAATACTTGCTGCATTGTCGCCTCCATTGCCGGTTGAGCTGTTGCAGCCGGCAAGTGCCAGTGCGCCCATTGAAGCTGCTGTTATTGCAGCCCCGCCAAGAAAGCCTCGTCGTGTCAGTTTCTCAGTCATGTTTTCCTCTTCCTTCTCTCTGTTTACTTTTACCTGTACTTATCTACAGGTGCCGGGCACCTGTAGATAATTCGCCTTTGGATTATCGCTCTGCATCTCCATGGCAGCTGTAGCACGACTCGAAAGTCTCTGTGTGATGACACGAATAGCAGTAGTCTGTTCCTGTAGATTTTCGATGTATGGTATGGCAGGTGGAGCACGATATTGTTGAACCGCCTGCTCCATGTGGTGACCTAACATCGTTATTCGTTGTCTGGGAATGGGGATTGCTTTGATTTCCCTTGCTGTCTATTATCGGCGTCCCTGATTCGAGTTCCTCCCTTGTGTGACAGCCGTCTCTAAGGCAAAACGCGTCGTCTGTCTCCATCTTCGCGAAGGGCACTACATAATCACCGCTGATTTGCTTCATGGCTTCATTGATTTGGTCAGGGATACTTGCCTCATGGCACTGCAGGCAGGTCACACCGTTTTCAGCGTGGGCTCGTACGGTGTAGTTACTGCTCTCCCAGGTTTCCACATAGTGATCCATAGTATCGTGGCAGATTGCACTACAAAATGAAGGCTGCTCATGCCAAGTCCAGCCTCCAATACCCGCTGCAAGTATGACGGTTAGGACGACGCCAAGAGTAATAGCCCATTTTTTGCGCTTTTTGGTTTTTATCGCAGCATTAGTGTTTTCTTCTGCAACACTAATGTCTTCTTCAGTAACATTCTCATTCATCAAGATCTCCTCCTTGGCTCATACCCTGACAAACAAAAGAATATGCTCAAGTAGCTGAGTAGGGGAAATGCTCAATTCACAGGCAACTAAGCTTAATGGCGGTTACGTTTATCTCTAAGGAGTTTACGAAAAAGGAATATCAGCATAGGGCCTATGTCCAAAAGTAATACCTGCTGCGTATGAGAGCTATTCTTGACTTGTTATAATCCGATAAGATGAAAAGGAGCATGAAATGGATTTGGATATCCTTATTGAGTTTGGTCAAGTTGCCAAACATGGGAATCTCTCAGAAGCCGCACGAGAGCTTAGTATTACTCAGCCAGCACTGAGTCGGCATCTCGCTCAACTTGAAAAAGAGATGGGCGTTAAGCTATTTGATAGATCATATAATCCCATGGAGCTAACACCAGCCGGAGAGATTTTTTTAGAAAAAATGCACTCTGTTACTAGCGAGTACTTTAGACTAAGGTCATTTATGAACAGTATTAAGGACAGGAGCTTTTTGACAATTCGGATTGGTGGATTAATCGACCCTATAATTATGTCAGCAATTTATCATGCAAAAAGAGAGCTTGAAGATGTCGATATTTCTAAAAGAATAAGAATTGTTCCAGTAGAATTCCAAACTTCCTTTAACATGGTTCGAGAGAATTCTCTTGATATCGCAATCGAGCCTGATTCAAAAATGGATGATATGTTTAATCTGGAGTCTACATTTCTTTTTTGTGAAAGAGCGTGCGTGGTTGTTGAAAAAGGCCATCATATTGCTGCTTGTTCATCTGTAACACCCAAAGACCTTATTTCGCTTGAAGTTACGTCCCTCAGATCGAACAAAGATTTTGGCATCAGAAGGTTCCTTCAGAGCATCTGCAGGGATATTGGGTTTGAGGGAGGCATTCCCAAATCACTTTCGCTGACAGCTTCGATGAGCTACGACGAGTTGTTTATTAAGGGCATTGGCGATCAAGCTGTGTTTTTACCGGAGTCGATTGCTTTGAGATATGCGAGTGATAGTGGAGACAGCCTTTACACAGCGCTCTTCTTTGACGATGACATTACGCAATTCAGGTATTATGCGTATTATTCGAATCAGGCAAATGAGGAAATCAAAACCTTTGTTGATCTGATTAAGAAAGCATTATCTGATGATCATGGATTGGGTGAAAGCAGCGATTGAGGACGTCTCTAATAAGGTATTTTCAGGTTCAAGTTGTGATTTTATAGGGTAGGGGATCACTATGCACTGTATTGGAAAACACCACGCAGACTATACAATAATTGTTGGTAAAAAGTCACTAAGCAATGTTCCAGGTACTTTTCAACACTCGGCTCACTCGCCTCGAATTCCCTTTGGTATTGTTCCTCTGGACCCTTGATAGATGTTTTTCACGGACACCTTGCTGCTCAATTTCCAGTCAAACTGCCGAACAGCTGAGTAGAATACCAGACCCTAGCATCAGCCATAGCGATACTCTGTACCCATGCATCCTCTAGCGAGTATTCTGGCTCTCGAGGAACACCTGTCCGAAATAACGGGAACACGAATGCATTCAAGTAGGAGCGCAGGTTTGTGAGGGTAAAGCCATCGTCCTCTTCTTTGCCAATAATAGCTTTACCTGCGCTGATGCAAGCTAGGAAAGCATATAAGCAATGAAAAGGTCGAGCTTCAACTCCTGTTCCCAGAATTTCGCATAGCGTTCCCAGAAAATCAGACAGATGCTCCCGGGGCATAAGGTGCCCCACTCCGCGTATAGGGTTTTATTGTCCGTTGTCTGAGCATCCAAACAAATTGGCAAGCAATGCATGTTTGTACAAACATGCGCGATTTCGCCCGGTTTGGCCTGCGGCCATCCGGACGAATCTGCTTGTTGGGGCACAGCCCCAAACCCCAGCCACCTAACGCTATCGCTTCGGTGGAGATCTCCTACTTCGTAGGCGGCTACGCGTCCTGACAGACGCTGTTTTGTGCGGGGCATCGCCTTGCTCAGCCCCTTGTTTCTTCGCGGTTGCTCCGTGCGGCATTCGGTCCGAAGAGGCTGTCCACATTGGCCTTTAGCGTCATGAGTTCCCGCATCTCTTCCTTCGCTTTCTTGTATCCTGTGTATGCCTTTTTCTTATCTGTGAGCAGCATTGTGTACTGTTCCCGAAGTGATTTCACGGACGGCAGTTTGTCTGCTCCAAGCGTGTCAAACGCCTTCTTCGCCGCCTGATGGATCAATATATCCCCCTCATGTTCTGCCTTGAACTTCTTGCTGTATCCAGACTTCTTGTAGGCGGCGTAGACCTCGCGGGTCTTTACGTAGCTGACGATGTGTTTTTGCAGAGCGGAGTTGTCAGCCATCTGCATTTCGGTAGTCTTAATACGGTCTTGCAGATCCCCGAAACGGCTCATCGCCGCTGTGGTCTTTTCTGCCAATTCCTCATAACTCATGTCGCCATGCTCTTTGAGATAGATGACGGCCTGCGATAGCTGTTTGAGGTTGTGGACCCTTGCCCAATGCTCGTAGCCCTTGCCCTTGCCATCGCGTATGGCGGCCTCGATGTCTACGAGCAACCCGATCTTTTGTTTTGGTTCGTCGGCTGCGTGTTTGCGATTTGGTGATTCTCTTTTTCCCGTGATACGCTCCCGCACGGCGGCCTCAGTGTGGCTGCCACGCAGCGTATCCATCCGCGTGTTTCGCTTTTGGTCTGGAAGGCGCAATTTTATGTGTTTGCCTGATGTGTCAACCGCAATTCCCGCGCCTTTAAGCAGGTTCAGGAAGGCGGCGAAATCCTTTGGCTTCTGCTCAAGTGCCTCGTCGATCATTTGTCGCAGGCGCTCTTGGAACGACGGCTTCTTGCCTTCACCCATCCACATCCCGTAATGGCCGCGGCTCGGTTTGGGATCCTCGATTATCGACAGGCCGTGCTTCACACAGAGCGTGTCGCTGATACGCCTAAGCGCCCACGATGAGCCGAGGAAGTTCCTGAACTTGCGTGTGCAGTCGATGTTGGTGGAGTTGAAGATGATGTGATTATGGACGTGATCCCTGTCGATGTGGGTACAGACGATAAAGGCATTGTTGCCTTTAGTTAGCGACATGGCGAGCTCTTGTCCGATCTGGTTTGCTTCTTCCGGTGTGACCTCGCCGGGCTTGAAGGATTGGCGCGTATGGTAGGCGATAACGTCATCACTTCCACGGATGCGACCGGTCTTTGCCGCATACTCCCGCTTTGCGAGGGCAAACTCCGCATCGGCTGTGCGGCTGTCGCAGGCATATGATGAGATCAGGCGCCAGTTGTCTGTCTTCTGCGGGTTTTTTGCGTAGTCGATGATGTTAGCTATTGCCGTGCCGACGCTGCGGCCGCGGCCTGCGTGCAGCGGTATCAGGCGCGTCGTTGCCATAGGCGGCCTCCTTCCAGAAATATTAAAAAGGCGGCGCAGGTTGGACTGCGCCGCCGAGTTGTTGGTTGTGGTTTTCGCCGTTTGCTTATCCCATGATATAGTCTCGCAGGGCATGGCTCGTGCCGCCAAGCCAGCCGACGGACACGGCTGCAAGAAGCGGCAGACCGAATGGGCAAATGACGAAGGCGATGACAAGGAAGGCGATGCCGCCCGGCATGTTTCCTGTCACGAGCATCGCGATTCCGAGGACAGCGACGATGACGGACAGCACGCCTAAGACGCGCCCAGCTACAAGCAGCATGAATTTGCAGATGCCGTAGAGCATGGCGGTGATTACCACACCAATGCTTGCAAGCAAACGAAGAACGATCTTCACGCCTGGCCTCCTTTTGTTTTGCGCGTGTTGGCACAATAACTCTAACGCGCTTTTATCTGCGACGCAAGGCTTTGTAGCCTACCGCGGCATATTGGCAAAGCCAGAAAGGATTGAGGCATTCATCTCCCAAAGCCCATCGAGCCGCACCCTAATATCCTCAATGTCAGTGGCGTAGACGCTGCCCGTGTCATTGGCGCGTTTGGCGTACTGGTTGAGGTTGTTCGCGCACCTTCGTAGCAGCGTGACCATCTCCTTGATGTCTTTAGTGTCCATGTGGATGATATAGCCGGCTATCGCCATCTTGCGCAGGAACGCCGAGGTGTTTGTGATGCTGGATGCCTCCATGCGCTCGGCGATCAGCGCCGCCTCGTCATCACTTGCCATGAAATGGAACTGCACCGTGCGCCTCGCCTTATCGCTCACCGCTCCGGTTCCAGATCGGCACGCGGTGCTTTCGAGGCGATTCGCTCTTGCGGCGCTGTGGGCGTGAGCTTATCTAAGACTGACGGCTTAGCCTCGGCTTCCTTTTCCTCAGCCTTCGCTTTCGGTATGTTGTTGATGATGCCGTCGATCATGTCATAGCCTGCCTCTTTGCCCTCAAGGTCAAGCTCCGCGTTTCTCAGGTAATTCCTGTCATCAATCCGCTCGATGCGATCAGTACCGTAAACAACGCCCAAGCCTGATCCGTTGTCCCAGTTCACGAATATCGTGCCCATGTCGTCGATAAAACCCACAGAGCCACAGGCACCCGGTGAAAGGTCGGTGTACGGGTCGTCCATCGTGACGAGCCGAACGCGCGAGCCTTCGGGATACTGTTTCCTGATGCGGTCAAGCAAACTCTTTGATGGCGTTGTCCTACTGTCCATCCTTGCGTCCTTTCTTCTCGAACTCCAGCTTGAAGCCCACGTACTTGCCCCCGCTGTCGTCTAAGACGACGGTCGCGTCGTAGGTCTTGCCGGTCTTTTCTGAATAGAGCCCCTTCATACTCACGCGCCCATCTTTCAAAAGCGCCACCGCCACGGGTTTCTTGAGCTCCTTCTTTTTGCAGGAGAAGAACCTGTTGTCCTTCCAGAGCGCAAACCCGCACGCGCGGTCATCACAGAAGAACCCTTTGCCTCTCTCTCGCACGGGGCTTTTACACCTCGGGCAGGCACCGATAGATTCGCTGTCGCTGTCTGCCGCCTTGCCCTTGAACAGGTGCGTGAAGGCGGGGTCGGGCTTGCTGTGTTCCTCCACAAGCAGGCGCGTGAAGTCGCCTATCTCACCCATGAAGGCATCCGCCTCTAAGCTCCCACGTTCGATGTCAAGCAGGCGCGTCTCCCATTCAGCCGTAAGCATTGGCGAGGTCAGCATGTCCGGCAGGACGGCAATCAGGCTCTTGCCTCTCTCCGTGGGTAGAAGCTGTTTGCCCCTGCGCTCTGTAAAGCCCACATGCACGAGCTTTTCGATGGTCGCCGCTCGGGTGGCAGAAGTGCCCAGCCCCTTGCGCTCGGCATCCTCCGGCGTGTCCTCCACACCAGCCGTCTCCATCGCGGCAAGCAGCGTGTCTTCGGTGTAGTGTTTGGGCGGGAAGGTCTTGCCTTCGCGGAGCGTAGCGGTGACGGGATCGAACACGTCGCCCTCGGCGATCTCCGGCAGGTTTACCGCCTCGTCACCCTCACTTTCGTTGCCATCGGCTGCTCGTGGATCGTGTACTCGATGTCGCCGAGCCGCCCGTGTGGGTCGCGGACGCGCTCGCGTGTCAGATATCCCTCCGCCTCAAGCTCCAAAAGTGCCGTGCTGATGGAATCAATGCCCTCCTTGCAGATGCGGGAGAGGCCCTTCGTTGTGTAGTCCCATTTGTCAGGAAGCGACAACATGAGCGAGAGTAGCCCTTTGGCTTTGAGCGTGAGTGCAGTGTTTCGTAAATGGTGATTGCTCATCACCGTAAAGTCCCGCGACTTTTCCACACGGAAAACGGCCACCGTGGATCACCTCCCTTCGATCTTTGAATTGTTGCGACTGGTATATTCTCTGGTGTTTTATTTCGGCTCAAATTTCTCTACCTAGCTGCTCTAATATGCCAATACTTGAGGATATAATTAGAGTTGGCGCCATAGGATATATGGGTTGAACAAGCAATACTTCACAAAAGGGGAGAGTAGTAATGAAAATTGAAAGAGCACAGGTAAAAAACTTCCGAATACTCAAAGAATTGGATGTTGATTTCGAAGATAATCTTTCCCTTGTCATCGGGAAGAACAATTCAGGCAAAACGTCTTTTCTTGCAATTCTTGAAAAGTTTCTCGTAGAAACAAAACCCGTATTTTCATTAGACGACTTCAATATCGAATCTCAAAAAGCCATAGTAGCATTTGAGACCAGTTCCTTTGTGCCAGAAGATTTCTGCGAAATATCGCTTTCGCTCAAACTGTATATCTCTTATGAGGATACCGACGATATCGGCAACGCCTCAGAGCTTATTCTGGATTTAGACACAGAGAATCATCACCTAGTGATCTTGTTTGAGCATGTTATTGTGTTTGAGAAATACAAAAAACTTCTCACTGATTATGCCGAATACAGGAAAAACGGTGTCAAGCGTAATTTTGAATATTTCGTATCACAATACATAAACAAATATTTTGTTGTAAGGATTAGAGCTTTGGAATATGGTAACGAGGAAAACTCAAAGACAATCAGCGGAGACATAGTCAAATCAGTAATTTCAATGGAAACCATTGAGGCAAGGCGTGATGTCGATAACGAGCAAGGGCGCGGCAAATCCCTATCGACACTAGCAAACAGATACTATAACGCGAATATGCTGTCGGACGCTGACTTCCCGGAACTTCAAGAGCAACTGCTCGAAACAGACGAAAAGCTGACCAATACCTATAAAAAACTGTTTCACCCAGTGGTTCAAGAGATCATGAAAATGTCTTACAATCCGCAGGAAGCAGAGATAGCTATATTATCGTCGCTGAGCGACAAGAGGCTTTTTCAAGACAATACCACTGTTAAGTACAAACACGAAGACACCCTGTTGCCAGAGGATTACAACGGGCTAGGGTATCTCAACTTATTCGCCATCATCTTTAACATTAGAATCAAGTTAGACCGGTTAGCAAAGAAGAACAAGCCCGACGAGTCACCAACGCCAGTCAATCTACTTTTTATTGAGGAGCCAGAGGCACATACTCACCCGCAGATGCAGTATGTTTTCATTACTAATATCAAGCGAATTCTAGCCCTGCACCAAGAAAAACTGCCCTTACAAACAATAATCAGCACGCACTCATCTCACATTGTTTCTCAGTGTAACTTTGACGACATAAAATACTTCTTCCGTGCTACGCAGGTGAGCGTTGTATCTCGTAGTCTAAAAAACTTGTATTCGCAAATGGTCAATGCGACAGACGCCGAGGAAAAAGCGCAACAGGAGCGCCGATATAGATTTGTCAAACAATATGTATCCCTCAGCCGCGCCGAACTATTCTTTGCCGACAAAGCAGTATTAATTGAGGGTGACACCGAACGTATGCTTATGACAGCAATAATGAAGAAGATAGATACCGCTCACACTGGTGATGAGGGCTATGTACCCTTATTGTCGCAGAATGTTTCCACTATTGAGGTGGGGGCATACGCCCATGTGTTTGCAACTTTCTTAGGGTTTTTAAGTATCAAGACACTGATAGTTACTGATCTCGATTGTGCATCATCGGAAGACAATAACAAGAGTAAGCGTTTTAGCGATGCGGATATAACCTCCAATGCATCTATAGTATTCTTTCTTGGCACAAAGAAACTCGATGAAATCGTAGCGACCACCAATGCTCAGCGGACATTTAGCTATGCTCTAGCTACGTCTACATGGTCTGCTGATAAAAACGGAGTGCTACGGGTTGCCTTTCAAACCGAGGAGAACAGCTACCAAGCCAGCAGTTTTGAGGATGCTTTTTTCTGTAAAAACACTCAATTCTTAGTTGATAGCAAAACACATTTTACAGGCTTAAAAAATCTCAGTTCCCTGACAGCTGAGAATACAGATTATTATGCTCTGGCAAAAGATTGTATCAACAGCAAAACCTCATTTGCCTTAGATATTTTGCTTTATGGCGGGGATAGCCAAGAGAAGTGGGAGATTCCACTTTATATCAAGGAGGGGCTGGAATGGCTGGCTCAGTAATGGAGCAGATCGTCGTATGCTTAGACAGTAAAAAGAACTTTCTTTTGAGCGGTGGGGCTGGAAGCGGAAAAACGTACACCCTTATCCAAACTCTTCATCATATATTTGAACATAATCCCAAAGTTCGTGTTGCCTGCATCACATTCACGAATGTGGCAGCAGATGAGATAAAGGAAAGATCGCCATATTCCAAGCTACACGTTTCCACGATACATGACTTTTTATGGGATATAATAAAAGGATTCCAGAAGAATTTGGCGCAAATTGTTATTGAGCTCATCAAAAATGGCGGATTGTCCTATTCTAGCGAAACGCCGACTGATGAGCTCGCTTTTAATAATATCGAATACCAAAACTACCGAGATTTAGAAAACGGCATTTTTACACATGACGATTTATTAAAAATCGCTAATGCGATGTTTGCCAAATACCCGCTACTTGCAAAGATATTGTGCGACAAGTTCGACTATATATTTATCGACGAGTATCAAGATACACAGGACCCTGTTGTTGGTATTTTTCTCTCGCACATAAAACTACAGGCGCAAGGGCGGCTATGCATCGGATTCTTCGGGGATAGAATGCAGTCTATTTACGATACGGGTGTCGGAAATATTGATGCGTTTGTAGCAAACGGTGATGTTCAAGAGATTATCAAAGAAGATAACTACCGCTGTGCCACTACCGTTATTACGCTTTTAAACAACATCAGAAGCGATATAGAACAAAAAGCGGCAAAAACAAATAGCGATGGCGAGATACTTAATAAAACTGGTAGTGCGATCTTAGTACATTCATCGGAAGATTTTGATTTAGACTCATTTAAGAAAAACCCGTTAGTCGATGGGTGGGATTTTGATGATCCAAAGCGCACAAAGGTACTGTTCCTCACGCATCGCCTGATTGCGAAGCGCATAGGGTTTTCGGACTTGCTTCAAGCATTTAGCCCCACTGACCGCCTAATTGGAAATGAACCCGATAAACTCGCCTCACACTTATTGAGAATTGGGGAAATACTCTACTTTTTTGAGCAGAGGAAATATGCCTCAGTCATTGGGAGTATCCAAAAAACAATAAAGACGAACGCCGACAAGAAAGCTATTGGAACGGTGCTTACGGGAATCCTTTCAGGCGCTCCGCAGACTATTGAGGCAGTAATAAACACATTAGATCAAGAGCGATTACTGCGAAAAGACGAAAGATTAGAATATTACATAGTTAAACACGGCGAGATTTTCGAAAAGGTAAAAGTGTTGCCCTTGTCACAGCTACGGGCATATTTCGATTACTACAACGAGCTCTCAGCGTATTCAACACAGCACGGTATCAAAGGTGCTGAGTTCGATAATGTTTTAGTGATAATGGAGAATGGTGGTTGGAATAAGTATAATTTCAAGTATTACTTTGAGAATACTCCTGACAAGGAGACGATTATCGCTCGAACGGAGCGAATCTTTTACGTGTGCTGTTCAAGGGCTAGAGAAAACTTGATCATATACTACCCATCACCTACATCGCAGACAATCTCCCAAGTAAAAAGAATGTTTGGTGATGCGAATGTTCTACCTTTATAGTATTAGATTTATGAAGATTGTTCATGTTATTAATGTAAACGCTGCCTATTGAATGTCGAAATATAGTGATTTAGCTGGTGTTTTGCAAAAGTGCTGTAAGAACACTCGCACCATCTGGCATGCGCCCAGGCGTCGCCTCATAAAGCTTGGATACCCCAGTACACTTTGCTTTATGAGTCAAGGCTTGTGCACGCATCAGCTGGCGCGGACGTCCCGCACCGTTGATACCGCAGGGATTTAGGACGTGAGGTGAGTGTATGGGAGCAAGGCTTTGCAGGCTGTTTATCGGGTTCGTGCTGTGTTTTTCGTTGGTGCCGCTGGCGGGTACGGCAGCGTGGGCCGACGAGGACGGTGCAACGCGCGCCGGACAGGCCTTCGAAGAGGGGCTTGAGGGCGATGTCGGCATAGAGGATGGCACCGAGGCCCCCGCCCCTCACACCCCCGAGGACAGGGATGGCGGCCTTGCGCCGGATGAGGGGGGCGACACTTCCGGGCAGGGGGGCTTTGGGCAGGAACCGTCCGGGGAAGCTGCCGGCGGGGCTTTTCCCGAACAGCCGGAAGCTCC
Source organism: Eggerthellaceae bacterium (assembly GCA_009782605.1). Classification (GTDB taxonomy): domain Bacteria; phylum Actinomycetota; class Coriobacteriia; order Coriobacteriales; family Eggerthellaceae; genus WRIS01. The sequence continues at coordinate 69,143 of WRIR01000002.1, read as the reverse complement.
GGTAGACGACGACGCTGCGGACCTTGCCCTCGCCGCCGCGACCTACACGATAGAGTACCGCGCCCACGTCGCCATGGCCGGCTGGCAGGGCTGGGTCAAGGGCGGCGAGAGGGCCGGCACCACCGGCAGGTCACGCTCGATAGAGGCGCTTGAGATCAGGCTCAAGGGCACCGGGCTCACGGGCTCGGTGGAGTACCGCGCCCACGTGCAGAACCGGGGCTGGATGGGCTGGGCCAAAGACGGCGCCGTCGCCGGCACCACCGGCAGGGCCCGCCAGGTCGAGGCCGTGCAGGTGCGCCTCACCGGCGAGCTCGCCGGGGCCTACGACGTCTACTACCGCGCCCACCTCTCCAACATCGGCTGGATGGGCTGGGCGGCAAACGGCGAGGCCGCCGGCGCCCCCGGCCTTGCCGGGCGTTTGGAGGCCGTCCAGGTGCGCCTCGTCGAGAAGGGCGGCAAGGCCCCGGGCGCCACGGCCAACCCCAGTGCAACCGTGTCGCTTGAGGCCCAGGCCTGTGTTGACACAAAAGGCTGGCTCAAGAAGGTCGGCGCAGATGCCGTTATCGGGACGACGGGGCAATCGCTTTTGCTTGAGTCCTTCTGGCTCAGGGTTGCCGGAAGCTCCCGTCCGGACAAGGAGATACCCGGCTCCATCGAGTACCGGGCCCACGTGCAGGACACAGGCTGGCAGAACTGGGTGGCCAGCGGCGCCCCTGCCGGTGCCGGCGAGGGCAGCGGCCTGCGTATCGAGGCCGTGCAGATACGGCTGACCGGCGACCTGGCACAGTATTTCGACGTCTACTACCGCGCCCACCTCTCCAACATCGGCTGGATGGGCTGGGCGAAGAACGGCGCGAGCGCCGGTACGAGCAGGGTGGGGTACCGTGCCGAGGCCCTCCGGGTCGTCCTCGTGGCCAAGGGCGGACCCGCGCCCGGCTCGACCAGCGGGGCATACCGGGAGTCCGTGTCCATCCTTTCCGCACTGAACTCGGCAAAGGGCTCGAAGAGCATCACCACCTTCGGAGGCTTCTCCTTGAGCCGGACAGGATTGGGCCGGCTGCAAGGCGCCGTCGACTCGGTACGCTCGCGCGGCTACAGCGTGGGCTTCATCATGGTCGACCTGACCACGGGGAAGGGCATCGCCTACAATGTCGACCAGTCCTTCTACAGCGCCAGCACCATCAAGGGCCCCTATGTGGCCTGTCTCGGAGCGCTCAAGCCCGCCTCGGTGCCAGCCTGGCGCTCAACGATGGAGGCCACCATCAGGCAGTCGAGCAACGAGGGTTATAGCTCTCTCAGGAGGGCCTTCGGCGCGGCGCCTATGCGTACCTGGTGCAGCGAGGCCGGGGTGTCAACGGCGATCGCCAACTCGGACTACACCTACCTCTCGGCCCGCGACCTGTCGAAGCTGTGGTTGAGGAACTACACCTACTTCACCAGCGGCGCGTCCAACAGCGCCCAGGTTCAGTCGTGGTACACCTCGTCCTTGAACTCGGTGATCCGCCACAACCTCGGCTCGCGCTACTACATGAACACGAAGCCGGGCTGGATCGGCTCGAACCTGTGCGCGGCCAACGATGCCGGTATCGTGTGGGCGCAGGGCAGGCCCTATATCGTTGCCATAATGTCGAACTCCCCGGGGAACATGCGGGTGCTCGACCAGCTGGTCCTGGCAATCGACGGCGCGCATAACGAGATGCTTTAGGAACACAGAGGGATGCGGCTCTTCCGTGTCCCATCGGCACAGAGGGGCATGGAACACCGAGGCGCGAAACACAGGATGCGGCGACACAGAAGGGCCGCCCCGTGCTCCGCGCCCCTCCTTTTTCCATAAAAAACTATTAGACCAATGCAAATAGTGTATACTGTCTAATAATTACTGGGGGAAGCGGGTTCCCGCTTTCCGCTGACCGGTCGAAGGAGAAATGATGACGACCTATTACAACTGCGTTGACCTCGGCAAGTTCGCAAGCATGGGCGAAGAGGCCCCCGAGCTGTGGGACGCATACATGAACTACTACGGGAAGGTGTTCGAGGACGGTGCCTTGACCGCCCGCGAGAAGTCCCTTATCGCCCTGGCGGTGGCTGCCGCTGTCCAGTGCCCGTACTGCATCGACGCCTATACGACGGGCGGGCTTGAAAAGGGCATCACCGAAGAGGAGATGACAGAGGCCATCCACGTGGCTAATGCGATCCGCGGAGGCGCCTCGCTGGTGCACGGCGTCCAAATGAAGAACATTGTGAAGAACCTGGAGCTGTAGGCCGAGCACATGGACGCAAGATGCAAAATGGACATGAGATGCAAATCGTAGGAAATGCACAGGGTAGTGCTTTTGCCGAGCGGGCGGGCGAAAAGTTCGGCCAGACAACCGACCAGCTGGAAACGCTGCAGATCAATGTCGGCCTGAAATGCAACCTCTCATGCAAACACTGCCATGTCCAGGCAGGCCCGACGCGCACCGAGTCGATGGGCCGGGAAGTCATGCAGGCCTGCCTGGACGTGATTGACGCATACGGCTTCACGACCCTGGACATAACCGGCGGCGCCCCCGAGATGAACCCGCATCTCGAATGGCTCTTGGTCGAAGCCGCGCAGCGGGATATCACGGTGATGCTCCGCTGCAACCTGGTCATCCTGAGTTTTCCCGAGTATGCCCATTTTGCCGAGCTTTACGCAAGGCACGGGGTACAGATTGTTGCCTCCCTGCCCCATTACGTACAGAAGAACAGCGAGGCCCAGCGCGGCTCGGGGACCTATGCGCCTGGCATTGAGATACTGCAGAAACTCAACTCCCTCGGGTATGGCGAAGGCGACGGGCTTGTGCTCAACCTGGTCTACAACCCCGGCGGGGCATTCCTGCCCTCGTCCCAAGATCAGCTTGAACGCGAGTACAAGAAGCGCTTGCACGACCAGTTCGGCATAGGGTTCGACAACCTTTTTGCCATTACCAACAATCCTTTGGGGCGCTTTGCCGAGGCACTTGCCGCAAAAGGCACGCTCCAAGCCTACAGGGACAAGCTGGCCGCAGCCTTCAACCCCGCCACGCTGCCGGCCATGATGTGCCGCAATCAGCTTTCGGTTGACCACGAAGGCCTCTGCTACGACTGCGACTTCAACCAGGCTGCCCAACAACCCTGCCTGGACGGACGGACGATCTTCGATTACCGTGACGCCGCACTCGCTGCCGCATCCGGGGATATGCCCGGTTTAAGGCGCCGGATCAATTTCGGCGACCACTGCTTTGCCTGCTGTGCCGGCAGCGGCTCAAGCTGCGGAGGCGCCACCGCCGGGGAATAACCTTCCGCCGAAGGGGCCGGACAGCCGCCGAAGAGCCTCCGGGCAGCTTTCCCGTGTTGTGTTCTTGTAGGCTTCTTTCATAATCTCAGGCATTATGAGATAATTTCGAATTGGTGTGCACAGTTGTTGTGGTGCAGAGGGCTCGCGTGGCCCCGAGGGTGCACCGGCAACGTGAGCACGCCCTGTAAAAGCGAAAAGATGGAGGATAAGATTCGTGGAAACAACTGTCGAAGAACTGAAGGACAATGAGGTGAGGCTGGTCGTCACGGTCGACGCGAAGGAGATCGACGACCGCATCAAGAAGACCTACAAGGATTTTGCGTACAAGTACAGCTTCCCCGGCTTCCGCCGCGGGAAGGCCCCCCGTCCGGTTATCGACAATGCCTTCGGCCCCGAAGCCGTTCTTGCCACCGTCACCGACGACGTCGTCAAGGAGAGCTATCCGCTCGCCGTTGACGAGTGTGGCATCGTCCCTGTCTCGCAGCCCGAGTTCGAGGAACAGGACAGCCTGGCCGAGGCCGGGAAGCCCTTCAGCTTCGCGGCTACGTTCAAAAAGAAGCCCCGGTTGGAGTTGGACAGCTACGACCCCATCGAGATAGAGCTCCCGGGAGAGGCGGCCACCGACATAGAGATAACCCTGCAGCTCGACGCCCTGCGTGAGCACTATTTCGAATACAAGGATGCTGCTTCCTCGGCGAAGATCGAGGAGAACGGGGTCGCCGACATCGCGCTGGCCGCAACCGACGACAAGGGCGAGGCAATCGAGTCGCTTGCTTCTGAGCCGAGCCTCTACGTCTTGGGCTCGGGCTTCTTCCCGCCGGAGTTCGACCAGCACCTCGTCGGCCTGAAGAAAGGCCAGAAAGCCGAGTTCGACCTTGAGTTCAAAGGGCTCTTCACCGCGGGACTCGCCTCGATAGCGGGGCAGTACGACCGCGTGCACTTTATCGTCGAAGTGAAGGCTGTCAAGGAAAAGGCACTGCCGGAAGTGACGGAGGAATGGGCGACCGAGACCTGCGGCTTTGAAAGCCTCGAAGACCTCAGGACGCGCGTCGCGGAGTCTATCACGGAGTCCAAGCAGGAGTCCCTGCCCCGCATACGGGAGAACCGGGTCCTCACCGCCTTGCTCAGCCGCCTCACAGGCGACGTGCCCGAGGCCATGGTCGAGGCGCGCGAGGCAGAGCTGCTCCAGGACTTCTTCCAGCAGCTGCAATCCCAAAACATGACCATGGACGCCTACCTTTCCCAAATGGAAATCACCATGGAGCAGTTCCGGGAAGATGTGAAGAAGCAGGCCCATGAAGTGGTGAGGCAGGATCTGGCGCTTGACGCATGGGCGGCCCACAAGGGCCTGGAAGTCAGCGATGCGGACCTTTCCGAGGAGTTTGCGAAGAGTGGCACGGAAGACCCGAAGGCCCTGGAGGCCGAATGGCGTGCGCAGGGCCGCCTCCACACCCTGCGTGAGGGGATGCTGCGCTACCGTGCGCTCGCCGACCTGAACGACACGCTGGTCATACATGAGATAGACGAAGAAAAGCCCGCCGCGAAGAAGCCTGCGGCGAAGAAGGCGACGGCCAAGAAGGCCGCCCCCAAGGCCGATCAGGCGGGTAAGGCACCGGCAGAGGCGGACAAGGCACCGGCAGAGGCGGACAAGGCGGCGGACACGGCCGCACCCGCGAAGAAGGCCGCACCTGCGAAAACAGCCACGAAGACAGCAGAGTAGTTTTTGAAAGCGAGGACCACCATGACCTTAGAAACCGTCCATTCAGCGCTGATACCCTATGTTATCGAGCAGTCCCCCCGAGGGGAGCGCAGCTATGACATCTATTCGCGCCTCCTAAACGAGCGCATTATCTTCCTCGGCGAGGCGGTCGACGACCATGTTGCGAACTCGGTGGTCGCCCAGCTGCTGCACCTGGAGAGCGCCGACCCCGACAAGGACATCTCGCTCTACATCAATTCCCCCGGCGGGTCGGTGACCGCAGGGCTTGCCATCCTCGACACGATGAACTTCATCAAGAGCGACGTCTCCACCATCTGCCTTGGGCAGTGCGCCTCCATGGGCGCGGTGCTCCTGGCCGCCGGCGCGAAGGGGAAGCGGATAGCGTTGCCCAACTCGATGATCCTCATCCACCAGCCCTCGGGCGGCGCCCAGGGCCAGCAGACCGAGATAGCCATCGTCGCGGACTTCATGCTCAAGACGCGCCAGCGCCTCAACACCATCCTTGCCGACACGACCGGGCAGACGCTTGAGAGGATACAGGAGGACACCGAGCGTGACCGCTATATGACTGCGGAAGAGGCGCTTGAGTACGGCCTTATCGACAAGATCACCTCGGCGCGGCCTGTCTCGGCCTCCAACAAGAAGAGCAAATAATGTCCGCCGACCGGAAAGGCCCCGGCGTCGGCTTCGACGAGGGCGCCGACGATATCTTCTGCACCTTCTGCGGCAAAGCGCCCCACCAGGTCGTCGCGATGATCTCGGGGCCGGGCGGCGTCTATATCTGCGACGAGTGCATATCGGTCTGCGCCGAGGCGATGATGCAAGACCTCGGCTTCGACGTGCCGACGGGCCACGGGCCGGGCACTGAGGCCTTAAGCGAGATGCGGGACAGGCGCCACGGAAAGGCAGGCCGTACCCAGCAGGCAGCCGGCGTGCCGTCGCCTGAGTTCATCTTGGAGAACCTCCCGACGCCGCGCGAGCTCTACGGAAGGCTCTCGGAGCACGTGATCGGCCAGGAGGACGCGAAGCGGGCGCTGTCGGTGGCGGTGTACAACCACTACAAGCGCATCAGCATGGAGACGGACGACGGTGCCGACGAGGTCGAGATAGCGAAGAGCAACATCATGCTGCTCGGGCCCACCGGCACCGGCAAGACGCTCCTTGCCCAGACGCTCGCGCGCTCGCTGCGTGTGCCCTTTGCGATAGCGGATGCCACGACCTTGACCGAGGCCGGGTACGTGGGCGAGGATGTCGAGAACATCCTTCTGAAGCTCATCACGGCAGCGGACTTCGACGTTGCCCGGGCAGAGCTGGGGATCATCTATATCGACGAGATCGACAAGATAGCCCGCAAGGCGGAAAACCTCTCTATTACGCGCGACGTGTCGGGTGAGGGGGTCCAGCAGGCCCTGCTCAAGATAGTCGAGGGCTGCGAGGCGAGCGTCCCGCCGCAGGGCGGCCGCAAGCACCCGCAGCAAGAGCTCATCCACATAGACACGACGAACATCCTCTTCATCCTCGGCGGCGCCTTCGTCGGCCTGTCCGACATTGTCGCCCAGCGGGTGGGCAAGTCCGGCCTGGGCTTCAATTCCGAGCTCCCCGAGTCGAAGAAGCATGCCGAAAACGAGCTTCTGGCCAAGGTTTTGCCGGAAGACCTGAACAAGTACGGGATGATCCCCGAGTTCGTCGGGCGCATCCCCGTGGTCACCTCCCTGTCCGAGCTTTCCGAGGACGACCTGGTACGCATACTGACCGAGCCGAAGAACGCGCTGGTGAAGCAGTACACGCGCCTGTTCGACTTCGAGGACACGGAGCTGGTGTTCGAGCCGGAGGCCCTGCGTGCCATCGCGCGCGAGTCGGTCGAGCACGGCACCGGCGCCCGCGGGCTGCGTTCGATCTGCGAGCGCACCCTGCTTGACGTGATGTACGACTTGCCCGAACAGGAGGGCGCGACCAAGGTGGTCGTCCGCGAGAGCGACATCACCGGCGATACGAAGCCCGAGATAAGCAAGGCGAGGGCCCCGCGCACCTCCCGGAAGCAAAGCGCCTGAGGGCTTGAGGGTATAGAGGGGACAGATGGCCGAGAACAAGGACAACAGCCAGCCAGAACAGGAAAAGAACAAGGTCGACTTCGACTTCAGGGCGCACGAGGCACCCTATTTCGATGCATGGATGGAGCAGGGCTCCTTTCGGCGCTCCCCGGGAAGGGGCGCACACGCTGACGAGAGCTACACGGTCGTCATCCCGCCGCCCAACATCACCGGGGTGCTCCATATGGGACATGCCCTCAACAACACCATCCAGGACGCCTGCATCAGGCGGGCGCGCATGCAGGGCTACCAGACGCGCTGGGTGCTGGGCACTGACCACGCGGGCATAGCGACCCAGACGAAGGTCGACAAGAAGCTCTCCGAAGAAGGGGTTTCCCGGCTTGCCCTGGGGCGCGAGGCCTTCATCGAGGCCTGCTACGAGTGGTACGGGGAATACGGCTCGACCATCGTCAGCCAGCTCAAGGCGATGGGCTGCTCGTGCGACTACGATGACGAGCACTTCACGTTAGAGCCTGCCTATGTGAAGGCGGTCCGCAAGGTCTTCGTGGACTGGTACCACGATGCACTGATCTTCCGGGGCAAGCGCATCGTGAACTGGTGCCCCAGCTGCACGACGGCCATCGCCGATGACGAGGTCGAATACATCGACGAGGCGGGTAAGCTGTGGTACTTGCGCTACCCTTTGGCCGAGCCCTGCGAGGGGACGGAATACGTCGTCGTCGCAACGACGCGGCCCGAGACCATGCTCGGCGACAGCGGGGTCGCGGTCTCCCCGAAGGACGCGCGCTTCAAGCATCTGGTGGGCAAGGCCGTCCGCCTGCCGATAGTCGGCCGCGAGGTGCCCATCGTGTCGGATTTCGTGGTCGATCCCGACTTCGGGACCGGGCTTGTCAAGGTGACGCCCGCCCACGACCAGAACGACTATGCGATAGGGGAGCGTGCGGGGCTCGAGAAGATAAACGTCTTCGATGAGGGGGCGCATGTCGTCGAGGGCTACGGCGACTTGAGCGGCATGGGCCGCGACGAGGCCCGCGAGGCGGTCGTCGCCCGCTTCGAGGAACTAGGACTGCTCGACCATGTCGAGGAACACCCCCACAACGTCATGACCTGCTACCGCTGCCACACCAAGCTCGAGCCCTGGCTCTCCGAGCAGTGGTTCGTCGCCGTCGACCGCCTCAAGGCCGAGGCCGCCCGCGTGGTCGAGGACGGCCGGGTGGCCTTCTTCCCGCAGCGCTGGAAGCAGGTCTACCTCGACTGGATGGAAAACCTTAAGGATTGGTGCATCTCACGGCAGCTGTGGTGGGGCCACCGCATCCCCCTCTTCTACTGCGATGCCTGCGGCTGGGAAGACGCGAGCATGGAAGACCTCACATCCTGCCCCGTATGCGCTGGTGCGCTGCGGCAGGACGAGGACGTGCTCGACACCTGGTTCTCGTCGCAGCTGTGGCCCTTCGTGACGATGGGCTGGTCGGATGAGGGGATGGACGCGCCCGAACTGCAACAGGCCTATCCGACGCAGGTGCTTTCCACTGCCCGGGACATCATGGGGCTGTGGGTCGCACGCATGGTCATGTCGTCCATGTACTTCTGCGACGAGGTCCCCTTCAACCAGGTGCTCATCCACCCGACGGTCATGGGCGCCGACGGCAAGCCGATGAGCAAGTCGCGGGGCAACGGCGTCGACCCGCTGCGGCTCATGGAGGACTACGGTGCCGACGGCATGCGCTTCGGCCTGCTCATGCAGGTGACCGGCTCCCAGGACCTGAAGTTCAACGAGGCGAAGCTGGAGAGCAGCCGCAACTTCGCGAACAAGATACGCAACGCCGCCCGCTTTACGAGCATGCACCTCGACGGCTTCGTGCCCGGCGGGCCCGAGGCTCAGACCCCGGTCGACCGGTGGATTTTCTCGCGCCTTGCCGGCTTGGTCGCGCGCCTTGACCAGGCCTTTGACGCTTATGAGTTCGGGGAGGCAACCCGCGAGCTCTACGCTTTCTTCTGGAACGAGTTCTGCGACTGGTACCTCGAGTTCTCGAAGGGCCGCCTTGCGGGCGGCGGGGACGACCGTGCGGTGTGCCAGCGCAACCTGGTATTCGTGCTAGACACGGCGCTGCGGCTCCTGCACCCCATCATGCCCTTCATCACCGAAGAGATATACCAGGGCCTCCCGTGTGAGAAGGACGCCCCCTACCTCATCAACGCCGCCTGGCCCGACGCCCGTGCGCTGGCCGCATACCTCGACCCGCGCTCCGAGAGAGCGCTTGTTTTGGTGACCGAGGCCGTCTCGGCCGTCCGGTCGGCGCGGGCGCGTTATGGCATCTCCCCGAAGACTGCCTTGTCGGTGGCGGTCAAGGCCGCAGGCGAGGATGCCGCCCTGCTTGAGGAACAGCGACAGCTGCTCCTCGACATGGCGAACCTCTCGGGCCTTGCCATCGACGCCGACGCGGCAAAGCCGCCCGAGGCGAGCGTGGCGCTTGTCGCAGGCCTTGAAATCTACATCGACCTGGCGGGCCTTGTCGACTTTGCGGCGGAACGCACACGCCTTGAGGGCGAGCAGAAAAAGGCCGCCGCCGACGTGCAGAAGCTCGAAGCGAAGCTCTCCAACCCAGGCTTCCTCAGCAAGGCGTCGCCTGAGGTGGTCGAAAAGGACCGCGCGCGCCTCGCAAAGACCCAGGGCATGCTTGAGCGGATAGCTGCCCAGCTTGAGGAAATTGGGTAGGTTCGGGGTATTGTGGGGCCAACTTTGATACAATAGTGCACTGTTTTGGGAGGATTGTCTTGACAGCGAGAGAATATACAGACGGCACACGAGCTGCCTGAAGTGGGATAAGGAAAACGAGGAAACCATGAGCGAGCTTTTATCACAGTTATGGACGCCTGAGCTGCAGATGGCGCTGACGGTCGTAGTCGGTGTCCTGGTGGTTCTCTACGTCCTCTCCATCGTGTGGGTCGTTCGCGACGCTTACCTGCGGGGGTCCTGGTGGTTTGTCTGGGCGGCTGTTGCGCTCATACCCCTGGTCGGCGTCATCGCCTACTGCCTGCTCCGCCCGCCCCTGCTCCAGATAGACCGCGACGAACAGGAGCTGGAGATAGCCCTCAAGCAACGCGAGCTCATGAAGTACGGGGAATGCGCGAACTGCGGTTTTCCGGTCGAGAATGACTACGTGCTCTGCCCGAACTGCCACACCCAGCTGAAGAACCTGTGCGGCGGCTGCTCGAAGGCGCTCGACCCCTCATGGACGGTCTGCCCCTACTGCACCACGCCCCTGGGCGGCTCGTCCCCACGCCGCAATGCGAGCCCTCCGCCCCGCTCGCGCCCCGCCCCGCCCGCCGTGTCTGCCGCCCAGAAGAGGGAGCTGCCCTCCATAGAGCCGAGGGAGCAGAGAAGGTCGATGCCCCCCGCAGGACAGAAGGCATCGTCCACCAGCGCGACGAAGCATTCCCGCTCGCGCTCGACGGGACCGGCGAACAACAACGAGGACATGTAAGGCCTTGCCGCATATAATCTGACAAGAACACAACCCGGACAAGAGACAGACTATGGAAATTGTTTTACCTGACGGCTCGGTCAAAGAAGTGGAACAAGGGGCGAGCGTCGCTGATGTGGCTGCCTCTATCGGCTCCGGGCTTGCCCAGGCAGCGCTGGCGGGCATCGTCAACGGTGGGCCGGTCGACCTGGACGCCGAAGTGCAGCAAGGCGACACGGTCGCCATCGTCACCAGCAAGAGTCCAGACGCGCTCGACTTGCTGCGCCACTCTGCCGCCCATATCATGGCCTGCGCACTTGAGGACCTTTACCCGGGGGTCGAGTTCGGCATCGGCCCGGCCATCGAGAACGGTTTTTACTACGACATCAGGCTCGACAAGAACCTCGGCCCCGAGGACCTTGAGAAGGTCGAGGCCCGCATGGCCGAGATCGTTGCCGCCGCGCAGCCTTTCGAGCGCCATCTGCTGACCCGCGAAGAGGCACGCGAGCTCTTTGCCTCCAAGGGGCAGGCCTTGAAGTGCGAGCTTATCGACGAGCTGCCGGAAGGCGAGCCCATCACCGCCTATACCACCGGTGATTTCACCGATCTGTGCCGCGGTCCTCATATCCCGGACACCTCCAAGCTCGGCGCCTTCAAGCTCACGAAGCTCGCCGGCGCCTATTGGAAGGGCGACTCGGACCGCGACATGCTCCAGCGCATCTACGGCACGGCCTTCTTCAAGAAGAAGGACTTGGAAGCACACCTCCACAACCTTGAGGAGGCCGAGAAGCGCGACCACCGCAAACTCGGCCGCGAGTTGGGAATCTACATGATGGACCCGGCCGCCGGCGCGGGCCTGCCGCTCTATCTCCCCAAAGGGGCGCGCATCATCCGCACGCTGCAAGAATGGCTGCGCCGCGACCTGTACGCACGCGGCTACGAAGAGGTCATCACGCCACACATCTACAACGCCGATGTGTGGAAGACCTCGGGCCACTACGACTTCTACCACGACAACATGTACTTCTTCCAGATAAACGAGGGCGACGACGAAAGCCCGCGCCTCTTCGAGTACGCCGTCAAGCCGATGAACTGCCCGGGGCACGTGCTCCTGTACAAGAACGATATCCATTCCTACCGCGACCTGCCGCTGCGCTACTTCGAGTTCGGCACCGTCTACCGCCACGAGATGAGCGGCGTGGTGCACGGCCTCTTGCGCGCGCGCGGCTTCACGCAGGACGACGCCCATGTCTTTTGCCGCCGCGACCAGGTGGTCGACGAGGTCGTTGCCATACTCGACCTGGTGGACCATATCATGGGTACCTTCGGCTTCGACTATACGGCAGAGATATCGACCCGGCCGGCGAAGAGCATCGGCACCGACGACATGTGGGAGTACGCGACGCTTGCGCTCAAGGAAGCCTGTGCGGCCCACAAGCTCAAGCACGAGATAAACGAGGGCGACGGCGCCTTCTACGGCCCGAAGATAGACATCAAGGTGAAGGATGCCATCGGGCGCACCTGGCAGTGCTCGACGGTCCAGGTCGACTTCAACTTCCCCGAGCGCTTCGATTTGACCTACCGCACGGACGAAAACACGGAAGAGCGCCCCTGGATGCTCCATCGTGCCATCTTCGGGTCGATAGAGCGCTTCTTGGGGATACTCATCGAGCATTACGCGGGGGCCCTGCCGCTGTGGCTCGCCCCGGTGCAGGTTGCGGTGCTGCCCTTGGCGGACCGCCATATCGAAGCCTGCACGGCATTGGCGGACCGCATCGCCCAGGCGGGCGGCCGCGTCGAGGTCTTTGACCAGAACGAGCCGATGCGGGTGAAGATAGCCAAGGCACAGGGCAGGAAGATACCCTACATGCTCGTGTTGGGCGACAAGGAAGTCGAGGCAGGCACCGTCTCGGTCCGCGAGCGCCACCAAGGCGACCTCGGCACCTGGGAGCCCCAAAAGATTATCGACGAGATCAAGTCAGCCCACCTCGGGTAGAAGACGATTCGGAGGAAAAGCCATGTTCGACACCCTTGAACAAGCCAAGCGGTTCTGCGACGAGAACGATATCAAGATGGTCGACTTCATGATGGTCGACCTGGACGGCCGCTGGAGGCACCTCACCATCCCCGTGGAGAGGTTCACCGAGGATACCCTGCAAAACGGCATCGGCTTCGACGGCTCGAACTACGGCTTTGCCCCCATAGAGAAGAGCGACATGGTGTTCGTGCCCGACCTTGCAAGCGCCTACTTCGACGGCTTCGAGGAAGTCCCCACCCTGGGGATGATCGGGGACGTCTATGTGATTGGGCTCCCCGAGAACCACCGCTTCGACCAGTACCCCCGAAACGTGGTGAAGCGTGCCGAGGACTACATGAAGGGCCTGGGCCTGGCCGACGAGTTCCGCATCGGCCCGGAATACGAGTTCCATGTCTTCGACCACGTGGACTTTGAGGTGAAGCCCGAGGGCTCCCGCTACTGCGTTGACACCGAGCAGGCCGAGTGGAACACCGGCAACAGGGCCGACAACCTGGGATACAAGGTGCCCCACAAGGGCGGGTACCACAGCGCCCTGCCCCAGGACCGCCTCAGCGGGTTCAGGTCCCGCCTGACCATGCTGATGGAGAAGCAGGGGATAGCCGTCAAGTACCACCACCACGAGGTCGGAGGCCCGGGCCAGATCGAGATCGAGGTCGAGATGGGCCCCCTTTTAGAGATGGCCGACAAGACCATGATGACCAAGCACCTCGTGAAGAACCTCGCTTTTGCCGAGAACCGCTCCGCGACCTTCATGCCCAAGCCCATCTATGCCGAGGCGGGCAACGGCATGCACGTGCACATGCACCTCTTCAAGGACGGCCAGCCGCTGTTTTATGACGAGGACGGCTATGCGCAGCTCAGCGACACGGCGCTGCACTTCCTCGGCGGGATACTGACCCACATCAGGGCCCTGTGCGCCCTCACCAACCCCAGCACGAACTCCTACAAGCGCCTGGTCCCCGGCTATGAGGCTCCGGTCACCATAGGCTATGCGACATCGAACCGCAGCAGCGTCATCCGCATCCCCGCCTACGCGAAAAGCCCCCTGAGCAAGCGCTACGAGCTGCGCAACCCCGATGCCACCTGTAACCCCTACTATGCCTTCGCGGCCATCCTCATGGCAGGGCTCGACGGCATAGAGAAGAAGATCGACCCGGTCAAAGAGGGATTCGGGCCCTATGACACCAACCTCTACGACCTGCCACCCGAGGAACAGGCCCGGATACAGCAGCTGCCCCGCTCCCTCGACGAGGCGCTTGACGCCCTGGAGGCCGACCATGAGTTCCTTACCAAAGGCGGCGTATTCCCCGAGAAGCTGATCGAGATATGGGTCGAGAGAAGGCGCCAGGAGGCGGCACGCTACAACCAGCTGCCCCACCCGGCCGAGTTCGAGCTGTACTACGACCTCTAACGTCCCCACCGTCATTGCCCCACCCCACCGTCATTGCGGGCCTGACCCGCAATCTTCCGGCAGCTGTTGAGCGCCCCTACCGGGCGAGGTAGTCTATGAGGGCGTCCCAGCAGCGGGCGGCCTCGTCGTAGCCGTCGCCGTAGAGCGCGAGCAGCTTGTCCGGGTTCCGCTCCATAGGCACGACCGAGACAGGCTTTGGCGGCTGGATCACGAAGATCTTCCCCATGCGGTGGAGCCGTGAGAGGAGGCGGTAGGTGCGATTATATTCGAGGTGGCGGTACTGGAAGCGCTCCGCATAGTGGGGGTAGCTGGAATACACCTGTCTCACGAGGGCCATCAGCTTGTACGAGCCCTTCTTGTAGCCTGCGTCCTGGGTGAGGACGACGATATGCTTCTCGGCGCCGGTTAGGAGGGAATAGAGGAAGGGGACGGAGTCGCAGGTGCCCCCGTCGAGGAGCTTCTTGTCGTCGACCTCGACGACCTTGCTCAAAAGCGGGATGGACGACGACGCGATAAGGTAGGGGAGGTCTTTTTGGGGATCCTTGAAGGTGTGGTAGTCTGCCTCGCCCGTCTCCAGGTTGCTCGCCACGCTCGTGAGCCGCATCGGGGAGCCGCGGAACGAGTTGAAGTCGAAGGGCTCAAGCTGGTTGATGAGGGTGTCGAAGACGAACTCCGTGCCGAAGGCGTTGCCCGTGAAGGCAAAGCTGCGCATCGAGAAGTAGCGCCAGTCCCGGCAGTACTTCGTGTTGAGGTAGCAGGAGCGCCCGAAATCGCCGGCGACGTAGTGAAAGCCGTTCAGCGCCCCGGCGGAGGTTCCGATGACATGCTCGGCCCACAGCCCCTGCTCCATGAAGAAGTCCAGCACGCCTGCGGTGAACTGCCCGCGCATCGCGCCGCCCTCCAACACGAGGTTCACCGGCGTGGTGAAACACCCCGCATAGGCAGATCCAGACACCGGGGACGTACCGGACGCGCCCGGGGACGGGTATGTGAAATCGCCTGTCATAGCCACTGTATCCTCTCACCCCCATCATACTGCCCAAAACACGCAATACAGCACAGCAAAGCCAAAATTAGTAAAAATCCAAACAATAATTGGCTGCCGGGTAAGGAAGCGGAACAGGTATAATACTTGCATTCATCCGGCATCGAAAGGGGATACCGTGGAAATCGACAAAGGGCAGCTTACAATACCAGAAGTACTTCGGCACGGCTTGACCGGCGACTTGCTGATGTTCCCCGTACCCGATGAGCATCCCCATATCCAGCTGCGCACGGCAGAGAACTGCATGGACACCCTGCTTCCTTCCCGCAGGGCCGATTACGACATCGCCTCGATGCCCGACTTCGACCCTTCTTTTGCGCTTGTGAGGCTTTCCTCCATCGAAGAGGCCCGCCTTGACGCAAACGGATGCATCACCCTTTCAGAAGCGATAAGAGAGGCTGCATCCATTGAGGACGAGCTGGTAATTATCGGGGCAGGAGACCATCTCGAGTTTTGGAACCCAGAGATATACGACAAGCTCAAAAGCGAGTCATCGAAGCAGTCCGAGTCGCTTTTCGAGGCTTAGGCGGTTATTTTTCGCATTTTGACCAGAGCATCAGGTCATCGCCCCTATTCTCAAGTGTCAAAACCTATAGGTTTTGACACTGCATTTTGTTGCGCACTTTTAGATTTATAGCGTGGAACGCGACTACCGGAGGCGGTGTGTGTTTTATGAAATGAGCATAGTTCTATCGAGAATTGTGAAACGTTTTAGGTTAGGCAGGTATTCTTGGAGGTGTTCTTGAACGTAAGAAGTGTCGGCAGGAAAGCGAAACCATCGTGGAAAAACTAATCGACTTCGAGAAGGCTCAGAAGAAGTCCGGCGGGCGGGCTTGGCTTGGCAAGCTCGCACGGAGGCCTGCCCGGGCCATCAAGGGCAAAACCGTGGCCATTGTCTTGGTGGCGCTTTCTGCTGTGGCGCTTGTCCCGGGGCGATCGTGCGGCTCACTGACAACGTGGTGGCAGACGGCCTCGCGTACACGGGCTCTCACCTCGTGTTCCTTGCTGTGGGACTGGTTTCCATGCTCTTGCTGTGGCGGTTCTTCGACTACGAGGCCTTGAAGAGGCATTCGGCATGGTTCTGGTGTCTCGTGGCCTGTGCGGCGGTGCCCCTCCTCCTCTTGATAGGATTCGATTTCCAGAGATGGATTACTGTTGCTGGGGTTGAGGTTTCCATTCCAAGGGAGTGCTTCGTTCTCCTGGGGGTACTATGCTTTCTCATTGTGCTTGAGGAGATACCCTTGCAGGTCGGCGGGGGTATCGCCACAAGCCTGCTTGCGTTTGTGGTGCTTATGGCCCTGGTAGCGCCCTTCGGTTTCGTTGCCGCACTGTTCGCCCTATGCATCGCCACAGCTGTCCTTGTCTTTGCAAACAGGAAGGCTCATTTTCTCTCACGGGCAGGCCTGGGCATCACCATCGTATTGTTCATTACCGTCTTCTGGGTCGGTGTGGCAGTGCTTTTCGGCATGTTTTACCGGGGCCGCGGCGGCTTTGAGGCCTTTGTCACGACGGGGAACTCGGATCCGCTTGGGGCTGGCTGGCAGATCAAACAGCTCACGTACTGGAATTCCTACTCCCAGCTCGTCGGCGCTCCCGATGCCGCGCCCCTGCACCCTTTCGAGGAGATGTCGGTGCTTTTTTTCGCCGAGTATCCGCTTGTCAACATGGCAGTCCTCTATGGGCGCATCATTTCTATTGCGGCTATCCTGGTCCTTGTGGTGATGGCGGCGCTCATCGTGTACGCCCTGGTAGTGCAGGCGCATACAAGCGGCTCAAGCCTTATGGCCATGCTCGGGTTCATGATTTTGGCAAAGGCCGCCGCGGGTATCCTTAAGAACTACGCCCTTATGCCGCCGACCGCCATCCTGAACATCCCTTTGCTCGGGGAAAGCGGCCTGTCGCTCGTCCTGAGCTGCGTGATGCTAGGGATTTTCGCGTCGCTGGTGTGGAGGCCTGCTTGGGGTCTTGCGGGCAAAGACCGATTTGACCGGTGGCGTAAGGTGTCTGGCCGCAAGGCGGCGTGAGAAGGGGAAGCGGCCCCAAATCCGGCGCTGCGGCCCCTGCAATCCTATTGCAGGCAAGGACAGCCGGGATCAGCAAAAGAAATCCAAAAAACAGTACAAATGTTCTTGTTATATTGTGAATGAAGTGTTACAGTGAACATAATAGATAATCTCTCCGAGAAATGGGAGCATACATGGAGGTTACATATGCGTTCTATAGAAATCTGCGCTGGCGCCGGCGGGCAGGCATTAGGCTTGGAACAGGCAGGGTTTGAACACGTCGCGCTTGTCGAGATCGACAAACAGGCGTGTGAGACGCTTCTAAAGAACAGACCTCATTGGAACGTAATCGTAGGGGACCTTAAGTTCTTCTCTGCGAAGAAATACCGTGACATCGACTTGCTGGCCGGGGGAGTCCCGTGCCCGCCTTTCTCGGTTGCGGGCAAGCAGCTCGGGCACGAGGACGAGCGCGACCTGTTCCCGGAGGCATTGAGGCTCGTCGGGGAATGCAGCCCGAAGGCGGTAATGCTGGAAAACGTGCGCGGCTTGTTCGATCCGAAGTTTGCCCCGTACCGTGAAAGAATCATGTCAGAGCTCGGGGCGATGGGATACCAATGCAGATGGGAGCTTGTCAATGCGAATAGTTACGGAGTGTCGCAGTCGCGCAGCCGCACCCTCCTGGTTGCGCTGAAGAAGGACTATGCCCCTTATTTTGCCTGGCCGTCGAAAGCCGCCCAACACCCCCTTACTGTAGGGCAGCTTTTGTACAAGGAAATGGCTTCCAGGGGCTGGGAAGGCGCAAAGGACTGGGCGGAAGAAGCCAACAGCATCGCGCCTACCCTCGTTGGGGGAAGCAAAAAGCACGGTGGTGCAGACTTGGGCCCTGTCAGGGCGAGGGCAGCCTGGGAGAGGCTTGGCGTGAACGGGAAGGGGCTGGCCGACGATGCCCCGGAAAAAGGCTTCACAGGCATGCCAAAGCTGACCGTCAAGATGGCGGCATTGGTCCAGGGCTTCCCATCCGAATGGGAGTTTGCCGGAAAAAAAACATCTGCGTATAGGCAGGTCGGGAATGCCTTCCCGCCTCCGGTGGCCCGAGCCGTTTCAGGTGCCATTCGCAGGGCATTGCTCCAGAGGGACCTATGCAGGCAAAGCCAAGACTACAGGGAAGTGGCCATATGAGTGGGAAAGGCTCACGGGACAAGCTGCGCTCATATTTCCTAGAGCATATAGGGGAAACCCTGGATTCGGACACCTTGCGTGAAGTTGCCGGGATAAGCGAATGGGCGCGGCGCGTCCGAGAGCTACGGAACGAGGAAGGCTACCGAATACTGACCCACAACGACCGCTCGGAGCTCAAGCCCGGCGAGTACGTCTTAGAGGAGCCCAGGCCACAGCCGGCCTTTGCCCGCGGAATAAGCAAGGAGACAAGGGCCTATGTCCTCGACCGGAACGGCCTTACCTGTCAGATGTGCGGTGCGGTCGCAGGAGAGCCGCATCCCTATGACTCTTCTCGCAACACAAGGTTGCATGTCGGGCATATTATAGATAAAAGCATGGGCGGCACGGACGACCCCGCAAACCTGCGGGCACTGTGCAGCGTGTGCAACGAGGGTGCGGCCAACCTGACGCCGGATAGGCCGTCCTATGAGAAGCTGCTGGTCCAGGTTCGCCGGGCGAGCGCGGCGGATCAGTTGAAGGTGCTGGAGTGGCTGATTAAGAAGTTCCCGAAACAGTCAGGGGAAGACGGGAAAGATGGATAGATGCCAAAAAGCTGTTGCGCTTTGGCAGGGCTTTGCGATAGGGACTGAGGCCGACATCGACACGTACCTGGAGAACTTCCGCGTGTTGTTCGCCTACAACTCGGCCAAGATCGAGAACGACGAAGTGACGCTCCACGACACCCGGGGGGCGCAGGGCCGGTGAGAGGCGGGGGAGCCACAGCCTTGGTCGGCGTGATTTCTGACACGCACGGGCGCCTTCCCGACGCGGCCTTTGCGGCGCTGGCCGACTGCGACCATATTATCCATGCGGGCGATATCGGGGGCCCGGGGATACTGCGCAGCCTTGCTGCTCTGGCGCCGGTATACGCGGTGCTGGGCAACAACGACGCCCATGAATACCCCGAAGACGTGCGCCCGGTCATCCGCCCCGTTATCGAGGGCGTCCGCTTCCTGGTCGCCCACTACCCGCGGGACGTGCGGCTCGCTCCGGCCGGGGAGGCGGGGCTCGGCCCCGGGAGCCCGGTTCCCCAGGCCTGCATCCACGGGCACACGCATTTTCCTAAGATACTCACCGGGAAAGAGGCCTCCCCCGCACAATACATCATCTGCCCCGGGTCTGTCACACGCCCTCGGCAAGGCTCAAGCCCGAGCGTTGCAAAACTCGCCCTAGCAAAGGGAAGAATCGAGAAAGCATGGCTTGAGGGGATTTATGGCAATGCGCAGAATTAGCGACGAGGCTGGGAAAGAGCCGGGCAACGATAACAAAGGGCATCAAGAAGCCAAGGGGCATTTGAGAAGGGGCCTGTTATGTTGTCCTGGCGAACAAGGGGGATGCTCTCTCGCGCTTCGGGTGGGTCCAGTGGTACAATTCGACTGGTAAAGGATTCCCGAAGTGGAAGGGGCTCGGATGCCGGGCTGTTCCGCTTGATACGTGCAACGAAGGACAAAGGAGGCGTCCATGACGACGGTATTGACATCCGAGGATTTCCAGAGCAAGGTGCTTGAGGCTGAGAATACGGTGCTGGTTGACTTCTTCGCGACCTGGTGCGGGCCCTGTGCGCGCATCGCCCCGGTCGTCGACGAGATAACCGAAGAGCTGGCGGGGAAGGTCGATGTCTACAAGGTCGATATCGACAAGAGCTCCGACCTGGCCCGGAAGTACGGGGTCACAAGCGTGCCGACCTTCATCGTGTTCAAGGAGGGGGAGATAACCAACAAGTTGTTGGGCGGGTACCCCAAGGAGCAAATCCTTTCGCTGCTTGCGTAAAGGCCGGCGCCCGGCACAGCAGGCCGGGGCACCATACGACGCTGTTCACAAAAGGAAACGTAAATGCAAGAGAAGCTGCAGAAGATAATTGCGGTCTATGAAGAGCTTGAGGCGCGACTGGGGGACCCGGCGGTCCTTGCGGACCAGAAGGAGTACAACCGCCTCGCGAAGGAGTTCTCGGACCAGGGCCCCCTGGCCGCGAAGGCACGCTACTACGTGCAGTCGGTCATGGACTTGAAGGCCGCCAAGGAGATGCTCTCCGACCCGGACCTCAAGGAGTTCGCCCAGGAGGAGATCGCCGACATCGAGGGGAGGCTCCCCGGGCTTGAGGAGGACATCAAGTTCATGCTCATCCCCACCGACCCCGCTGACGACAAGGACATCATCGTCGAGATACGCGCGGGCGCCGGCGGCGACGAGGCCGCGCTGTTCGCGGGGGACCTCTACCGGATGTACCTGCGCTTCGCCGACGAGAAGGGCTGGAAGGCCGAGACGCTTGACGTCTCCGCGTCCGAGGCAGGCGGGTACAAGGAGGTCCAGTTCAAGGTCAAGGGCGACAAGGTCTATTCCGTCATGAAGTTCGAGAGCGGCGTGCACCGGGTGCAGCGGGTCCCCAAGACCGAGAGCCAGGGGCGCATCCATACCTCGACCGCCACGGTGGCGGTGTTGCCCGAGGCCGACGAGGTCGAGGTCGAGATCAACCAGAACGACCTGCGTATCGACGTGTACCGCGCCGGCGGCCCCGGCGGCCAGTGCGTGAACACCACCGACTCAGCGGTGCGCATCACCCATCTCCCGAGCGGCCTGGTCGTCCAGTCGCAGGACCAGAAGAGCCAGCTGCAGAACAAGGTCGCCGCGATGAGCGTGCTGCGCGCCCGCCTGTACGAGAAGATGCTCGCCGAGCAGCAGGAGGCGGAAGGGGCGCAGCGCCGCAGCCAGATAGGCACGGGCGACCGCTCGGAGAAGATACGCACCTACAACGGCCCTCAGGACCGGGTGACCGACCACCGCATCGGCTACAACGGCACCTACAACGGCGTCTTGGTCGGTGCCGGGGGCAACGGACTGGCAGAGCTGGTCGTCGCGCTCCAGGCGGCCGACCGCGCCGCCAAGCTTGAGAAGGCCGTGTAGGGTGCCGCGAAGCCTTGTGCCGTGTGGAGTTGTGCCGCGTCCCGCCGCGTCGCGGCGAAGCGCCCGTTGCGGCTGCGGCGAGGCGCCGTGCCGCCGCGAGGCGCTGGCCCCCTCCGGTAGGGCGCATCGGCCGTGAGCGACACCTGGACCATAGGCTCGGCGCTTGCGTGGACGCAGGGCTATCTCGAACGGAAGGGGGACGAGAACCCCCGCCTGTCCGCCCAGTGGCTCTTAAGCGAGGCCACCGGCCTATCCCGCATCGAGCTGTACGCATACTTCGACAAGCCCCTGAGCGCTAGCGAGCGGGAGGTCCTGCGCGACGTCGTCGCACGCCGGGGCAGGGGGGAGCCGCTCCAATATATCACGGGAGAGGTGGGCTTCCGCCACATCACGCTCTCCGTGCGTCCCGGCGTCTTGATCCCCCGCCCGGAGACCGAAGTCCTCGTGAGCGAGGCGCTTGCCCTGCTGGGGGAGGGCAAGGCGGCAAGGGTCGTCGACCTTTGCACGGGCAGCGGCTGCATTGCCTGCTCGATTGCCTCCGAGCACCCCTGCGCCGAGGTCCTTGCCACGGACTTGGCCCCGGAGGCCGTCCGGCTTGCCCAGGCCAATGCCGAAAAGCTTAACCTTGCAGACCGCGTCACAGTCCTTGAGGGCGACCTCGGGTCCCCCATCCCTGAAGAGTACCGGGGAAGGATCGACCTGGTCGTGTCAAACCCTCCCTATGTCCCGACTGGGATGCTGGACGGCCTGCCGCAGGAGGTGGCGGGCTTCGAGCCGCGCCTCGCTCTCGACGGCGGCCCGGACGGGCTGGAGGTCTTCCGCAGGATAGTCCCCTGGGCCGCCGGGGCGCTTTCTGCTGCCGGGGCCGCCCTCTTCGAGCTGCACGAGACGACCCTTGCCCGTGCGGCTGCGCTTGCCGAAGGGGCGGGGTTCGCCTCGACGAGGGTCGTGTCCGACCTTGCCGGAAGGGACCGGGTGCTTATCGCTTTCATGCCCGACACCCCCTTTGCCGGGTGATTGCGGTATCATTGACCTTACTGGTGTGCATCGGCCGATGAAAGGAAGGGAGCGCATGGGCGACGTGAACACCCTCGACGAGAGGCTGGCGGCAAGCCGCGAGGCGCTGTGCGCGCACCTGGGGCAGCGCCGCCCCCGTATCGGCCTGGTCCTCGGCTCGGGGCTGAGCCCCCTGGCCGACGACATCGCCGACGCAGCCTGCATTCCCTATGCCGACATCCCACACATGAACGAGAGCACCGTGGCAAGCCATGTCGGCCAGTTCGTCTGCGGCACCCTTGCCGGCAGGGAGGTCATCTGCATGCAGGGCCGCCTCCATGGCTATGAGGGCAACACCGCACACGAGGTCGCCTACCCGATATGGCTACTTGCGGGCCTGGGGGTCACGACCCTTATCGTGACGAATGCCGCCGGCGCCATCAACGCGGGCTATGGGGTGGGGGACTTGTGCATCATCGCCGACCACATCAACTTCACCGGACGCAACCCCGTCGCCGGCCTGGGGCTCGACACGCCCTTCGAGTGCTTCTTCTCGATGACCGACGCCTACGACCCCGCCCTGCGTGAAGCGGCGCATACAGTTGCACAGCGTGAGGGCATTACGGCGCACGAAGGCGTCTACCTTGGCCTTTCTGGCCCGAGCTTCGAGACCCCGGCAGAGATCAGGGCCTTTCGTGTTTGGGGTGCCGACACTGTCGGCATGTCGACGGTCGAGGAGGTCGTCGCCGCCCGCCACAGGGGCCTGCGGGTCTTGGGCATCTCACTCGTCACGAACATGGCTGCCGGCATCGAGGGCGCGTCCCCCTCAAGCGACGAGGTCTTAAGCACCGCCGAACAGAGCCGCGTCGGCCTTTCCCGTCTCATACAGGGGGTCATCGCCGGGCTGTAGGGGGTGCCCTTGCCAAAAGGCAGGGCTTCCGAGAACAAGGAAGACGGACAAGGAACAGACCCGAGGACAGACAGGCACAACAGACCCGAGGATTAAGGAAAGCAGATGACGAAAAAGATCGCGGTGCTCGACGGCAACTCCCTGATGCACCGCGCCTACCATGCGGTGCCGCCCACGATGAGCACCCCTGACGGGACGCCGACGCACGCGGTGTTCGGCTTCATATCCATGCTGCTCAAGTTCATCGACGTCGCGCATCCCGATGCCATCGTCTGCGCCTTCGACGTCGGTCGCCCCCAGTTCCGCATCGAGGCACTCTCGCGCTACAAGGCGCAGCGTCCCCCGATGGACGACTCCCTGCGCGTGCAGTTCCCCCTCATCGAGGACATCCTGCAGGCGATGGGCATCCCTGTTGTCAAGGTCGAGGGCTGGGAGGGCGACGACATCTTAGGGACCATCGCCGCCCGCAACGAGGCGCTTGGCTTCGAGACCCTGCTCGTGACCGGGGACAAGGACGCCTATCAGCTTGCAAGCGACCTCACCCAGATCGTGAGCATGAAGAAGGGCATCAGCGACATCGCCCTGTACGGCCCGGACGAGGTCTTCGAGCGCTACGGCATACGGCCGAACCAGGTGCCGGACTACCTGGGGCTCAAGGGCGACAGCTCGGACAACATCCCCGGTGTGCCGGGAATCGGCGAGAAGACGGCAACCAAGCTGCTGCAGAGCTTCGGCTCCCTTGAGGGGGTCTACGACAACATCGACAAGCTGAAGGGCCGGCAGCAGGTGAACGTGCGGAACAACAAGGAGGCCGCCTTCGTGAGTCGGATGGTCGCGACTATCAGGACCGATCTTGACTTCCCCCTCGACCTTGAGGACATCTCGTTCCCGAGCTTTTCCAAGGAGGCGGTGCAGGAGGCCTTCGGGAAGCTGCGCTTCACGGCGCATCTGGGGAAGGTGTTAGGCCTGATAGGCGCGACGCAGGAGCGGGCGCAGGCGAAGCTGGCAGCCGAGCCGCTGGTGGCCGACCCCGCCCAGGCAGATGCCTTCGTTACCGAGGCCCTTGCGGCGGGGACGGGGCTGGGGGTCGCGTGGGGGCAGGCCGCCCAGGCTTCGCTCTTCGACACCGGGCTGCACCTGGCAGTGAACACCGACAAGGGGACCGCCCTCTTCGAGGGCGATCACGCGCGGCAGGCCTTTGCCCGCATCGTGCGTGAGGGCTCCTTTGCGGCGATTGACGTGAAGCGCTCGCTCAAGCAGGTATACCCTGCCGACACGGCCGAGCCCGCCCTCATCGGTGAGGATGACTTGTTCACCATGGATGCCTTCGACTTGGGCATCGCCGGGTACGTGCTTGACTCGTCGGCGGACAGCTATTCGGTCGCCGACCTGATGGAGCGCCACTGCAACGTCGTCCTGCCTGAGGCCGAGGGCGCCGACGCACGCCTCGCGCTCCAGGCCGCCGCGGCAAGCGCCCTTCGCGCACCGCTGGCCCAGGCCCTTGAGAAGGACGGCAGCATCGACGTCTACCGCCAAATCGACGGGCCGCTCATCGCGGTGCTCGCCCTCATCGAGCGCACCGGCGCGGCAATCGACGTCGAGCGCCTGCGGGTTCTCGGGGACGAGGCGGCAGAAAAACTCAACACCCTGCGGGTCCAGATATACCAAAGCGCCGGCATGGAGTTCAACATCGACTCGCCCAAGCAGCTCTCGCACATCCTCTTCGAGGTCTTAGGGCTCAAGCCGCAAAAGAAGACCCAGACCGGCTTCTCGACGAATGCGACAGTCCTCAAGGAGCTCGCCGGGGAACACGAGCTCCCGGACATGATCCTGTCGTACCGCGAGATGGCGAAGATCAAGTCGACCTACATCGACGCGCTGCCCCGCATGCGTGCGGGTGATGGCCGGGTACACACGAGCTTCAACGGGACCGTCACGACGACCGGGCGGCTGTCCTCGTCCGACCCGAACCTCCAGAACATCCCGGTGCGCACCGACTACGCGCGCCAGATACGCGAGTGCTTCGTGCCGCTGGCCGCGGGAGAGAAGTTCCTCTCCGCGGACTACTCCCAGATAGAGCTGCGGCTGCTCGCCCACCTCTCGCAGGACGCAGGCCTGGTCGAGGCCTTCGATTCGGGGACGGACTTCCATGCGCAGACGGCCTCGCGCGTCTTCGACCTGCCCATAGAAGATGTCACGCCCGAGCTCCGCAGCAGCGCGAAGGCTGTCAACTTCGGCATCGTCTACGGGCAGCAGGCCTTCGGCCTGGCCCAGAGCCTGCGCATCCCCTTCAGCGAGGCGAAGGAGATGATAGAGCGCTACTTCCTCGCATACCCGGGCGTGCAGGACTACCTCAGGAAGACGGTCGCCGACGCCAAGGAGAGCGGCTATGCCCTGACCATGTTCGGGCGCAAGCGCCATGTGCCGGAGCTGCGCGGCAACGGGATACAGCGGGGCTTCGGGGAGCGCATCGCCATGAACCACCCGATGCAGGGCAGCGCCGCCGACATCATCAAGCTCGCGATGATAGAGGTGCAGCGCCGCCTTCGGGAAGAGGGCTTCGCGGCGCGGCTTCTGCTGCAGGTGCACGACGAGCTCGACTTCTCGGTGCCGGCAGCCGAAGTGGAGGCCCTCACGGCCATGGTCACCGAGGCGATGGAGGGCATCGTGGAGCTGCGGGTGCCCCTCGTGACCGACGTCTCCTTCGGCGACACCTGGGCCGAGGCGCACTAGGTTTTTTGTGGTGGATACGGGGTTTTTGGCAAAGAAGGGCTTGACACGGGCCTCTTGTGTTGACTTGCCGTGTGAGCGCTGATAAGATGTCTCTTTGCGTTTTGTCACATACAAGGAGAAACCAATCATGTACGCAATCGTAAAAACAGGCGGAAAACAGTATAAAGTCGCCCCGGGCGACATTATCGCCGTTGAGAAGCTTGATGCCGAAGAGGGCAAGAAGGTCGTCCTTGAGGCGATCTGCATCGTCGACGGCAACAAGATAGAGGCCGACCCTGAAAAGGCCTCAAAGACCAAGGTCGAAGCGGTCGTGCTTGAGCAGTTCAAGGGCGAGAAGCAGCTGGTCTTCAAGTTCAAGAAGCGCAAGAACTACAAGAAGCTGCGCGGCCACCGCCAGAACCTGACCCGCCTCCAGATAGCCTCCGTTGGCGCGAGCAGGTCCGAGACGAAGGCGGCATCTGCCGCAGGCGCGAAGAAGGCCGCCCCGGCCACTACTGCAGCCAAGGCGGCATCGAAGGTCGAGGCCGGCGCTGTCGCAACTGCCGAGAAGGCCGCCGGAACAGCGAAGGCCGCCGCCAGCACCGCCGCCAAGGCCGCAGCTGAGAAGGGGCCCGCTGCAGGAACGGCCGCCAAGGCCGAGACAGCTGCCAAGGCCGCTGCTGCCAGCACCGAGGCCGCTGTCACCGAGGCCGCCGAGAAGAAGCCTGCTGCCCGCACCCGCGCCGCCGCGAAACCCGCCGCCGACGCCGAGCCTGCTGCCGAAGCCGTCGAGAAGAAGCCCGCAACGCGCAGGGCAGCCGCCAAGCCCGCAGCCGAGAAAGAGGCGCCGGACGCAGAAAAGAAGCCCGCAACGCGCAAGCCGGCCGCCAAGCCCGCCGCCGCTGCGGACGCCGATGGCGCCGCAAACGCCGCCAAGCCCGCCGCAGAGAAGAAGCCTGCAACGCGCAAGCCCGCTGCCAAGCCAACGGCTGCCGATGCGGCATCTGCCGATAAGACCGAAGAACAATAAGAGGGGGATGCACCAATGGCACACAAGAAAGGCCTCGGATCAACCCGTAACGGCCGCGACTCACATGCACAACGCCTCGGCGTCAAGCGCTTTGGCGGGGAAGTGGTCACCACGGGCAACATCATCGTCCGCCAGCGGGGCACGCACTTCCACCCCGGCGAGAACGTCGGGCGCGGGAAGGACGACACGCTCTTTGCGCTGTGTGACGGTATCGTGGAATTCACCAGGGGCAACCGCCGGAAGGTCCATGTGCGCCCCAGCGCGTGACCGACGAGCTTTGGGTATGACCCGTCCAGTTCATGAACACCCCCTGCACCCCTGCGGCAGGGGGTTTGTTTTTGGAAGATGTATGCATATGATGCGAGTCCCAGGTCCATATCAGTCAGCGAGAGGCGTCCCGATGCCAAAGATTGCCCCGCCGCGCGGCCGAGCGTACTTTGTACGCGAGGGTAAGCGCACAAGGGGCAAGGTTGGGCATCTGGGCGCGTCGCAGCATCGGCTCGTTATGCCGTTCGGCAGAACGGCATAACCACGTGTTCATAGACAAGGTGAAAATACACGTGAGAGGCGGGGACGGGGGTGCCGGCTGCATGTCCTTCCGCCGCGAGGCGCATGTCCCGAAGGGCGGGCCCGACGGCGGCGACGGCGGCCATGGCGGCGATGTTGTCGTCGAGGCCGACGGCGGCGTGTCCTCGCTCATCGAGTACCGCTTCAAGCACCACTTCAAGGCGACACGTGGCACGCACGGCAAGGGCGCGAAGATGCACGGGGCACGGGGCGACGACCTCGTCTTGAAGGTGCCCCTCGGCACCACCGTGCGCCTCTTCGACGAGGCAACGCAGGCCCCCGGCGAACTCGTCGCGGACCTGACCCACGACGGCGAGCAGGCAGTCGTCGCACAAGGCGGCACCGGGGGGCGGGGCAACACCCACTTCGTCACCTCGACCCGCCGTGCGCCCGCCTTTGCCGAATTGGGAGAGCCGGCCGAAGAGGCCTGGATAGAGCTAGAGATGAAGCTCATGGCGGATGCCGCCTTGGTCGGGGTGCCCTCTGCTGGGAAATCCTCGCTCATCGCGCGTATCTCTGCGGCACGCCCCAAGATAGCCGACTACCCCTTCACGACGCTCGTCCCCAATCTCGGGGTGGCGCGCAGCGGGGACCTGAGCTTCGTGGCAGCCGATATCCCGGGCCTCATCGAGGGTGCGCACAAGGGCAGGGGGCTGGGCCATGAGTTTCTGCGCCATATCGAACGCACGGCGCTCATCGTGCATATCGTGGACATGACCGGGGGATACGAGGGGCGCGACCCGCTTGGCGACTACGAGGTCATAAACCGCGAGATAGAGCTTTACGCCCAGGGCCTCGCAACGCGCCCCCGCATCGTCGTGGCAAACAAGATAGACGTCCCCGGCACGGCCGAGGCCTTCGAGCGCCTTGCGCAGCGGGTGAGGGCCGACTCGGTGGCTGCCGCCGGTGACGAGTATGGCCCAAGCCTCGTCGACCCGAAGCTCTACGGGATATCGGCCCTAACCGGCGAGGGGGTCGAATCCCTCAAGGCCGCGATTGCGACCAAGGTGCACGAGCTGCGCACTGCCGCCCGCGAACGGGATGCCGACCAGGTGCAGTACGACTTCGTGTGGGAGCACCGCCGCCAGCAGCGCGAGAGGCAGTTTGCGGTGGTGAAGCTGACCGACGGGGTGTTCAGGGTCGAAGGCAGGCAGGTCGAGCGGATGGTCATCCAGACCGACTGGGACAACGAGGAGGCCATCGCCTTTTTGCAACACCGCCTGAAGCGGATCGGCGTGGAAGGCGCACTTGAGGATGCCGGGGCGCGCGACGGGGACGAGATCCGCATCGTCGGGCGCAGCTTCGAGTTCGAGTCGGCGAGGACTTCCGAAGAAGATATCTTCAAAGAGCTCGACATCTAGGCCCAAGGCGCGCTTCATTGGATATAATGGCTAGAGCACAGCAGCACGGCAAGCACAGCAAGTGCAACCAGACGATGAGGCCACGGTGACACAGAGGATTGTTATCAAAATCGGGTCGTCAACCCTGACAACGCCGCAGGGCCGGGTCGACCATGCCTTCCTCCACCGGCTTGCCGACCAGGTCGCCGCGGTGAGGGAGGCGGGCTTCCAGCCGATAATCGTCACTTCGGCCGCCATAGCATCAGGCCTTGAGGCCTTGGGGATAGCCGAGCGGCCCAGCGACATGCCCAGCCTCCAGGCGGCGGCGTCGGTCGGGCAAAACGCCCTGACGAACGCCTATGCGAAGGCCTTTGCCCCCCATGGCATCATCACCTCAACGGTCCTGCTCACCCGCCGGGAGACCGCCGACCGCAAGTCCTACCTGCATGCGCGCGACACCTTGCTGCGCCTGCTTGAGCTGGGCGTCATCCCCATCGTGAACGAGAACGACACCGTCTCGGTCGAGCAGATACGCTTCGGCGACAACGACACCCTCGCCGCCCTGGTGGCCTGCCTCATCCAGGCAGACCTTTTGGTGGTGCTCTCCGACATCGACGGCCTCTTCGACAAGAACCCCCGCCTCCACGCAGACGCGCGGCTGATACCACGGGTCGAGGCCATCGACGAGGAACTGATAGGCTATGCCCAGGGGGCGGGGACAGGCTTCGGCTCCGGCGGCATGGTCACGAAGATCACCGCGGCCCGGGTGCTCATGGTGGCCGGCATCGAGATGGTCATCTGCAACGGGCGCCAGGAGAACGTGCTCGTCGATATCGTGGAGGGGAAGGAGCGCGGTACGCGCTTCCAGGCGGCAGCGCGGCCCCACGAGATCACGCCGAAGAAGCTCTGGATAGCGCTGGGCGATGCGGCAAAGGGCACGCTGACGGTCGATGCCGGCGCAAAGACGGCGCTCATCGCGAAGGGGAGCTCGCTTTTGTGCGTGGGCATCGTGCAGGCGGAAGGCCCGTTTGCGGCCGACGACATCGTCGACATCAAGGACCAGGCGGGGCACC
Source organism: Eggerthellaceae bacterium (assembly GCA_009782605.1). GTDB lineage: Bacteria > Actinomycetota > Coriobacteriia > Coriobacteriales > Eggerthellaceae > WRIS01. The sequence goes on along the minus strand of WRIR01000002.1, from coordinate 39,366 downwards.
TGTTCGCACGCGGCAGGGTGGCCGTGTCATATGAGGATATCGTGCGTGCCTGCGGGCTTTCCCGGCAGGGGCGACAGGGCGGGCAGGAGGCAGACCGCCCCACGAACGGATCGTCGGGCAAGCCGGTCGTGCACCGTGACGACTTGGTCATGTTTGAATAAGGAGGCCCGAAGGACGGGCGAGGCCCCGATAAAGGCCTTCAAAGGCGGACCTCGAATACGTATAAGCACAGGTAAGACCTACAGGCACAAGTAAGACGAAGGAGTTGAAAATGGCACAATCGACAGAAGGCGTGCGCGCAATCGCCCTTGCGGCCAAGGCTGCCGCAACAAAGCTCGCCACGACCACGACCGACGAGCGCAACGGCGCCCTGGCCGCCATGGCGCGCGCCCTGCGCGCCCGCAGCGCCGACATCGTCTCGGCGAATGCGCAGGACATGGAAAGGGAGCGGGCGGGCGGCATGAAGGAGAGCCTGCTCGACCGCCTCATGCTCGACGAGGCGCGCATCGAGGCCATGGCCGCCGCCCTTGAGGACCTGGTGGGGCTGCCCGACCCGATCGGCATCGTCCAGCAGCAGCACACCCTCTACAACGGCATCGAGCTCAAGCGCGTGAGCGTGCCGCTCGGCGTGGTCGCGATGGTCTACGAGGCCCGTCCGAACGTGACGGCCGACGCCGCGGGCATCTGCATCAAGACCGGCAACGCGGTCGTGCTGCGCGGCGGGTCGGCGGCGATTCACTCGAACAACGTCATCTCCGACGTCCTCCTTGAGGCAGCGGTCGCATCCGGGATGCCGGAAGGCTGCATTGCCGCCATCAAGACGACCGACCGCTCCGCGACCGACGAGCTCATGAGCCTGCGCGGCATCGTCGACGTGCTCATCCCGCGGGGCGGCGCGGGGCTCATCAACCGCTGCGTCGAGAAATCCAAGGTCCCGGTCATCGAAACCGGCACGGGCAACTGCCACGTTTATGTGGAGGCCACAGCCGACTTCGACAGCGCGCGGGCTATCCTCATCAACTCCAAATGCAGGCGCCCGGGGGTGTGCAACACGGCCGAGACCCTGCTTGTGGACGCGGCCGTCGCCGAGGACTTCCTGTCCCTGGCCATGGCCGACCTCGCCGAGCGGGGCGTGGCCATGTACGCTGACGCCGCGGCACTGGCCATTGCCCAGGCACAGGGCATCGCAGGGGTCGAGGAGGCGACAGAGAAGGACTGGGAGACCGAGTACCTTGCGATGGAGATTGCCGTCAGGTGCGTGGCGGGGGTCGAAGAGGCCGTCGCCCACATCAACACCTACGGCACCAAGCACTCGGAGGCTATAGTGACGGCAGACGAGAGCGCGGCAGCGGCCTTCTGTGCGGCGGTCGACGCGGCCGCGGTCTACGTCAACGCGTCGACGGCCTTCACCGACGGCGGCCAGTTCGGGCTGGGCGCGGAGATCGGCATCTCGACCCAGAAGCTGCACGCACGCGGCCCCTTCGCGCTTGAGGCGCTGACCTCCTACAAGTACGTCCTTCGCGGCAGCGGGCAGGTGCGCAGCTAAGTGGCACGCATCTGTGGGCGTTTCGACCGGCTCGGGCTCGACGACCCGGGGCGCACCTGCCGCCTGGGCATCATGGGCGGCACCTTCGACCCTATCCATATCGGGCACCTTGCCTGTGCCGAGCAGGTCCGCGAGAACTTCGGGCTTGACGCGGTCGTCTTCATCCCGGCGGGCGTCCCGGTCTACAAGAAGCACCTCGAAGTCACCCCGGCCCACCACCGCCTTGAGATGTGCCGGCTGGCCTGCGAGAGCAACCCCTTCTTCGACGTGTCCTCGCTTGAGATCGACCGCGGGGGGGACACCTACACGGTCGACACCCTGCGCGAGCTGCGGGCACACTACCCCGACAACGTCGAGCTCTCCTTCATCACCGGCGCCGACGCGGTGCTCAGCATCATCAAGTGGCACGAGAGCTCCGAGATCGCCCGGCTGGCCCGCCTGATAGCCGCCACGCGTCCCGGTTATGTGCTCTCCGATGGCCAGAAAGCCGACCTGCGGCTCCACGCGGACTTCTCCATCACCTACACCGAGATCACCGCCCTTGCCATATCGTCTTCCGACCTGCGTCTACGCATCAGGGAAGGGAAGTCGCTGCGCTATCTGGCGATGCAGTGCGTGTCGGACTACATCGGGCGCGAGGGCCTCTACCAGGAGGCTGCCCATGAGTGAAATGGTGCTCACCGATGGGTTTTACCGCGATATGAAAAAGAGGCTCAAAGGGCGCGTGTCGCCCGAGCGCTACGAGCACGCGAAAAGCGTCGCGGCCACCGCCGTCAGGATAGCGCAGGCCTACGGCGTCGACGAGCGCAAGGCCCGGCTTGCAGGCCTCGTGCACGACTGGGACAAGGACTACTCCGACGCCGAGATACGCTTGCGTGTGGCAGAGCTCGGCGTTGCGGTGGATGCCGAGATGCTGGAGTCCATGCCCCGCATGCTCCACGGCCCGACCGGGGCGGTCGCCCTGGGGCGGGAATTCCCCGACATCGGCGAGGATATCTTGCAGGCGGTGTCCCGCCACACCTTCGGGGCCCTCGACATGAGCGACCTGGACATGGTCGTCTATGTCGCCGACCTTGTCGAGCCCAAGCGGACGCGCCGGGCGATGGGGGCGATGTACGACGCCGTCGGCACGGTGAGCCTCGAAGAGCTCTTCTTCGCCACCTACCGGCAGGTGCTCGCGTCCCTGATAGAGCGCACCATGCCGATACACCCCGACACTGTAAGAATCTGGAACCATGCCATAACCAAGAGGAAAGGAACTTCGTGACCAAGGATACGAATGCGCAGGAGATGGATGCACGGGCCCGGGCGCTTGTTGCGGCGCGCGCGGCCGACGAAAAGAAGGCGACCGACATCATGGTGCAGGAGGTCGGCGAGCTCGTCTCGGTGACGGACTACTTCGTCATTGCGACCGCCGCCAACAACCGGCAGGTGCAGGCCATCATCGACGAGATCGAGGAAAAGGAGCGCACGATAGCGGGGGTGAAGCCCCACCACCGCGAGGGGACGCGCGACGGCCTGTGGGCCCTTCTCGACTACGGCGACTTCGTCGTGCACGTCTTCCAGCCCGAGACGCGGGACTACTACCGCCTCGAAGCGCTCTGGAACGACGCCCCCGTCATAGACCTCGCGAAAGAGGCCGGCCTCACCGAGGTAGAATACTCCGACAGGATAGCAAAGCTCATGTCCCGCTAGGTGGACACAGTACCACCCCCCTACACCAGAGTCAGAGACACGCTGCCCTGACCTGTTTTTTGTTGACCACGCCCCATGTCGCTAGATTCCTAAGCCTGTAAGGGGGGGGGGTGTTGGACAAAGAGGTGTCGTTCCTGCCTCTCTTTTCCGGCCTTATTCGACGCAAGCACCCGTTCAACAGACGATAGGTTTCGAAGGCTAACTGCTTCCCCAGAGGAAGATGCGACCGATAGGCATCTTTGTAGCGTCGGATAATATTCGGAGAGGCAGAGATAACACGGCAATCCATGTGCTCGATCATATCCTGAATAGCGTTTTTTATCGCGGGGCTGCTTGTGTCGAAATCCTGGTTGAGCATATCGATATGGGCACACCCACGACAGTAATGCCCTTCGAGGATCCTCGGGCTTGTCGCACCTAGATTGACGATGAGACTGTCCATGTCAAACCAACGCTCATAAAGCACCGAAGGGTCTTTTACGATACTGGACGATCCGGCATTGAGCTCGCGGTAATAATAGAGCGGTTCGTCGATATATACGATGGAACGTGCCTGGGCAAGCGTCTCGATCAAGAACGGGTTATCGACCCATCCGGCTCCGGGCACCTCTTTCATGCGGATGTTGAGGCCTTGCAAGAAATCCCGGCGATATATGGCCGACCAAACACTCGGGTGATGGAACAAGAATTCTGCTTCCTGATTGAGGGTGAAGGGCTCATCGACATAGGCGACCCTGTGCAGGTAGTATGCCGGAAGGATCTCTTCATTGGGCGTGTCGGCGTTACACACGCGCCAATAGGCGCTTTTGACGACATCGATCGTGTCGCTCCGTGTGGCTGCATAGAGCTTCCCATACATGTGCGTATCGATATGGTCATCAGACTCAACTATGCCTATGTAAGTCCCCCCGGCCTCGCCGATTCCGCAGTTTACCGCGCTGCCGTATCCGCCGTTTTCCTTGTGTATGGCAATGATGCGCCCATCCCTTGCGGCAAACCGGTCGATAATTTCAGCCGATAGATTGGCACGACAATAGAAACGGCAGGTTTCACGTCCGGTTATCTCCTACTCGGTATGGGGTGCTTGTCTGATACACACCTCATGCTATCATAAGATGGTCCCGTACGACAAAAACACGAAGTAAAGGCAACCGATACTTGTTGGCTTCCCTCCGATATGCTATCATTGCTATCATTCAAAGAATGGGGGTTGCGTGGCAACATTAATCGTAAGGAATGTTGACGAGGGTGTTAAGGTACGGCTGATGTGCCGGGCAGCTGAGAACGGCCGCTCGATGGAGGCGGAGGTCAGGGAAATTCTCAAGACCGCGACAAGGAAGCCGACCTGGCTCTCCGAGTGGCTCGCCCTTATGCCGGGCTTTGTCGGGGCAGAGCTCGCGATCCCTTCGCGAACCGAGCCACGCATCGTTGATTTTTCTGGTGATGAGGGCCGATGACCCCCAAGCCGCTTGTTGTCGACACCAACATCATATCTGAGACCCTCAAGGAAAAGCCCCATGACGGTGTCATGGCGTGGCTTCTTCAAAACCAGGAAAACCTCTATCTCACCTCGGTTACGATAGGCGAGCTTTTCATAGGCGCCTACCGGTTGCCTATAGGAAAGAGGCGTGAAAGCCTCCTGTCTGCCATCGGCCGGATAAGCAGCGCGTACGAGAATCGCATATACGCCTATGACGGGGCGGCGGCCCGGGTGTATGCCCGTATGCAGGATGAGACCCGTCGAAGCGGCCGCCTGCTTACGGTTGAAGACGGCATGATTGCCGCGACGTGCGCTTCGTCACAGGCAGTGCTTGCAACGCGGAACGTGAAGGACTTCTCACACCTGGGCATCCCCTTGGTCAACCCCTTTGAAGAGCCAACGCCCGACGTTGTCGAGATCAGGCTTTAGGCATTATGGTGCCCCAACAGCTTGAGGGCGTTGTTGGCCGAATCGACCTAGCAATGTGCGGATGCAAAGGAGGAACACAGATGGCTGAGTTGGGCTCTTTGAGGAATATCGGGAAGGAGATAGGGCGCAAGCTTGAGTCTGTCGGCATATCGACGGCGGAGGGGTTGCGGGAAGTCGGCAGCAGGGAGGCCTTCTTGAGGTTGAAGCTGCACTACCCGAATGTGTGCCTGGTGCATCTCTACGCCCTTGAGGGGGCTGTTGCTGGCGTGGAGTACCGCCAGCTGCCCGAAGAGGTGAAACGGGGCTTGAAGGACTATTCCGACTCGCTGAAATAGGCTCCTTGCCTGTCATCCCGCAGGAAGCCCGTAGGCGGCCTCGGCGGCCTTGACGGCACGGTATATCGCCGACTGGAGGGCCTCGGTGGCGATTGCCGCCACGAGGTCGGGCAGGGCCTCGACCTCCCCTGACGCGAGGGTGAAGACGGTGTCCCCGTCTTGGGAGGTGTGCACGGGCTTGATGGCGCGGGCATAGGCATCCTGGGCGGTCGAGGAGACCTTGGTCGCGGCCGCCTTGGTGAGCCGGGCATTGGTGACGACGACGCCGAGCGTGGTGTTTCGGGGCACCGGGGGCTGCCCCTGCGCCGCCTGTGCCAGCTGTGCGGCGGCCTGCATGAGCGCATCGATGCCGTCGAGAACGGCGCCGGTCTCGTCGCGGCATCCTGCGACCGCCTTCCCGTCGGGTGCGACGACGTTGCCGAGCGCGTTGAGCGCGACCAGCGCCCCCACGACCAGCTCGCCCGCACGCAGCACCTCGACCCCGAAGCCTGCCTTTGTGGCCCGGGCGCTCCCGAGCAGCTTCCCGACGCTCGCGCCGGTGCCAGCGCCGACGTTCCCCTCCGCAAGGGGGGCTCCGTCGAAGGCCGCCGCCACGGCGGCGGCGCCCATCGCCTTGTCGGGGTGGCGGTTCTCCCCAACAAGGAGGTCGAAGAGGCAGGCACCGACCACGATGGGCACGCAGGCCCCTTCGAGGTGGAACCCGATGTCGCGCCCGGCAAGCGCCTCCATCACGCCGCAGCTCGCCTCAAGGCCGAAGGCGGAGCCTCCGGCCAGCACGACGGCATGGACGTCCTCTATCATGTTCTCGGGACGCAGGAGGTCGGTCTCGCGGGTGGCGGGGCCCCCGCCGCGCACGTCCACCCCGCAGCACGCGCCCTGCGGCGCGACCACGACGGTGCAGCCTGTGCCCGCCACGTCGTCGTGTGCGTGCCCGAAACGGAAGGCCGACAATGCCCCAAGGCTGCTTTTCTCAAGCATGGCTGCACTCCTTATTGCTCGTTTCCATACCGTGCTATTCTAACATTCCGGCCGATCGCCCCTTCCCTGGGGGAGGGCCTTCCTATACTTTCCTATACTTTCCCGAAAAAACTGACGCACTCGACATGGTAGGTCTGGGGGAACATGTCGACGGGCTGCACGCGTGTGAGCCCGTAGCCGCGCTCTCGGAAGCGGGCGACGTCGCGTGCCCAGGTGGCGGGGTCGCAGCTGACATAGGCGACCTGCTGGGGGCGTGCCGCCGCAATGCCGTCCACCGCCTCGGCCGCAAGTCCCGAGCGGGGAGGGTCGACGACCAGCGCGTCGAGCGCGCCGAGGCCGGCAAGCTCGCGCGCGCTGTCGCCGCCGACTATCTCGATCCCTGCCCCGTTGCGCTCGGCGTTGCGCCGCAGGTCCCTCACGCTTGACGAGGCTGCCTCCACAGCAATGACGTCGCAGCCGTGCTTGGCAAGGGGAATCGAGAAGGTGCCCCCTCCGGCATAGAGGTCGGCAACCACGGGGGTGCCGCCAAGGTCGAGCCCCGCGACGACCTCGTCGACCAGCACCTCTGCCTGCGCGGTGTTGACCTGGAAGAAGGACGGCGCGCTCGTCGCGAAGGCGAGGCCTCCCAGCTGCTCCTCCCAAAAGCCCTTCCCACTGAGCGCTTCGACGCCCTTGACCTTGCGGGTAGCGCCGGGCTCGGCCAAGACGCGCACGATGCTGGTCGCCCTCAGGGCGCTTGAGAGCGTTCGCGCGACATGTGCGCGGGGGAAGGCCCCCGGGCGCGTCCAGAGCGCGACCTCAAGGTCGCGGGTGCGCAGGCTTGCCCGTATGCCCACGCGGTAGATGCCCAGGTCGTTGCCGCCCTGGGCATAGCGCAGGGCACCCCGCAGGGCTTTCAGGCTCTCCGATATCGGCTTGTGGGCAACCAGGCAGGCACCGACAGGCGACAGCGCCGCCGACCCCTCCTGGCGAAACCCCATCTCGAAGCCGCCCGCCTCTTCCCATACCCCGCCGAACTCCAGCTTGTTGCGGTATCCGGCCTCCCGCTTGCTCGCCTTGCAGGGCAAGACGAGCCCCTCTGCCGCCTTGGCGCCATAGTGGGCGACGCGTACGAGGGCCGAGACCACGGCATCCCGCTTCGCCTCCAGCTGCGCGGCGTAAGCAACCTGCTGCCAGGGGCAGCCCCCGCAGCTGCCGTGGTGGGGGCAGCCCGGCGCCACGCGCAGCGGCGAGGCCTCGACGAGCGACACGAGGCGCCCCCGGCAGTATTTCCCCCTGTCCTCGTCGATTGAGACCGCTACCACGTCCCCCGGGACGGTGTCGGCGACGAAGAGGGCCTTCCCCTCTGCGGTGTGCCCTATCCCGGCGCTCCCGTAGCTCAAACGCTCGATGCAGACCTGTTCTTCCACGAAATCCCCAGAGTCCTCTCAATTCCCGATACGCGCAAGTGTGAATTCCTTGCGTATACTTTTTTAGATTCCGCCTATAATAGCGTATAATTACGAAGTTGTGCCCTTGTAGCTCAGGGGATAGAGCGTCTGCCTCCGGAGCAGAAGGCCGCAAGTTCGATTCTTGTCAAGGGCACCATGAAGGCGAGCAGGTTGTCGGTGTCTGCCGGACGGTGTTCGCAGGCACGAGTGAAAAGGAGCCAGAGTATGGCACAGTATACGCCCGAGTATCGGCCGAGCGGCGAGGAGGTCGCCGTTATCAAGACCTCGAAAGGGTCCGTCAGGGTGCAGCTTGCCGGCAAGGATGCCCCCATCCACGTGGGGAACTTCGTCGAGCTGGCGCAAAAAGGCTTCTATGACGACTTGAAGTTCCACCGCCATGTGCCGGGCTTCGTCATCCAGGGAGGCTGCCCGAACACGCGCGACCTCACGCCTGACCAGGTTGTGGAAAAGGCACAAAGCCCCTATGGCGGGCTGGGCACGGGCAACCCGGGCTATTCCATCAAGGAAGAGTATTCCACGAACCCCAACAACAAGCACCTCGACGGCACGCTCGCCATGGCGCGCTCGCAAGACCCCCATTCCGCCGGCTCCCAGTTCTACCTCTGCCTGGGGCCGCAGCCGATGCTTGATTCCGGCTACACCGTCTTCGGCCAGACCGTCGACGGCCTCGACCTTATCGGCGAGCTTCGCGTGGGGGATGTCATCGAGGGGATAGAGATAGAGAACATGAACGCGTAGTACCTGTCTATCAAGGAAATATCGGCAAAACAAAGGAATAATATGAACAACGAGATATTTCAACAGGCTCACCTTGCATACGAGGCCAAAGACTTCCAGACGGCACGCAACGGCTTCACCAAGTGCCTGCACGACGCGCAGAGCCCCCTTGCCCCCGGCGAACTGGGCCTCCTGTACCACCAGATAGGGAACTGCCTCGTCAAGCTCAAGGACTACCACGAAGCGATTCATGCCTACACGCAGGCGACCGCCGACAGCCTCTACGACGCGTCGGGCGTGGTGAACCACAACCTGGGCATGGCCTACGCGGCGCTCCATGACTACGAGAACGCGATCCGCCATTTCGAGCTCGCGGTGACGGATGCCAAGTACGACACGCCCTTCAAGGCCTATTCCAGCATGGGGAACGCGCTTTTGAAGCTGGGCAAGTCGGCCGAGGCGGGCGTTGCCTTCAGGCAGGCGGCCCTCGACGAGCGCAACCCCGACCCCACGAAGGCGCTCCTGAACCTCGGCATATGCTTCATGGCCCTGAACCGCCCCCAGGACGCGATCGCCTCCTATGAAAGCGCGCTGCCCTTCAGCATGGATACCGCGACGCGCAACAAGCTGTTCGCGAACCTGGGGCAGGCCTACGTTGCCGCAGGCCAGATGCAACAGGCGGTGGCGGCCTTCGAGACCGCCCTTGCGGACAAGTCCTACCACCTCAACGACTCGGCGAGCGTGGACTACCAGCTCGCGGTCGCGGCTATCGCAAGCGGCGCGGCCGAGACCACCGGTTCCCTGATGCCGCTCGGCGCCGACATGTCGGGGCTTGACGTCATTACGGCCGAGCCGGCGGGTTATGCCGAGGACGGCGAATACATCGAGGAGCAGGACCCCTACTATTACCCCGAGGCCTATGGGATGCAGGACGGCTACGAGTCGAGCGACGACCGTTTCTTCAACGCGAGCGACGAAGAGCTTGAGCAGTGGTCGAAGGGCATCGCCCGGCAGCAGCGCCGCCACCGCAACGTCGGCCTGAAGGTCGCGGTCGGCATCATCGTCGTGCTGCTTTTGGCGCTCGCGGCCCTGGCCTTCGCCTACACGCAGGGCTTCGGCTACCCGACGCAGGAGTCGGTCATCGAAGAGCTGTTCGCAGACCCCGAGGCCGCGGCCGACACGGTGTTCATCGACACGGCCGCCGACATAACCGAGATGGTCAACATAATCGTCGCCGACCCCGCGGCACGGATCGATGGCATGAACAGGTCGATGAGCGAGTCGGTCGCCTTTGTGACGGCTCGCACGCAGCAGGGCGGCGACGTTCAGTACAAGGTGACGCTGGTGCGCGACATGATCGGGTGGAAGGTGTCTCACGTGGAGATATACTATGCGAGCCAGCAGGGCTCCGCGGACGGCGGGCAGCCCTCGGGCGGCACGGCCGACGTCCAGGACGCGCAGAGCGCACCCGAGCAGCAAGGCGAGCCGGAGGGGCAAGAAGCCCAGGGCGAGCCCGAAGGGCAGGAGGCCCAAGGCGAGCCCGACCAGGAAGAAGAGCCGGAAGACTAAGGCGCACGAGCGCAGGCACAAGCACAGAGACAGATACACGTGCACGCGCACGTGCACGAAGAAGGGATCACTTTAATGGCAATCGAGAAGACCTATATCATGATCAAGCCCGACGGGGTAAGGAACAGGCATGTCGGCGACATCGTCGGCCGCTTCGAGCGTGCGGGCCTGGACATCGAGCGTTTGGAGCTCGGCCTCGTCAGCACCGACCAGGCCAAGGCCAACTATGCCGAGCACGAGGGCAAGCCCTTCTACGAGGGCCTTATCGGCTACATCACCTCGGGCACGGTGGTCAAGATGGTGGTCTCAGGCGAGGGTGCTGTCGCGAAGTGCCGCATGCTCATGGGAGCCACTGACCCGAGTTCAGCCGCCCCCGGCACTATTCGCGGCGACTTCGGCCTCGTCATGGATGAGAATGTCATCCATGGCTCCGACTCGCCCGAGTCGGCTGTGCGCGAGATAGGGATATTCTTCTCATAGGCGCACACGGCATTCTCCTTCTGAACCGGGGGTGTAGGCGCACATGGTCTTAAAGGAAGAGGGGACACCAGGGTGTTATATCGCGTAATCGAGGCGGCAGAGATCCCTTTGCTCGTCAGGGCCTTCATGGAGTCCTATGAAGTGGTGGCCCCGGTCAAGCGGGGCAGGACCCACACCTTCGACGTGGTCGAGGACCCGGCACGGATCGACCTGGACTACGAGACGACGGTCATCTCGCCGAAGAAGTACTTCCTTCCCTCGAAGGAGACCCTGCTCACCTTCGACGTCGCGGGCAACGAGGTGACCGACTATACGGCAGAGGTCACCCCCCGCGTGGTGTTCGGCGCCCACGCCTGCGACATCAACGCCATAAACCGGCTCGACCTGGTTTTCAAGGAGGGCCCCTATGCCGATCCCTACTATGTGGCGCGACGCAACGCGACCCTGATAGTGGGCATCAGCTGCATGCCCAACGAGAACTGCTTCTGCCATCTCTGGGACAGCGACGAGGCCCGCTTCGGCTACGACCTCTTCCTCCAAAACATCGGCGACAAGTACCTGGTAAGCATCTCAAGCGTCGAGGCGGCGAACATCCTTGAGGCCTCCTGCAACCCGCAGGTGGCCACCGACGAGGACCGCATCGCCTTTCGCAAGGCCACGCGGCGCCGGCAGGAGAGCTTCAACCGGGACATCCCCGACATCCAGGAGGTCGCCATGCTCATGGACGCCTTCCACAAGGACCCCTTCTGGGAAGAGCTCGGCGAGCGCTGCTTGGGCTGTACCGCCTGCTCGGCGGCCTGCCCCACCTGCTACTGCTTCGACATCTACGACGTGTTGGACCCCGGCGGCAAGACGGGCAGGCGCGAGCGTGCCTGGGACTCCTGTACGGCACCCCAGTTCGCCCTGGTGGCCGGCGGCCACAACTTCCGCGGCAGCCGCCGCGGCCGGGTGCGCCACCGCATGTACCACAAGCTCAACGGCTTCCTTGCGAACCACGACCACATGCTCTGCGTCGGCTGCGGCAGGTGCGTCGTCTCCTGCAAGGCGCGGATAAACCCGATAGAGGTATTGGGCTTCTTCAAGGAGAAAGGGGCCCACGATGCAGAGTAGCTGTGCCGTCTCGACGGTGCGGGTGGCGCCGAGTGCCGGATACACCGCCCCTTTGACGGGCAGGGAAATGATGCTTGAGAACCCCTACCGTCCCTGGCCTGCCCGGATCACGTCGATCACCGAGATGACCGCGGCAGAGAAGCTCTTCGAGATGCGCATAATCGACGAGCGCATCCGCGAGGCCTTCCACCACAGCCCCGGCCAGTTCGTCGAGGTGAGCCTCTTCGGCATCGGGGAGGCGCCCTTCTCCATATCGAGCTCGCCCTCAAAGCAGGGCTTCATCGAGCTGTGCGTGCGCAGGGCCGGGGCCTTCACCGAGGCGCTTCACGGCATGCAATGCGGCGACATCGTCGGTTTGCGCGGGCCCTTCGGCCGCGGCTTCCCCTTCGAGGACATGAGGAAACACGACGTCCTGCTCGTTGCCGGGGGCCTCGGCATCGCGCCCTTGCGCGCCCTCATCAACAACATCCACGACGAGCGCTCCGATTTCGGGAAGGTCACCATCATCTACGGGGCGAAGACGCCGGCCGAGCTCATGTTCCGCGACCAGTTCGAGATGTGGCGCCACCGCAACGACTTCGACCTCTACCTCACCGTCGACGTCCCCGACGAGACCTGGAGCGGGGAGGTGGGGCTGGTGACACAGCCCTTCGAGCGCCTTGAGATCGACGCGCGCAACACCTTCGGGGCTATCTGCGGGCCCCCGGTGATGTACAGCTTCGTCATCGAGGCGATGCGCAAGAAGCATATCAGCTACGACCATATCTACGTGAGCTTCGAGCGCCACATGAAATGCGGCATGGGCAAGTGCGGCCACTGTCAGATAGGCCACCAGTACGTCTGTATCGACGGGCCGGTCTTCAACTATTGGGAAGCGAAGAACATTCAGGGGTCGATGTAGCATGGGGAGCATGGGTAACAAAGGCAACAGGGGCGCCGGCCCCTCAGACGCCGGCCTTCGCAAGGCGGGCCCGCGCTCCGGGACGCCCCGCGTGGTGGTCGTCGGCCTGGCGAGCTGCTTTGGCTGCCAGCTCCAGATAACGAACAACGAGAAGCACCTCCTTGAGGTGCTCGGGCAGTTCGACCTGACCTACTGGCAGCTTCTCTCAAGCGCCCCGATGCCCGAGGACTTCGACGTCGCCATCATCGAGGGCGCCGTCACCACCGAGGAGTCGGTCCAGGTGTTGGCCGAACTCCGCGCCAAGGCACAGGTGGTCATCGCCTTGGGGGCCTGCGCCAACACGGCCGGCATCCCCGGCATCGCGGCGAAGGGCTTCTGCGGCCGCCCGGCCGAGGTATACAGCACCCTCCCCTCCGTGTGCGGGGACCTTATCGCTCCCCGCAGCGTCACGAGCGTTATCGAGGTGGACTACCAGGTGCCGTGCTGCCCGATAGACCCTTCCGAGTTCCTTGAGGTGCTGAGCAAGGCATTCTACGGCTCCAACCGCCCGCTCACGGAAAAAACCATGTGCGGCGACTGCAAGCGCAACGAGACGGGCTGCTTCTACCCCCAGCAAGAGCTCTGCCTCGGCCTGGTGACCCGTGCCGGCTGCGGGGCGCGCTGCGTGAAAGTCGGTCGCCCGTGCAGCGGGTGCCGCGGCATCTCTCCCGAGGCGAACCTCGCGTCGGCCCGGGAGTCCGTCGTCCGCTATGGCCTTGCCGCCGAAGGCTTCGACGCGGCTTTGGAGCTCTTCAATCAGACGAACCCTTTGCTGCAGGGAAAGGATTAGCACCGCCATGACGAACACCGCCCTTCACATAGACCATATCGCCCGCGTCGAGGGACACGGGAACGTCCGCGTCGTCGTGGCCGACGGGGCCGTCGATACGGTCGAGATACAGGTGGTCGAGCCCGCCCGCTTCTTCGAGAGCATGGTGCGCGGCCGCGACTACTCGGAGGTCACCTATATCTCGTCGCGCATCTGCGGGATATGCTCCGCGAGCCATGTCGTGACCGACCTCAAGGCCATCGAGCGCGCCTTCGACGTCCAGCCGAGCGCACGCACCCAGGCTATCAGGGAGCTTCTGGTATACGGCTCCTACCTGCAAAACCACGCGACCCACCTCTTTGTGCTTGCGACGCCGGACTTTGTCGGTACCCCCGACATCTTCCCTCTGGCGGCAAGCGACCCGGCGCTGCTCAACTCGGCGCTTGAGGTCAAGGCGCTCGGCAACGAGCTGTGCACCCGCATCGGCGGGCGCTCCGTCCACCCGATAACGGCGGTCGTTGGCGGCTTCACCCACGAGGTAGCGCCCGAGGAATACCTTGAGCTTGCGGGGAAGATGGAAGGGATGCTCCCCTTCATGGAGAAGGCGGTCGACCTCTTCAACAGCTTCCCGATAACCGACATCTCAACCGACGGCGACATGCTCGCCATGGTCCAGGACGGCTACTACCCGATAATCACCGCCGACACGGCACGCTTCCTCCAGGCCGACCTCACCTTTGAGGCCGGCGACATCGGCGACAACATCGAGGAGTATGCCGTTGACCGTTCCGCGGCCCTCTTCGCGCGGGCGCGTGCGACCGGGCGGCCCTATATGGCAACGGCGCTTTCGCGCATCAATGCGTCCTGGAAGCACCTGAGCTCCAACGCGAAGGTGGCAGCGGCAAAGGCCGGGCTGCGGCCGCCGGAGCTCAACCCGCTCAAGAACAACGTCGCGCAGGCGGTGGAGCTCGTCGACGCGCTTGAGCGCTGTGCGGGCATCTGCCGCAGGCTTGCAGCCGACGGCTATGCGGGCACAAGCGAGCCCGTGCCTTTCAGCGTGAAGGCCGGGCGGGGCGTGGGCTTTACGGAGGCCCCCCGCGGAGCGCTCTTCCACGACCTGACCATCGACGAGGCGGGCAAGGTCGTCCATGCCTCCATCCTCACCCCGACCGCGCAAAACCTCGCGAACATCGAGGCCGACGTGCGCAAGCTGGCAGAGAAGCTTGTCGGCGAGGGCATTGCCGAGGCCGCCCTCAAGCTTGAGGTCGAAAAGCTCATCCGCGCTTACGACCCGTGCTTCTCTTGTAGCGTCCACTAACGGGTTACGCTGATTTACAATCAGCGTAACTGCTCGACGCTGCGAGGCGCCCGCGCACCCAATCTTGAGCCTTTTATGCTTTCCCTCGCGTACGGAAGTACGCTCGGCCGCATAGCGGCGCAATCTTGGGCACGGGGGCGCCTCTCGCTGACTGGCGTGGACCTGTGGGGTTAAAGAAGCTGGCTGGCGTGGACCCGGAAGGCGAGAAGGGGAGGGTTGACGCGATATTGCTGGTGTACCCCGTGTGGATTTTCAGCATGGCTTTTGCCCCTGTGATAGAATATCGGTTTGTACGTCTAAGAAACAAAGGGGTCAGCCTTTTATGTCGATATTCGATAGGTTTTCAGGTGCTTCAGGGCAAATGTCATCCGATATGGCAATTGACCTCGGTACTGCGAATACTTTGGTAGCCATCTCAGGCGGGGGCATCGTTATCAACGAGCCCTCTGTCGTTGCTATAGAGAAAAGCACCCACCGCGTTTTGGCTGTCGGCCACGAGGCGAAGAACATGATAAACCACACCCCCGAAGCCTTTTCCGCCGAGCATCCCCTGCGCGACGGCGTCATCGCCGACTACGACGTGACCGAGGCCATGCTCTCGGCCTTCATCAACCGGGCGGCCCCGCGCCGCTACCCGTGGCAGCCGAAGCCGCGCATCGTCATCTGCATCCCCTGCGGGGCGACCTCGGTCGAGAAGCGTGCGGTGTTCGAGGCGGCCATCCAGGCGGGAGCCCGTCAGGCCTACCTCATCGAAGAGCCGATGGCTGCTGCCATGGGCGCCGACCTGCCGGTGACAGAGCCGACCGGCTCCATGGTCGTCGACATCGGCGGCGGGACGACCGAGGTGGCGGTGATATCCCTCGGCGGCATCGTGACCTCATCGTCGCTGCGCCTTGCGGGCAACCGCATGGACGAGGCTATCGCCATGCACCTGCGCGACCTCCTCGGCATCAAGATAGGGGAGCGCACCGCCGAGGTCATCAAAATCAAGATAGGCTCGGTCCTGCCCTTCGAGGACGGCCGGGAGCGCGACATGGCGATATCCGGGCAAGACGTTGTCACGGAGCAGCCCAAGGAAGTCATCATCCAGTCCGAGGATGTGCGGACGGCCCTGCGCGTGCCCGTCGACGAGATGGTGATCCACATCAAAGAGACCTTCAAGAAGACGAACCCTGACCTGGCAAGCGACATCATCCAAAACGGCATACTCCTGACGGGCGGCGGAGGCCTGCTCTCGGGGCTTGACCGCTATCTGACCGAAAAGCTCGAGATACCGGTATGGACGAGCGAGACTTCCCTGACCAACGTGGTCATGGGATGCTTGAAGGTGCTTGAAACCCCCACCGCGCTCAAACAGGTCCTCATGCGTTCTAAGTAAGGTGCCCTCCCATGGCATTGAAGCTGCAACAAAGTATTGCCGCTCTCGGCAGTAATATCTTATTGGCGGGGCTGCTTGTCGTGTCGCTTGTCCTCGTGACTCTCTATTTCCGCGAAGGCGAGGAAGGTGTCCTCCACCAGGTCCAGAGCTCGGTGTCCGGGGCGGTAATCCCCCTCAAGTTCGCGAGCGGGGCCATTGGGTCGGGAACCGACAGCGCCTCGGCGGCCTTGGACAACCTCTCGGCGTCGGAGGCGACCCTTGAGGCGCTGCGGCAGCAGAACCAGGAGCTGCGTGAGCAGATAGCCCGCCTCGAGGAGTACCGCCAGGAGGCGAACCGCCTTGAGGACCTTCTCGGCCTCAAGGAGTATTACGTGTTGGATACGGTGCCTGCCCGCGTGACGAGCCGCACCGCGCACGCCTGGGAGAATACGATAACCATCAACCGGGGCGAGCGCCACGGCATCATCGCCGGCCTCCCGGTCATGGGCCAGTCCGGCATCATCGGGCAGGTCGTGTCGGTGAGCGGGGCGAGCGCCACGGTGCGCCTGCTCCAGGACCCGCAAAGCGGGGTAGCCGTGCTCATACAGTCGAACCGGGCCGAGGGTATCGTGCGAGGCTCCCTCGACGGGCTGCTCTACCTTGAGAACCTCGACGTGAACGCAGGGGTGCAGGTGGGTGACGTCCTCATCACCTCTGGGCTCGGGGGCCGCTATTTCAGGGGGCTTTTGGTTGGCACGGTCGTCAGGGTGGACGAGAACCAGGGAGGCGAGACCCGCAGGATAGTGGTCCTCGCGAATGCGTCTGCACGCTCCTTGGAAGAAGTCCTGGTGATAGTAAAGATGGACTCCGAAGGAGATGCGCCCTTGCCGTCGGACACGCCCCCGCCCGAGGACGGGAACGGGGACGAAGGGGAAAGCGGGGTGGACGGCGATGGAGCGTGACACCTTCATCCTCGCGGCAGGCGCCTTCCTCGCGGTGCTCTTGCAGCTCGTTCTCGCCCCGAACATCGCCCTCTTCTCGGCGATGCCGAACTTCTGCATGATCTATGCCTTGATAGCGGCCATCACCCGCCCGGCGGGCAATGCGGCCTTGCTGGTGGCCTTCGCCTTCGGCATGCTCTTCGACCTGCTGGGCAACGCGCCTGTTGGGGCGATGGCCTTCCTTCTGGTGCTGGCCGCCTTCGGTGCCTCGCGCGTCTTCACCGTCCTCAACAACGACACCCTCTTCATGCCCCTTGCCATATTCATCGTCGCGGTGTTCCTGGTCGAGGTGTTCTATGCGGTCTTCATGGTCTCGACCGGCATTGCGGCAAGCCTCCTTGAGGCGCTTGTCCTGCGGGCCCTACCCTGCGCCTTCTACAATTGCGCCGTCGGCCTTCCGCTCTTAGCTTTTGTGCGGAGGCTCTTCGACGAGCCCGGCCGTCCCTCTTCGCGCGCACATGACTCGATGCACGTCTCACTGACCTCAGGCAAGAATCTGGGGAAAGTGCGCACCAAGCACCGTTTTTAGGAGGAAACGTGTTAACCGCGGGAATCGTCATCGCCATAACGCTTGTCCTTTGCACCGTCGCGGCGCTTGTCCTGTACTCCGTCCGGAACAAGAGGAAGTCAACCCACGTCGGCGGGAGGCACGCGGTGGCCTCAATCGACACTATCGACATCACGGCGTCGCTTTCCGAGGCGAAGCGCTGGGGCGGCTCGGACATCCAGGTGAGCGGCTTCGAGGAGTCGGCGATGGGCCTGGTGGACAGGCTCAGATCCCGTTTCATGGCGATGGGTGTCCTGACCGCGGCCATCTTCGGCACCCTGGGCATCAGGCTGTGGAGCATGCAGGTGCTTTTGGGGGAGGACTATGCCCAGCAGGCGCGGCAAAACCTCTACAGCACGGTGTCCACCGTGGCGCCGCGGGGTTATATCTTTGACGCGGACGGCGTCCCCCTCGTGAAGAACCGTACCACGCAAACAGTGCTCGCCAGCGCCGAGGTTGCGTCCGACCGCTCCGTGGTGCAGCGCCTCTCTGTGCTTCTCGGCATCCCCCACAACGTGGTGCGGGAGCGCATCCGCGACACGAGCTCCGGCGCACAGTCCCAGCGCATCGTCGCGAGCGACGTGAGCCTGCGCGAGATCGCCTTCATAGCGGAGCACTCGACTGCCTTTCCCGGGGTGAGCACCCAGTCCCGTACCGTGCGGGAATATCCCTGGGGGGCCTTGGGCGCGCATGTGCTCGGCTACGCCGGCGTCGTGGCGCCCGAGCAGCTGAAGAACCCCGACGAAGGCACCAATGTCATGATGGGCGACATCACCGGCAAAAGCGGCGTCGAGGCGAGCTACAACCGCCTCCTTGCCGGCGACCACGGGCAGCGGGTCGTCATTGCCGACGTCGACGGGACGGTGCGCGAGGTGGTGAGCGAGACGGCCCCCACCAAGGGAAACGACGTCTACCTCACCTTGCGGGCCCCGATACAGCAGGTCGCTGACAAGGCCCTGGCTGCCATGATAGCGCCCATCGACGGTGTGATCGGCACGGGCAGGGGGGTCACCGCGTCGCTCGTGTGCATCGACGTGCGCGACGGCGGCATCGCGGCGCTCTCCAACTATCCCACCTATACCCCCGAGAGCTTCGTCGGCGGTATCAGCACTGAGGAGTATGAGCTGCTTAATGCGGACGAGTCCCACCATCCCCTGCTCAATCGGGCTGTCGCCGGCACCTATCCGGCGGCATCGACTTTCAAGGCCTTCACGGGCCTTGCCGGGCTTGAGTACGGCTTTGCCGACAAGGAGCGCAAATGGGTCTGCGATGGCTGGTGGACGGGCTTCGGCGAAGCCTATGGCCAAGGCTGCTGGAACCTCTACGGGCACGGCCCCCTGGACTTCCGCACCGGCATCGTCGTCTCCTGCGACGTCGTCTTCTACGAGATCGCCAAGGGTTTTTACGAGGCGCGTGACAAGATCGGGGACACAGCCATGCAGGACTTCATCAAGCGCTTCGGGTTCTCCGGCCCGACCGGCGTCGACTTGAAGGGCGAGGCGACGGGAATCATCCCGACTCCTGCTTGGAGGCTCGAATATTACCGCGATGTCCCCGAGGAAGCACCTTGGCGTCCGGGCGACCTTTCCAACATGTCTATCGGGCAGGGCAACGTCGAGGTGACGCCCCTGCAGATGGCGGTCGGCTATGCGGCAGTGGCAACAGGCAAGCGCATCAGGCCCCACATACTCAAGGAGGTAAGGAACTCCGAGGGCGAGGTTGTCGTGAGCAGGGGGCTCGAAGAAGAAGGCGACCCCTTGAACATCAAGGAAGAGCACCTTGCCCTCGTGCGGGATGCCCTGCACGGCGTCGCCCAGGAGGACTGGGACGTCTCTAAGACCTTCTGGGCCTATGGCCTGACCGACGCCGCCGCAAAGACCGGCACCGCCGAGGTCGGGTTGCCAGAAGAGGGGATACCGGATACCGGCTGGTTCGCCTGTTGGGCACCGTACAAGGACCCGAAGTACGTGGTCGCCTGCGTCGTCGAAGAAGGCGGTGCGGGGGCACTTTCGGCCTGCCCGCTGTGCGCTGAGGTCTTGAGCGCTGCTTTGCGATACGACGAGGGCACCCTCGACGGCAAGCTTGTCCCCATCCCCGGCTCGACGGGCCGGTCACTGAGCCGGGAAGAGCTCAGGGCCCTGCATGGCGGCGGGGGAAGAGGGGACTAGGAGGGCAGATGGCACAGGTACCGGAAATCAGCGCGGTGGGGATTCGCAGCCGGGACGGCCATGCCGCGCCGAAGCTGCGCCGCGGGTTTTTGGGGTTCATCAACTTCCCCCTTCTCGCCACGGTCGCCCTCTTGGTGGGCTACGGGCTTGTCGTCGTGTGGTCGGCGGTCGTCTTCGACGAGGACTACAGCTTCACACGCCAGCTCACGGGTGTCGCCGTTGGCGCGGTGGTGATGATGGCGCTGTGCTTCTTCGACTATCGGAAGCTCTCAAGCTTCACGACCGTGTTCCTTGTCATAAACGTCCTGCTCATCCTGTCGCCGCGTTTCCCGGTGATCGGCGTGAGCGCACTGGGCGCCGCACGCTGGATATCCATATTCGGTTTCCAGATACAGCCGGGCGAGGTCGCGAAGATAACGGTCATCCTCCTTGCGGCAAGCACGGTCGCCCGCTACGGCGGGAAGCTCGATGACCTGCGCCAGTACCTCAAGACCCTCGGCATCTTAGCGGTACCCTTCGCCTGCATCGTGCTACAGCCTGACCTCGGGACGGGGCTGGTGTACCTCTTCATCGCGGCGGTCGCGCTGGTCGTGGGAGGGGCGCGCCCGAAATACCTCCTGATGACCGTCGTGGCGGTAGTCGCCTTTGCCGGTGTCATGTTCGTCTTCGACGAGGTTATCAAGGGGGTGTTCGGCGACTACAAGCTTATAAAGAACTACCAGCGGGAACGCCTCTTGGTTTTCATGGACCAGAGCTACAACCAATCGGACGAGGGATACAACCTGAACCAGGCGAAGATCGCCATCGGCTCGGGGGGCCTGTTCGGAAAGGGGCTCTTGAACGGCACACAGTCGACCCTTGGTTTCCTTCCCGAGGCGCCGACGGACTTCATCTTCTGCGTCCTTGCCGAACAGCTCGGGTTTTTAGGTGTTTTGGCCCTCTTCGGGCTCTACTCGCTCCTTGTTTTGATATGCTTTCGTATTGCCGGTGGGGCTCAAGACCTCTTCGGCATACTGATTGTGATGTGTATTGTCGGGATGTGGCTGTTCCATATCCTTGAGAATATCGGGATGACCTGCGGACTGCTGCCCATCAGCGGCATACCGCTGCCCTTTATGAGCTACGGGTCGTCCTTCATGATACTGAACTTCGTGCTGCTGGGCCTGATAGGATCGGTCTGGGCACACGGCAGCCGCTAGCACTTGAGGTTATCCGAGGTTGAAAGGAAGGGAACGCTGTGCAGATTCCCATAGACATCAAGGCGATCATCGACGAGGCGACCAATGTCGACCGTGCGCGTACGACCCCGCTTTCCGTAGGCCTCTTCCTCGACGAGACGGCCCCCCAAGACATCCAGTCCTTCGTCCGGGAGGCCTTTATGAGCACGTCGCCCCATGCGCGGGTGACCCTGTCCTCATTCCCCACCTACCCGGTCGTCGTCTCGGGCGAGCCCGATATCGTGGTCATCGTCGCCGGCTTTGACGAGCGCATCGCCGGGTACGCGACGGCTTTCCGCGAGTGCGGCGTCCCCGTCATGGTCGTGACGACGATGCCGGACATCGTCGCGGCGCAGGCGTCCAGGAGCCCAGGCCAGCTGCTTGCCTGCGACCTGTTGAGCCCCGACGCCCCGAAGCCGTCGAGGAACCTGCCCGAGCGGGCAGCCGGTGCCTCCGAGCCGCAGGTGCTGACGGTTGAGGGGGCGGCCAGCCTGAGGCGCAGGATGGGGGAGTGGGTCATCGAGACCTGTACGGAAAAGAGGCTCGCCTTCGCGCTCGCCTTCCCCTTCATCCGCAAGCCGCTGTCCCTTGAGGCCGTGAAGGCGACCTCGCTCCAGAACGCCGGCGTCGGCTTCGTCCTCTTCATCCCGGGCGCCGACATGCCGGTCATGACCCTGAACCAGGCAAAGATGCTCCTCCAGATCGCCGCCGCCTACGGCCAGCCCATGAACGCCGAGCGTGCCAAGGAGCTGGCGGTCCTGGTCGGCGGCGGGTTCGTCTGCCGCTCGGTTGCGCGGCAGGCCGTGGCCTTCGTCCCTGCCTTAGGCTGGGCCGTGAAGGCGGCTATCGGCTATACCGGCACCTTTGCGATGGGGCAGGCGGTCGTCGAGTATTTCGAGGGCGGCGGCAATATCGGCGGCATTGCGGAAGTGGTCCACAAGGCACGTGAGAAGGTGACCGAGGCCGCAATGAGCGCCTACAAGCAGCCGACGGTGAAGACGGTGGTGGACAACGCGCGCACACGTGCGGGCAACCTCGTCGCCGGTCGGCCGAGGAAAGGCAGAGAGACACGGTGACCGACCTCTGGCCGCGCCTTGCCGCCCTGCTCCGAAACGCCGAGCGTCCTTCACGCTACATCAACCATGAGTGGGGCTGCACCTACAAGCCGGACGCCTCTTACCGCTTCTGCATGGTATATCCCGACACCTATGAGCTGGGGCAGGCGAACCAGGCGGTCAGGATACTCTGCAACACGGTCAATGGGATAGAGGGCATGGCGGCCGAGCGGGCCTTTCTGCCGGCCCCCGAATTCTGCGACACGATGCGCACAGAGGGCCTTCCGCTCTTCTCCCTTGAGAGCTGCGCCCCCCTCGCCGAGTTCGATGCGGTCGGCATCACGCTCTCGCACGAGCTGGCGGCGACGAACGTCCTTGAGGTCCTCGACCTGGCCAACATCCCCTACCGCGAGGACAAACGCAGCGATGCCGACCCGCTCATAATCGCGGGCGGGCCCTGCGCCTTCAACCCCGAACCCTTCGCGCCCTTCTTCGACGCCTTCGTGATAGGCGAGGGGGAAGAGGCCGTGTGCGAGGTGCTTTTGTGCCACCGGAGGCTCAAGGCCAAAGGCCTCACCCGCGGCGAGGCCTTGCAGGCGATAGCCGCCATCCCCGGATGCTATGTGCCGTCGCTCTACCGCTGGCTGCCCGAGGACGCGGCCCAGGTGCGGGGCTCTTGGATCGAGCCTGTGCATGAAGGGCTTCCTGTGGTGGTGCACAAGCGCCTCTTTGCGGGCTTCGCCCAAAGCAGCGCCTACGAGCCCTGCATCGTGCCCTTTGTCGAGGCTGTGCACGACCGCCTCAACGTCGAGGTCCTGCGGGGCTGCACGCGGGGCTGCCGCTTCTGCCAGGCGGGCATGGTGGGTCGCCCGGTGCGCGAGCGTTCGGTGGAAAACATCGTGTCTGCGACAACACGCGGCCTTGCCGAGACCGGGTACGACGAGGTGAGCCTGGCCTCGCTCTCCACGACCGACCACTCCCAGATAGCGGCGATGCTCGAACAGCTGAACCGCGCATGTGCGGGCAGGGGCATCCGCATCTCCATCCCCTCGCAGCGCCTTGATGCCTTCGGGGTCACGATGGCCGGGCTGGTCGCGGGGCAGAAGAAGGGCGGGCTGACCTTCGCGCCCGAGGCTGGGACGCAGCGCCTGCGCGACGTCATCAACAAGAACGTGACCGAGGATGACATATTCGACGCAGTCGACGCGGCCTTCTATGCGGGCTGGCGCCACTGCAAGCTTTACTTCATGATCGGGCTCCCGACCGAGACCGACGAGGACATCGAGGGCATCGCGAGCCTTGCCCAGCGCATCTACGACCGGGCGCGCGATATCGTGCCCGCCGCGCAGCGCGGGGCGGTGAAGGTCAACGTCGCCTGTGCGCTGTTCGTCCCCAAGCCGCTCACGCCCTTCCAGTGGGACGGGCAGATAGAGCCCGAAGAGGCGCTTCGGCGGGTGGGCCTGCTCCGTTCCTCGGTGAAGAGCCGGGCCATCTCCATCAACTGGCACGACCCTTCGACGAGCCTGATAGAGGCCGTCTTGAGCCGGGGCGGCCGTGAGTGCGCCGCGTGGGTCGAAGAGGCCTGGAAGCGGGGTGCCCGCTTCGATGCCTGGACGGAATGCTTCAAGCAGGAGGCCTGGGACGAGGCCGCACGCGCAGTGGGGATAGACCCCCTTATCGCCGCGCAGCGCTCCTTCGACCCGGCCTATCTCCTTCCGTGGAGCCATATCAGCGCAGGTGTCACACCCGAGTTCCTGCGCAGGGAGCGCCAATGTGCGGCAGGCGGCGAGAAGACCGTGGACTGCACCTTTGACGCCTGCTCCGAGTGCGGTGTCTGCCCGGGGCTCGGCGTGAAGACGCAGGTACAGGGGGTGCGCCATGCCTGAGGTGCGGCTCTTCCGCCTGCGGGTGTTCTTCTGCAAGGGCGGCCGCCTTGCGCTGCTGTCGCACCTTGAGCTCGCGCGTGCCCTTGAGCGCACGGTGAGGCGTGCGGGCCTTCCCTATGCGGTGTCGCAGGGCTTCTCACCCCACATGAGGATAGCGTTCGGCGCCGCCTTGCCGGTCGGGGTCGGCGGCCTGCAGGAATGCTTCGACTTGAGCCTGGCCTCCTACGTGGCCCCGGACAAGGCCCTGGAAGCCCTTGTAGCAACAAGCGCCGAGGACCTTATGCCCCATACGTGCAACTATATCGGCAGCAAGGCCCCGGCGGCCTCGGTCGCCTACCCGCTGTGCGCCTACGAGGCGCGGTTCTCCCGTGCGCCGGAGGCCCCCCTGCCGGTTCCTGAGACCGTCACCCTCACCCGGAAGTCCAAGGAAAAGGTGCTGCGGGTGGCAGACTACCTCGAAGGGGAGCCGGTCTGGGACGGCGACAGACTCACCTTCGCCCTCTGGTCGCGCCCGACCGGCAGCCTCCGCTGCGACACCCTCGTCGAGGCGATGCTCGCCCAACAAGGAGCGCCGGCCGCCCCCGGTGGCGAGACGCTGCAGCTCGTCTCCCTCACCCGCACCGCCCAGCACGCCCTCCTCAACCTGCTGTAGGCGGTCGTCCAGCCTTCAGCAGGCTGCCATCGGTCTTCGTCATGAGGCTTCCCGCTGCCTTCCCCGCTCCTTGCCCTGCAGCTGCCGTACGCGTCGGCCAAGGAGCGCGACGAGGCGCTTTCTCTCGATTGCCTGTGTTATCAGCTTCACTAGTTCGTTTGAGGCCTTCCCGTCGCCTTTTTCGAGGCTCTTTCGGCCCGTGGGCAGCCAGATGCCCTTCTCGATCATGTGGTCTTCGATCCGCTTTATCATGCCCGGGTCGTCCGGGGTCGCCCGCCTTTTAGGGCGGGCTACATACTTTGGAGCAGTTATCTATCCTCAAGCAAGTGAGGCAAGCATCAAGGTTTTAGTATCTTCCAGGATCCGTCTCGATCAGACCCAATTCTCTCAATGCGACCTGAGTCCTTTAAAGCCTTGAGCTTTCTTGCTATTGTTGCGCGATGCCTCCCGGTCTTTTCAACCATCTCCATTTGTTTCATTGCAGGATTATCGGCGATTAGAGAGAGTAACACGGCTTCTGTCGCATCTTCTGTCGCATCTGTCGCATGAGAATGCGACAGATCGGTTAGACCAAGCCGCAGATCTCTGTATTTGGCGCTTTCGTCAATGCGAACCATCAGCCCACCGAAGTCGGCTTCCACAACAGGGAGGTTTGCACCAGCAGCCTCGCAGACCTCAACCACCTTTTCGTATCCTCTGCCCCAGCCTTCGACCATGCCAGCCCGAAAGAAGGTGTTAGCGATGTTGGGGTTGCGCGGCACTGAGGGGTGTTTTTTGAAAAGGCGCTCCGCAGGGGTGATTTCCGGAGGCATCTCGCCGATGTTGTAGATATAGATTCTGTCAGGATAGACACTGATCTGGATGGATACTGGGCGTAGATAATTCTTGTGCTGAACAGCATTTAAGACCAGCTCCCTGCACCCATCCTCCGGGAACATGAATGTCTCAACTCTCTGTACATACCACATACTCACCTAAAACGGAGGTTGATAATGCCTAAGCCCATCAAGATCCGAGAGGTCGAAAAAAATATCAAAACACTCGACAAGAAGCGTGTTTTGACCGATGGAATCCGTACTGTA
The DNA here is from genome assembly GCA_009782605.1 of Eggerthellaceae bacterium. Classification (GTDB taxonomy): domain Bacteria; phylum Actinomycetota; class Coriobacteriia; order Coriobacteriales; family Eggerthellaceae; genus WRIS01. Next base: position 13,584 of record WRIR01000002.1, on the reverse strand, counting down.
TATGCCAAGACAAGGGAGATAGCTGAGCAAGGCACCGGCAACCACCAGCTGCAACGCCACGGAGACGGTTACGCTCAGGACAAGACGGAGCTGGGCGCAACAGAATCCGCTCTTCAACTGGAAAACGGCGTACGGGTTGTGCCGCTTGGTTGCTTGAAGAATTAACGCTCAACACACGCTCTGCAAGGCAAAACTGCGAATGTGCGGAAGCGCCCCGTGAAAATACCGTGCCGTTTGTCTGTTTGCGGGGAGGTATGTGGGGTGGGGGGCGTTGCGAGTGTTAGAATGTGGGGGATAGAACAAGGCTGTCCTGGTGGTGTGGGCCGGGTGTTGGCGCAAGGCTGGGCCGTCCCGTGGACGAGGGCATCCTTTCAAACACGATCAGAGGGGAGGGCTTTCATGGGTAGGATCTACAACTTCTCAGCAGGGCCTGCCGTTTTGCCCGAAGAGGTCTTGCAGGAGGCCGCGGCAGAGATGCTCGACTACCGGGGCAGCGGCATGTCGGTCATGGAGATGAGCCATCGCTCGAAGGCCTTTGCGGGGATCATCGAGGGCGCCGAGGCAGACCTGCGCGACCTGGTGGGCATCCCCGAGGACTACGCCGTGCTCTTCTTGCAAGGCGGCGCGTCGCAGCAGTTCGCCGCGGTGCCGATGAACCTGATGAAGAACAAGGTGGCGGACTACGTCATCACCGGGGCCTGGGCCAAGAAGGCCTGGAAGGAGGCGCAGCTCTTCGGCGAGGCACGCGCTATCGCGTCGAGCGAGGACGAGACCTTCTCCTACATCCCCGACTGCTCCGACCTGGGCGTCTCTGACGACGCCGACTACGTCTACATCTGCGAGAACAACACGATATACGGCACGAAGTTCCACAACCTGCCGGACACGAAGGGCAAGGACCTCGTGGCGGACGTGTCGTCGTGTTTTTTGTCCGAGCCGGTGGACATCACGCGCTACGGCGTCATGTACGGCGGCGCACAGAAGAACATCGGGCCCGCCGGCGTGGTTATCAGCATCATCCGCAAGGACCTGATCCGCGACGAGGTCCTGCCCGGCACTCCGACCATGCTGAAGTGGAAGACCCAGGCAGACGAGAAGTCGCTCTACAACACGCCGCCGGCCTACGGCATCTATATCTGCGGCAAGGTCTTCAAGTGGATCAAGGACGCGGGCGGGCTTGAGGCGATGGGCGAGCGCAACGCGCAGAAGGCGGCGCTGCTCTACGACTACCTCGACCAGAGCAGCCTGTTTGCCGGAACGGTGCGCAAAGAGGACCGCTCGCTCATGAACGTGCCCTTCGTGACGGGCGACGCCGACTTGGACGCCCAGTTCGTCGCGGAGGCGAAGGAGGCGGGCCTTGAGAACCTGAAGGGGCACCGCAGCGTCGGCGGGATGCGGGCAAGCATCTACAACGCCATGCCGCGTGCCGGGGTCGAGAGGCTTGTCGAGTTCATGGACGCCTTCGAGCGCGCCCACTAGGAAGGGCCCGGGAGCCTTGTGTGCCGGGTGCTGCCTGTGAAGGTGTGCCCCCCACCCCCTGTGCTATAGGAAGGGCCCTGTGAGAGGCCCAGCAGGATAGAAGGAATGCGGTTTCAGGAAACAAGGAAGTTAGAGTCTTCACTATCTGAGGAGGTCGTCTGTATGGCAAAGGTGTTGATATCCGAGAAACTGGCCGACGAGGGCATTGCAATACTCAAGGAGCGGGGCCACGAGGTAGACGTGAGGCTCGACCTGACCCCGGAGGGGCTCGTCGAGGCTATTCCCGTCTACGAGGCGCTTATCGTGCGCAGCGCAACCCAGGCAACCCGCGAGGTGATAGAGGCCGGAGTGAACCTGCGGGTCATCGGCCGCGCAGGCGTCGGCATCGACAACGTCGATGTCGAGGCGGCCACCGAGCGGGGCATAATCGTGTGCAACGCGCCCTTCTCCAACATCGTCTCTGCGGCCGAGCAGACGCTGTGCCTCATGCTTGCCTGCGCCCGCAAGACGACCATGGCCAACGCCTCCATGCATGCGGGGAAGTGGGAGCGCGGCAAGTTCTCCGGCACCGAGCTCTTCGAGAAGACGCTCGCCATCTTCGGCCTCGGGCGCATCGGCGGGCTCGTCGCCGAGCGTGCGCAGGGCTTCGGCATGAACCTCATCGGCTATGACCCCTACTGCTCGCCTGAGCGCGCCGAGGAAATGGGCATCAGGCTCTACGACACCGTAGAAGAGATACTCCCGCTCGCCGACTTCATCACGGTGCACCTTCCCAAGACCAAGGAGACCATCGGCATGTTCGGGCCGGAGCAGTACGCCGCCATGAAGGACGGCGTCATCCTGGTGAACACCGCGCGCGGCGGCATCTACAACGTCGCCTCGCTGGCCGACTTCATCGCCGCCGGCAAGATAGGCGCCGCCGGCATCGACGTGTACGAGAAGGAGCCCTGTACGGAAAGCCCGCTGCATGAGTTCGACAACGTCGTCTTGACGCCGCACCTCGGTGCCTCGACGAAGGAGGCCCAGGCGCGGGCCGGCATACAGATAGCCGAGTACGTCGCCGCCGGCCTCGACGGCTCCATAGTCGCCACCGCGGTCAACATGGCCCCGGTGCCCCCTGAGGTCATGGACGCGGTCGGCCCCTATATACCGGCCTGCCAGATGATGGGCTCGCTCCTGTCGCAGATAAACGGCAAGCTGCCGAAGTGCCTCAAGATAACCGCCGCGGGCAACCTGGCGAACGCCGACCTGTCGATACTCGCGGCAGGCGCGCTTGGCGGCATCCTCGCGAGCGAGGGCATCACCTCGGTCACCCCCGTGAACGCCAACGCGGTCGCACAGCGCCACGGCATCGAGGTCAAGACGGGCTCGAAGGCCGATGCCGCCGAGTACGCCTCGACCATCACCGTAAAGACTGACGGCCTTGAGGCGGCCTGCACCCTTGCCGGCGCCGCCCATACGCCGCGCATCGTCTCGCTGCTCGACTACCCGATGGAAGTGGTGCCCACCGCGAACTCGCTCATCGTCGAGTACGTGGACTCCCCCGGGAAGATAGGCGTCATCGGCACCATCCTCGGCAACGCGGACATCAACATCACCACGATGCAGGTCGGCATGAAGCCCGAGGAGAACGACGCCCTGATTTTCATGAACGTCGAGGGGGACGTGACCAAGGACATACTCAAGGAGCTCCGCTCGAAGCTCGACCTGAAGAACCTGTGGCATATCAGGCTGTGACCGCCGCACCTATCAGGCTGTGACCGCCGGGCTCTGTGGCCGCCCACATCAGGGGGCTGCGGCCGCCGGGTTGTGTCGTGGCCGCCGCGGCCGCCGCCAGGCGGGTCAGTAGTCGGAGCGCTGCATGTTGATGTAGTTAAGCAGCTCGGAGCGCTTGTGTATCCGGGTCTTCTCGTAGATGTGCCGGATGTGCGTGTTCGCGGTATGGGGCGATATCACGAGCTTCTTGGCAATGGAGTCCGCGGTGCGCCCCGAGGCGATGAGGAACAGTATCTCCGACTCCCGCTCGGACAGGCCGAACTCCTGCGTTATCTCGCCGCAGATGCGCTCCAGGTCGTCGGCGGCCATGGGCTCGGACGTGAGCGCCGCGATGGTGTACTCCTGCTTCACGAGCGCGATCAGCAGGGCTGACAAGACGGCGATAAAGACGATGCAGGTCTCGGGCGTGACGGCCTGGGCCAGCGCGGGGTGCTGCTCGTAGAAGATTGCCAGCGAGTTGCCGAAGAGGACGCCCGCGCGGATGAACCCGGCGCTGAAGCTGAATGCCCAGGCGGGAGGGACATAGCCCTTCGAGGTCAGGATACCGAAATACATGATAAGGAGTATCTCGAAGACGGACGACACCGCCAGCGCGAGGATGAAGGAAGGGAAGTAGTAGCCCGCCTCGGCAAGGAAGAGGGCAAAGGCGACGATCTCGACCACCAAGAGCCACGGATAGAGCTTGAAGATGTTGACCCGCGCCGCCCCGGCGATGCATATCCCCGAGATAGCGAGTATGAGGACGCCCCCGCCCACGACGCCGACCGTGAAGCTCTCCTCGGCCGTCGGCAGCACCTCCCAGGGGATGATGGCTGCAAGGAAGTAGCAGGCGAGGCTCGCGACGAAGGATATGGCGCACACCACGACAAGGTTCTTGAACCCCCCTTTCGCGGTGCTCTTCGGGAGCAGGGGCGGGTATGACGCCTCCTGCCCCCTGACCGTGTAGAGCAGAAGCCCGCCTGACGCCAGGGGAAGGGCGGCGACGAAGGCGGACGAGAACAGGGGAGGCAGGAAGGACGCGGCCGTTATGGTCGCGACGAGCGTCAGGCCGAACACCGTGCCGATGTGCTTGATGGAGAAGTTCGCCTTCCTCGACGCATAATGCTCGCCCCACAGTATCCACATCACCGCCTCGGTCACGCCGAGGAAGAGGGGGAGCGAGAAGGTGAGCGCCCGCAGAGAGAAGGCCTGCGGGACGGCCAGGAAGACGAGGGTGGCCACGGCGGTAAGGAGCGGGGCAGCCCCGTAGAGCCAGCGGTAGTCGGAGAGGTGGCGCTTCCTTCCCAGGAGCTTCGCGATGAGGAAGAGCGCGCACACCGTCGCGGCGAGGTTTATGAGCCAGGCGTAGGTCACGCCGTCGTCAAGGAGCGCTACGTGGGGGAAGGCCTGGGGGACGAACCACAGGCAGTAGTGCCAGGAGAGCAAAAGGGCGAAGCCGAGGTATTTCACGGGCCTTGTGGCCAGGCTTTGCCGGGCGGGGCCGCTCGGTGCTTGTTGCGTGGTTGACGACCCCATAGAAAACCCCCTCCTTGTTCGTGCCGGTTGTTGTGACCTGGGCAGTATTCTACCGCATCGCGTGCGCATTGCATCCAAAAATCGCATTTCAGAGCGTATCACTAGAAAATAAGTAGGCCCTCGCATCTTTTTAAGTATCCCTGATTTCACTGGGATTTGGCGATGCGGGGGCCCTTTGAACCCCCGCATAATACCGCCAACGCAAGCCTCCCCGCGCCAAGGGCTTTCAGCCACGGGAGGCGACGGTGTCCGAAGGAAAAAGGAGGATCGATGAAAAAGGCAAGCTCGAACACAAGGAGGCTCTCATGGTAAGCCTGGCACGCAAGGACATGAAGTTCTCCGACCTCACGAAGGCACGACGTGTCTTCCTCCTGTGCCTTGTCAGCATGGGGAGCTCTATCATCTACACACCCGCCTACCTGAAGGGCGTCTTTTACGACCCCTTGATGCAGGCCCTCGGCTGCACGAACGCCGACCTGGGCGGCCTGCTTGCGGCATACTCGATCGTTGCGATGGTCTGCTACCTCCCGGCTGGCGTCCTTGCAGATAAGATACGCGTCCGTACCCTGTCATGGGTGGGCATGGCGGCAACGGCGGCCTTCACCTTCTGGTATGCGATGCTGCCTTCACTGAGCGTGCTCTACCTCATCTTCATCGGCATGGGCTTCACGACCATCCTTATCTGGTGGGGGACCCGCTACAAGCTCGTCCGCCTGATAAGCTCCGAGGACTCCTATCCCTCCCAGATAGGCTTCAGCTACTCCATCTACGGCGTCGCCGGCCTGGTCGTCGGCCTCATCAACACCGCCATCGTGTCCTCGGTCGCAAGCGTCACGCAGTCGATGACGATACTGCTCGTGTTCTTAGGCTGCCTCATCCTGGCCCTGGGCGCCCTGTCCTTCTTCTTCATCCCGAACTTCGAAGGCGAGATACAGTCAGACGCGAAGATGCTCAGCCTGAGCGAGGCTGCGAAGGCCTTCAAGAACCCCGGTGTCATCTGGGCGGCGGTCGCGATGTTCTTCATCTATGCGGTCTACCAGGGGGTCACCTACACGACCCCGTTCATGACCGCCTGCTTCTCGGCGCCTATCGCGCTGGTGTCGGTCGTGGGGCTTATCCGCACCTACGGCATCGGCCTGCTTGCCGGCCCTGCCGCCGGCGGCCTGGCGAAGGTCATGAGGTCGCCCGCGAAGGCTATCATGTGCTTCCTCGTGGCTTCTGTCGTGGTGCTCGCGGCATTCCTCGTGCTTCCCCGCAACGAGGCGATGGTTGTCGCGGTCGCCGCGCTCGTCGTGCTGGTCGGCTTCATATCCTACGGCTGCTTCAGCATCGGGTCCTCGACCCTGACCGAGGCAAAGGTCCCCCTGCCCATCTTCGGCGCCGCAACCGGCATCCTGTCGGTCGTCGGCTTCCTGCCCGACACCTTCCTGCACACCTGGTTCGGCTCAATGATCGACGCACGGGGCGTCGACGCCTACAACACGATCTTCATGGTGCTCATCGGCTTTGCCGCCCTGGGGATCTTCGCAGCCTGGCAGGTGCGCCGGGCGGGCCTGGCAAACGAGCAGGCAGCGGACAAGGCAGCCGGGCAGGCAACCGAAGAGTCAAGCAATTAGAGGAAAACAACACCAGGCAATTGCCAGATTTTAGAAAACGACACCCAAGGAGGAAAAAATGGATTTCAGACTTTCAGACGAACAGCAGCTTTTTGTGGAGAACATCAGCGAGCTTATGCAGCGCGAGAACTGGGAAGTCTACTTCTCGGAGTGCGACGAGAAGCACGCCTACCCCCTGCGCTGGACCGAGGCGCTGTGCGAGCTCGGCTTCGACCAGATAATGCTTCCCGAGGAGCACGGCGGACTGGACCTCGGGCTTGTCACCCTGACGGCCATCTACGAGGAGCTTGGGCGCCACGGGGCACCCACCTACGTCCTCTACCAGCTGCCCGGCTTCGAGACCATTTTGCGCGAGGGCACGCAGGAGCAGATAGACAAGGTGATGGCCTACCTGGGCACGGGCAAGCAGATATGGAACTCCGCCTGCACCGAGCCGGGGGCCGGGTCTGACGTGGGCAGCCTCCAGACGACCTACCAGCGCCGCGACGGCAAGGTCTACCTCAACGGACACAAGACCTTTATCACGTCCTCTGCGGGCGTCCCCTACCTGGTTATCATGGCACGTGACGCGGACAACTACGACTGCTTCTCCGAGTTCTTCGTCGACATGAGCCTTCCGGGCATCAAGCTTGAGCCGCTTGAGAAGCTGGGCCTGCGCATGGACAGCTGCTGCGAGGTCTACCTCGACGACGTGGAGCTCGAAGAGAAGGACTTCTTCGGCACCGAGGGCAACGGCTTCAGCCGCGGCATCGGCGACTTCGACTTTGAGCGCTTCTTGGTGGGCGCCTGCGACTACGGAACCGCCCTGTGCGCCTTCGAGGACGCACTCAAGTACGCGAACCAGCGCGAGCAGTTCGGCAAGGCTATCGGGCGCTTCCAGCTCAACCAGCTCAAGATATGCGAGATGGCCATCAAGATAGACGCTATGAAGAACATGCTCTACGAGACCGCCTGTGCCTATGACGCCGGCGAGATGACCTCTGCTCAGGCGGCGATGTGCAAGTACTACTGCGCGAACGCCTCCTTTTCCGTCGTCGACGATGCCATGCAGATACTTGCCGGCGTCGCGGTCGCGGGCGACCACCGCATCCAGCGCATCTGGCGCGACCTGCGTGTCGACAGGGTCTCCGGCGGCACCGACGAGATGATGATCCTCACGGTTGCCAAGGGCATTCTCAAGCAGTACCGCGCATAGGAAGGCCCCCCGGTCTTCTGCGGGCGCTGACGAAGCAGGCACGTCGATGGTTGGTAAGATTGCGGGTCAAGCCCGCAATGACGAAAGTGGCCCGCAATGACGAAAGTGGCCCGCAAGGACGAAGGCTAAAACAGGGTAAAAGGCAATATGAAAGGAACAGGACAATGACGATAGAAACGAACAAGCCGGCATTCGGTGTTCTCGATGGTGTCAAGGTCGTCTATTCGGCGGTCGAGCTTGCGGTGCCGAAGGCCTGCGACCTCATGGCGGACTGGGGTGCAGACGTCACCTGGCTTGAGAACACGGGCGCAGGCGACACGATCCGCGACACCGCCTGGGTCAAGCAGGCCGAGCGCCGCAACCAGCGCAGCGTGTCCCTCAACTATTTCTCCGACGAGGGCAAGGAGATCCTCTTCAAGATGGTGGAGGACGCCGACATCTTCATCGAGGCGAGCAAGGGCGGCACCTATGCGAAGAAGGGCGTGACCGACGAAGTGCTTTGGCAGCACAACCCCAAGCTCGTCATCGTGCACGTCTCCGGATTCGGCCAGGAGGGCGAGCCGTCCATGGTGGGCCGGGCGGCCTACGACCTGACGGTCATGGCCTACAGCGGCTACATGTGCCAAAACGGCACGCAGGACCAGCCCATGAACCCCGGCCCCTATGCGGGCGACTACTTCAACACGCTCATGATAGCCTCGTCAACGCTCGCGGCGCTCTACCGCGCCGAGAAGACCGGCAAGGGGGAGAGCATCGACCTGGCGATGTTCGAGACCCTGCTCTCGATCGGGCAGTACTACCTGGTCGACTACCTGAACGCCGACGTCATCTGGCCGCGCCCGGGTGCGCGCAACCAGAACCTGTGCGCCATCGGCGAGTACAGGTGCAAGGACGGCTTCATCGGGCTGTGCGTCTATGGCGTCGACCAGAACAAGTACCTGCTTGAGTGCATCGGGCTGGGGCATCTGTGGGGGAGTGAGGACATCCCCGAGGACTGCAGCGCGCTGTGGCTTTCAAACCCCCATGCCGAAGAGATAGAGCGCAGGCTTGAGGCTTATTGCGAGTCGCAGGCCCGACGCGACATCGAGGCCGACTTCGCCGCCCACCGCATCGCCGCGCAGATAGTCATGGAGTTCCCCGACCTGGTCGAAGAGGAGCACTTGAAGGCCCGCGAGGTGTGGCTCGACTGGGAGGCCGAGGACGGCTCGACCTTCCACGGGCTGAACGTCTTCCCGCGCTTCAAGAACAACCCCGGCCGCGTGTGGCGCCCGATGCCGAGGCTGGGGCAGGACACCGCCGACGTGCTGGCGAAGCTGGGCTACAGCGAAGGGGAGGTAGCCGCGCTTGCGGAGGGCGGGGTCGTGAAGCTGGGGTAGGGGGCGCTTGTCCTTACAAGGAGGGGCGCGGCGGGTGACGGAGGATAAAGATTGCGGGTCAAGCCCGCAATGACGGAGGTGCGGGTTGTGGGTCAGACTTGCAGGAGGGCAAGGTCGCGGGTCGATCCCGCAATGACGGAGGTGCGGGTTGTGGGTCAGGCCTGCAGGATGGCTAGGGTTGCGGGTCGGGCACGCAATGACGGAGGGTCGGGACTGCGGGTCGAGCCCGACGGAGGATAAGGATTGCGGGTCAGGCCCGCAGACGAGGAAAGGGTGTAGGGAGGTTCGAGATGGCTGATATCGTAGGAACCGAGACCTTGCGAAGCGTGTGGGACCACCGCGCCCTCACGCGAGCGCAGCACCCCTTCCTCATCTTCCAGGACCGGCACGGCACGGTCTGCGAGTTCACCTACGGCGCCTTCAACGACGAGATAAACAAGACGGCGAACCTCTTCATCGAGCTCGGCGTCCAGCCAGGCGAGATGGTCGCGATCCACATGCACACCTGCCCCGAGTTCATGATGTGCCTCTTCGGGCTTGCGAAGATAGGGGCGGTCGCCGTGCCCCTGAACGAGCAGAACCTGCAGGAGGAATGCGAGTACGTGCTTGAGAAGTGCTCGGTGACCTGCGCGGTCGTGCAGGGGTGCTTCCTCGGCCGCTACCAGGGCATCTTGAGTGACCCCCGCTACCTGCCCAAGGGCGTCATCGGCGCCCGCCTCGGCGGGCAGGGCGGCGGCGTGCGGGACTTCGCCCGCATGAAGGATGCTCAGCCAAGCGAGCTTGCCGAGGTGCGGGACCTGGGCTCCGACGACACCGCGGAGGTCATCTTCACCTCTGGTACGACCTCGTGCCCCAAGGGGGTCGTCCTGACCCATGCCAACATGGTGTTCTCGGGGCTCTACGGGGACTGGGAGGCAGGCATCACCTGCGACGACCGCGTGCTCACCACCATGCCCGCCTGCCACTCGAACTTCCAGCTTGCCGCGCTCACGCCGGTGCTGACGGCCGGGGCGACGCTCATCGTCGTCGAGAAGTATTCGGCGCACAAGTTCTGGGGGCAGGTCTGCACCTACCGCGCGACCGTCATCCAGGCCGTCGCCATGATGGTGCGCACGCTGCTTCTCCAGCCGGTTGCGCCCGGGGAGCAGGAGCACTGCCTGCGCGAGGTGCTTTACTTCCTCCCCATAAGCGACGCGGAGAAGCAGGCCTTCGAGGAACGCTTCGCGGTGCGTCTCATGAACACCTACGGCTCGACCGAGTCGGTCACCTGGGTTATCACCGACCCCCCTGTGGGCCCGCGCAACTGGCCGTCGGTCGGGCGCGTCGGCCTGTCCTATGAGGCGAAGATAGTCGGCGAGGGCGGGACAGAGGTCCCCCCCGGCGAGATAGGCGAGATATGGGTGAAGGGCGTCCCCGGCCGCACCATCATGAAGGGCTACTTCGACGACGAGGCCGAGACCGCCCGCGCCCTCGACGCCGAGGGCTGGCTGCACACCGACGACAAGGGCTACCAGGACGAGTCGGGCTGGTTCTACTTCGTCGACCGCAGCGCCAACATGATAAAGCGCTCGGGGGAGAACATATCCACGACCGAGCTTGAGGGCGTCTTGGCCAGGCACCCCGCAATCGAAGAGGCTGCGGTCATCGGCATCCCCGACCCCATCCGGGACCAGGCGGTCAAGGCCTTCGTCCTGCCGCGGGCGGGCGCCCAGATCACCGAGGCCGAGGTGCGTGCCTTCTGCAAAGAGCACATGGCCCCGTTCAAGGTGCCCTCGGTGGTCGAGGTAGTGGACTCTTTCCCGCGGACCTGCAGTTACAAGATAGAGAAGAAGCTACTCGGATAAGGCAAGGCCTGCGTGCGGGGAGGCCTCGTGCCGCCCGGGCGCACAGCAAAGGAAAAGCAGCAGCAAGGCTGTGAATCAAGAGAGAAAGGAAGCACCACCATGGCAATCAGCACAGAAATCGTCGGCAAGGAGTTCGGGCCCTTCGTACGCGAGTACACCTTCAAGGACCTTGAGATCTGCGCACTCGGCTGCAACGCGGCATTCGACGGCAAGACCGACCTGGAATATGTGAACGAGAAGGACGCGCACGACCCCGACCTCAAGGTGCTCCCCATCTTCGGCGTGCCGCTCACCGTGCACGAGGAGATGACGCAGACGCTCGACTACGGCTACAACTACGCGGGCTCGCTGCACTACGGGTTCGAGATCGCCTTCCACGCCCCCTTCAAGATGGCCGACCGCATCGAGACCTTCGTCACGCAAGACGCGCTCTACGACCGTGGCGAGGGCCGGGGCTGCCTCTCCAAGCAGACCGGCAAGTCCTACAGCTCCGACGGCACGCATCTGTGCACCGTCGAGACCTGGGACGTGTGCATCTATGACGGCGGCTGGGGCGGCGAGGCGCCGCCGAAGGACATCGTCGAGATGCCCGACCGCGCGCCGGACGCTGTCGTCGAAGAGACGATGCCCTTCAACATGCCGCTTATCTACCGCCTGATGGGCGACTGGCACCAGCAGCACATCGACTGGGGCTACACCGCCCAGACCGGGCTCGGCCGTCCCATCGCGCACGCCATCAGCTATGCGGGCATCGTCATGCGCCATGCGATTGCGACCTATTTCCCCGGCGAGCCCGAGCGGATGCTGCGCTTCAAGACCCGCGTCACCTCCCCGCTTATCCCCGGCACGTGCCTCCACACCAGGATGTGGAAGGTGGGCGACAAGGAGATCCGCTTCCAGCTGGCAGACGCCGACGCCGAGGCGACCGGCGCAAAGCCGCACCTCAACTGGGGCATCATCGAGTGGGACTAGGGGAGGGCCTGAGAAGCAGTCAGTTTTGTCGCCGCCCTGTCGTCATTGCGGCTTGACCCGCAACCGAACAGGGGCTTTGGTAAGATTGCGGGTCAAGCCCGCAATGACGGAACGCCAGAGGCAATGACGGAACGCCAGAGGCAATGACGGAACGCCAGAGGCAATGACGGAATGCTATATGCAATGACAAAGTGTTAGATTTACCGAACAAGCACGAGGGTTTTAGCGTACTGAGCACGTGTAGGCAGGTAGAGATTCGGGAAAGGAGCACCGCCGTGGCAACAAGGACCCTGGATGACGTGGCCATGACGCGCTTCTTGAAGAAGGTCACCCTCTTCTCAAGCGGCGGCTCCTTCCTCGACGGCTACGTCTTGTCCCTCATCGGCGTCGCCCTCACCCAGATAGTCCCGCATTTCGACCTGAGCGTCGCCTGGGGCGCCGCCATCGGCGCCTCGGTGCTTGCGGGCATCTTCGTGGGCACGATTGCGGGCGGCTATCTGACCGACTGTGTCGGCCGCAGGAAGATGTTCATCATCGACATCGTCGCGATAGGCGCCTTCTCGCTTTTGAGCGTGCTTGCCTCAAACCCCCTGCAGCTGGTGCTGACGCGCTTCTTCATCGGCGTCTTCGTCGGCGCGGACTACCCCATTGCGACATCCCTGATAGCCGAGTTCACCCCCAAGAGGCACCGTGCCGTCTCGATGGGCATCGTCTCTGCGGCGTGGTACCTCGGCGCGACCGTCGCCGCCTTCGTGGGCTATGCGCTCTACGGCGTCGAGGACGGCTGGAAGTGGATGTTAGGCAGCGCCGTCATCCCCTGCGTCGTCCTGCTCATCGGCCGCCACGACATCCCCGAATCCCCCCTCTGGCTCGCGAAGAAGGGCCGCGTCGCCGAGGCCGAGGCGGTGGTCGGCAGGGTGTTCGGCGCCGACGTGGCCCTTGTGCCCGACGGGACGGACGGCAGGACCGACCTCCGGAAGGTGTTCGCGAAGGGCTATGGGAAGCGGATAGTCTACCTGGGGGTGCTCACGCTGTGCCAGGTCGTGCCGATGTATGCCATCTACACCTTCGGCCCCGACATCATGGCGGCTTTCGGCGCCAGCGTGGGGCGGGAGGCGATTCTCGGGGAGAGCGCCGTCAGCCTGTTCTTCCTGGTGGGCTCTGTCCCCGCGATGTTTTGGCTGAACTCCCTGGGGCGGCGCAAGCTCCTGATCGGCAGCCTTGCCCTGATGGCGGTGGGGCTTCTCGTCCTAGGCCTCTTCCCGACAGCCCCGCTGCTTGTGGTCATCTGCGCTTTCGGGCTCTACGCCTTCTTCAGCGGGGGGCCGGGCATCCTACAGTGGCTCTACCCCAACGAGCTGTTCCCGACCGAGGTCCGCGCCTCTGCCGTGGGCATCGCGATAGCCTTCTCGCGTATCGGGACCGTCATCGCCACCTACGGCACGCCGCTCTTCCTCGCGGCATACGGCATCGGGCCGACCATGCTGGTCGCCGCAGGCCTCGTGGTGCTCGCGCTCGTCCTGTCTGTCTTCCTCGCCCCCGAGACCCGCGGCATGTCCCTCTCCGAGTCAAGCTCCCTTTCCACCCCCCGGTAGCCCTGTCCCCATCCCAGGGAAGCGCCGCCAATGCCAATCCCGCCAAAGGCAGCTCGGATAGATGGGCGTTTCCATTTTAGGTATTTGAAAAAATTGGCTATTCGCCCTTTAGTGTGGGTAGGAAGGTTTTTGGGTGAAAACCCGCCGCACCAACTTTCCCTGTGTTGACAGCCCTGCGGCGGCTGGTCACGGCTTTTTTGCAGGACGGCTCGACGC
>WRIR01000001.1 GCA_009782605.1 Eggerthellaceae bacterium | reverse complement strand
TACAACGGCGTGCGCGGCGTGTTGACCTCCAGCACCGACAAGGCGGGCACGGGGCTTGCCAGCGGCACCTACGGCCCGATAGGCGACGCTGGGTTCAGGGGCTTTTCCAACAACGCCCAGTGGTCCTACCAGCCCCAGCACTACCCGCAACTGAGAACCCATGCCGCACCGACCACAGCAGACGGATGGCTTGTGAAAGAGCTTGAAACCATAGAAGCCTGGTCGAAGGCATCGACCGCCACGGTGTTCTTGGACACCTGGGGCGAGGGCTACGAATGGAACACCACGGGCATGCGCACGGCGGATAAGGTGCCGTGGAATATGCGCGATGGCGGCAGCAACCACCTGGGTGGCATCTACACCTATGACACGGTGCGCGACATCATCACCGACTTCCCGGTTACCCTGATCGCCGAGAACGACACAAGTTGGGAAAAGATGATTCCCGGGGGCGCACCTTCCTTGGTGAACAGCGGGATTGTTGGCAATCCGGGAACCATCACGACCGACCACATCACTATCGGGAACACGGACCGTATAACCATCAACCATCCCGGCCTCGACTGGGTGAGCGTGAGCGAGTACGTCGCCTCCGCCAAGGGGCACCGCCCCCTGCGCCTGATAGCCTACATGAGCGTGTATGCGGGCGAGGACCAGACCTTCATGTCGGGAGAGACCTACAACCACCGCCTGGACGTCGAGATGGCGATGATGGACAACCTCAAGGACAACCTGGTCATCGGGCTCGACGATGCCAAGGCGTGGTCGGAGTCCTTCGACATGGGATACCCGCACATCACCCCGATAACAACCCCGTCAACCCCGCTTGAGGCGAATAAGGACCTCCTGACCTCGAAATACTACTTCGCCCCATCGAACTGGACGCATTTCACGGCCAGCCAGGGGGCCTGGGTGAACACCGATATCTGGCGGGCGCAGAAAGACCCCACGGGGATGTATTACGTGGATGCGGACGGCAACATACTCACCGAGGACTACGATCCGGTGTACGGCGACATACAGCTCGTGCCGCAGTACCTCATCGGCGTGGTCGGCCCGAACACGAACAACAACACGACCCTCGACGAGAAGATGTGGAACGGGGACAACCCCCTCTACAGCGGCATGGCGAGCGAGAACAAGTACATCGTCACCTACTACTGGGTCCTGGCCGACGGGCGCTACCGCGTCGATGAGAAAGTCATCACCATCAAGCCCACCGAATACGACCTGCGGGTGAACGTATTCAACAACAGCACCCAGGCGCCCGAAAGCAGGTTCTTAGAGCCCACCGCCTCGCAAGACGACGGCCCCGACCTGGGCTTTACCTATACCGGCACCACGGCACAAAACGCCGCCGCGCTCGACAACCCCCAGGCTACCAACATGTCCGCGAGCTGGAAAAAGGCAAACGGGAGCGTCAAGGTCAAGAAGATCGAGCTTACCATGCGCGAGCGCGACGGCACGGTTGCGGGCCGGGCCGAGATAAGTGCAGACAGCATCGTGGAGGGTGCCGAGATAGAGATCCCGCTCGACTACTACTTCTTCGAGGAAGACCTCGAAGAGACCCTGGGCATCATCCGCACCGTCATGTACCATGCCTCGGCCACAGTCACCTATATCGTTATGAAAGACGACCAGGGTGGCTACTACCTGCACTTCAACAAGATGAAGAACCCCCCGGCAGGTGAGGTCGAATACGTGCAGTGGCATACGGACAGCACCGGCATCGTGGCGGAGAGGCCCGCCTATGTCAACGACATCAACCACCACATCACCGTCGACCTCTACGTCGAATGGAGCAACGACCTGGTGATCGAGAAGAACCTGACCGCGCCGACGCGCCAGGAAGAGACCTTCGTCTTCCGCGTCGAGCAGCGCGAAGGCGACAAGCACCTTGTGGACGGGCAGACCGGCGACATCTCGGACGGCCAGCCGGGAGACCTTATCCGCACCATGTTCGCCGTCATCACCATCCCCAAGGGCGGGGACTATGGCTCGGTTACCTTCGCAGACATGGAAGACGGCTGGTATACCGTCACCGAGCTCGGCTCCAACTGGACCCATACGCTCCTGGTCGGCCGCCTTGCCGACGACCACGTCTTCGAGAGGGACGGCGCCACCACGAGGAACCCGGTCGCAGTCGTGAGCGAGGCCGACAGGAACGTCTCCCTGTGGTCGGAGGACTCGAACGCCCTTTATACCTTCTGGAACGACCGCGACGACGTCCCCTGGGTGCATGAGAAGGACCGCATCACCAACCACATGCCGCCGGCAGCGCTGGCAGGAGGCACACCATGAGGAACGCCCTGACACACGCACGGCTTGCCCTTGTCCTGCTGCTCGTTGCGGCGGTGGGCGTGGGGACGATAGCCTACCTGGCCACGCTGACCAACACCGAGACCAACTACTTCGAGATAGGGAAGAACCCGGTGAAGATCGACGAGAACGACTATGACTGGGATACGAAGGAGGTCCGGCTCACCATGGGCACCGGCCCCACCGACGTGCCCAGCGTCGTGCGCGCCATGATAGTGCCCTACATTCTGGATTCAGACGGCAACTACATCGCCTGCGACCTGGCCGACTTCTCCGAGCCCGTCAACAACAAGATGGCCCTCGGTGACGTCGTCTTGGAGTTCGCCAGCGACTGGTCTGCGAAATGGGTCTATGGCGACGATGGCTACTTCTATTACGGCTCGGTGCTCTACCCCGAGGCTGGCAGGAACCAGACGAGCATCCTGCTGACGGGGGTGTCGCTGGCCGACAGGGACGGCTTCATAGCCAAGTACGGGCCCGACGCCGAGGTCAAGATAGAGGTCCTGGCCGACAGCCTCCAGGCCGAGGGCGACTCGGACGAGAAGTGGGGCATCACCATCGACCTGACGACCGACCCCGGCAGGGTCACGAGGCCTTAAGGAGGGAGGAAGCAGGTATGATCAAGAGCAAGAGAACCATACTTATCCTCTTAGGTGCGGCCCTCGCCGCAGCCGTCGTGCTCGGCATGACGCTGGCGGCGCTCGGCGCGACCACCTCACAGCACGAGAACATGTTCTCCCCCTCGCCCAACATCACGGCCAAGCTGAGCGAGCCCAACTGGGAGGGCGACGAGGCCATACGGCTCGTGCCCGGCAAGACCGTACGCAAGGACCCGATGATAACCAACACGTCCCGGGTGGAGGAATACGTGGCTATGAGGCTCACCTTCTGCTACGCGAACCCCGACCCGGACAGGCCCGACCCCCATACCCCGATGTCGGAAGCCGATCTGGACAGGCTTTTGGCCTGCCTCGAAATCGAGTGGAGCGACAGCTGGACTCCCTTCCGCGGCCTGTTTGCGCCTCCGGACCCGCCTGTGGCACCCCAGCCGATGGCCTTCTACTACAACTACCCCCTGGCCCCCGGCCAGGCAAGCGAGCCGCTGTTCAGCAGTGTGCGCATCAAGAACGAGTTCGACGACCCGCCCGACGGCGGGCTCACCGAGGCCGACCTGGACTTCCTCAAAAGCCTCGGGCGTTTCAGTTTCTATATCGAGGGTGCGGCCGTGCAGACGGTCGGCTTCACCGACGCGGCGGATGCGTCAGAGACCCTCTACGCCCTCTTCCCCTAGAGGGGGGCACCCTGGTATATGGGCCGCGTTAAGGCTTCCATATAGAGTTGACAAGCAGCACAGGACGCGAGTACAGCAGCAAAGACGAGGGAGAACGGCACGCAAAAACGCCAAGGACAAGGGGCAAGGATAAGGTACGGACAAGGAAAGAGGGGGCACGGCCCCCAAGCAACAAAGGAGGCACGGAAGATGAACGGACAAGGAGCGAGTACCATGGACCCACGGAAGAAGAAGAGGGCGATAATGCTCTCGGCGGTGCTGGTAGTCTTGCTGGCACTGGGCGCCACGCTGGCGTATCTGTCGGCCATCACTGACCAGAAGGAGAACGCCTTCTCCTTCGCAGAGAACATCAAGGGCATCTTAGAAGAGCCCAACTGGGATCCGAAGAACGGCGAAGACCTGATACCGGGTGCCGAGATACCCAAGGACCCCTTCATCAGGAACGTCTCTAACAACGGCGTCGACGAGTGGGCCGCTATCCGCCTGAACTTCACCGACGGCCACGGCGACCCCCTCTCCGACGACCCCGACGACCCTGACGGTCGCTGGGTAGTGCGCCTGCTGCGCCTGCTTGACATCGACTGGAACACGGCCGATTGGGAGCTCATCGACGCGAGCAACACGGAACTGCCTGACAGCGACATGGCGGATGCCATGGAGCAGGTGTGGGCCTACAAGGACAGCATCGCCCCCGGCGAGGCTACCACCCCGCTGTTCACCACCGTTACCATCAAGCCCGCCTTCACCGCCGAGGACTTCGAGAAGTACGGCGACGACCTCGACTGGGACACCGAGTTCGCCTGGCTGGCAAGCATGGTCATGGACCACACGGACTCCTGCTATGAGCTCGGCACCTGCGACTGCAATCCCACCTGGCGCCATCACCCGAAGTGCGCGATCTTTGACATGACCGGCGCTGAGAACGTCGCCCAGGGCATGCCGCTCAACGACGTGGCCTGCGACTGCGTGCCGGTGGCCAACCATCGCCTTGCCGATCCCGATGCCGACCCTGCCGTCCTGCCCTGTCCGGGTGCCATCGCCATGCTCACGGGTGACTGCGGCCACACCGGCGAGGGCATCGACGGCTTCCAGATCATCGTGCGCGGCGCGGTCGTGCAGGCCTACGTCGACGGCATGGACGCCTGGAACTCCGACAGCACCTTAACAGCTTTGGTGGCCCTGTTCGCGGCCAACCCCTATACACCTTAAAGCACACGAGGACAGGAGACGAGTGACATGACTGTTATGACTGCAATCAAGAAGGACAAGAAGCGCTTTGCCGTCCTATCCCTGCTGCTGGCCCTCGTGGTCGCGGCCGGGCTCACGGCGGCCTACCTCTTCACCAAGACAGAGCCCCTGACCAACGAGTTCACCTTCGCCGAGAACATCGACGCCAAGCTCACCGAGCCCGGCTGGACCGACGGCGACCCGGATAGCGACGACCCGAACGACTGGCCCGGCTGGAAGCAGGCCCAAAACCTGGTTCCCGGCAAGGTAGTGCCAAAGGACCCGCAGATCACCAACACGAGCGAGAACGGGGTCAGCGAATGGGTGGCTATCCGCCTGGTGTTCACCGACGGGGACAGCGTGCCGCTGAGCGGCACCGACGACGCCGCAGACCGCTACATCGGCAAGCTGCTCAGCCTCATAGAGATCGACTGGAACACCGCCGACTGGCAGCTGGCCGACCCGGCTATGGCCGACAAGGTCACCCAGGTTTGGGCCTACAAGTACGAGCTTGTGCCCGACGAGACCACCCCGCCGCTCTTCAACACGGTGACCATCAAGGACAGCGTCACCCCTGCCGAGCTGGCCTGGCTGCGCGACCACCTGGGCGGCTTCAACATAGTCCTCCAGGGCGCCGCCGTCCAATACGAGGTCTTCGAGAACCTGGCAGCTGCCATACCGGCACTGCTGGACGTCCTCGCGCAGGCCTAGGAAAGAACCACCCATCCGAGGGGGCGCCGGGCCTCACCCCGCCTTGCGCCCCCAATGACAGATGGTTCCTCTGTCACGTTGCCAGGACAGGATTTCGGGTCAAGCCCGCAATGACGGGGTAGCCCTCCGTTCTGTAGAGGGTGACAGGGCAAGGGTGACAAGTGACAGAGGGAGACAGGGGGACAAGGGGAAGGAGACAGAGGGACGGTTCCTTTGCCTCGCAGGTTCCCCGTCATTGCGGGCCCCGACCCGCAATCCTGCCCTGACGGCAGTGATGGGGCAGGGGAAGAGGGAAGCCCCCCTCCCCGTCATTGCGGGCCCCGACCCGCAATCCTGACCCCGCAGCGGCGGGGCGCGGGAAGAGAAGAAGAGAAGGAGCTAGGACATGATAAAACAGCTGTTTGCCGACAAGAAGACGCTCGTCATAGCGGGCCTCGCCATCGCGCTTACGGGCGTTGTTGCCTGGGCCGTGACGGCGGCCTTCTTCACCGACTTCGACGAGGTGGAGAACACCTTCACGCTCGGCAAGATAAAGATAGGGCTCGACGAGCCCGGCTGGACCGACGGCGACGGCCTTGACCTCGTGCCCGGCAGCGTGCGGGTGAAGGACCCGACGGTCACCGCCGTTGAGGGCGCGAGCTACATGCGCGTGCGCATGGAGCTCCACGACGGGGCGGGCGGCCTCATCACCGACCAGGCCCGCATCGACCTCATACTGGCTACGCTCTTCTATGACCGCGCCTATGGCACGGCCTCGCCCAGCATCTCGACCGCGGGCCTCTACTCGACCGCCGACCTCGCGGCCTTGGTGGCTGCGGGAAAGGCGCACGCCGTCTACAACAGGGACGACTTCACGGCAGCGGGGCACGAGGCCGGGAGCCCGGGCGTGTCCTACTACAACTACAACTACATCTTTGACGTGGACGACCCCGCGCACGACACCGCCGTGCTCTTCACCAACGTGGTCATCCCCATCGACTGGAACAACGCAGAGGTCTTTACGCTGCACGGATCGACCTTCGAGACTGCCGCCAGCGGCAGCGTCGAGGTGGTCGAGCCCGGCAGCGGCTACCGGATAGTCATAAAGGCCGAGGCCATACAGTCCGCCGAGATGCCGAGTGCCGAGGCGGCCTTCGCCGCCCTCGACGAGGCGACCGGCGTGACGAGGGTGCCCTAAGGGACCCCGCCACAGGGACGAGACCAGGGAGGCAGGAGCCGGCATGGCCCACACAGACACATATGATGCAGGGACGCGGGACGCCCCGCAGGCCACGGGCGGCCCGCAGGGCAGCGCGGTGGCCCAGGCCGCCCGCGCCGCACGGCCCTGGCCCCTTATGCTTGCGGCCCTGCTGCTTGCGGCGGCCTTCGTGGCCGGGGCCGTGGGCACCACCCAGGCGGTTATCCGCTTCATTGGCGAATCCGTCCACATAATCGACACCGCGGGCGTGGCCGCCCGCATAGTCGAGGACTACGACGAGGCCCGGGGCATCTACCCCGGCGCAACGGTGGACAAGGTCGTCAACGTCACCAACACCGGCGAGGCCGACGTCCTCGTGCGCGCCCGCGCCGAGAAGCGCTGGGGCACGCCTGCGGGCGGCCTCTCGCTTGAGGCTTTCACCGGCGGCCCCGCCGCCACGTCCGCGCCGCCGGTGTCGCTCGCGGCGCTCCCCACCGACAACATCACCATCCACTACAACGAGACCATGTGGCTCTTCGACCCGGCTGACGGCTGGTTCTACTACAAGGGCGTCCTCGCCCCGGGCCAGACCACCTCCGAGCCCCTGTTCGCCAGCTTCACCGTGGACGCCGGGCTTGGCAACGAGTACCAGGGGCTGGAGGCCTTCATAACCGTCAGGATGGAGTGCGTGCAGGCGGCGGGCGGCGGCATCGCCTTGTGGGGCAAGGAGCTTTCCTCTCTCGGGATCCTCTCCTACGCCTCGCAGCTCGGGCAGCTTTCCGTCACCCGTTCCACCTTCGTGGGCGAGACCCCGGTCGACTTCGTCTTCGACCCTGTCGGCACGGACCTCTTCGCCAACTTCAAGCGCCTCATGCCCGGCGAGACGCGCTCGCAGGCCATCGAGGTCGCCAACGCCTACACCCGCGAGGTCGAGATATTCCTGCGGGCAGAGGACATCGCGCAGGGGGTCGACCCCCGCGCCCTCGCGGCCCTGGACACGGGGGCTGCCATGCCCGCAGTCCCCGGGGGCGAAGCGGTTTCGCCCCTCTTCGACACAGCGGCACTTGAGCTCATCGACAGGCTCCTGCGCGAGCACGTCGTGATAGTCGTGACCGACGCCTCCGGCGCCACCGTCTACGACGGTCCCGTCTGGGGCCGCCCCGACGCCGACGAGCCCAACCCGCACGCCATGCGCAACGACATCTCGCTGGGCGCCTTCGCCCCGGGCGAGATGCGCACCCTTACCGTCCAGCTCCAGGTGGACCCGACGCTCGGCAACGAGTACCAGGACCTTATGGGGCTCATCCACTGGGTGTGGACGGCAGAGCTCCAGGAGGAGCCCCCGCCGCCCCCGCCTCCGGCTGAACCTCCGGCTGAACCTCCCGTGGTGCCTGTGGCACCGCCCGCGGCCCCCAAGACGGGGGATGTGACAGGCATCGTGCTCTGGGCATCCCTCATGGTTTTGAGCGGCGCCGCACTCCTCTTCCTTGCTGTCTACTCCAGAAGGGTGTCTTCCAAACGCCCGGAGTGACAGGTTCTGCCCCGACCGGGGCGGTGAACCCTCACCTCTCACCGTCCCGGTCACCCCATGGCACGTCCAGGGCAAAGGCCCTGCTCTCGCGTCGTTCTCCTACCACACACTATGAATGCATTATGAAAACTAGAACGGGTCGGAAAAATTCCGAAGGGACATGATATAGTGGTAGATTGGAGTTATAGGAGGACGCATGAGTGTAACCGAAGCCTTAAACCTTGTATTACCATTCGCTTCCGTGTTGGTAGTCGTCACCTTGATATGGTTTGTCATAGAGCTGGTCCTGATGGTCCGGCGGACCCGTGCCGCAGTCAACGATATACACAAGAAGGTCTTGCCGACCCTGGAGCATGTCGAGCGTATCGCGTCGTCGCTTGAGCCGGTCGCCGCGAAGGCCGACCCCTTGATGGAGCGCGTCGCGCTGACGGTTGATGCCGCAAACCTCGAGCTCATGCGCATCGACCAGATACTTGAGGACGTCAACGAAGTGACCGGGACCATCTCGTCGGCCGCCAACGCGGTCGATGCGGCGGCGAACGCGCCCATCGAGCTGGTGAGCAATGTCACCACCCGCGTCCGCAACGCCTTCAAGCCGCGCAAGGCGAGCCCTGAGTCGGTCGCCCTCGGCGACAGGAGGATGGGCGAGGCAGTTCCCGAGGTCGTCCCCTCCGCTCCTGTCGAGGCGCAGAGGCCCCCCGCCCAAGCCCCTGGCCAAAAAGGCAGGGAGGCCGTACAGGCGGCCCAGGGCATCCGTGAAGGAAAGCATGCCGCGGCATCCATGCAGGGCGAAAGCGCTGCTGCGACCGCAGCGGCGGCCGCAAGCCATGCGAGCCTTGCACCCGAGGGCGTTTTGGGGCAGATGGATGTGATGGAAGACCTTGAAGCCGCCCAGGAGAAGTATTTCACCTACGGAGCCCAAGGCCAGGCCGAGGCGCTCGGCGCCCAGGCTGCCGAAAGGGAGGCCCAGGTGACGGCAGCCCGCAAGGCGGCAGAGGAAGCGCAGGCGGCGGTCCAGGCGGCAGAGAAGGAGCGGGTGGCCCAGGCGGCCGAGCATGCCGCGGCCCAGGCGTTGGAACAGGCGCGCGCAGAGCAGGCGCGTGTGGACCAGGCCGTGGCCGAGGCGACAGCCCTGACCGCGGAGGAAGTGCGCGCGGAACAGGCGGCGGCGGCCCGCAAGACAGTCGAGCAGGCCCGTGCCGCCCAGGCGACGGTCTCACAGCAGAAGGCGGCCAAGAAAGGCCGCGGCGAGCAAGCACCGGCCAAAGCGCAGGTCGAACAGGAACCAGTGCCGTCAAAGACGGCTGAAGAAGTCCAGGTGGCACGGGAGGCGGCGGCCCGCAAGGCGGCCGAGGACGTGCGGGTCGCGCAAATGGCCGCGGCACGGAAATCGGCCGAAGAGGCCCAGGCCGCACAGGAGGCGGCCGCACAGGAAGCCGCCGAAGAGGCACGCAAGGCCGAAGAGGTACGGGCGACCCAGGAAGCGGCTGTCCGCAAGGCGGCCGAAGAGGCCCGGGAGGCCCAAAAGGCCGCCGAAGCAGCCCAGGCGGCCCGGGAGGCCGCAGTGGCCCGTGCGGCGCAGATCGCGCAAGAGGCCCAGGCAGCACAGGCCGCCCACGAGGCCGCGGTGGCTGCCCAGGCAGCCCAGGAGACGGCCCGCGCGGCCGGCGGGCTTCGGGGGTATCCGAGCCCGTCGGGCCTGCCCACCGAGATTCCGGGTCCCCTTGGCTCTCAGCGGGGCTAAGGGATACCGGCTGTCGCTGTTGCGACCCTGCCTTTCAAAGGACAGTCCTCTTTGTGATGGGTTCTGTGGCCTCCGGGCGTGTCTTCGCCTGCGCCTGTGGGCGAGAACCGGGGATGAATGATATGCTGGTTGCGACGATGTGTGGGCTTTTCGGGATGCAAGGATGACGGAGTAGGGTTGTATGCAGTTATTTGACGATTCACAGCAGGAAGAAATAAGGAAGTACCGCTCGCAGAGGAACTGCTTCCGCGTGTGGACGATCATCGGGTCTATCATACTCATCTGCGCCTTCGCCTACGTGATGAACATCCTCTCGATGCCCCTCTCGGTCATCGTATGGACGGCGATCATCGTGTTCTGCCTCCGCACCCCCGTGAAGAGCCTGGAGGAGCGGGGGGTCAACCGCCTGCTCGGGACCTCGATAGCCTATGTCGGCGCGGGATCGCTGCTCGTGGGCTTCAGCGCCATGCTCTTTTCCCCGGTGTTCGGCGTGGGCGACCAGTTCAGGAGCCTTGCCGAGAGCATCCCCGCATATTTCCAGCGCCTGGTCGACTGGGCCTATGAGATATACGCCACCTATTTCGGCTTCCTGCAAAACGACTTCATGGAAACCTGGGTCAACGAGGCGGCGGTCACCCTGACCACCTGGGCGAGCGGGATAGCGAAGAGCTCGGCCGACGGGCTCATGAGCCTGGGGAGCTCGCTTATCGGCCTTTCGGTCATTTTCGCCCTTGCACTGGTCATCGCCTTTTGGATACTCATCGACCTCCCGGCGCTGGGAAGGGAATGCCGGCGCCTGATATCCGGGAAGCACGAGCAGGACATGGAGATGCTGCATGTCACCATCACCCGCGTCATGGGCGGCTTCATCAAGGCGACGCTCGTGCAGGCCATCATCTCGGGACTCGGCTGCGGCATCGCCATCGCCATCATCGGCCTCCCGAACGCCGGGGCCCTTGCCGGGATCATCGCGCTTTTGAACATCATCCCCGTCCTCGGCCCCTGGGTCGCGGCCATCCTGGTGGGCATCGTCGGTATATTCGTGAGCCCCCTGACCGCCTTTATCGCCTTGGCGGCCACCGTCGCCATCCAGCTGTTCGTTGCCGCCTTCGTCACGCCCAAGCTCATGGCCGACTCCGTCGACGTCCATCCCGCAGTCGTCTTTATCGCCTTGCTGGCCGGCTCGGCCCTCGGCGGCCTGATGGGCGGGTTCATGGGGGGCCTGGTGGGCGTGCTCGTCTCGATCCCGGCCGCCGCAGCCCTCAAGGCGGTCTTCGTGTACTACTTCGAGAAGAAGACCGGCCGCCAGATCGTCGCGGAAGACGGGGTCTTCTTCAAGGGGGTGCCTGCCTGCTTCGACGACGAGGCGATCAACCCCATCGCGGACGCGACCTCGCCCTCGCGCTCGGTCCAGCCTTCCCCGATGGCGAACCTCAACCAGGCCGCGAAGGGGCTCTCGGAGATACGCAGGGGGCGGAAGGCCGCCGACAGGCTGGGGGCTGCGGGCAAGCCCGGGGCTGCGGGCGAATCCGGGACTGCGGGCAGGCGGAAGCGCCCGGCTGCCGGCACCAAGGCCGCCGACACAGGGGCCTCCGGCACCAAGGCTGCCGGCCGCACCGGCCGCACGGGCCGCACGGACGCCCCGCATGAAGAAGACTAGCAGGGCAAGGGAAAGGGAGCGGGCCCCATGGAATACCTGACCATTGCGGAGATCCGCGAGAAGTACCTGAGCTATTTCGAGGGGAAGGGCAACAAGCGCATGCCTTCGTCGTCTTTGATACCCGACGACCCCTCCCTGCTCTTGACCAGCGCCGGGATGGTGCAGTTCAAGCCCTACTTCCTCCAGCAAAAGCAGCTTGAGGCCCCCTATGTGGGAACGACGACAGTGCAGAAGTGCGTCCGCACGAGCGACATCGACATCATCGGCAGGACCGGCCGCCACCTGAGCTTCTTCGAGATGCTGGGGAATTTCAGCTTCGGCGCCTACTTCAAGAAGGAGATGTGCGCCTGGGCCCTTGAGTTCTCGACCGACGGCCTGGGGTTGGACCCCGACAGGCTGCACTACACCGTCTTCGAGGGCGACGACGAGACGATAGGGATATGGAAGGCGCTCGGGGTGGCAGAAGAGCACATCTCCCGCCTGGGCGAGAAGGACAACTTCTGGCGTGCGGGCCCCACCGGCCCCTGCGGCCCGTGCTCGGAGATATACTTCGACCAGGGGCCGGACTTCGGGTGCGGCGAGCCCGACTGCGCCCCCGGCTGCGAGTGCGACCGCTACCTTGAGTACTGGAACCTCGTGTTCACCCAATACGACGCGCAGGACGACGGCACGCTCGTCGAGCTGCCGAAGAAGAACATCGACACCGGCATGGGGCTTGAGCGTATCGCCGCCATCCTGCAGGGCGTCCAGTCGAACTACGAGACCGACGTCATGCGGGGGCTGCTCGATGTCGGGGAGCGGCTTTCCGGGAGGACTTACGGCACAGACGCCTCCGACGACCTCACGCTGCGCATCATGGCCGACCACGCCCGCTCGGTCACCTTCATGATAGCGGACGGCATCCTGCCTTCCAACGAGGGGCGGGGCTACGTGCTGCGCCGCCTTTTGCGCCGCGCGGTCATGAAGGCCACCCTCATCGGCGTGGAGGGCAGCTTCCTGAACGGCTATGTCGACGAGGTCGTGGCGCGCATGGGCACGGCATATCCCGAGCTCGTCGAGAACCACGAGCTGGTCAGGCGGGTGGTGCTCTCCGAAGAGGAGCGCTTCGGGGCGACCCTGCGCCAGGGCAAGGCCTACCTTGAGCAGGCCCTGGGGCACTACCGCGCAGGCGATGTCCTCACGGGCTTCGAGGCCTTTACCCTGCACGACACCTACGGCTTCCCCATCGAGGTCACCGAGGAGATTGCGGCCGGGGCGGGCATAACGGTCGACGCAGGCGAGTTCGCCCGCCTGATGGACGAACAGAAGCAGCGGGCGCGGGCACACGCGAAGGACGCCCACAAGGCCTGGTCAACCTATGGCGGTGTCATGAGCGACATCCTCGCCGAGGTCGGCCCCTCCGCCTTCGTCGGCTACGAGCAGGGCACCGCGCACATGCGCGTAAAGGCCCTCGTGCGGGACGGCGAGCGCGTCACCGTGCTGAAGGCCGGTGAGAAAGGCCAGGTTATCGGCGACGTCACGCCCTTCTATGCCGAAAAGGGCGGCCAAGTTGCAGACCGGGGCACGCTCGGCGCCGAGGGCGTGAGCCTGGTGGTGGACGACGTCCAGGAGCCGGAAAAGGGCCTTGTTGCCCATGCGGCCGAGGTCGTCGAGGGCAGCGTATCGGTCGGCGACGAGCTTGAGGCCCGCATCGACGAGGGCCGCCGCGCGCGCATCTGCCGCAACCACACCGCGACCCACATCCTCCACGGGGCCCTGCGGGAGGTCTTGGGCGAGCACGTCAAGCAGGCGGGCTCCCTGGTCGCCCCGAACCGGCTCCGCTTCGACTTCACACATTTCGAGGCCGTGACCCCCGAGCAGCTTGCCGCCATCGAGCGCCTGGCGAACGAGGCGATCATGGAGAGCCACCGGGTACGTGCCTACGAGACCGGCATAGCCGCCGCCCGCGAGGCGGGGGTCATCGCGCTGTTCGGGGAGAAGTATGGGGACGTCGTGCGCGTCCTCGACATCGAGGGTTTCTCACAGGAGCTCTGCGGCGGCACCCATGTGGGCGCGACGAGCGAGATAGGCTTCGCGAAGATAGTGGGCGAGTCGAGCGTCGGCGCCAACCTGCGCCGCATCGAGGCGGTCACGAGCTTCGACGCCCTAGCCTATATGAACAGGGTGGAGGCACAGTTGAAGGAGGCGGCCGCGCACCTGCGGGCCCCGCTCTTCGACGTGGGCGAGCGGGCGGCTGCCACGGTCCGTTTGCTTAAAGAAGCAGGCGGCAAGCAGAAGCAGAAGCAGGACGGAGGCTCTGTTGCAGAGGGGAGCCTTGCCTCTCTGGCGGAGGCGGCTCTCGACGTGGGCTACCCCCTGGTCGTCGCCTTTGTCGGGCCCGCGGACACCGGTGCGCTGCGCAACGCCTGGGACGTCGTGCGTGCCCGGCTGCCCCGGCCGGGAGCCTGCGTCCTCGGCGCGGACAACAAGGGCACCCCGCTCCTCCTTGCGGCGGGGACCCCCGAGGCGGTCGAGGCCGGCTTCGACGCCGGGGCCCTTATCAAGCAGATATCCCCTGCCATCAAAGGCGGCGGCGGCGGCAACGCGGCCATGGCGCAGGCGGGGGGCAAGGACCTTTCCGCGCTCGAAGGGGCACTCGACGCCGCACGGGCCCTCTGCGTCCCGGCTTCCCGGCTCTGAGGCCTTGAGGCGGCCGGGGCATCCCATGAGGGTTATGGCGCTCGATATCGGCCAAGCCCGCGTCGGCATCGCGATAAGCGACCCGGAGCGGCGCGTTGCGACCCCGCTCGGCGTGCTGCCTGCCGACGAGGTCATCGGGTGCGCGCCATCGTTTCGGCGCCTTCTTGAGGACTGGGAGCCGGAGCTTTTCGTGTGCGGCGTCCCCTACACGCTGGCGGGCGAGGAAGGCCCCCAGGCACAAAGCGTCAAGCAGGTCGCAGGCAGGATAGCGTCCCGGGCCGCCGTTCCCTGTGAATTTATCGACGAACGCCTGAGTTCTCGGGAAGCGAAGCGGAATTTGCGTAAAAATGGCTTAACGGAACGGGAAATGCGAGGTAGAATTGATATGATTGCAGCGAGCATGTTTTTGCAGGCATGGCTCGATGCCCAGCGTTCACGACCAGAGGACTGAGAAGGAAAGATATGGCCGCTCGAAAGATCACGTACTCGTCCCACCCGAACCACGCCGCCCGTTCAGCCCACGCAAAGGGCGAGCGGCAGTTCAGAACCTATGACACCAGTCATATCCGCCCGAAGAAGAGCAAGATACCGATCCTCGTCGCCAGCTCCTTGGCCGCGGTCGTGTTCCTCTTGCTGCTGTGGGGCGGCAGTGCGCTGATGAAGGGCTGCAGCATGAGCACGCTTGCAGAGGGCGAAGAGGTCGAGATCAGCATCTCGGAGGGGTCGGGCGCCAAGGACATCGGGACCATGCTCCAAAGCGAGGGGGTCATTGCGAACGCGAACGAGTTCGTCAAGCGCGTCGGCGAGCTCGGCGTCGATGCCGACATGAAGCCCGGCATCTACGTCTTCAAGGGCGGCATGTCGCTTGACCAGGTCATCGGCGTGCTGCGGATAGGGCCTGAGGCAAGCTACGAGACCTTCACCGTCCCCGAGGGCTTCACGGTCGCGCAGACGGCTGCGCGGGTGGAAGAGGCCACAAAAGGGCGGATTTCTGCCGAGGACTTCATCGCGGCCGCCAGCGACGCCCGGGCCTATGAGGCGGACTTCCCCTTCGTCGTCGGGGCCTACAACAACTCGCTTGAGGGCTTCCTCTTCCCGAAGACCTATCCTATCAGGGGCAGCGCCACCGCGGACTCCATCATCCGCACGATGCTGACCCAGTACCAGACCGAGACGGCGACGCTCGACTACGCCTTTGCGGAAGGGCACGGGCTCTCGCGCTACCAGATACTCGTCATGGCCTCCCTGATCGAGCGCGAGGCGACCCTTGAGGATGAGCGGCCCCTGGTTGCGTCGGTCATCCACAACCGCCTGACCGAGGGGATGCTGCTCCAGATAGACGCCGCGGTGGCCTATGCGGTCGGCGTCGTCGAGATAACGCCGAAGGACCTTGAGATAGACAGCCCCTACAACACCTATCTCAACCTGGGGCTCCCGCCCGGCCCCATCTGCTCGCCCGGCCTTGCGTCGCTCCAAGCGGCCACGGCCCCGGCAGCGACGAACTACTTCTACTATGTTGCGAAGCATGAAGGCGACGGCGGGCACTTCTTCAGCGAGAACTACGAGCAGCACCAGGAGTATATCGGCCAAGGCTAGGGCTTTGGGGCCGGGGCCTGCTGCGGGGTTGCTGCCTGGCTGCGAGCGGGCCTGCCGCGGCTGCGGGCCGCGGGCCTGCCGCGGGCAGGGCTGCTGTTTCGGATGACGGGCCCTTGAGGCCAGACGGGTGTGCCATGAGCTTTTTCGCGCCGGACAGGTATTTCTCGCGCATCAGCGCCATCGATGTCCAAAAGGACATCCTCGGCGCGGGCTTCACCCACGTCCTGCTCGACATCGACAACACGATACTGACACGCGACACGCATGAGATCCCCCGCGACATAGGGTTTTGGCTGGGACATGCCCGCGATGCGGGCCTGAGGTTCTGCCTCGTTTCCAACAACTGGCACCAGGGGGTCCACGACCTGGCCCGGCGGATCGACCTGCCAATCGTGTCGCATGCGATGAAGCCCCTCCCGCCTGCGCTTTTGCGGGGCATGGGCAAGGTCGGGGCACGGCGGGCGAGCACGGTCATGATAGGGGACCAGCTCATCACCGACGTGATAGGCGCGCACCTCGTCGGCGTCAAGGCCTACCTGGTGTGCCCGTTGGTGAAGCAGGACCTGAGGCATACCCTGCTGCTGCGCAACCTTGAGCGGGCCTTCATCGGCCACCTCCAGCCAGAGGGCGCCAGCTGCGAGGCGGGCGTCCCCGAGGCGGCCCGGGCGGCGGCCCCGACGGGCGTGCCGGGCGTGTCGGGCGGAGTGAAAGCAGCAGCCTCGCCGGGCGCTGCGGGAAGCGCAAAAGCAGCCCACGCGGCAAGTGGCCCGAGGGAGGAGGCGCTGTGCGGGAACGACTCTACCTCTTAGGCCATCCCCTCTCCCACTCGAAGTCCCCCCTCATGCACAACGCCCTCTACAAGAGGCTGGGCCTTCCCTGGGAATACGGTGTGATGGACTGTGCGGACAAGGAGCAGGCGCAGCGCTTCCTCGACAAGCGCGGCTTCCTGGGGCTCAACGTCACTACGCCCTACAAGCCGACTGCCTTTCAGGCGGCGACGCTCAAGGGGGCTTCGGCGAAGCTCGCCCGGGGCGCCAATGTCTTGGTATGCAGGGGGGAGGCCCTGATCGCCTACAACAAGGACGGGGAAGGCTGCGTGTCCTACCTTGAGCGGCAGGGCTTTTCCTTTCGCGGGGCGTCGGTGGCCGTGTGCGGCACCGGGCCCACCGCGCTTGCAATCCTCCATGCGGCGGCATGTGCGGGCGCACAGGGGCTTGCCCTTGTCGGGCGCAGCGAGCAGCGGGCCGCCGCAGCGCTCAAGGCCTACCGCGAAGAGTTCAAGGCCATGGCCTACGCGACGATTGAGCTGCCCGCCCTGCGCGAGGGGCACCGCAGCTTCCGCGAGGCCTACGACGAGGCAAAGTTCACCTCCGGCAGCTACGATTCGGTGCCGCAGCTGATAGCCGAAGCCGACCTCGTTGTCGACGCGACCACCCTGGGGATGAAGGCGGGGGACGCGTCACCCTTCGACACCGCCCTTCTCCAAGAACACCAGACGGTCTATGACGTGGTGTACGGCCAGGCCCAGACGGCCCTTGTGACGGCGGCACGGGAAAAGGGATGTCGCGCCTTCGACGGACGCGGGATGCTCGTCGCTCAGGCCGTCGCATCGGCGACCGCCTTCTTCGAGGTGAGCGGCATCGAAACTGACGCGACGGAAGATGAGATGTTTGCCATTATGGCGCGTGCAGCCGGTTTCGAGTGCTAAAATCTCACGTGACCTGTTCTTTGCGAGAAGGATGATACATGCACTACATTACTGCAGGTGAAAGCCACGGGCCGGTGCTCACTACCATCGTGAGCGGGGTTCCCGCCGGCTTGAAGGTATCCGAGGCCCAGATAAACACCGACCTTGAGCGGCGGCAGTGCGGCTATGGCCGCGGCGGGCGCCAGGCGATCGAGGCCGACAAGGTGAAGATATTGTCGGGGATGCGCTTCGGGAAGAGCCTCGGCAGCCCCATCGCCCTGCAGATAACGAACAAGGACGGGGAGAACTGGTGCCACGTCATGGCGGCCATGGGTGCCCCCCCGGCCGACCTCGTCCGCGAGGTCACGCCGCGCCCCGGCCACGCCGATTTGGTCGGTGCCTTGAAGTACGGCACCGACGACTGCCGCAACGTGCTTGAGCGGGCAAGCGCCCGCGAGACGGCGGCGCGGGTCGCGGCAGCGGGCATCGCCCGCGAGTTCTTGGCCGACCTCGGGGTCGAGGTCTTCTCCTACGTCGTCCGTATCGGCGAGGTGGAGCTCGTCGAGGACCAGCCGATGCTTGCCGCCCCCGACTACAAGCCGCTCGACATCGAGACGAGCGAGGTTCGCTGTCCCGACTCGGGGACGAGCGAGGCCATGAAGGCTGCGATAGACGAGGCGCACGAGGCGGGGGAGAGCCTTGGCGGTGTCTTCCGGGTCGTCGCCACGGGGCTGCTTCCCGGTCTGGGGAGCTATGCGGCCCCTGCCGAGAGGCTCAACGCGCGCCTCGGTGGGGCGCTCTTCTCGATCCCGGCGGTGAAGGGCGTGGAGTTCGGCATCGGCTTCGACGCGGCGATGCGGGCCGGCTCGGATGTCCACGACCCGATTGCCATCAACAAGAAGGCGGGCTTCGTCCGCATCGGCAACAACGCAGGAGGCCTCGAAGGCGGCATGACCACGGGCATGCCCCTGATAGCAACGGTCGCGATGAAGCCTATCCCGACGCTTGCACACCCGCTTCCGACCGTGAACATGGACACCCTCGAAACCGAAGAGGCGTCGACCGAGCGCAGCGACACCTGCGCCGTGCCGGCCTGCGCCGTGGTCGCCGAGAGCGAGGTGGCCTTCGTCCTGGCCCAGGCCTACCTTGAGAAGTTCGGCCGTGACACCATGGTTGACATCAAGGCGGCGATCAGGGCCTACAAGCAGCGCGTGAGGACCATGTCTCGATGACCTCTGCCTTCTCGCTGAAAAGGCCTGTCTTTTTCATAGGGTTCATGGGGGCGGGCAAGACCTCGGTCGCGCGGCGGATAGCGCGGGTGTGCTCCTTGGTCTCGATCGACATGGACACCTACCTTGAGCGCCGCGAGGGTAAGACGATAGCGGATATTTTCGCCGAGGCGGGGGAGGAGGGCTTCCGGGCGCTTGAAAGCGAGGTGCTTCGTGACCTTGCCACCCGTGCACCCCAGATGGTCTCGTGCGGCGGCGGGGTCGTCCTGCGGCCGGAGAACCGCGCCTTGTTGAAGGCCCAGGGCTGCGTGGTCTACCTCCGGGTGTCTGCTGAGACGGCCGCACGGCGGATAAGCGACATCTCGACACGTCCCCTGTTCCGAAGCCTTGAGGCCGCCCGTGCGACAAACGAGGCGCGGGTGCCGCTCTATGAAGGGGCAGCCGACATCATTGTCGATACGGAGAAGAAGGCTGTGAACGCGATAGCGGGCGAAGTGATTGCCGCGCTGCAGAAAGAGGGGGTCCTATGCCAGTCACCAAGGTAGTCGTCAATTTGGCCGGCGAGCCGGCCTACGAGGTGAGGGTTGGCCCGGACCTGCTCGGCGGGCTCGGCCAACACCTGAGGAAGGGCACCTATACGGGCGAGAGGGTGCTCGTTTTAAGCGACAGCAAGGTCGCGCCGCTGTACCTTGCGGATGTGAGGCAGTCCCTGGCGTCTGCGGGCTACCGGGCCATGGACATCGTCGTGCCGGCCGGCGAGGCCTCGAAGTCGGTGGCGTGCGTCGCCGAGATATGGGAGGCGATGGCTCG
Source organism: Eggerthellaceae bacterium (assembly GCA_009782605.1). Classification (GTDB taxonomy): domain Bacteria; phylum Actinomycetota; class Coriobacteriia; order Coriobacteriales; family Eggerthellaceae; genus WRIS01. The sequence goes on along the minus strand of WRIR01000001.1, from coordinate 159,447 downwards.
TGCGGCCTTCCCGCGCGACGGCCTCGTGGTCGCGCTTGGCGGGGGCGTGGTGGGCGACATCGCAGGTTTCGTTGCCTCAACCTATATGCGGGGCCTTGCCGTCGTCCAGGTTCCTACGAGCCTGCTGGCGATGGTCGACTCGTCGGTGGGCGGAAAGACCGGCATCAATCTTGCCACGGGCAAGAACCTGGTCGGCACTTTCATGCAGCCCCTCCATGTCTGCGCCTCGACCGACACCCTGGTAACACTTCCGGCGGCCGAATGGGCCTGCGGCTGTGCCGAGGTCGCGAAATCCGCCGTGATCGACTCCGACGACTTCTTCTTCTGGCTGGTGGACAGTGCCCCCCGCCTCGCCCAACACGACGAGGCAGCGGCCCTTGAGGCCATTACGCGCTCGGTGGTGTTCAAGGCCGGGGTCGTCGCCCAGGACACGAGGGAGGGCAGGGGTATCCGGGAATGCCTGAACTACGGGCATACCTTCGGCCATGCGGTAGAGGCCTGCGCGGGCTTCGGCAGGTTTACCCACGGACAGGCCGTCGCCGAGGGCATGCGCTTTGCGGCGCGCCTCGGGGCGGCGCTGCTCGACACGCCGCGCGACTTCGTTTCTGCCCAGGACGACCTCTTGGAAACCCTGGGGCTGGGAGTGCTCGGCTGGTCGGAGCGCCCCGAGGTGCTCCTGGAGGCCATGCGCGGGGACAAGAAGGTGCGGCAGGGGGCCCTGCGGTTCGTTTTGCCCCGCGATGTCGGGAATTGGGAGTTGGTCGAGGTTGACGAGGCGACGCTGCTCGAACACCTCGCGGCATGGGAAAAGAGCGCGCGATGAAAAGGATGCTCTTGTTGAACGGCCCGAACCTGAACCTTTTGGGGACACGCGAGCCGGACGTGTACGGGCATGACACGCTTGCGTCGATCGAGGAGGAGGTGGCTGCCTACGGCGCGTCGAAGGGCGTGGCGGTCGACTGCTTCCAGAGCAACCACGAAGGGGTGCTGATCGACCGTTTGCACGAGGCCCGGCCATGCTATGACGGCATCGTGTACAACCCGGGCGCACACACCCATTACTCCTATGCCCTGCGGGATGCCGTCGCGTCGATCGGCCTGCCGGTGGTGGAGGTCCACCTGTCCGACATAGAGGCGCGCGAGCCCTTCCGGGCGCTGTCGGTCATTGCGCCGGTTTGTGTCGCGCAGATCAAGGGCAAGGGGAAGGCAGGCTATAAGGAGGCCATCGATGTCCTACTCGGATATGCGGATCGCACGGCTTCGTGAGAGGCTTGCGGCAGAAGGCCTCGGGGCGCTGTATGTCCGCAACCTTGCGAACCTGTGCTGGCTCACCGCCTTTGACGGGGTCTTCGACGGCGAGGCCGCCCATGCGATGCTCGTGACGGGCTCGCAGGCGGCCCCGGGGGCCTTCCTCCATACCGACTCCCGCTACGCTTCGGCGATGAAGGCGGCGGCACGGGGGTCGGGAATCCAGGTCAGCGCCTCGGGCACGTCCCATGCCGAATGGCTGGCCTCGCTCGTGCGCGACGGTGCTGCCGGCACGGCGGCGATAGGGGTGGAGGACGACATCACGCTTGCCGAATACCGCAGGCTTGTGGAGGCCCTGGGGAGCCAGGCGCACCCGGTGCAGGAGAGAGCCAGGCTCGTCTTGGGGCTGCGGGCGGCGAAGGATGCCGACGAGGTGAGGCGCCTCAAGGCCGCGCAGGCCATCACCGACGCGGCATTTTCCCATATCACAGGCTTCATCGCGCCGGGCATGACCGAGCGTGAGGTGCAGATAGAGCTTGAGGACTTCATGGTTCGCCACGGCGCGGAGGGCCTGTCCTTCCCCTCGATTGTCGCGACCGGCGCCAACGGGGCGAGCCCCCATGCGGTTGCGGGCGCGGCAAGGCTTGAGGCGGGGCAGGTGCTCGTCCTCGACTTCGGGGCCCGCGCACAAGGCTACTGCTCCGACATGACGCGCACCGTGGGCATCGGCGAGCCCGACGCGCGTATCCGCCAGGCCTACGAGGCCGTCCGCCAGGCAAACGAGGAAGTGGAGGCTGTCCTGAAGCCGGGCATGACCGGGGCCGAGGCGCAGGAGTGCGCCGAGACTGTCCTTGCCGCGGCCGGCTTTGCCGGGGCCATGGTGCATTCGCTCGGGCACGGGGTCGGCATCGAGGTCCACGAAGAGCCGCTGCTGTCGAAGAAGAACACGGAGCCGCTTTTAGAGGGCAGCGTCGTCACCGTCGAGCCGGGGGTCTATTTCGAGCAGGATTTCGGCATCCGGTTGGAGGATTTCGGCATCGTCACCCGTGATGGCTTCGAGGTTTTCACACAATCGACCCACGACATGGTTATAATATAGCAGCCGATTCCCCGCTGCCCGCCTGTGTGGCAGGGAGGGGCATAAGTGAAAGGATTTCATGTATGGCTATCTCAACGGCGGATTTCAAGAACGGAATATGCATCGAGTACAACGACAAGCTGTGGACTATCGTCGAGTTCCAACATGTGAAGCCCGGCAAAGGCGGCGCGTTCGTGCGCACGAAGCTGCGCGACGTGAGGACGGGGCGCATCGTCGACAACACCTTTAACTCCGGCACCAAGTTCGAGCAGGTGCGCTTGGAGAACAAGACCATGCAGTACCTCTACAACGACGGCAGCACCTATTACTTCATGGACAACGAGTCATACGAGCAGGTTGATATTGCTGCCGAGGTCGTGGGGGGTGCCGCCCAGTGGCTCAAGGAGAACGACGACGCGACCCTGCTCTACGCAGGCGAGGAACTGATCAGCATCGAGCCGCAGATGTTCGTGGAGCTTGAGGTCACCGAGACCGACCCCGGCTTCAAGGGGGACACCGTGCAGGGCGGCACAAAGCCGGCGACGCTTGAGACGGGCGCTACCGTCCAGGTGCCCATGTTCATCAACACCGGCGACAAGCTCCAGGTGGACACCCGCGACGGGCGCTTCATCAAGAGGGTCTGACCGGCCCTGTTGCCTGTTGCGCCCGCCTCGTGCCCGCGCCGTGCCAGAGGTGCGGGAGGTGGGGAGCGCGGCCGACGGGCACGGGAAGGGGGTTTCGACGGCTTTGGAGGGCGAATCCTACACGACCGTCCGCGGGCGCTCAAGCGCCGAGGTGACCGAGAAGAAGAGCCGGTTCATCGCCGCTCTTGCCCCGGCGGCTACCGAAGAAGAGGCGCTTGCCTTCCTCGAAGGCGTCCGTGCCGAGCACCGCATGGCGAAGCACCATGTGTTTGCCTATGTTCTGCGGGCAGGGGGGCGTGTCCGCTATTCCGACGACGGGGAGCCTTCGAGGACTGCGGGGCTCCCGGTGCTGGAGGCGATCAACCATGCCGGGCTGACCGACGTGGTTGTCGTGGTGACGCGCTATTTCGGCGGCACGCTGCTGGGAACGGGCGGCCTTGTGCGCGCCTACACGCAAGCCGCGCAAGCCGCGATCGCACACGCCGAGACAGTGGCCATGTCCCGGTGCGTCGATATCGAGCTTGATATCTCCTATGCCGACTACGACCAGGTTATACGCTTGGCAGGGCTCTCCGGTGCCAAGGTGGTGGGCACCTCTTTCAGCGACACCGTCCACCTGTGCCTGCGAACCCGTGCCGAAGAGACGGCCATCGTCGAAAAGCTCACCGACCTGCTCAAGGGAAGCACCCCCATTGTCCTGACCCCGCCTTATACCGCCGCATTTGAGGGCACACGGGAGCATGAAGGCGGCTCCGGTGGTTCTCGCAAGCGGCAATGACTGAACTGAACCGAAGGGGGTGCATTATTGTGAAGAATGGTATGCTTCAGGAACGATGTGTTTCAGAAAAGCTGCGCCCGCCTAACCCAGGTGTACAACAGCTTGTAAGGGATCGCCTCATCAAGCAGGTATCCCAAATAAAAGACGGCCCATCGGTCCTTCTTTTGGTGGCTCCCGCAGGCTACGGCAAAACAAGCCTCGTGTCCTCGTGGCTGACCCGACAAAAGTATTTCTTGCATATTTGGCTTTCTCTCGACACGGTTGACCTGGATATGAGCCGCTTCATGAGATACCTCCTTTTAGCTTTTTCAAAGGTCAGCGAACAGGCCCCTATAAAAGCACAAACAGCTTTGCCTTTGATTACTCTAGAGGAGTCGATTTCTCTTATCGATGACCTAATCTGCGAAATCGGGGAATTGGATCGGCCCATCGCCTTTGTCCTTGACGGTCTTCACAATATTGGCGACGAAGGCCCACCCCTCAAACAGATAGTAGCCTATCTTGTTGAGCACGCTCCGACAAACCTGCGCATTATTCTTCTTTCCAGGCACATGACGAGGATCGGGTTGTCAAAGCTACGTCTTGAGAACAGGCTTTTGGTGATCGATGAATCGCAGCTAGCCTTTACCCAAGATGAGACAAATGAGTTTTTCAGGCTACAAGGCATTAATCTCCCGGAAGCCCATACACAGCAGATACAGGCCGACACTGGCGGATGGCCGGCGTTTGTCAAGTTGGCTGCCGATACCCTACTCCTGGGCTCAAACCATGGAGCCTTGCTCGGGGAAAATCTTGAGTTTATCGATGCCGCCGCCGAATACATGAACGAAGAGGTTGTTTCGGCTCTGGACAAAAAGACAGTTTCTTTTGCGCTTGCGGCATCACTCATTGAGCCGCTGAGTGCTTCGCTTGCAGAAAAGATCACCCGCTGGGAGAGAGCCGAGGTAAATGCCGCTATCCGCACCTTGGTCTTTGAGCGACTTGTTTTACAGAAATCAAAGAGAAGGGAAAATGAGCCATGGTTTGTTTTCCGCCCCCCGATAGCGCTCGTTCTTCAGCAGCAGTTTCATAGACAGTCGGACATGTCGAGTAGGACCATATTTGAAAACGCAAGCCTCTGGTTTGAAGAGAACGGCAAGTATGACCTTTCTGCCCGGTTTGCAATCAAGAATCGAAACTGGAGACATGTTGTAGAGATGATTAACCAGCATTGGCAAACTATGGCTTTAGAGGATAAGTTGCATTTGACGTATCAATGGGGCCGGTCGTTGCCAAGGGAGCTGCTCCTGACAGAGCCAAGGACCTGCAGCATCTTATCCTTTGCAGCAGTTTTATACGGGGACGCTGCCTTTACGGCATTTTGTGAAGATGTCGCAGGTAAACACTTCACAGACCCACATGAGGATTTTTACACAGAGTCCGTTGTATTCCATTTGCAGGTTTGCAATATTCAGGGAAGATATGAAGAAGCACGCCAAACCCTGCCTATTGCATTGTCACGTATTGGCGACATGGACTTCTTGCTCGTACATTGGGTTCGGCAGCATGAAACGGTGCTGTCGGAAAATCCGGACTGGCTTCGGTTCAGGAATATGATCCTCGAGTTTCTTCCCCTCACGCAAATGTATTGTTCTGAAACATTTGTGAGCAACAACTATTCCATATTGAGCATGTGCGAGTCGTTTCTTGGGAATTTGAACAAGGCGCTTGATTATGCCTTGTTGGGAATGCACAGTACCAAAGAGACCCATAATGCAGTTCGAGCATCATCGGTAAACATACATTTTGCCCATATGATTGCAGCCTTTTATCGTGGTGACATAGCAGAAGCCGAGTACCACCAGGAAAAATACGATCAGACTCTGCGCGAGTACCGGCTCCCATATTTCCTCTCACTCTCTTTAGCTTATAAGGCGACATTCAAGTTCTTTTCAAGCGACAAGGCAAGTGTCGGCGATTTGGTCGCCGCTTCGGCCAAGGCATCGCCCTATGGCCTTCTCATGGCTCCAATGTCTATCGAGATGATACGCAGCATCGCAGGTGAAAAGGCTTTCGACTTCAGGGGTTTTATGGAAACGACCTGTGTTGGCCACGAGCATTCATTTGCGTGGCAGCGACTTCGCTTCGTCTATGGCTTGATCGACGAGAGGCAGGAGCTTTTGCCTGAGTTGAGGGAGCTTATGGATACGATAGAGGAAGAGCGGACACTCGACAGGATCAATGCGTACCTGCTGTATGCGCTCTATTGTCAAAAATACGGGTCTGCCGAAGACTCGCTCCAATCCTTCCGTTCTGCGCTGGAACTCGCAGAACCGGAAGACATCATCCAGCCACTCTGCAATGACTTTGCTTGGTATATCCCCATCCTGAGCCAACTCGACGAGATAAGCGAAGTTGACTCCTTCGCGCAAAAACTCTTCGTCAGGCTCTCTCAGCTAGCCCATGGAGAAATCAGCATGGTGAGAAAAATAAAAGAGGTATCCCTCACGCCAAGAGAAGAAGAGGTTTTGTATCAGATAGTTTCCGGGTATAAGACCGACTGCATCGCTGAGCGCCTGGGGATATCAAAACAGACAGTCCGCAAGCATATCTCGAATATCTATGAAAAATACGACGTACACTCACGCACCCAGTTGCTGCTCCGTACCCTTTGAGCTTTTATCACGTGTGGCAGCAGGTTTTTTTATGGCCGAGGCTGGGCCATCCTTATCTGTTTTCTTGTCCACCATCGCTTTGCGAATGCGCAGAACCGCATATCCGACAAAGATGGCGGCGTAAACGATCAGGTTGGTCAGGGCGACCGACGAGCCCTTAATGGCAGGAATAATCAAGAAACCGGAAAGGTGGAGAAAGGTCAGGCCGAAAAACAGGTAGGCCAGAGCCTGTATCCTTTTCCAGGCGGCCACGCTCATTTTTCTTTTTACGGCGTTGAACGAGGTAATAGTGAGAAACAGGAGCAAAACCAATAGAACAAATGCAAGTACAAGCGAGATCATCTGGTTTACCCCAAGAAGCAGCAAGCTTGACGATATCTTCAAGTAATTGCTGATATAGGGTGCCAGGTGGGCAAGGATGAGGATTGCGCCCATGATGGATAATTCTGCGCGTATCGGGTTAAAAAAATCTCTGATAGGCGACGTTTTGTCAAACACGCCCACAAACATTACCAGCGTAAAGAAGGAGAGCCCGACATGCCCTTTTTGAATGGCGAACACAAAGGTCCGCATGACTGTGTTGGGGACTGGGTTTAAGGTGAAATAATAGCCCGCGACACCGATTAGAATCGCAATGATATAAAATACCGCCGGGAAACGCTTTATCGGTTTGCGGAACACAACCGAAATGGCTATTACGGCAATCAAGGTAACAAGAAAGTTCATTCCAACCTGCTTCCCAGTGACAAACGGATACGCAGCCACTCATCATTTTTCCGACAGCATCCCCTGCATAAAAGCAGACCCTATTGCTCCTAAGGCCTGGTAATAGGGATGCAGGTTGCTGGTCTTGCATTTTTCAAAGAAACGTATGCCCCATTTACTAAAATGATAGTAGTTGTATTCCTGTATTAAGGCTTCCGTACGTTCGATTTCCGCCCTCACCTCTTCAGCGGCTGGATTCTCGTCGTCTTTGTCTTGTTGCTCAACGAGCTTTGCCTTGTGATCGTAAAGCTTGCTCATGAACTCAAGTTCGATAGACATATGGTCTGCGGGTTCGTTGAGGTCGGCCGATTGAGTCAGGTTTGCTTTTTTGTAACAACGCTCCGCATCAAGTGCTGCAGGGCTGATGAAGGTGCGTGGCGCTTCCCCGTAGCTTGCCTCGGGGTTTTCGTCCCAAAACAAGAACTGGCTTTCGTAGATGAAGATCGAGGGCTTGACCGGGTGAGTGAATGCTTTTGTGTATGCGTAGCGAAGATCCGGCACGCTCAAGGAGCCCTCTTCGGCCAGTTTTTTCAGCTCATCGAAGGAGCACCGCAGTTCTTTTTGCCTGTCTTTGTCAAATCCTGACTCGTGTATCATCTCGATGAGGCCTTCATGGAAGGCAGCATCAGAGAACCTTGAGACAAGGTCTTCCTGGGGAAGGCGAAGCATGAGTCCCAATAGAAGGTAAAAATCCGCGACGGCAGCAAGCTGTTGTGGGTTCTGCTCAAGTTTCATACACTCCTCCAAAAGAGCGCCTAGGGATTGGGTTCGTAGATTCGAGGGAGGCAAAAGGGCCCCGGCGGCCCCTTTGCCTCGCATTCCCCTAGATGATATAAATGGTAGACGGTTCCGTTCCTTGATCCTCTTTCAGCTTCATAGTGGTCTTGCCTTGGATATACTGACTGATCTCACTGTTGGGATCATCCAGGTCTCCCCAATAACGGGCTCTGCCAAGACAGAGTTCCATGCAAGCGGGAATCTCGCCGCGGTCAATTCGGTTGGCACAGAATGTGCACTTCTCGACTTTGAGGGCCGAATGTGTCGGTGCATCCCAGTCCCCTAAGGGGAAATCGACAACATACTCAGGCTGTTGCTCGTTGATGAAGCGCACATCATAGGGACATGCCTCGATGCAAAGCTGGCAGCCCTCGATGCAAAGCTCGTTGTCCTGGGCAATGATGCCGTCATCCCGCACGCTGATGGCTCCAACGGGGCATACCGCAAAACAGTGCGGAGTGCTACAGTGCTGGCAGGTTACCGGAAGATAGCTCATGTGCAGGTCATTCGGGTAGGTGCCACGGGCTGTGTCGAAATACTCTCCGCCATCAGTCTCAACCCGGTTGTACCATTTTCCATCCGGAAGATTGTTGTTTGACTTGCACGACACACTACACGCATGACATCCAATGCACTTTCTGATATCAATCGCCATTGCTAAACGCATGGGTATCGCCTCCTTTCTAAGCCTTCTCTACTTGAACAAGGGTATCGAAATGCGCAGTTGCATTGATAAAGTTGTTCACGGTGCCGTTGGTGAGCGTTGCGTAGTGACCATCTTTGTAGCGTTCCTGGTACCACGTGTGCTCGGTATCAACAACGCCGGGTCGGATGCCTGCATGCATATGAGCCTTAAGCACAGCCATTCCACGGTCATTGACAACGCGCACATAATCCCCTTCACTTATTCCGCGCGCTTGAGCGTCCACAGGATTCATGTTTAACGTCGGCTCTGGATTGAGCTCTTCGAGCCAGGGAGTCAAGGAGAAGGTCGTATGGACCTTGAACTTGTCCCTATGCGACATAAGCGTAAGAGGGTACTTCTCGAACAGTGGGTTTTCGCTCCATGCTTCGTCCGGTACCTCCCAGCGGGGAAGTGCCCAACGCTCAAGATCGAGGGGTTGGCCATATATGTGCTGCGGCGTTACGTTTTCGAAGTAGAATTCCAGGCGTTTTGTCGGCGTCGGGAGCGTGTAGTTCTCTCCGAAGATGAAGTCATCGGGCACGATCCGTATGTTCTTCTGGTCCCGCAATGCATCAAGGGTCAATCCCAGCTCTTCGGCAATAGGGTTGTCAAAGAGCAGCTGGAAGTAACTGTCGTTGTCAAACCCAAAGTGCTCACCATAGCCCATTTTCTCAGCGAGCATGTTGGCGATCTCGATGTCCTCCTTTGTCTCATACAGAGGATCGATCGCTTTTTCGCTGATTCGTGCGAAGGGGGTTACCGTTAGGTTTACGGCTTCAAACTCATACCAATGAGGCACCGGCAAGATAACATCTGCGTAACGGGAGGTATCGTTCATGACGGAATCTGCGGTTATGAAGAGCTCGATCTGGTCGATTGCCCTAATCAGGCTGTTTCTGTCAGGGAGGTTGCAAAAGCAGTTCGAGTAGTGGTTGAAAAGGCTTTTAATGGTGACGGGCATTTCGCCGAGCTTTTTTTCTGTAACTACCTGTTCAAGGTTCGGCAGCGGGAATGTCGGGCCAGGCGCGAAACCGGGAACTGCAACAATAGCGCCGATGTTTCCACCGCGGCCCATATTGCTTCCACCGCAGGATCCCTGGAAGCCGGTCCCCATTTTCCCAAACTGGCCGGCGATAGCGGCCATGGCAGAAATGGCATGGTAGTAGGTATAGCCGTAGACCCAGTGGTCCGGCCCCCAGTTCGTATAGAGGGTTGAAGGGCCTTCTGCATACTTGCGTGCCAGCTCATAGATCTTCTCTACGGGGATATCGCACATCTCGCTTGCTCGCTCCGGTGTCCATTCTGCTATAGAGTCGAGCAGCTTCTGATACGCTGTTACCACTTCCTTGCCCTCAATGGTATAGGTGCCTTTCAACACAGGCGAGGTGATGTTTTCCGGCACATCGACGGTTCCGTCTTTTCCCCTTACGACAAGGGGATCGATTATGGTTGGCTTGCCGCTACGGGGGTCAACAGGGCCTTCCGTTGGCTCAATTCCCATATCACTTTGACGGAGGTACTTGCCGTCGCTTTTAACGAGGAATGGAGCAACGCTTCCCTTTGCCAGATAATCATCATCCTGTAGGCCTTCATTGACAATGATATTGGTCATGGCCATGATGAGGAGGGTGTCAGTCCCCGGGCGGATCGGTATGAATTCGGTCGCCTTGCTTGCCGCACAGGTATAGTTTGGGTCAATGACTATCAATTCCGCGCCATGATCCAAGACAGCGCTTTGCGTCTGTGCCCAGCGGGTAGTCTCAGAAGTTGTCGCGTTCGCTCCGATCATGAAGATATATTTTGATTGGAGCAGGCTGTTTGGAGAGTTGCCGTGTAGGTAAAGCCCCCTTGTCACGGTTTGGGCAAGCATATAAAGGCCATTCTGGTCGTAGCCCTGATACGCCTCGACCCCTCCGAGCACAAAACGGAGCCTCATGTAGATGTACTGCTCCTGCGTGTAGCTGCCTGCGCCATACGTGAATGCTATGCTTGAGCCGCCGTATTCGTCAATGTAGCCCTTCCATTTATCGGTAATATACGTGATGGCCTCATCCCAGGTGAGCTGTTCCCACTCACCGCCACCACGAGGTGTTCCTTCCTTGCGCCGCATGGGATACTTGATACGCTCGGGGGCGTAGACCCTCAGAGCGTGGGTGAGGCCTCTTTGGCAGATGCGGTTCATGATGGGATCGACATCCTTGTCGATAATCACCGACGTCTTCACAACCTTGCCTTCGCGTACATGAACATTCATGTGACAGCCCCCGCCGCAGTTGCCCCGGCAAACTCCCTGGTAAAGAGTCTCTTCCGGTGCTTGAGTCGGAACCGTCGATCCCGACTCCGGTTTTTGTCCAGGCGTGCATGCAACGCTGCCCGACAAAGCAGCGGTGCCACCCATTACCGCCATCGCCTGCAAAAAATTCCTACGGGAAAGCCCTTTATTGGGCGTAGTGCTTTCGTGTTTCATCCTCATCCACTCCTTTCATAGTAGTCATGTGTGGTGTCAATAGAGAAAAACCGAGGCAAGAATCGCTTATCACCTCCTGTTTGCCCGGTTCTTGCAAAAAAACCCAACAACAGCCATTAATCGTCCCCTCTTTCGTTGAGTTCCTTAAGGTACAATTTATCATCGCATGAATAAATACACCATTATTCAAATGATGTAGGCAATGTTGTACTTTGGGGTACTTGAGTTGGCGGAGGCCCTGCGCGAACTGTTGAGGAAGGCTCAAGCCTCCATTGATACCGAACAAATGTACGGTTATAACACAGAATTGTCAGGAAAGCCTGCGACTATCGAAAAACTTTTAAGGAGATTGTTGCCGGTGCCCGTTTCCCGCCCCCTTCCTTTTGCGCTATCATTGAGCCACGCATGCAACCCACGCATGCAAGCAGTTGACACTCCGCGAAAGGATGGCTGATGATCGACGAGATCCGTGTGAAAAACGTCGCACTCATCCGCGATGCTGCGCTCATGCCCGCCCGGGGGCTCACGGTGCTTACCGGGGAGACCGGCGCGGGAAAGACGGCTCTGCTTTCGGCCTGCAAGCTGCTGTGCGGCGAGCGTGCCGACGCAACGGCGGTGCGCGAAGGCGAGGCCGACCTCGTGGTCGAGGGCCGCTTCTTCAGCGCAGGCGGCGAGGACCGGGTCGTTTCCCGCCGGGTGAGCGCCGACGGGCGCTCACGGGTGTCGATCAACGGCGCCATGGCAAGTGTGGGCGAGCTGCAAGGCGCGATCGGCCCCTTGGTCGACCTGTGCGGGCAGCACGAGCACCAGCGGCTTCTCAAGACCAGCACCCACGTCGGGCTGCTCGACGCATGGGCGGGCGCGGAGCTTGCCTCTGCCCTAGAGGCCTACCGGCTCGCCTTCGGGCAGGCCGAGGCCGCCGCCGCCGAGCTGCGGCGTATCCAGGATGCCGGTTCGGCTTCCGCAGCCAAGCTCGACGAGGCGCGCTTCGTGCTCAACCGCATCGACGCGGTCAACCCGCAGGAAGGCGAGTACGAGGAACTGGTTGCGACACTCTCGAAGGCAGAGCATGCTGAAGCGCTCGCCGTCGTCTCCGAGACGGCGCACACGGCCCTTTCCGGGGAGGGGGGCGCGATAGACGCCGTCCACCGGGCGGCCGCGGCGCTCGACGGGGCGCCGGCGGTCGATGCGAAGTTCGGCGAGCTGGCGGCGACGCTTCGCGAGGCGGGCTTCCTCCTTGAGGACGTCTCGCGGGAGGCGCGCAGCTACCGCGACGCCATCGAGTTCGACCCGCAGGTCCTTGAGGCCAACCAGGAGCGGGTTGCCGCGTTCCAGGGGCTGCTGCGCAGCTTCGGGCCGCGTATGGCCGACGTGCTGGAAAAACGCGAGGAGGCAGCCAGCCTGATAGCCCTCATGGACGACTCAGAAGAGCGGCTCCGCACGGCGCAGGCGGCGCTCGACGAAGCAGAGGAAACGCTTCTTGCTGCGGCGGACGCGCTCGACGACGCACGGCGCCTTGCCGCCCCCCGCTTTGCCGACGAGGTGAACGAGCAGCTTGCAGGGCTGGAGATGGCAGGTGCCTCCATCGTCTGCTCGACCGAGCGGCTTGAGCGGGGCCAGTGGACGAAGGTCGGCCCGTCCCAGGTGGAGTTCTTGTTCCAGCCTGCCGAGGCCATGCAGGCGCGGCCCTTGGCGCGCATCGCATCCGGCGGGGAGGTCAGCCGGGTGATGCTTGCCATCAAGGTCGTGCTCGGCCGCGCAGACGAGGTCGAGACCCTTATCTTCGACGAGATCGACGCCGGGGTCGGCGGCGCGACCGGCCTTGCCCTGGCGAAGGTGCTCACCGATCTGGCAGCGACCCACCAGGTGATCGTCGTGACCCACTTGGCGCAGATAGCCGTCGCGGGGCAGGCTCACTACCGGGTGGTCAAGCGGGAGGCCGCCGCCGACGCCATCCCCGAGACGGACCTTGTCGCGCTGGCCGACGACGACCGGGTACACGAGATAGCCCGTATGCTCTCAGGCGACGCAAGCGGGACATCCCTCGAACACGCAAAGGAGATGCTCGCAAAGGCACACGGGTAGGCAGGCCGCAAAAAAGCGGCAGAAGGCGACCGCATACGGCGAGAGCGGCGCGGTCAGCCAGTCTCGCCGATTCCGAGGATCTTGATCAACCTTGCATCGACTTCACGCATGGTGTCGTCCGAGACCCTTCCATAGCACTCTCCAAGATTGCTCAACGGAATGGCCATCAGCTTGTCAAGGCATATGAAACTGTCTTTCATCAGCCCGTTGTCCTCGGTCGCCTCTATAGGAAGCCGCAGGTTGCCGTGGACGTTTTCTGTGGTGGTAATCAAGGCGAGGATGTCGGTGTCTGTCAGACGGTATTTTTCAGACTGGATAACCAGGGCCGGACGTGGCTTGCCAACCAGCCCCGTCCACAGCACCGACCAAATCTCACCGCGGTCAATCTGCATATACAATCTTCCCGATGTCGTTGGCGTAATCAAGCATCTCGGCTTCTGAGCTGAATCCCTCTATCCGTTTATTCGGTGCTCTTTGAATGCTTCTGCCTGCAGCCGAAGAAAGGAAAAGCGCGAAGTCATAGACCTCCTGTGCCTTATTGGGCGGGAGTTGCCTAACGACTTCCAGCAACTGCGACTCGGTCATGGCCGTCACCTCCAAAAGCAGTAACGATTGCTGAGTAAGAGTATAGCATACATCGCATCATGCATGCCCGCCTACGGGGGTGGCCTGCGCCTGTGGGCGCACCTGCCCCTTCGCCACCCCTTCGCCGCTTTCTCCCTATGCGGGGTCCTCTTCTTTGGGCCTTGGGGGGTCGGCGTTGGCGATCTTCTCAAGGTCGTACTTCGAATGGATGCCCATTTTTGCGTAGATCCTCTTCAGATGGGCTTTCACGGTGTTCTCCGAGATGAACAGGGTTTCGGCGATGTAGCGCCGGGAGCGCCCCTCGCACGCGATGTAGAAGACCTCGCACTCCCGTTCGGTCAGCCCGTGCTCCCGGGCAATCTCTTGCCATTCGGCAAGGGGCATCGCGGCATCGTCCTGGTTGCGGTCGGCCTGCGCAAGCTCGTGGAAGAAGGAATGCGACTGGGAGGACTGGCGGCTGACCAGGAAGAACGCGACAAAGAGGCCAAAAAGGGCGATGAGGGCGGTGGTCACGGCCGCTTCCGCCCCGGCGCTGTTGAGCGGGAATACGAGCGTAGCCGCAAAATACAGGAGCCGAGGACAGCCGTAGCAGGCGCCCCACACCCCCACCACGGCGAAGGGATGGGACTTCGAGGCGCGCGTGATGTCGACAACCGCCATCCACACCAGCATGTAGATCAGTGCGGTGGCCACCATGAGCAATGCGGGAGGGATGTCGGAAAGCGCATGGGGTGTGAAGGGCTGCAGGAAGAACCCGACGGCGAAGACCGCAAGGAGCAGCTGCATCATATGGACGAAGGAAAAGGAGGCACGCCGCAGGATCACGGCCCAATACAGCACGAGGGCGACGAGGGCGGCCGTGTAATAGAGGATGACGATAGCCAGGTTCCCCGAAAGGAAGCTCACGGGGCTTCTCAGGGTAAGCACGAGGCTGTAGACCGCAAAGGCAAAAAGCAGCCTCAGGAAGGGGAGCTTCTTGCGGGGAGGGTCGGACAGGCTGCCTGCCGCCACGCTGCCGTCGATGCCGCCCGGCACCGCCCCGCCCGGCACCGCCCCGTTCGCCCTGCTCGCCCCGTTCGCTTCCTTTGCCCCGTTCGCACCGTCAGAAGAAGGGGCGAGGCTTGGGACAAGGCCCTTCCGCATGCCGTTATAGGCAAAAACCAGGCAGAGCGGCCCGCCGACGGCCAGAAGGGACAAGACGGGCAGGGCGGCAGCCGGGAAGGCCATATAGCAGAGGGGCTGCAGCAGGAAATTGATGGCATAGGAGATCAGGATATAGGACATGCTCTGTTCCAGGGGGAGGTCCTTGAAGAAGCTGCCCCAGACAAGCATGCTCGCCATGGCGCCGACAGCCCCGACGACGGCGCCGAGCAAGGCCACCGTTGTCGACCCGGCGAACAGGTCGAGGGTGAGCACGACGGAGGCGAAGAGCTTGCACAGGATGCTGAAGGCGCAGATTCCCACATAGGGCACCGCCCAGCGGTCGAGCCGCCTCAGCAAGAACACGGCGGCGACCGCGAGGGCGAACAGGCCGAAGGAGCTGTAAAAGGCGAGGTGGATGTCCGCCCCGCCGTGGTCCACGAAGTTCTGCCGCACTATCAAGGGGGTCCACAGGGTCTGGAACGCAAAGCCGAGCGGCCATAGCGAACCGATGGACAACGCAGGTATAGACCCGACTCCCCTCAAGCCCCACCCCTCCTTTGGTGTGCTCCTTGCCCTCTGTATCGAACAGCGGCCTGCCGCCGCATCGACTCAAGGAGTTCCCCTATCATACCAAAAACCGCCTCGTTTTCCTATATGCTTGAAAGGCATAAAACAGGCAGAAAACCCAGTTCCCCTGCGGGAAAAACGGAAAGTACCCGAAACGGGTGATATACATGACCCGCAACGGGGCTTTTCTATAGCCCCAGGGGGCATCACAATGAGGCCTGTGTATAAGAAGCAAGACCGACCAGGAGGGAATTTTTATGAGCATTGACAGGAGAGATCTACTCAAGGGAGCCGCCCTTATAGGTGGCGCAGCAGCTTTGTCAGGACTCGCGGCATGTACTCCGGCACAGAACAACGCCAACCCGTCCGAGGGGGGCAACACCGTCACCGGCAGCGACGTGAAGAGCTGGGACGAGGAATACGACATCGTCATCGTCGGCGGCGGCGGCGCCGGCCTGATAGCGGCCGTCCAGGCGGCCCAGGACGACCCGGATGTGAAGATCGCGATTCTTGAGAAGATGCCGACCCACGGCGGCAGCTCTATTCTGAGCGGCGGCAACATCGGCGCCATGGGGACCGACAACCTGATAGCCTTTGCCGAAGAGACAGGCGACGACATCTACCGGGACGACACCTTCGACATGTATTGGGAGGACAAGCTGACGGCTGGCTGCTACTACGGCCATCCCGAGATCGCGAAGCTCTTCACCTTCAACTCGCTGGACAACTTCAACTGGCAGGAGTCGCTGGGCATCACGTGGAGCGGCTCGCGCCCCTACGAGACCCCCGTCGCGATGCCGTCCGACTGGACGAAGTCGGCGGTCATGCAGGCGTCGCAGTACCTGATGACCTACAACGACGAGGGCAAGTCCACCATGATCAACCGCAAGATCCGCTACAACATAGGGTCGAAGTACAAGGACCTCAGCGGCGGCGGGGCCAACGTCCAGTGCTGGCTCGACCACGTGCAGTCGCATGAGAACACCGACCTCATCTTAGACTCCCCGGTAGAGACCATCATCCGCGAGAGCCAGTTCAGCGGCGATGTGCTCGGCGTCGCGCTCAAGGACGGCACGACCTACCGCGCAAAGCGCGGGGTCATCCTCGCTTCGGGCGGTTTTGCGGGCAACCCGGAGATGGTGCACCTGCACGACCCGCGCGTCGACCTGTCGATCCAGACCAGCGGCGGCGTCGGGAACACGGGCGACATGCTCGTCGCCGCGCAGCTCGTCGGCGGGCAGACGGTCAACATGCACTGCATCCAGATAGACTTCGGCGGCAGCGTGAAAGAGCCCTCGATGAGCGGCAACAACAACTCCAACCCCTTCAGCGGCGCGTCCGCCTATATCGACGTCACGAAGGAAGGCAAGCGCTTCTGGACCGAGAAGCCCAACGACGAGCAGTACATGGACGCAGAGCTCATGACCCTGCACGTGAACAAGATGAAGACCTGGTTCAGGCTCGGCGACAGCGGCTCCGTTGCGGAAAACAGGACCCCGGAGAACCTGGCCACCTTCGAGAGCACCTACGGCAGCGTCTGTGACACCATCGAGGAACTGGCTTCTGCGATAGGCTGCGACGCGGCAACGCTGAAGGAGACCATAGACAGCTACAACGCGATGGTCGATGCCAAGAAGGACACCCAGTTCGGCAAGGCGGTCGGCCACCTGACCCACAAGATCGAGACCCCGCCCTTCTACGTCTTCGAGGCCACCTACTACTGCCGCACCACCCCGGGCGGGTTGAGGATAGACACCAACTCCCAGGTGGTGGACGTCTTCGGCCAGCCTATCCCGCGCCTCTTCGCGGCCGGCGAGGTGACCGGCAACGTCCATGGGCGCTTCCGCAACAACGGCGGCGACTCCATGTGCGACATCACCTGCTTCGGGCGCCTTTCCGCCCAAAGCGTGGTGAAGCTCCCGCCATCGGCATAGGCGGTTGCCCAAAGCAAGCAGCGTTACGGCCCAGCTGCCCTCTCGCCAGGGCAGCTGGGCTTTCTCTGAGCGCGGCGCGTCCCGGCACTGAGCCCGCCGCACCCGCCGCGTAGGTCGCGCCCGCCGCGCCCGCCGCGCAGGCACGGTATCCCCTGCGGACGGGGAGGACAGGCCCGGCGTGAGGAAAGAGGGAACATGAAGAACCGAAAAGCCCCCCTTTGGCTGTGCGCCCTGGTCCTGGCCGGGCTGTTGCTCACGGTTGCAGCCTGCACCGCACCCCAGCCAGAGAAGGTCGAGGGCACCGCCACGCCGGTCACCGCGGCACGGCTCGACGAGCTGGGCATCAAGTCGTCCGATCAGTGGCGGGAGGCCTATCCCGAAGTCTATGAATCCTACATGATGAACGCCGACAAGGCGGAAAACCCCAGCTACCTGGAACAGTACCCCTTCCTGACCACGATCTTTGCCGGCATGGGGTTCGCAAAGTCCTACAACGAGGCGCGCGGCCATGTCTATGCCCTGCAAGACGTGGGGGCGACCGAGCGTGTCCATGAGACGGCGAACTGCCTCACGTGCAAGACACCCGCGATGAACGCCCTGGTCGCCGCGGACGGCCCCGGCATATATTCGATGCCCTTCGACGACCTCTACGCCCTGGTCGACGACTCCGTCAGCTGCTATAACTGCCATGAGAACAGCGCGGGCGAGACACGGGTCACGGCCGGCTACCTCAAAGACGCCCTCGGTACAGAGATGGCCGACGTGAAGCCCGGCCTGCTCGTGTGCGGCCAGTGCCATGTCGAGTATTACTTCGACCCCGCGACCAAGGCGACGACCCTGCCGTGGAACGACCTCGCCGGGATGACCCCGGATGCGATACTCGCCTACTACAACGCGATAGGCTTCTCCGATTTCACCAACACTTTCAGCGGCGCTGCCATGATCAAGATCCAGCACCCCGAGTTCGAGACCGTCCGGGGAACCGGCAGCCTTTCGATAACGGCCTGTAGGGCGACCTGCGTCGGCTGCCACACGGGCCTGGCGACCGACAGCGAGGGCAGGGGGTTCACCTCGCATCTTTGGATAAGCCCCCTGGAGAATGCGAACCTGCTGGAGACGAGGTGTGTCTCCTGCCACGTCAGGCCCGAGAACATTGCGAACCTCGTTGCGGGCATCCAGGCGGAGACGAAGGGCCGCCTGGTCGTCTTGGGGGAGAGGCTTGCCGACCTGCATGTCGGGATCGGCGCGGCCGCCGAGGAAGGCGTCCCCAAGGAGCGCCTGGCCGAGCTGCGCTCCTTGGTGAGGGACGCGCAGTTCTACTACGACTTCGTCTTTGCCGAGAACAGCTTTGGCGCGCACAACTCGTACATGACGAAAGACCTGCTCGACAAGTCCGAGCAGATAATCGACGAGGCCTCGGCGCTGCTCTAGCCTGTGACACCGTGACACCGTCCCCGTGACACCCGGGTGTCGCGGGTGACTCCCGATTGCGGCAATTGCGGCAATTGCGGCACGACTCTATGAAAAGACTTGACATTTCGGGGCGCTCTTCTAAAATGGGGTAGCTTTAGTAAATAGTTCCGCTGCCCTAGACAGCCGGTACCGAAAGGTTTAATCGCGCAAGCGGCCCGCCGAGGTGGTTGTAAAGAATCGTGTGCTTTACGGCTCCCCCTGTCTTTCGCAGGAGGGGTCGTTTTCGTTTGAGGCCTGGCCGAGAACCGACGATCCACCCCAGCACCGGGGGCGGAGCGCGAGTTTTTGAAAAGGAGGTGTATGGTAACCATGCCCAACCAGCAGAATCTTGACACAGTGGCCAAGATAAAGGAAGACCTTTCGGGGATCGGCGCCTTGTGGGTCGTGGACTACCGCGGGCTTTCCGTCAAGGAGATACAGGGCCTGCGCAATTCCATCCGCGAGTCGGACGCTACCATGAAGGTCTACAAGAACACCCTGATGCATCTTGCACTGGCCGACCTCGGCCTGCCTTCTCTCGACGAGGTCTTAGAAGGGCCCTCGGCCTTCGTCTTCACCGGCGAGGACCCGGTCGCATCGGCAAAGGCCTTGAAGGCCTTCGCGAAGACGAGCAAGAACCTCTCGGTCAAGGGAGGCATGATGGACGGTATGTTCCTCAACGCCGAGAAGGTGGAAGCGGTCGCTTCGCTGCCTTCGCGCGAAGAGCTTATCGCCAAGCTGCTCGGCACGATCATGAACCCGATGACCCAGATCGTCCGTGTGCTCAACGGCCCGATGGAGTCGTTCGCACGCTGCGTTTCGCAGATTGCGGAAGAGAAACCCGCCGCCTAAGGGCGGCATGAGGGCAGCGCAGGCCTACGGCACGCGCGCCTGCCCGAGACTGGAACACAAGGATTTCGGCACGAGGTGCTGAACAAACGAAAAGGAGTTTTGAAATGGCTGTTTCACGTGAAGAGATTATCGAGGCCTTAAAAGAGATGCCCGCGCTTGAGCTTTCCGAGCTCGTCAAGGAGCTCGAAGAGATATTCGGCGTCTCGGCCGCCGCCCCGGTCGCCATGGCCGTCGCCCCCGCCGGCGGCGGGGAGGCCGCTGGCGCCGCCGAGGAAAAGACCGACTTCGACGTCGTCCTCGAAGGCTTCGGCGACAACAAGATCGCCGTCATCAAGGTCGTCCGCGAGATAACCGGCCTCGGCCTGAAAGAGGCGAAGGAGCTGGTCGAGGGCGCACCGGCCCCGATCCAGGAGGGCGTTGCCAAGGACAAGGCAGAGGAGCTCAAGGCAAAGCTCGAAGACGCCGGCGCCGCAATCACCTTGAAGTAGCGCCCCACGGGGCCCCTGTGCCGGCCTGTGTTTGCCGCCTGCGGCCGCGAACCGGCCGCAAGCCGGCCGCAAGCCGCCGTGTGTATTTAAGAAATGATGTCGAAGGGGAGTGCCACTTCTCCCCTTCTTCGTTTATAGTGGGACAGGGCGTTTTATAGCAGGAAGGTATGCCTCCTTAAACGGATGGAAGGTGGTTGACATGCACATCGAATACTTCAGGACTGCTGCTGCTGACATCAAGAATTCTCCCGGCTGGCTGGGGAAGCTCTGCCTTCTCACGCTTCTGCTGGCCATCCCGGTTTTCGGCATTATCGTGGTGACGGGGTACCTCTATGGCTGGGCGCGCGATATCGCCTGGGGCACCAAGAACCCCCTGCCGCCGCGCATCTTCGGCAACGAGGACGGGAAGCTCTACGAGCGGGGCCTGTATATCTGCGTCTTCATGTTTGTCTGTGCGCTGATCCCCCAGATCTTCACTTTCGCCGCGATGCTTGTCTCGGGCACTGGGGTGGCGGTCACAAGCGCGGCCGGCTCTTCCGCAAACTACGGCGCAATGGCGGGCATGGGCGTCGTGCTCTCGTTGCTGAGCCTGGCAGGCAGCGTGGTGGCCCTCGCTATTATGCTCTACCAATGGGTCGGCTCCATGAGGATCAGCATCTACGGGCGTATCTCTGCCGGCTTCCAGGTCAACAAGGTCCTGGCGATGATCAAGAAGGACCCGAAGGGCATCTTCAAGATATTCGGCATGAGCCTCCTTGTCGGCTTCCTTATCGGCTTGGTCATCTCGGTCCTCTTCGCCGTGGCGGCCCTTGTTGCCATCGTGCCCCTGGCGGGGATGCTGTCGGAGATAGACGGAGGGTCCGCGGGCTCTGCCTTCGGAGCCCTTGCGGTTATGATGGGCGTTTTGCTTGTCCTGCTCTATCTTTCCATGGTCTTGTGCATGTGGCTTATGGCGCTTATTGCGCGGGCCCTCGGGTACTGGACGAGCCAGTTCAACGTGCCTGCGTGGCAGGGGCAAGAGGCCCCGATGCCCTTCGAGCTGGAGCAGGCCTCCTATCCCGCCCAGCACCCCCAGCAATGAGCGGGGCGTGCGGGGCCCTGCGGCGCGGCAGCTGCTGCCTTGTGCGCGGGTGACCGCATGGGCACACAGGATGCACAAAGCCCCGGGAAGGCCCGCCCGCGGCCGCTGACGGAGGCGGAGCTTGCCCGCCTGGCAGCTATGGGCTCGCCCCATATCGACTGGCTTGCGGGCTGGGTGAACCGGCGCTTTGCCTGTGCGCACTGTAAGAACTGCACGCACAGGTGCGAGGTCTTGGAGCAACCGGGGCTCGACCTCGGCCTTGTCGAGGACGACTACCGGCGTATCACGGGGCTGTTGCCCGAGGACCGGCCTGCCGCGGTGCTTGGGCTGGTGCAGGAGCGCCCCGAGCTCTACCAGGCGCTGCGGCGCTGCTGTTTTTGCGGGTACTGCACGGCGGCCTGTGCGGCCAAGGTGTGGGCCCCCGACCGGATGCGTGCCTGGCGTGCGCTCTTCATGCAGGCGGGGCTCATGGTGCCGGACGACTCCGCCCTGGTGATGGTCGACAAGGAATGGCATATCTTCAGCGCCTATCGGGCGGTATACGCCGTTGGCTACCCGGAGTTCGCTTCCCTGGGGGATGTGGCCGCGCAGGGCCCCGGGCAGGCGGACACGCTGTTCTTCCCGGGATGCTCGCTGGTGAGCTACGCGCCCGAGCTCATACGCGCGATAGGACAGTGGCTCGACGAAAGCGGCATTGCCTGGGCCCTGACCGACGAGTGCTGTGGCAGCCCGCTGATGAGCGCCGGACTCTTCGAGCGCTCGGAGGCGCTGCGTTCAAGGCTGCTCGACCAGATCCGTGCGGCGGGCATCACGCGGGTGCTCACCATCTGCCCGGGGTGCGGGGAAGAGCTCGGCGAGGTCATGGGCGGCGAGATTGACATCATGCCCCTGCCGGAGCTGCTGCTTGCGCACGCTGCCGAGGGCTTCCCGGGAGCGGGGGGCGCCGGCACGGGCGCGGGTATCGGCACCGGCATCGGCGCGGGCACAGGCACAGGCGGCACCGGAACCAGCGCCGACGCAGGGGGTTTCCCGGCATCGTCCCTGGCGCAGGGTCTCACCTTCTTCGACTCCTGCCACGACCGATACGACCGCCGCCACGGTCGTGCGACCCGCAGGCTGCTCAAAGCCTGCTTTCCCCATGCCGCACAACGCGAGATGCCCCACCGCGGCACCCACACGCTGTGCTGCGGCGCCGGCGGCGCGGTGGCGACCTACGACGCGGACATCACCCAGCGGCGCGTGTGGCGCATAATCGACGAGGCCCGGGAAACGGGGGCCGGCACGCTGGTGACCGCATGCCCCACCTGCACTTATACGATAGCCCAGGCATGCCTGGGCGCAGAGGCCCCGCGCGGCATCGACAGCCACCACTACCTTGAGCTGGTCTTCGGCGAGGCCATCGACTGGCCGCAGGTCTTCCACCAGCTTGAAGCCATGTGGACGGGCGAGTTCGGCCCCTGGCTCACCCAGACCTTCTTCTCGTAAGCCCCCCGCGACACCCCGCCCCCGCCGCCGTTGCGGGCCTGACCCGCAATCTTGCCCGTTCCGGCCAGGAAGGGCAATAGAAGCGGAAACCTTGCCGCTGGGCCCCTGACAGGGTGTGCCCCTAGAGCAAGAAGGCCGCTAGGAAGAGATTTTACAGAAACCAGGCGCCCTGTGCCTGACGCTTGGGCTACAATGTGGGGGATGTAAAGGTAGGGAAGGGGCCGCCCCTCCCCGAAGAGCGGCGGGGGAGGCGGCCGGCTTCCGGCATGAGGGAAAGGACCTGTGGTGGCGGGTTGCTTCTTAAGGCTCCTCCGTTCCCCGGCGGCGCTCGCCGCCCTCGCACTCTCCGCAGTCCCGGCCGTCCTCGCAAGCTACGTCGCCCTGCCCATGGTGCAGGGCGCGGGCCCCGCCGCCCCGGAGGGGCCCTGGGCCGCCTGGACCGCCCTGGGGGCGGCGGCCTTCCTCGCCGCGCTGGTCTTGCTGGTGCGCTCCGCCCGCCGCGCGGCGCTGGCCCCCGGCC
This sequence comes from Eggerthellaceae bacterium, assembly GCA_009782605.1. Taxonomy (GTDB): domain Bacteria; phylum Actinomycetota; class Coriobacteriia; order Coriobacteriales; family Eggerthellaceae; genus WRIS01. The sequence goes on along the minus strand of WRIR01000001.1, from coordinate 136,159 downwards.
ATGCGGCCCGGCTCGCGGGCGGGGGCCTGCCAGGCACGGCAGCCTCCCTGCTGGTGCTGTGCCTCCTCCTCGCGCTGCCGGCCGCCCTGCTCTGCCTCGCCTGCGGCGGGGCGGCCGTCCTCATAGCCCGCCACGGTGCCCCTGTGCTCGGCATGGAGGAGGTCAAGGGGCTCGTCGGCGTCGCCGCCCAGGGCGCAGGCGTGCTCGCCCTGCCCTTCCTCGCCCTGCCCCTGGCAAGCCTCGCCTTCTTCGGGGGCGGGCCGGCCGGCGCCCTCGCCTCGTCGCTCGGGCGCTTCAGGCGCGCGTGGCCGGCCCTGCTGCTCGGGGCCGTGGCGGCGCTCGCCGCCGGCTCCCTGCTGTGGGCGGCGGGCCCCGCCCTGCCCCCGGCCGCCTCCCAGGCAGCCTCGGCCGCGCTGGGCGCCCTGGCCGTCCTCGGGGCGCTGGCCGCCTGTGCCTCCGTGCTGCCCGCGCAGGGGGGGAGGGTCTCGGGCGAGGAGCCCGACCCGGCCCTCCCGATGCTCTCGCGGCGCGCCTCCCGGGCGCTCCACGCCTGCGTGTCGGCGGCCCTGGCCCTCGTGCTGGCCTTCTCGCTCTTCGGCACGGCGCCGCTCGCCTGGGCCGACGGGGCCTCGGCCACCTACCAGACGGGCCCGAAGAGCTTCACGACCGTGGTGGGCGGCGTCGCGGCCGCCTACACGGACGAACAAGGCGGGCTCCAGGAGATAGACAACACCCTCCTCGCCCGCGCCCCGGAAGGCCCGGGCGGCCAGCCCTTCTTCGAGAACGCCGCCAACTCCTTCTCGGTGAGGCTGCCGGCGGGGGCAGGCGGCGCCCAGGGCATCCGCGTCGGGAAGGACGGCAGGGAGGTCGGGCTCATCCCCTTGGGCGCGGACCTCTCCCGCGCGTCGGCGCAGGGCAACGCCGTCCGCTACACGGAGGCCTTCCCCAACGTGGACTACCAGTACACGCTCATCGGCACGGTGGTGAAGGAGGACATCGTGCTGAACTGCGCGGGCACGCAGCACAGCTTCTCCACCGAGGTGGCGGTGGGGGAGGGCCTTGAGCTCGTGGGGCTCGACGGGGCGGCCTGCGTCTTCGAGGCCGGCGCCGACCCCGCCTGCGACGAGCCCTTCCTGGCCATCACGGCCCCCGTCATGGTGGACGCCGCCGGGGCCGTGTCGGACAGCGTGGGGCTCAGCTTCGAGCACACCGGCGAGGGCCGCGGGCTCGTGACGGTGGCCGCCTACGAGGGCTGGCTCGCCGACGGGCGCCGCCACGGCCAGGGCAGCTACCGCGACGCGTCGGGCTGGTCCTACACGGGCAGCTGGCAGGCCGACGCCAGGCAGGGCCACGGCACCCTCTCCCACGCCGACGGCTCCGTCTACGAGGGCTCCTTCGTGCAGGACCGCGAGGGCGGGCAGGGCCGCCTCAGGAGCGCCGCCGGGTGGTCCTACGAGGGCTCCTTCAAGGGCGGCCTCCGCCACGGCCAGGGAAGCGTCGCCTACGGGGACGGCTCCACCTACGAGGGCTCCTTCAAGAACGGTGCCGAGGACGGGCAGGGCGCCTACACGTCGTCCGAGGGCTGGTCCTACGCCGGCGCCTTCAAGGCGGGCCTGCGCCACGGCTACGGCCGCCTCGCCTACGCCGACGGCTCCGCCTACGAGGGCTCCTGGGCCTACGACGCAAGGCACGGGCAGGGCACCCAGACCTACGTGGACGGGCGGGGGAGCCTTGCCGCGACCTACACCGGCCAGTGGGCCGACAACCGCCGCCACGGCCGGGGCACGCTGGCCTACCCCTCCGGCCACACCCAGCAGGGCCTCTGGCAAGACGACGAGTTCCTGCCCTAGCGCCCCGGCAGCCTGCGGGGACAGGCCCCGCGGGCCGCCGCCCCGCCCTGCAGGGCCTGCGTGTGGCGGGGGGCCGCACAGCCCCGCCTGCGCTCGCCGCAGGCTGCCCTCACGGCACACCCAGGAAGAAGTCTTGCAAACCCGCAGGTCAGCGAGGTTGAACCTCATAATGAGGGACAACCTCAAGGCCAAAAGGCCCTCCTGTCGGCCACCGGCCAGCTCGCCGCGCCCTCCGGCCTGCCCGCCGCCTGGCCGCACGCGGGACACGCCGAGGGCGTGGCAAGCGGCGGCGGGGACGCCTACTCGGGGGGCTTCGAGGGCGCATACCATTTATGTTGATAAAGACACTGGGCAACTTTGGGTGTTTTTAAAAGATGGAAAGGGCAAAGGTATTCCTAGGCGAATACCTCAAATGATATTTGGAGGCTGTATGGATACTATAGTTACAGGGGTTGCCCTCGTGGCACACCCGGACAAGAAACCTCGCTGACCTGCGGAAACTATTAAAAAGGGTCATTATGACCCTTTTTAACTCGCCTCAATCTGCTACAGGGGTGCCCGCGTTCCTCTCGTCGTTTCGCCTGTTGATGAAGAAGAGCACGATGTCGGTGCCGACCATGCACAGGTTGATGACGTAGAAGATCAGGACATAGCTGATATTGTGGCCGATGAGCTTCGAGCTTATGCCGAAGGCATAGCCGAAGAAGACGACGACCATGAAAAGGAGACTCTTGCCCTTGGACGTTTTCGACCTGATGGATTTCAGTATCGATGTCGGCCATGCTATGCCGAAGCTTATGATCATCAGTGCCTCGAAGAACTCTGCGCCAAACATGGGCTATCCTCTCCTTGCCTGCCTCACAGGCTTTTCATCCGCGACTATGCGGCCCAAAGGGCGTTTTGCCCTCGGCACGCTGCCGGCCTGCGCCCGACATGCGGCCAAGGGCTGCCTGTCCCCGGCACGCTACTGGAAGCTCTTCACGACCAGGGGCTCGACGGCGACGAAGGCGTCGTCGATGTAAATGAGGGACACCTCGACATCGGCGCTCAGCCACTGTTTTGCACTCCCGACCTCCGCACCCGCAAGCTTCAAGGGGCCGGACTCGTCAAGCGCCTCGAACAGGTAGGCGCCTGCGTCCTCGCCCACGAACCGTGCGGCCTTCTTCTCGGTTTCGACGAAGGCCACCTCGGCGGCGGCGTTGAAGTTGTTGCTGATAACCTCGCCGGTCTCGATGTCGCGCAGCTTCGTCCTGACGAGCGCCGGGCCCTTTATGGGGGAAAGATGGATGCATTCGACGATGGTGTAGACCCTCTCGTTGAAGGTGATGCACATGTCTTCGGTAAACTCTCTCATGCTGACTGCCATGGTGGACTTCCTTTCGCTGTGTCTGTTCGTTTTGCGGTGGCCCGGCCACCTTCGGTTTCCCTCCCGATTATAGCCGCTTGGCGACACTGTGGGCGGGTGATTGGGAGAAACAACCTCCGATATCATACCAGCAGGTTGACGAACGCGCCAGGTGCCGGACGGGTGCCGGGCAGGCGAGCCCGCAGGTGAGTCTAAGCGTCCCGGGGGGTGATTTTCGCCTGAGGCCCGACTGCAGGCCGCCTTTGGGCCCCCCCTGGGTAACAGCTTGCTTACAGCCGCTCGCACACATCTGTCTTCATACGGTGTTTTCATACTTCCCTTCTGAGGTGTATAATGCCCATGGTGGTATTTTCGGCTTTGCTGCCGCCCGCCTGTCGAGGCGCGTGATACTTTGAGAGTGATACCTTTTTCTTGTTGATAGTCGTTGAAAAACGAAGGGACACCGGTGCAACCCAAGTTTCCACAGAACAGCGATGAGATCATCCTCGCAAAGCTAGTTGCCCCAGAGCTGCCATCTAATTATGTAAGACGCCCCTACCTCTTCTCCCAGTTCTTGAAGGGCCTCTCCCGCAAGATAGTGCTCGTCTCGTCGCCTGCGGGCTTTGGGAAGACGACGCTTTTGAGCGAGTGGTACCGCATGCTGCCGGAGCATGGGGAGGACTACCGGACCATCTGGGTGACCCTGGACAGGGACGACGACGACTCGATACGGTTCTGGGCGCACCTGACGGCCTCGCTCAAGAAAGTGTTCCCGGGCATCGGCGACGACGTCTCCTTTTCCCGCCAGCCCCCTTCCGAGGACGATGAAAAAGAGGTGCTCGACCGCAGTATTATTCGCTTGAGCAACTACCTGCACGAGAACGCCGCCTCGCCCGGGGGTGAGTTCGTGCTGTTCTTCGACAACATCGATGCCTTGTCGGACCACTTCTTCGCGAAGCTCGTCGACTACTTCTCCGTCTACCTGCCCTCGAACTTCCGTGTCGTTGCCGCGGGGTCGGTCTGCCCGTCGGTCTCTATCGACTACCAGCGCATGGGCTCGGTCTACGAGTTCCCGGCAGGCGATATCGCGTTCAGCCGCCAGGAACTGACGTCGTTCATGGCGAACAAGTACGGGAGCGCCGCCTCGGAGCAGCTGGTACAGGAGCTCTACAGCCTCACCCAGGGTTGGGCGACGGGGATACGCCTGTTCAGCGATGCCGTCGAGCTCCACGAGCTGAAGAACATGAGGGTCCTGGACAAGAATCTGCTGTACTCGCTGGTGGACAAGTACTTCGCATCGTTCATCATCAAGCAGATAGAGGACGACTGCGCGAGCTTCCTTATCGCCACCTCGGTGCTTGAGAGGATGAGCGCGCCCCTGTGCGACTGCCTGCGCGAGAGGGACGACAGCCACGCGATACTGGCAGACCTGTCCGAGAAGTCCTTCTTCATCGAGCCCTGCCAGGGCAAGGCCGGGTGGTACCAGTACCATCCGCTCTTCCTGCGCTGGTTGCGTACAAAGCTCTTCCAGATGAGGACGCCCCAGATTCGGGAGCTGTCCTCGCGGGCCCAGGACTGGTACGAGCGGGAGAAGCTGCCCTACGACGCCGCCAAGTACATGCTCATGGCCTCCGACCCCGAGATGATCGACAACCTCGCCGCCGCCGCCCACTTCCAGCGGGGCGACACCTCGGTTTCCTTCCTCTCGTGGATGTGCGACATCCCCGCTAAGAGCCTCATCCATGACGCAACCTTAAGCCTCTATGTGACCTGGGGCTACCTCTGCTACGGGAGGGCAACGGACACCCTGAAGTGGCTCTCCGTGTTCCAGCAGAACCTGCAAGACGGCAAGGGCGAGGCGCACGGTGCCGACGACGTCGACAGCTCCCAGGCCGCCGACCTGGTAATCAAGCATATCAGGATCAAGTGCAGGGAGTTCAGCGGGCACTACCGGGAATGCATTGCCGACTACAAGAAGCTCCTTGACGCCCAGGCAACCATCAACCTCTCGCTGCGCGTCTTGATCGTGCATGCCATCGCGGAGTCCTATGAGCGGATAGGGGAGTTCGGGCTCGCGCTAGAATACTACCTCCAGACAGAGGCGATAGCGAACCTGGCGGGCTCGCCCTTCTTCGTCGCCTTCGGGAGGTACGCGATATGCTGGATACTGGTCCACCGCGGCGAGCTGAACAATGCGGAGGCAACCTGCCAGCGGGCCCTTGAGGACTGCCCCACCGACTTCACCCTCTACGGCGCGCTCCAATCCCTCTACGCCTATATCATGGTGGAGAAGAACGACCTCAAGTCCGCCGAGGCCAACATCAGGCAGGCGACGAGGAACCTGTCTTTGAACAGGAACGCCGATATGCTCTTCGAGGCCCAGATCGTCACAGCGAGCTACATGGCCGCGCTGGGGAACCTCGACGAGGCCTACCGGCAGATAGTGCGGACGGTGCTCCTGGTGGAAAACGCCGACATACCGCGGGCGGTGCTGCTGTTCGCCTATGTCACCCAGGCCAAGCTTGCCCTCCAGCGCAAGAACGTCGAGGACGCGGTCATGGTCCACAAGAAGCTCATCAACTGCGTCGACCCCTCCGACCTGTTCTACGTCATCCGGACAAAGCAGCTGGAGGCCTTCATCCTCTACGACCAGGGCGACGAGGCGGCGTTGACCTTCATCGACGGGCTGATAGGCGAGGCGGCCGAGGCAAGCTTCAACACCATAGTCGTCGAGTCGCTGCTCTTCAAGGCGCTGTTGCTGAACGAGCAGGGGAAGAAGAGCGACGCCCTCCTGGTGTTGAACAGGGCGGTGCTGCTGGGGAGCAGGCTGGGGCTGGTGAGGCCCTTCCTCGACCGCACGATGCTCTTGAGGGAGCTGCTTCACGAGGTCGTCAACATCAGGAAGGTCGACGGCGTGAACTACAACTTCATCAAGAACATCCTGAAGTCGCTCAAGGTCAGCGATATCATCGACAAGCCGTCCAAGGAGATGGCCCCCGACGCGACCATCCTCACGAGGCGCGAGATCGAGGTGCTGGACCTGTTGAATGTCGGCATGTCGCGCCAGGAGATAGCCGAGACCCTGGGAGTGTCCCACAACACAATTAAAACACACCTCAACAGCATCTACAGCAAGCTCGGCGTCAAGAACCGCACCGAGGTCTTCAAGCTGACGCATACCCGCGAAGACAGGTAGGAGAACAGGGCGGTTCCGGTTCCCCCGCGTCCCGGTGCGTCTGGGCAGGCGGGCCTCCTTATGCCCCCTCTGCGTGGAGTCCCCCCGACGGCGGGCCTTATCACCCTCACCCTTTTTATCACCCTTTTTCCTCATACCCAAAAATCAACCCCTACCTATCAGGAATTAATGCTTTGAGGAGTCTATCATCGTCAGGCATGAAAGTCTTATTCCCGGGCCCGGGAGGACTGTACGGTAACCGAAAGAAGAGGATTGGAGAGTGTTATGGCGTGGAAAACAGGCGCAACGACTGATGCCGAGCTTCCCTTTGATATGCCTAATAAGTATATCGACGAGAACGGCGTTCAGTGGACCTATTCGCGATGCTTTTACTGTCACATGAACTGCGGCATTGTCATCGGTGTTGACACCGAGACCGAGCGGGTCGTTGAGATTAAGGGCAACTGGAAAGAGGGAACCGTCCTTTGTGACCGCATCGGCAAGAGGGGTCAGAAGGCAATTCAGATGCACTATCACCCCAAGCGCATCAACCATGCGCTCAAGCGCGCAGGCAAAAAAGGCGAGGACAAATGGGAAGAGATCCCCTACGCCCAGGCAATGGATGAGATCGCCGAGAAGCTGCAGGCACTGATCGACAAGCACGGCCCCGAGACCCTCGTCTCTTCAGAGGGCACCTACCGCTCAGACCACCTCTGGGCACGTTCGCGTTTCAGCAACAACCTCGGCAACCCCGGCAACGTCATCGACCCCGGTACGATCTGCTGGTGCTGGAACTACTCGATCAACATGGCCATGGCGGGTTGGCCGGTCGAGAGCATCGCGCCTGTCGGAATCGACAAGGCGCAGACCTTCGTCATCTGGGGGCTCTCAGCCTCTGAGAAGTACGGGCCCCAGTCTCCGATGTGGAGGCAGTACCTTGCAGCCATGGAGCGCCCCGGCCGCAAGCCGAAGATGATCGTCGTCGACCCCTACTGCACCACGCAGTCGCTCCTCGCCGACCACTGGCTGCCCATCTACCCGGGAACCGACCATGCCTTGGCTTTGGCGTGGCTCCATGAGATCATCGAGAACAAGTGGTACGACGAAGATTTCATCAAGTATTGGACCAACGGCGTCTTCCTTATCAACAAGGAGACCAAGCAGCTTATCCGCGGCGACGAGTTCGCAAAGGGCGGCAAGCGCGAAGACTTCATCGTATGGGACAACGCGACGAACAGTGCCAAGGTGTGGTGCTCGGACGAGAACCGCTACTACGACGGCGAAGTCGACGCTGCCATCAGCGGAACCTTCGACGTGAAGTTGGCCAAGGGTAGCGTGACGTGCTACACCGCGTGGGACGCCATTGTTGAGATGGCAGAGCCCTACACCCCGCAGTGGGCCTCACCGATCACCGGTATCCCCGAGAACAAGATTGCCGACACCGCCTGCGTGTATGCCACCAATGGCGTTGGCTTCATCACCTGGGGCCTCGGCGGTGGCGACATGCACGGGCCGAATGCTGCACGCCTGTGCCTCGTCAAGACCATCATGCGTGCCATCCTGAACTACCTCGACGTCCCGGGCGGCGAGTTCATCGGCGAGCCGGGCCCGGTCCCGGGTCTCGACGGAGAGCTGACCTTCCCCTTGCGCGACGCTGAGTTCGAGATGAGCCACCTCCTTGACCAGAAGACGAAAGAAAAGTATATCGGCAACGACCAGTTCCGCATCATGAGCTGGCGCGGCTTCGACATGATCGACAAGTGCTACCGCAAGATGTTCGGCGTGAACCGCCCGATGCTCCATCAGATGCTGTGCTCGCCCGTGCTGATGTATGAGGCCATGGAGCACCATGACCCCTATCCGGTCACCGCGATGATATGCTGGAGCTCCAACCCGCTGATGTGGGCCCCCGATCCCCGGCGTCTCTACAAGATCCTCAAGGAGGACCTGGAGCTGCTGGTCGTCGTCGAGTACTGGAAGACCCCGACGGCTGCCCTGGCCGACTACATCATCCCCGGCTGCGACTCGCTTGAGAGGCCCTGCTACACGACGGCAGAAGACTCCAACGACTTCTCGGTCTGCGGCGACCGCGGCTCCAAGCCGGTCGGCGACCGCGTCATGGACTATGACTTCTTCCGCGACTTGGGAATCCGCCTCGGCCAGAAGGACGCATGGCCGTGGGAGACCTACGAAGATGTCATCAAGCACCGCCTGTCCCGTGGCAACGACCTCACCTACGACCAGATGTGCGAGCAGGGAACCTACTTCCCGTCAGAGACGCGCTTCCAGAAGTACAAGGAGACCCTGCCCAACGGCCAGACCCGCGGATTCGCCACTCCTTCCCGCAAGGTCGAGATCCTCTCTTCGGTCATTCAGGACCTGGATTACTCGCCTCTGCCTTACTACAAGGAGCTTCCGGAGACCCCGTTGTCAAATCCGGAACTGGCAAAGAAGTACCCGCTGCGCCTGACGCTCGGCGGCCGCGTGTCCGTCCTGTACCACTCGGAGAACCGCGTTCCTGGTCAGGGAACCCGTTCGATGTTCCCGTGGCCCATGGTCTTCATGCATCGTGAGGACGCCCGTGAGTACGGCGTGCGCGACGGCGACTGGGTCTGGATCGAGAACGAGCGTGGACGCATCCGCCAGAAGGCCCACGTTGACCAGGCCATCATCAAGGGCGCTGTCCAAGTCATGCCTTCTTGGTGGTATCCTGAGCTTCCTGCTGAAGAGCCCTGGAACCAAGGCGTGTTCGAGTCCAACGCGAACTGCCTGTGCGACGGCACGGTCGAAGGCTCGGACGAGGGAACGGCCACCTGGACCAACAGAGGCCTCCTGTGTCGCGTGTACCCGTGCATCGATCCTGAGGACAGGACCGACCAGTGGGTTACCGGCGAGCAGTTCCTCGAGGGCAACACCTACTTCAACGAAGTATACGACGGCAAGCTTGCTGCCCGCGAGATCAAGAAGATGTAACCACCTTTCAGGTGAGGGAAGGGGTGTCTTTGACACCCCTTCCCACTTTAATCGCACAATTTCCCCCAAGCTGGAAAACCAAGAAGGGCCGTACTAGTCAAAATGGAAGCGAACAAGCATCAGTGTTGCTTCGAGGATTCCCCTTCCCCGGAGCAAGGCGACAACCGGGACGAGTCGCAGACAGAGGCAAGGACACAGGCACAGGTGCAGGCTTCCCTTCCGCCCTTCGGCCTGTCCACGCTTTCGGGCCCGGCTTCAACAAAGGCCCTCTACATCCTGGTTGCGCTCATGGCACTGCTCTCGGTTGCAGTCGTTGTGCTTCCCGTAGCCGCTTTCTTAAGCCCTTTGGAGCACTACCAGGGGCTGATGGTTGCCCTGATGCCCCTTGTCGTCTTGTCGCTGTGCCTCAGTGCCTTCGCTATCTTTCTCAGCCTCTGTCTTGCCAAGGCCCTTCGGGCCGGATTGCAAGCTGGTCGGGATGGGGCGGCTGGTGAGAGTCCGGCAGCCGTCCAGCCGTCTGAGCACACGCAGTCCCCCTTGGGCATCGACCCGAAGATACCTGCATACAACATGCAGATGTTCCAATCCGAAGGCGACCAGATATTTCTCCGCGAGGCCCTGCAGACGGGCAGGGAGCATGGGCTCACCCAGCGCGAGGTGGAGGTATTGGAGCTTTTGTTGCAGGGGAGGAATGCGGAGCGGATAAGCCAGAGCCTGGTGATATCCCGCCACACGGCGAAGACCCATATATATAATATTTACAAGAAGATCGGCTCATCTTCGCAGCAAGAGCTGATAGACTTGTTCCAGGAACGTATTTCGGTATCGGAAGAGGGAGAGAACAATGCCCGGCCCAATATATGCGGCCTTCGTGCATCGTAGGTTCGTTGTCATCGACGAGGACCTTTGCGTCGGTTGTGCCTTCTGCGTGGACCTGTGCCCGCTGCGAAACGTCTTGGACATGAACGACAAGGGGGACAAGGCTTTTGTCAAGAACCCCTACTACTGCGCCGGCTGCTTCAAGTGCATCGAGCGGTGCCCCAGCAGGGCTATTCGCTCTGCGTCCTTGACCGGCCTCGACGACAGCGCATAGGCGAAGGACCCCGCCCGCGACCGTGCCGCGGGCCTTTCCAAAGCAACCCAACCCAAAGACCCTAGAGCTGGCGTCTTTCCAGGTAGGATGAGAGAATCCTCTCAAGCATCGTCGGCAGCCACACAGGGTCGTCGACGGTCTCGTAGTCGAGGGTGATGGGCACCCCGGCGAAGCCCCCGATGTTTATATGGCAGACGAAGCAGTTCTTTGGCATGTTCTGGACGGTCTTGAAGGCCATGAGGTTGTCGGCGAAGAGGCCGTCGCTCACGATGATCGAGATAACCTCGCGGCCCGGGCTCTGCTTCGCGCTGTCCCGGATGTACTTGAGGACGCCGTTTATCATGGTGTGGTCGCTTTGGGGGTTCAAGAGGTTGTAGAGGGTCGCCTGCTTCTGGTGGGGCGAGGGCTCGGGGCCAAGCGGCGTCAGTTCTGCCCAGCCCGACCCGAAGGCCAGCAGCTGAATGCGGACGTCGACCGTCTTTTGCAGGGGGTCGAGCTCCACCTTGTGCCGTGCCAGGATGAGGCCCTCCATCAGGCAGACGCTCATCGCGCCGGCGTACTCGGCGTTCTTTCCCTGCATGGAGCCGCTGACATCGAGCAGGAGATAGACGTCGAGGCCCGAGAACTGGAGGTCCTGTGAGCGGATCACCCTTTTTACCGGCTGCCATATCGGCTGTGCTATTCCTGTATCCAGCTGGGCGATCGTCTCGGGCATCGAGCGGGGGTTGAGCCGGGAGCCCTCGAAGGCCTTCCGGGAGGCGTAGCGCGGGACTGCGACGGACTCCTTCGGCGAGGCGAGCTTGACAAAGACCTCGGCGACCTGCTCTATGGTGTTGTGCCAGAAGGCGACGGCCTGGGCATAGCCTTGCCGCTCTTCTTCCGCGGCGCGGGTGCTCACGGTGCGGGAGGCCTCCCGGGGAAGCGCCAGAGATGTGTTGCCGATGCCCTCTTTGTCCTCTGAGGGCGAGCTTTCGTCCCGGTCGTTGATGAGCTGGTCGATGTCTTGCCGCTCGATGAGGTGGTAGAGGTTGCGCGTCCTGTTCTTGACCTCCCTGGTAGGGATGCTCCTCTTGTTGTCGAACTCCTCGTCGCTGGACTCGCCGTGGAAGGCGAACTGGTCGTACATGAAGGTGAACTGGTATCCCGCGTACTTCCTCATGTCCCGGTCAAGCAGCTCCTTGAAGGTCGGGTAGAGTATCTGGCGGGCGATGCGGTGGCGCTCCTCGTAGGAGTGCCGCCCCCCGAGCAGCTCTTCGTGCATCCGGGGGAGTATGGCCCGGTCCTCGTTGAAGAGCAGCCTTTCCACGAGGTCGGCCATCTTGATGGCGGGGGAGTCCTCGTGAAGGAGTATCTTCAGGGCCGTGAGGAACTGTATATGCAAAGGGACGGTGTCAAAGACGTGGGTCAGCCGCCTGGACACGTAGGCCGTCATGAAGCGCCGGGCATAGGGGATTTTGCTGAGTGCGCCATCGGCGGCTATCTCGTTTACCGAGTCGGTGAAGAACCGCGCAGTCGAGGCGACCTCGCCGGCCTTCGTGGCGGTCGACAAGGAGAAGGTGGGGTCGAGGTAGTCCTGGGCAAGGCGCAGCGAGTGCATTATCACTAAGAAGTCGGCAGCCTTGAGCGGCAGCAGCCCCTGGGTCCCGAACCATTGGCGCCCGGCCAGGTTCTCGATGCTCGTCGGGTTGATGGTCAGCACGATGCCGTCTTGCGTGAGGCCGCAGTTGTTCCTTTTCTCGGTGTCGATGCTGATGTTGGCCCCCATGATGCCGTTGGCTCGGGACAGGAGGGTTGCCTGCCGCTTGAGCTCGGTGGCACGTGCCCTTTCGGCCGGGGACGGCGCTACGGCCTCTGTGCGCGGGTTGTATCGGGCGGCCCTTCCCATCTCAGCTGGCGGAGCCTCCCTCGAAGGCGAGGTCGATGTCGAGCATGAGGGATATCTGCTTCATCAGGTCGTAGTTGTACTTCGACCCGGCCTGGTCGAGGGATTGCAGCAGCCGGTCGATGCAGGCGGCGTCAAAACGCCTGTCGGGGAGGTTTCCCCGTGCGCAGTCCGAGACCGTGTTGACCAGCAGCCGGGGGGTTATGCAGTCGGTCAGCAGAGGTTGGAGGTCTTCTTTCACGACGCTCTTCAAGTGGTCCTCGGTGAACTCCAGCGTCGCGTCCTTTGCGGGGGTCGAGTACAGGTACTGGGTGATGTAGGACAGCCTCACGAAGACCTCGAGGACGTCCTCGTCGATATAGGCGCTCGTGCGGCCCCATCCGTCGATTGCGGAAGCACGCGCAAGCCTTCCGAGCGTCTTTGGCTCATGGGCGAAGAGATCCAGGTCCATATCGGGGTAGTTGCGTATGATGATGTCGAAGCGGTCCCGTATCGCGGGGTCGAGGACCTCCCGGTGCCGGTAGCGCGCAGAGGCCTCGTTGGCGGTGGCGAAGACGGTGAAGCCCGGCGCGACCTCGACGGCCTCCCCGTCGTTCTCCTGGATGAAGACCTGGTCCCCCGCATGGCGCAGGAGAATCTCCTGGAGCCGTGCGATGATGGTCTGGTCCCCGAAGTTGATCTCGTCGAGCAGGACCGGCTCCCCCTTGCGCATCGCGGAAAGGAGGATGCCCTCCTGGAACACGAAGGTGTTGCGGGCGCCGTCGTGCTTCATCTTCCCGATGAGCTCGTCGCTCATCATGTCGCCCTTGACCGAGATGACCTTCGGGGGCAGCTTGAAGAGCGACATGACGAACTTCGCGACCTCGGTTTTCGCGATGCCCTTGTCGCCGACGACAAGGGTGGGCCGCCCGTTGGTGATGTTGCCCACCATCCTTTGTATGTCGGCTATCAGGGCCTCGTCGAAGAGGAGGCGGTGCTCGTCCATCTGGTCGCTGTCGTAGGCCCCCAAGGCGCGCCTTCGGATGGCCTCGTCGGCGCGGGACTCCTCCGCGTCGAGCCTTTCCTGGGCTTCTCGCACCCTTTGTTCGTAGTGCCTGAGCTCGGTGTCGGTGAACTCCCGTCCTTCGCGGGTGGCCCATACCATCGCCTGCCAGAGTTTGAGCCGCTGGTTGAAGAGGTCTTTGTGGCAGTCCTTCAGCGCGAGGACCTTCTCGGTGTCGCCTTCGCAGGCCGCAAGCTCGACAACCCGCGACTCGGCGTCCTGGGCAAGGCTTCGTGCCAGGTCGTCTGCGGGGTCGTCGGTGAGCTGCAGGTGGGCGGGGGGCTTCAGGCTGCCCCCGTCCCACTCGAAGAAGCAGCTGTGTCCCTCGGAGGGCTCATAGCCATAGGACTGCAAGGCCCTGCAGTATTCAAGGACCGGGCACTGTGCGAGGCCTTGCTCGAAAATCGAAGTTCTCATCGGAGGACACCCTGCTTTCTCTCTTTCGGGCTTTCTGGCGGCGGCAGAAAGCATCATGCAGACAAGGGTTTTGCGGCGGTTGACCAGCACGGGCCGAAGAGGCACCCGTCCGCTCCTGTCAATGATACGAGAAAGCACCGGCTCTTGTACATCCCACCAACAGGACTATATAGGGCATGAAATACGGGAAAAGCCCGCGTCCGGGCCTGTTTTGTGTGTCACGGGGGAGGGGGGGGTGTCACGGGGACGTATAACGTGACACGTTTTGTTGGATACCCTAGCAGATGAAACACAAAAACGTGTCACGTTATACGTCCCCGTGACACACGCGGGTGACGCTACGTGAGGCTTGCCATGGCTTCCCGACCCTTGTCGGTGATGGTGAACAGGGGGTCCCCGTCGCTGCCTTCCCGAACGAGGTACCCTTCGCCTTCAAGCCGGGACACTATCTCCTTGCCCTGGGTCTTTTCGAGGAAGTTGCGCGGTGTCTGCTCGACCCGCACGAGGTAGAGGGCAGAGAGGTACTCCCGCCCCTTGTCGGTGATGGAGGCACTGAGCGCGCCGTCCTTGTCGAACTCGGCCTGGATGAACTCCTTGTTCTGGAGGTACCCGAAGAGGTTCGAGGCCCCTGTCTCGTCGGAGATCTGCGGGTCTTCTAAGATACGCTCCAGCAATTCGATAAGGTCACCCATGCGATACGCTCCTTTACCATGTTTCCGTCATACACGGCGCACTGTCGTGATACAGGTTGCGCCAAGCTGTCCCTGCATCATACAACACATTCGCTGCCAAGGCCACCGCTTTTCAGCTGTCCCATAGCTGGCCCCACAGCTGTGCTGTGTATTTTCATTAAAATAAATAAAACCTCCCTTATATTCTTTTTCTCGGGGGTCTTAATGTGGTCGACTTTTGAAAAGTTTCTTGTCAATCGTCCGTTGACCCTAGCTTTTGGGGAATTGTTTGCTACACTGCAATGCATAAGGGTTTGCGCATAGATGATGGTGTGGGAAAAAAAGGCGCACTCCACATTTCGTACAATTGGCTAGCGTTTCTACAAGGAGGTGGATGGTGGTGAAGTATTGGGTCTTTGAGAGTTACAGCAGGAAAGAAAGGGCGTCGATTCACAGGGAGACATGTGCCTATTGCAACCATGGAGAAGGTATTGTAATAGGTGATGCGGACGGTGTCTATGGAAAGTGGTACGGTCCATTCGATACCTGTGAGCAGGCGTATTCGTTCGCGGATTCATTCGAGACACGCGTGCCGCATTTCTGCATGAAGTGCATGATAGGCGGCTGCGAGGTCCCAGCATCCGACATCGACATCGACATCGATATCGATGCGCCCGACCTGGAGTTCGACGCGCTGCGGGCTGAACTCCCCGACATCAGCTTCGATGGTGGCAAGCTTGTGCTGCCCAGTTTGTCGCTGGCAGATTTCAAGGCTAGGTTCCCCGACATCTCGCTGGACGCCCTCATGGCCAAGTTCGGCGGTGTCGAGTTCGGCCTGCTTGACGACGACCTGCCCGGCTTCGACCTGCCCGGCGTGGACTTTAACCTGCCGAGCATCGACGTGGACCTGCCGGATGCCGAGATAGGCTTGCCGGACGTTGACGTGGACCTGCCCGGCGCGGGCATCGACATCGACCTGCCTGACGCGGACATCGACGTCAGCCTGCCTAAGGCCGACATCGACATAAACCTGCCGAAGGCAGACCTGGACCTCGGCGGCTTCGACATCGACGCGCCCGGGTTCAATATTGACGCCCTCAAGGCAGAGTTCCCCGGCGTCAAGCTCAAAGGCGGCAAGCTCGCCCTGCCCGCCGGCCTGTCGCTGGCGGCCCTGCAGGCCAAGTTCCCCGGCATATCGCTGGACGCCCTCAAGGCCAAGTTCGGCGACGTCGACTTCGACGGCCCCGGCTTCGACGTGGACTTCGACGGCCCCGGCATCGACATCGACCTGCCTAAGGCCGACATCGACATAAACCTGCCGAAGGCAGACCTGGACCTCGGCGGCTTCGACATCGACGCCCCGGGCTTCAACCTCGACGCCCTCAAGGCAGAGTTCCCCGGCGTCAAGCTCAAAGGCGGCAAGCTCGCCCTGCCCGCCGGCCTGTCGCTGGCGGCCCTGCAGGCCAAGTTCCCCGGCATATCGCTGGACGCCCTCAAGGCCAAGTTCGGCGACGTCGACTTCGACGGCCCCGGCTTCGACGTGGGCATGCCGGACATCGACGTCAGCCTGCCTAAGGCCGACATCGACATAAACCTGCCGAAGGCAGACCTGGACCTCGGCGGCTTCGACATCGACGCGCCCGGGTTCAATATTGACGCGCTCAAGGCCGCCTTCCCCGGCGTCAAGCTCAGGGGCGGCAAGCTCGCCCTGCCCGCCGGCCTGTCGCTTGCGGCGATGCAGGCCAAGTTCCCCGGCATATCGCTGGACGCCCTCAAGGCCAAGTTCGGCGATGTCGAGGTCAACGGCCCCGGCTTCGACATCGGCCTGCCGGATGCGGACATCGGTCTGCCGAAATTCGATTTCGACGCCCTCAAGGCCAAGTTCCCCGACATCAAACTCGACGGCGGCAAGCTCATACTCCCCGCCGGCCTGACGCTCGCGGCCCTCAAGGCCAAGTTCCCCGACATATCGCTGGATGCCCTCAAGGCGCAGTTCGGCGATGTCGAGCTCAATGGGCCCGATGTTAACCTGCGCGGCGGGGATGTCTCAATCGAGGCTCCGTCAGTGCATACGCATGTGAAGAAGAAGTCAGGCTTCTGGAAGTGGCTGCTGCTCGCCCTGCTTGCATTGGCGCTCATTCTGGCGGCCATCTTCGGCCTGCAAAACTGCAATAACTCTAAGATCACAGCTCCGGACTTGACCCCTGCGGGCCTTGCTGCGCTGCATATCGACGGCCTGGACTTCGACTCGCTCAAGGCAGCCTTCCCCGGTGCAGAGATGATAGACGGGAAGATCAAGCTCCCGGATATGTCGTTCGAGGACTTCAAGGCCAAATTCCCCAACATCTCCCTCGCCGACCTGATGGCCAAGTTCCCTGAACTTGAGTTCAGCGCCCCCACGGTTGACTTCGACGCAATCAAGGCCGCATTCCCCGACGCGACCTTTGAGGGCGGCAAGCTCGTGCTCCCCGGCGTGTCCTTCAACGACTTCAAGGCCAAGTTCCCGCAGTTCGAGAACGAGGCGGCGCTTAAGGCAGTCTTCCCCGACGTGACCTTCAACGCACCTGCGGTGAGCGCCCCCACGGTTGACTTCGACGCAATCAAGGCCGCATTCCCCGACGCGACCTTTGAGGGCGGCAAGCTCGTGCTCCCCGGCGTGTCCTTCAACGACTTCAAGGCCAAGTTCCCGCAGTTCGAGAACGAGGCGGCGCTCAAGGCAATCTTCCCGGACGTGACCTTCAACGCGCCCAAGCCTGCCGCGCCTGCGGCGAATGCCCCCACGGTGTCCTTCGACGAGATCAAGGCCGCATTCCCCGACGCGACCTTTGAGGGCGGCAAGCTCGTGCTCCCCGGCATCTCCTTCAACGACTTCAAGGCCAAGTTCCCGCAGTTCGAGAACGAGGCGGCGCTCAAGGCAATCTTCCCGGACGTGACCTTCAACGCGCCCAAGCCTGCCGCGCCAGCCGCCACGCCGCCAGCCGCCACGCCCGCCCCTTCGGGTGGTGTGGCAGGGCAGTACCAGACCACCGCCTCTTGGCTGAACCTCCGTCCCGGCCCCAATGCGGATCAGGAGCCTCTCGATGTTATCCCCGAGGGGACGACGGTGACGGTCACCGGTGCCGCAGAGCAAGGCAGCCCTTGGTACAAGGTAACCTACAACGGCATGGAGGGTTTTGTCTTTAGCGACTACCTCACCAGGATAGGCTAGGGTGGCCTAGTCCTTCCATCTACAGCAGGTATCTTGACGAACGGCCCGGTTCCCCAACAGGTTCCGGGCCGTTCCCTTGGTTCGACCCCAGCTCGGCACCGCTTCCCGCTGTCGGGCGCACAGCCAGCCACAGCAAACTACAACCAGCCTTTTGTTGCTGTCCCCGTCTCAAGGGGGCGGTTCACTCCTTTCCCAAGTTGGGGTACACTCTTGACAGTGGTTGTTCCTCGTTGTTTTCGTGTAGTGGGTGTATGACATGAGCAGAGAGCCTGTACTGGCAAGCAAGATAAGGGTTCCCACAGTGCCCGAGCGAGCGCTGTGGCGGGCCCGCCTGTCATTTTCTGCCTCCCAGTCACAGGTTGTTCAGCTTGTTGCACCGGTGGGATACGGCAAGACGCTCTTGGTGTCCCAGTGGGCCGAGCGCCAGATGCCGCAAACCACCGTCGGCTGGCTTTCCCTGGACGAGGAGGACAACCAGGATGAGCGGCTGCTGCGCTACCTGGTCGCCGCGTGCTCGGAAGCCGGACTCAAGAACATGAAGGGGAACACCCCCGACTACGTGCTGGACAGGCTCGCAAGACATCCGAAGAAGTGCATGTTCGTCCTTGACAACTGCCATGTGGTGGCCGACGGCGGCGGTGCATACGGGATACTTGTCTACCTGATCAAACACTGTCCCGCCAACACCCAGTTCGTCCTGCTCACACGGCGGGAGCTCAACTGGGGGCTCACAAGGTGGCACCTCGTTGACAAGCTGGATGCCCTTACCAGGGCGGACTTGGCCTTTACTGCCGAGGAAATCACCGGGTTGTTCGCCATCCACCATAATGCTGTATCCATAATGAAGGCGCAGGCTATCCAGGAAGAAACCGGAGGATGGCCCGCTGCCGTTAAAATCCTGCTTTCCACAGAAAACCTCGACGAGGTTCTGAGGGGCGAATCGATAGCGAGCCGTGACTTCGCCCAGGCAATACTTTCCTATATTCACGACGAGGCCCTGCGCCATCTCTCGCCCGAGCAGCTGAGGTTCATCTACATCACCGTCCAGGTCGATATCTTCAGCCTCCACCTTGCCGAGCGGATCACCTCGCTGGACAGGCATCTGTGTAGCCGCACCATCGAATGGTTGCTTAACGTCCAGCTTATCGAGGAGATCGAGAAAGACAAGCAGGAGACGTGGTACCGGTACTGGCCGCTCATCGTCGATGCCCTGCGCACCCGGGCGGACGCGCTGCTGCCCATAGACACGACCGAGATACTGCAAAAGGCCAGTTCCTGGCTTGACAAGAACGGGTATACCAACCAGTCGGCAGGGTATGCCGAACAGACGCAGGACTATGCCCATATCGTCTCTATCATAGAGCGGGACTGGCGCAGCGTGTTCATGGGCGACAATATCTATCAAGTGTACCGCTGGATACGCCTGCTCCCCATCGACCTTCTGCTCAAGAACCCCTGGATCAGCTGCATCATGTCTTTGGCGGCCTTTGTCTGTGACGACGTCTACCTCAGCTCCCTGTGCGAGCGAAGCGCCACCGAGCACTACCTCGACCCGCGAAACCGGCAAGACCCCCACTATGCGGAGGCCCTGGCGCTCATTGCGAACGTGTTGAGCCTTCGCGCGGACTACCAGGAGTCCCAAAGGCTGGCTACCAGGGCGCTTGAGCTGTTGCCGCCCTCCGACTTCTTCCTCAGGCAGACGGCAAGCCAGGCACGCGAGTACGCAAACCCCACCATCGACTACCTGAGCTACCGGGACATGCTGTTGGAGTACCTGCCACAGGTCGTGGCGCACGGCCACCAGCTCTACAAGGCCAATATGTTCGCGTTCCTGGCAGACACGGAAGGCAACCTCGGCAACCTTGCCGCCGCCTTGGAGTATATCCGGTGTTCCGTCGAGGTGAGCGACAAGAACCTCCATCCCGAACGGCCTACTTTTATGGCAATACACCGGGCCCGCATGAACGTAGCCTACCACCGCTCATCTTTGGGCGAGGCGGAGATCTACCGCAGGCAGTTCGAGAAGGTGACCAAGGCAAGCTATTCCTTCCCGTCGCTGGCACTCGCGCTCGCCTATGCCGCATTCTTTAGTTATCTGCGGGGGGACCTGGGCCAGGTGGAACCCTGCCTCAAAGAGTCGCTGCGCCTCTCGCCGTCCGGGCTTCTCGGGCTGACCCCCTCCCTCTCGTTCATCTCCTACCTCGAAGACAGCGGCCTTGTGGACCTCCGCCGCTACATGGACCAGCTGCCGCCTTCCTTTCGCAAGGTGAGGGAATACAAGCGCATGGCCTTCATCCTCCCCTATGTCGAAGGAGGGGTGCTGCCGCTCGACAGCCTGCGCAGGGGGGTGTCCGCCATTGAGTCCGCGCGGCGCTTCGACCAGGTGCAGGGCCATATTTTGCTTGCGCTCTACGAAGAACGCGCAGGTCAGGGCGAGGCGGCAGAGCAGGCAATGCGAAAGGCCCTTGCGTGGGCAGAGCCCGAGCAGATGAGCCAGGTGTTCCTGAGCGACCATGAACACGTGCTGCCCCTTGTCGAGCGGCTTGAAAACACCGCAGAGCAGAGCAGCTTTGCCCGCTCTCTGCGGGCCCGCCTTTCCCAGCTCGCTACTGGGGAGGCAAAGCTGGAAGACGACACCGAGGGCCAAAGGCTTACCATGCGGGAGAACGAGGTCGTCTATTTCCTGGCGGCCGGGTACAAGCTGCATGAGATAGCCGAGCAGCTGGGCATCTCAAAGGAGACGGTACGCAAGCATATCGCCAACTCCTACCGCAAGCTTGAGGTCCATTCCCGTACGCAGCTGCTTCTTAAGCTGCAATAACAGGGAAAGAAGCGGGATACTACTCCATTTTCAATAAGAAATACTCCATATACTACTCCATATTGGTAATAGCATACTCCCTTTATACCCGGTAGGATGTACGGGCCGCGGAGTGCTTTTCCAATGCGGCCGGTATTGAGTATCGAGGGATAAAAAAGGAGGGAACGTGTTATGGATAGACAGGAACTCAATCACCTATCAAAAGGTCTGAGCAGGCGAAGCTTCCTCAAAGGGGCTGCGGCCGTAACGGTTGCGGCGGGAGCGGGCACCCTGCTGCCTGGCTGTTCGCTTGGCCAAGGAGGTGGCCAGGCCACACCGGGGGCAAAGGGGGCCGTCGAGGAGGTCTTCCAGGGCATCTGCCCCGGGGACTGCGGAGGCGCCTGCGCCATGAACGTGCATGTCCGCGACGGCAAGATTGTGAAGACATCGAAGATCGCCCTTGACGACCCTTTGATGACGCGCCTGTGCCAGCGCGGCCTCACGCACGCGCAGAGGGTCTATGCGCCCGAGCGGATCAAGTATCCCATGCGGCGCGCGGGGGAGCGCGGCGACGACCAATGGGAGCAGATCACCTGGGACGAGGCAATCGAAGAGGTATGCACCCACATGAAGGCTGCGCAAGCTGAGTACGGCCCCGGAAGCGTCGCCTTCTTCTGCGGCACCGGGAACCTGGGCCCCGACCAGTACTACTATGCCCGCCTGCGCTCAGCGCTCGGGGCTACCAACATCATGGGCTCGGCCGACATGAACGGCCTGTACATGGCTGCGCTCATGGTCACGCGCGGCCCCTACCTGCACGGCAGCAGCCTCAACAGCATCCTCCAGTCGAAGAACATCTTCCTCTTCAGCTCCAACGCAACCACGGCGAACCATGTCAAGTGGTCCTACGTGCTGGAGGCGCGGGAGCGGGGCGCAAAGCTCGTCGTCATCGACCCGAACTACACCGTTGCGGCCTCGAAGGCAGACATCTGGGTGCCGCTGCGCCCGGGCACCGACGCCGCGCTGTACATGGCGATGACCAAGGTCATCATTGACGAGGGCCTGGCAGACACCGACTACCTCACCAAGGGCACCGTAGCCCCCTTCCTGGTCAAGGAAAGCGACGGGCGCTACCTCCGCTACAGCGACATCGGCCTGGCCGAGGCGGCAGAGGACGGGGCGGGCCTGAGCCTCGACGGCGCCGCCTCCGTGCAGGCAGACGTTGACGACGGCAGCAACCCCATCGTCGTCATGGGCGCTGACGGTGTGCACGGCTCAAGCCTTGAAGTGGCCGACCCGGTCATCGAGGGCAGCTTCGAGATCGAGGGCGTTGCGGTCAAGACCGCCTACACCCTGCTGCAGGAGCGCATCGCGGAATGGACGGTCGAGGCCGCATCCGAGCTCTGCGAGGTCGATCCCGAGGTCATCAGGGAGGTTGCCCGCATCTATGCCGACGGCCCCACGATGAACTACCCCGGTTTCGGCATGGACCACTGGGCCCAGGGACCTTGGCCCTACCATGCCATGTTCACCATGGCCTTCGTGGCTGGCAACTTCGGCAAGCCCGGTGCCAGCGTGGACGGCTCCATGCAGGCGAACATGGGCATTACCGGCGTCAACGTCGGTGCTGCCCTGATGTTCGAGGGTGCACAGCAGGGCTTCACGGTCTACTCGCAGCAGCTGGGCAACGTGTTAGAGTCGGGCCAGTGGATGGGCTTCCCCCTGACAGTCAAGACGCTCTTCCTGTATATGGGCAACCCCCTGGCGTCGCTGTCCGACCGCAATGCCTTGAAGAAGTTCATCGACTCCCTCGATCATTTTGTCGTGGTCGACTCGGTGATGAGCGACACCGTCAGGTATGCCGACCTTGTCCTCCCGGCACCGCACTGGTTCGAGGTAGAGACCTTCCTTCCTTCCGTGTTGCCGACGGTGCGTATCAGCGAGCAGGCAATCCCGCCGCTTTTTGAGGCGAAGAGCGACATCGACATCGCCAACCTCCTGGGCGAGGGCCTGGGGCTTGGGCATATCATGAACATGACCGCAGACGAGTTCCATACCATCTGCCTGGACAACGAGGTCGCGGCAGGGCTGGGCCTTTCATGGGAAGCCTTGAGGGAGCAGAAGAGCATCCAGGTGCTGCCGGACGATTTCGTCTTCGGCGAGAACTACACCCTGCCCACCCCCACAGGCAAGGCGGAGTTCTACGTCGAGAACATCGGGCCGATGATCCCCTACGGCCAAGTGCTCGACCAGGAGCTCCTGGCGCTGCCGCACTGGCAGCCGCCTACCGAGGCCTGGCACACCAACCCCCTGTACGAGAAGTACCCCCTGACGCTCATCACCTACCGGGACAAGGCGCGTGTCAACAGCATGTTCTGCTACTCCCCGTGGCTCCAGGAGATATTCCCCGAGCCCATGCTCGATATCAACCCGGTGGACGCCGCAGCCCGCGGCATCGCCAACGGGGATTCCGTGCGCATCGAGAACGACCGCGGCTTCGTGGTCGTCAAGGCCCGTGTCAACCCGGCCGTGCGCCCCGGCAACCTCTGGACCATGAGGGGCACCAACCAAGAGCGCTATATCGACGGGCACTATGCGACCCTGCCCGCGAACCACGTCAACGACCTGGTGAACAGCAACAGCTGCAACGACTGCCTGGTTCAAGTAACCAAGGCGTAGAGAGGAGGATACTATGAGACTCGCAATGGCTATAGATGTGGGCAAGTGCATCGGCTGCAAGGCGTGCCTGGTTGCCTGCAAGTCAAACAACAACCTGCCCGACGGTGTCTGGTGGAGCCGTGTGGACATGAACGAGGGGCAAGACGCCGAGGCGGCGGTCGGCACCTACCCCCATGACCTGTCCATCGGGTTTGTCCCCACGACCTGCCAGCACTGTGACCGCGCCCCATGCGTGGCGGCTTGCGGCACCGGGGCCTCCCAGAAGCTTGAGAACGGCACCGTCATCATAGACCCCGAACTGTGTATGGGCTGCCAGTCGTGCATCGTGGCCTGCCCTTACGAGGTCCGGGTCTTCATCGACGGCGCACCGGAATACCAGACGGACTTCCCCCTGGGCGACGAGGACGCCCCTGCGCACGAGGAAGGCAAGACGGGCAAGTGCGACTTCTGCGCCCACCGCCTGGCGCGTGGCGCGGAGCCGGCCTGCATGGAGCTTTGCCTGGCGCGCTGCCGCGTATGGGGCGACCTGGACGACCCCCAAAGCGACATCTCCCGCTATATTGCCGGCAAGGAGACCTTCTCGCTCCTTGAAGAGGAAGGCACCTCGCCCTCAACGGTCTATATCAGGTAAACTGGCAGCCGACGCGGCGCCCTGCCTGCCTGTATGCCTCCCTGCCTGTGTGCGGGGAGGCGGGGCGGGCCGCCTGGGAAAGTGTCAGCCTGTGTGTCGGCCTGTGTGCCGCCCTTGTTTCGAGAGGGGAACGACGTGGATATTGATGAAACTCAAGACAGCCTTGGCGAGGGCCTTGGTGAGGTGGGCCGCCTTGCCTCGCAGGCAGACCTCGCCCAGATACTCGCCCTCTTCTTCCGTCGGCCAAGCACCGAGCTCGCGGCGGGGCTGGCAGAGGGTACCGTGGCCCTTGACATCTCCCAGATACTTGCCGAGCTTGCGCTTGATGACACCGGGGCGCATGGGCTTCTGGGCACGATGCGGGGCGGCGGTCCGGAAGCCCTGCTCAAAGCCCTGCGCGTAGAATACACGAGGCTCTTTGCCCATCCCGAGCACCCGGTGCTGCGGATATACGAGGCTCTTTTCCTCTATGAGCTCAGAGGTAGGAAGGGGGAGCGGCCCGTGCTCTTCGTCAACCCGGCGGCACTCGACGCGGAACGCCTCTACCGCCAGGCGGGGCTCACACAAAACTCCGACTTCAACGAATCCGGCGACCATTTCGGCGTTCAGCTGGACTTTGCGGCCTTTTTGCTGAGGCAGCGCATCGAGCTCCTGTCGAAAGGACAGGAAGGGCAGGAAGGGCACCTGGCAGGCAACGCCGCCCTCTTCGACGAGTTCAAAGCCAGGCACCTCTCCAAATGGCTCCAGCCTCTGGGGGACATGCTTGTCGCCTCGGCGCAGCATCCGGCCTATCAAGCTGTCGGCCACCTCTGCTGTGCCCTGCAGGAGGGCTACGGCCTTACCGGGGCCTGACTGCCGCCGTGTTGCAGTGCGGGCAGCTGTCCAGCGCAATGTCGAAGAAGCTGCGACACTCGACGCAGGGAAGCAGGCTGTCGCGCGACTTGTCGTACTTCTCGAAGTAGTCCAGCTTCGCGTGGTAGCGCACCCTGTCGCCGACCTGCAGGTACCCGGGCCAGGAGTTCCCCGCCGGCTCTTTCGCCCCTTGCCTCTCCGAATGCTTGTGTGTTTTCCCGTCTGTGCCGCTGAAAACGAGCGAGTGGAGGTAGTAGGTCTCCACCATGCCGTTCTCCGGGTCGCCGCTCGACTTCTTCCGCACGTCCTTCTTGACGAGCTCGCCCTCGAAGTCGACGGCCTGCCTGCGCTTCGCCGACTGTACGAGGAGGGCTATCATGAAGACGATGCCCAGCACGATGCCGATAACCAGCCACAGCAGCCGCGAGTACTGCGTGTAGAAGAAGGCGGCTACCTGGAACGCGGCCACGAGGATAGGCAGCGAGACGAAGGCGGCGATGAGCAGGGTTCTGCTCTCGTTGCCCTGCTTGTCCGTCAGTCCCGTGTCGTCGATCCTCGGCGCGTACCCGACCAGCCCTGCCCTGCCATACTGATTGTCCATTTCCGCTCCTTCCCCCGAGCCTTGAGCCCAAGCCTCGATTCCGTGTCGTCAATCCCTGCCTTGACTGTGGTTTGGGAGTATTGTGCGTCATAGGGGCAAGAAAAACCCTGTACTAAAGTACAGTCTTTTTGAAAAAATGAGGCTGCTAGGGCCCGGAGGGTGCCTCCGGCCTTCCCAGGATAAGGCTTGCCAGCTCGGTGCGGCTTGAGACCCCGGTTTTGGCGTATATGTTGCTCGCGTGGTATTTGACGGTTCGCTCGACGACAAACAGCTCGTCTGCAATCTCTCTGTTCGTCCTGCCGTTGACGAGCAGGAGCATGACCTCGTGCTCGCGTTCGGTGAGCCGCTCGACCAAGTCGAGCTCGTTTATCCGCCTTGCCTGCTCCTGTACGGGCATTTCCAAGAACGTGGTCAGATAGACATGGCCTTTGAGCAGTTTTGCCAGTCGGCTGTGCAGGGGCGGGAGCATAGCCAGCGTGACGCACACCACCCCCAGTGCCAGCAGGGTGTGGTCCTGTGCCTGCCCGCTTCCTGCGGTGATGGCGTTTCCGATAAGCCCACCTAAGAAGACCCCGCCCACATTGGCGGCAAGCCCGACCCCGATTATCCTTGAGGGGTTCTTGTGGTGCTCCAGCATTTCCCCCAGTATGCTCCACCAGAACAGGTCGTAGATGCCGCAGGCGCCCAAAAGCAGGGTGTTGACCACGAGGTAGTCCGCCCACGAGCGCCCCAGCACGAGGAAGGCAATGTAGGAGAAACCGATCATGGCTATGGCCACATAGAGGATATAGGCCCGGTTGGCCGTGCGGGGCAGGTTGCGCATAACGAACAGCGCGGCGATATAGGGCACGGCCCAATACCAGCTTGCCAGCAGCTTCAGGTGGGAGAAGGCGGGGTTCACCACCTGATACATCAGCCCGGAATTGATAGTGATGACTACGATGAAGAGGCAAAGGAACGCGAGGGTGCCAGACTTGTCGACAGAGGCTGCTCCGCCCCCGGAGGCGGATGGGGCAGCGGTTGGCTTCGACAAGTCCTCATGGGGGAGCCTGAGCGCGAACAGGAAGGCGGCGGCGAGCACGAAGAGGGAAGACGCCAGTCCGGCCTGCGGTGAGACATGGATGGCCGCAAGGTTTAAGAGTATCATCGCCACATTAGAGAAGATGAGGCAGTCTGCTATCGTCTTGATGCGGCTGTCTTTCGGTGTGCAGCCCTTGAAGTAAAAGCCCCATGCTGCGACACAGGCGCCGACGAGGAAAGCCGCTGAGAGCAAGGCTGCCGTCCACAGGAACGAGGGCGGGAAGAAGAACACGCCCGTGGCCCCGGCGCAGAAGGCGACGGAGAACAGTATGAGCCTTTTTGCCGCCCGCAGGCTCTTGACGAGGAAGCCGCAGGCAACCAGGCCTGCGAAATGGGATGCCAGCGCCTCGAACACGAGGGACTGGGCCGAGACGCCGTAGTAGCCGGTGATGGCGTAGAGCACCTGGCCTTCAAAGGGAAAGGCTAAAAGCCACGAGAAGAACAGGGCGAAGACGACAACAGACAGGCGGCGGTTCTTGGCTGCCGCCCCGGCTTGGCCCTTTGTCTCGTTGCCCACTGTGCCATCCTTTCCCTCGTATCGGTATTCTAGCAGAGTACAGGGATAGGGGTGCCTGGATTGGTTCGTGTCTTCGTGTGCGTATGCCTCCAAATCCTGTGACCCGATAAACAGCACACTCCGGTGGGTCTACAGCCCATCAGGGTGTGCTGGAGGCGGGGGAATTATAGGATCTGGATTAAAAGTATAAGCGGAAAAATGCAGGTCATGTATGGCATTTACAAGTTTACCTAACCAGCACAAAACCGATTCTTTCTCCAAACAGATGCTAGTCTGTTTCCTTGAGCTGTCGGATAGATGCTCCCAGCTCGTCCGAATACTCGGTACGGGATACCCGCACCAGCGGTCGTAGTGGCGATAAATGATTTGTAAAGATGTGCAGGTAGACTAACCAAAATTGCATCATTCGCGTGGCATGTACAGAAAGATACCGACTCTAAAGATGAGTTGTGAAGCTAGAGCTTCCTGAGCGTCTCGACCCAAGCGTTGAATCTGGCCTTAACCTCATCCAATTGCTCTGCACTGACCCCATAAGCATTGACTTGATACGGCTTGAGCCTGTCAACGTATTTGAGCAATTGGATGAACACATCTAGATCAAAACCTAAATCTCGACATCGGATCATGTCCAACAATTCATCGTCCGAGTAGTAGCCAGATGTGCGAATCCTGTCAACATCCAGGAAGTCCCTTGCTTCTGTACGGCTAAATAGCGTTGATGCCTTGCTGGCAACGGCATCTTTCCTGTTTAGCACCGGTCCGATATCCATGACGACAGGCTGGTTTTCACGCCAGTCCACTCCCAAGTCGATGTTAACTATCAGATTGTCTTTTCCAACAATTAGGCGAGCGAAGCGCTCGGCTCGCTGTCTTGGCATCACTCGGTAGCCGTTTGAAGCAAGTCCATCAATTATCAGATCGACATTCCTGTCAAAGCTTGCTGGATCCATGTCTGTAGTGAATAAGTCGATATCCTCAGTAGGTCGGTTGATCAGTCCATGCTCTCGAATTGCGCCAGAACCGGCCAAGGCAAAATCAGAATCAGTAATAAAGCTGAGGGCAGCCTTGGTTATCTCGCGCTGGGCCAGCTCAATCTGCTCCATTTTTAACTCTTCAAGGCAGGGAATCTAGTTTCCCATAAAGTCCTCACTCTAGCTGGAAGCATAAGGTCATGCCAATACGCTAAGAGAACTTCTCTGTTCAGCAGGCTTTCTTGTTCGTCGGGAGTCCCTTCACTTAAGATAGCCTGGTACGCCATTGGGATTCCACCAGGGATATCCAGGTCAACGCTATCCATCGAGTTCCATAGGAGCGAGTGAGGCACCTCAAGTACACCGCGAGAGGGACCTTTAAGATTCATGAGGCTTCTCGGGGTATGATATGGCTTTATGTCTCGATAAAACACTTTGTCCACAACGGTTGTCTCCTTATACCGGCTAGATGTCGATGCAGCTGACACCTCTGCTTAGCATATACTCAAGCTCCATTGTCATATTTGTGAGAAGCCTTCTCACAAATCCTGAGAGTTTGCTTACTGCTATTATACCGCCTATAACCCCATTCAGGGTTCCCACAAAATCTAAGCTTATGAGGATTTCTCGACATCTAGCTGCTCCTCTGACTCGAAATGCAAACTTCAATCTGCACCCACACCAAAAAGTGCCAGATAATTTAACAATTGCCTGGCACTTTTGGTGCACGCACCAGTTGGTCGCGGGGAGATATCAGGATCTAGACTAAGTTCATAGACATAAACTATTGAAGTGCAGGTAAAGCATGACATTTACAAACCGAATACATGGCCTCTGGAACGAATTTTCCTCCAAATGGTTGCAAACTTGTTCATTTTGTGGAATCTGTAACCAGATTGGCTAGAAGTAAGGGTCTTATAAGCTGTGCTGTATTGTATAATTACAGCATGGGTTGGTCGAAAGATCTGGACCCACCGAAGGCGGGGATAGTTCCCCGCCATTTCTATTGGAGGGATATTGTCAACACTCAGCATCTTCGTCGATGAGACGGGGAGCTTCAAAGGGTTTGACCCCAATGCCACTTACTATGGTTTGACCTTGCTATTCCACAATCAAAGTGAATCAATAAAACTGGAGCTGGACAGACTCGAAGAAACGCTGAGACACACTGCCTACAAACCAAGCACTGCCCTGCATGCCATGCCAATGATTCGCCGAGAGGGTGATTGGGCGGAACAAACTATTGATGAGCGTAGACAACAATTCTCAAGACTGTTTGCTTTTCTAAGGCGATGTCCAATCACCTATCAATCATTCGTACTGAGGCAGTGAGAAGTGCTTGACACCCATGGACAAGGGTACGTATAATTCATCCATCTATCATGTGCTACGACGTAGGTCTGGCCTTGTGCACCACGCTTTTGGTGATGCCTGTAGCCTTGAGATTTGACGGACGGACAGATGCTCTCCTACTGCCTTCAGGTCGCCTTGGCCGAGGCTCCTGAGGGCGCAATCGGACGCATGGTGCCCAAGCCCTGTCCCTGCAAGCACCGTTTTGCGGCCTGCTGCCTCCAGCAGCTCAGGATAGCTGGTCCAATCCGCAATCCCGCGTCCAGCGCGTGGCATTTACAAGTCGTCATCTACAAATTCGTCTCGAGTTTTGCTGGAAAGGAATCGCTCGATCTTGTTGATTGCCTCCAATGCGTCTTGGAGATATAAGGTATCGTCTTTCGGCGCCATCTAAATCACCTTTATTGTCTGACTGTTTAGGATGTACTCTTTTCTGTTGTCCTTAACATCAATGCGCGCAACAACACCGATGTCCTCTTCCAGCAGATCGTCTAGACTCACTTTGAAGCCTGCTATTCCCCAGTCGTAGTAAACGTAATCGTCTACGTAATCAACCAACATATCGATGTCGCTGTTATCGGTTGCGTCACCACGAGCCACGGATCCGAATAAAGCAAGGTTTTTGAACCCGTATCTCTGAGCCAATTCTGCTATCTTCTCACGGTGCTCAAATACTTTGTTTCTCAACAGGATGCTTTGTTGGGTTGGTGTGCTGCTCATAGTTATCAACTCCCTTCAGGCATAGATCAAAGGCACACAATAACTATACCACCTATAGGTTTTTGAGAATTGAGTATATCGAACTTTTGCCTCGTATTCGCAGCGTCACGCAAACACGCTTACGCACTGTGTCAAAAAGGCAAGAACATGTGATAAGGGGCCGTGCGGCAAGAGGGCGATTCGCTTGGTTGTCAGTTGCCGATCCTGGAATCCTACAAAGCTTGCCCCGAACTTGTTTCGTCTTCCTCCCACATCCTCACTTCGCCGTTTCGGTATTCTTCTTTTTCCTAAACGGCTTATAGACCGAGACAAGGGCAATGGCTGTGGCAATGACCAAGATGTAGCCGCTCAACGCGCCGAGCAGAACAAGCTTTTCCTGAAACCCTGGCACAGAAGGTGCGGCCGCCCCGTTCAAAAGGACGAGCTGCCTCATTGCCTTGACAGTAGGCAGGGCAAGAACCATCGCGGGGATGCATGCGATGTTGTACAGCACCCACTTGGCGGCCACCCACCGGTGCCTGACAAAACCCCAGGCAGTAAAGAGGCCGTAAACCGTGCCGAGCAGGTAGCAGGCCGTGGCCCCGGGTATTATCAGGAGGTAGTCGGCAAGCTCGGCCAAGGAAAGGAGCGCCAGCATCCCCTCTTGTGAAGCCTGTTGAGACAAGGCCAGCACGACTGCCCCCGTGCACACGACCCCGCTCACCCAGACGGTGACCCCCACAAGGTGAAGGGCCTTGAGGGCCCTCGTTGTTCTCGGGGAGAGCCTTTTCATGTGCCGTTTGCCCCCTCGCCCTCTTTGGCTTCTTCGGCCCGGCTTCCGCTTGGTGTAGTAATACGTCCTTATTTTAGCTCAATTTGGTTAAAACAAGGACGTAAAATGGCTAGCCTTGGCAATTTTCAGGACGTAAGCGCTTTTTCTGGGCCAGTGCCGGGAGGCAGGAGCTTGCCCGTGCTTTATTGGACGCCGTCCCCGTTTTTGGGGCAGCGCGGCAGGTCGGGTGGGGCTGTGGGGTGGGGCCTGGTTGATGGGAGCAGCGCGACAGGTCGGGCAGGGTTGCGGGGGCGGAGCCGTGGGCCGCATGCGGTCGTGCTATAATCTCACCTTCGGAAGGAAGGTGGCGATGAAGGTAAACCCAAAGCACGTCGAGGCGCTTTTGAGGCTCATAAACCGCGGGCCCTATTTCGAGCTCCTGTCGATGGAGGTGTGTGAGCTGAGCAGAGGGTATTCGAGGGTGGAGACCGTGTTGGAGAAGAAGCATATGAACCCCTTCGGGGCGATCCATGGCGGGGCCTATTCCTCCATCCTGGACACCGCCGCCTACTGGTCCGCATACTGCGAGCTGGACGAGGACGTCGGCTTCACGTCCATCGACCTGTCTGTGAGCAACCTGTCCATGGTCGACAGGGGGAGGATAATCGCCGAGGGCAGGTCGCTCAAGGTGGGGCGGAGCATCTGCCTGACCGAGGCGAGCGTCAAAGACACCCACGGCAAGCTGCTCGCCTACGGGACGTCGAAGCTGATGGTCTTGAAGGGGAGGCAGTCGATCAAGCATGTGTTGGAGACCATCGGGGGCGACGCCCTGCCGCCGAAGTTCATCGACTGACTGGCTTTGCCGCAACGGTACCAAAGCAGTGAGAGCCGCCTCATAAAAGTCGGCCATGTCGGAGGATGTGTTGCTAAAGCCCGGTTCCCCCTGCGCCGGGACTCATGCTTTTTTGAAAGGCATTCCCCAGCAGCTTTCGGTATGCCAGGTGTTATACTGCCTGAATGAAGAGATTACGTGCTGCCATGATGATAATTGCCGGCCTTGTTGTGGCGGCCTTGTTGGTCTGGGCGCTTGCGGGACAGGGGCAGGACAGAGGGGGCGGCTCAAATGAGACAGCTGCCGGTGTCGAGACCTTCGGCCTTGGCTCCACAGACGCCGAATTGGCGCGGCTGTTTGAAACCCAGCAAGACAACACCTATGTCACGGGCACGGGCATCGTCGAGCGCATCCTGAGCGACGACACGGAAGGCAACCGGCATCAGCGCTTCATCCTGCGGCTTGCCTCCGGGCAGACGCTGCTTGTGGCGCATAATATCGATATCGCACCCCGGGTTGAGCCCTTAGCCGCAGGCGACATGGTGCACTTCGCGGGCGTTTACGAGTTCAACGAGGAAGGCGGCGTCATACACTGGACGCATCACGACCCTGCCGGCAGGCACCGCGGAGGCTATCTGCGGGTAGGCGACAAGGAGTTCAGCTAGGCGCCGCCATCCCTCGCAGACCCGGTGACGGCCAGGCACCACCAGGCCCAAGGGGATTTCCCGAGAGCACACGAAGAGCTGGTCCCGTGCTTATAAAACTATCGGTTTCCGGGCCTTTCTTCTTCCGCAAGAGTATAGTAGAATTATAAAAGAAAAATGAAACTCTGAAAATATAAGTCGAATTATGAAAAAATCTAACTACTAACGCTATCGCCAGCGCCTGATAAGCGTCGGCATAATCCACAGCAGCAGTTACGGCAAGGTTGCCTTCAGCCCCCCCCCCCCTATATGCGCGCGTACCTCCTGGAGAAGAACGCGACCTTGTGTCACGTGGACGTGTAGCCCGGTGTCACAGGGACGTATAGCCCGACATCTCTTCTATTCTCTTCTTATCAAGAAACCAACCGAAAGGTTCAGGCTAAACGTCGCCTGACCCGCAAGCCTTTGATAGGCGGGAAAATGGGTGACGGGCGTTTGACCAGGTGATTTAACGAGGGTTTCATGAGAGTTTTACTTAAATTTGCTTGCCCTTTGACGGAATCTTGACGCGCTCCTGACGAAAATCAGACACGTGCTGCTTACGATGCTTGGCAGCGAATAGGCATTGCGGAGTCGTTTCCCTCCCCTCCTTGCGACTCCGGGGTGACAGGGGGATTGTCCCCCTGTCACCCAAAATGCTGTTCGTGTTCACAGGAGAGAAACAAGTTGGGCTCAAGAGAAAGAGAAGGAAAACATGAAAGTAACCGCACCATTCTCCCTGTCGCGCCGTCAGTTCGTCGTCGGCACAGCGGCACTTTTTTCAGCGGGGGCGATGAGCTTCCTTGCCGGCTGCACGCCCGGCACAGACTCACCGGCAAGCGAGACGGAAGGCAGCCAGGATGACAGCCCGGCAGAAACTGCTTCGACGCCCGCCACGCAGAAGATCAGTATGGTATGGCTTCCCGACACGTCCTCGACCGAGTTCTCGGTGGCTCGCGACGCCTGGGCCGCAGAGATCATGGCAGCCTGCGGGCTTGAGTGCGAGATGGTCCTCACCACCGACTACAACGTCGCCATCGAGGCAATCGCCTCGGGCAAGGCGAACATGTCGTCGCTCGGCGCAGAGGGCTACATCCAGGCCAACAAAAAGAATAGCAGCGTCCAGTGCTCCTTCATCCACAGCGATGCCGAGGGCGGCATCGACGGCGCCTGTTACTACAGCCGCATAGCGGTGCCGACCGAGAAGGCCGGCGACTTCAAGGATAGCAGCGGCAAGTTTTCCCTCGACAGCCTCGAGGGAGGGACCTTCTCCTTCGTTTCCGCAACCTCGACCTCGGGCTTCAAGGTCCCGGCTGCCGGTATCGTCAACCACTTCGGCCTTGCCTCCTCAGACGATCTGACCGAGGCTGGCAAGTTCTTCTCCGAAGTCCTGTTCGGCGGCTCCCACCAGGGGTCCCTGTTCAACCTGGTCTCGGGCGACGCCGACGCGGCGGCATTCTGCGACACCGACACTGACATGTTCCTCACGCTTGTCTCCGGTGCGGAAAACGAGGTCGGCGCAGTCTATGAGGTCAGGGACAACGCGGAGGCCCCCTTCGACACCCTGCGCGGCCAGCAGTTCACGATCATCGACGTCACCCCGGTCCTGAACGCCCCCTACTCCTTCAACCACGACGCCATCGATGACGAGACCCGCAAGAAGATCGTCGCCCACTTCTGCTCGGACACGGTTGCGAACAACCCGCAGATATTCTATGACCCCGACGACGAGAACGCCAAGGGGCTCGTCAAGAGGACTTCCGACAAGATGCGCTTCGTCGAGGTTACCGACAGCTGGTACGACCCCATACGCAAGATCAGCTCCTAGGGCCGGGATCGACATGGAAGCACGCAACCTCCTTCAAATCGAAAAGCTCGGCAAGGACTACAGCAGCAAGTCCAAGGCGCTCACGGACGTGACGCTCTCCCTGCCACGCGGCCAGTTCGTGTCCGTCATCGGGTCCTCCGGTGCCGGGAAGTCCACCCTGCTGCGCTGCATCAACCGCCTTATCGACCCGAACGCGGGGAGCATCGTCTTTGACGGCAAGGACGTGGCGGGCATGGGCAGGCGGGAGCTGCGCCAGGTGCGCCGCCGCATCAGCATGATATTCCAGCACTACAACCTCGTGTACCGGTCGACCTCGATAGAGAACGTCTTGCAGGGTAGGCTCGGGTACAAGTCCACCATCGCCGGCGTTCTCGGCCTGTACTCGGAGGAAGAGAAGGAGCGGGCCTTCACCATCCTCGACCAACTGGGCCTTGCGGAGTTCGCCTATACCCGGACCGACCAGCTCTCGGGCGGCCAGAAGCAGCGCGTCGGGATTGCCCGCGCGCTGCTTCAGGACCCCCTCCTGATACTGGCCGACGAGCCGATCGCCAGCCTCGACCCCAAGGCCTCGCAGATGATCATGGAGCACCTGCGCTGGGCGGTCGACACGCTCGGCATCACCTGCCTCGTGAACCTGCACCAGGTCGACTACGCCATCGAGTTCTCCGACCGCATCCTCGCTTTGAAGAAGGGCCACCTGGTGTTCGACGGCACGCCGGACGAACTCGACGCCCGCGCCATCTCCGACATCTACGGAACCCCCTACGTCGAGGAAAGGGCAGTCAGGGGAGGCCTTTTCGAGAATCTGGAAGAAGAAGTGCTTGCCACGGTGGGTGCTGCTTGATGGACAAGAGATTCTTCCTGAAACGAAGCCTTGCGATAGGGGGCGTCTTTGTGCTGCTCGTGGCAGTCAACGCCGTGTCGGCGGGCTTCGTGGGCTTCAACCCCCTAAAAGTGCTTGCCGACATCCCGGGCGGGATCGTGTGGATGGCGCAGAACTTCATGCCCTCGGTCGCGGCCTTTGAAAAGATCGACACCATCCTCATATCGCTGGGCAAGACCGTGCTCCTCTCGGTCGCCTCAAGCTGCATCGCCGCCGTGTTCGCCTACCTGTGCGCGGTCATCGGGTCGCGGGAGGCAGGGCTTGGCGGCCCCTTCCCCCTGATAATCCGCGGCATCGCATCGGTGTTCAGGAACATCCCCGTGGTTGCGTGGGCCTTCATCCTGATGTTCTCGTTCAAGCAAAGCGAGTTCACGGGCTTTCTCGCTCTCTTCCTCGGGACCTTCGGGTACCTGACCCGCTGCTTCCTGGAGAGCATCGACGAGGTGGCCGGCGGCTCCGTTGAGGCGCTCCGCGCGACGGGAGCCGGCTTCGCGCCAATCGTCACCCAGGCCATCATACCCATGTCGATCACGGCGGTCGTCAGCTGGACGCTGTACATGATAGAGACGAACATCCGCGACGCGACGCTTATCGGCATCCTCACGGGTGCTGGCATCGGGGCCCTCTTCGACGTCTACTACAAGAGCTTCCGCTACGACCTGGCCGCCCTGGTCATCCTCTGCATCGTGGTGGCGGTCATCGCTTGTGAGGCTATCTCGAACTACGTGAGGAGGCAGATAATATGACACCTCCCGTATGGGCAGGGACGCGCAGCCCCGTGCCTGTCACAGAAGCATCAACAGGAGCCATGGGCGCCCCCGCAGGGGCCGCCTCCGCAGAAACGGCGCGGCAGTTCAAGCGCTACTCCCGGCGGGGCAAGCTGAAAACCCGGGTGATGACCAAGTCAAACGCCGCCTTGACGGCAACGCTCGTGGCCTTCGGGGCGCTGACGGTCTATACCATGCTGACCATCAACTACGGCAAGGTCGCCTTGTTCGACGCCTTCGTCCAGATGCTCAAGAACCTCATGGTGATGTTCTTCCAGCCGGGTCTGGCGGGGCACTTCACGGCATTCGACGTGTTCGAGGGCGTGCTCATCACCGTCGCCCTCTCGGTGCTGACGACCTTTATCGGCGCCGCCATCGCCTTCGTGCTCGGCCTCTTGGCTTCGGCGAACCTCTCCAACCGGGTCCTCGCGAATGCGATAAAGGCGGTGATGTCGGTCTTTCGGGCAGTCCCGACGATACTGTGGGTTCTGGTCTTCACGGTCGCTCTCGGGCTCGGCGCGGGCGCTGCTGTCGTCGGCCTTCTCTTCCACAGCATCGCATACCTGGTGAAGGCCTACTCGGAGTGCTTCGAGGAGGTCGACGCAGGGGTGCTCGACGCCCTGCGCGCCTGCGGGGCATCGTGGTGGCACGTGGTCTTCAAGGCGGTGGTTCCCGAGAAGATAAGCCAGATGCTTTCCTGGACTTTTATCCGTTTCGAGATCAACTTCACGAACGCCATCGCCATCGGGGCGATTGCCGGCGCCGGCGGCATCGGCTACCAGCTCTTCTTGGCGGGAAGCTTCTACTTCAGCTTCCGTGAAGTCGGCCTCATCGTCTATTGTTGCCTTGCGGTCGCAGTCGTGCTGGAAGTCATCGCGACGAAGCTGCGCAAGCGCTACATCCTACATTCCTAAGGAGAACTCTTTGCAAAGATATGAAAGAACCCGGATCCTTGTCGAGGGAGACCCTTCCCTCGCGCAAGGGATAGCGGCCGAGATCGAGGCAGAGTGCGCGGTCGAGGTCGTCGACGAGCCCCATGAGGAACTGGTGATGGTGAAGGTGCGCGAAAGCGTCCGCAACAGCCTCTTCTACCTGGGGGAGGCGCTTATGTGCTCGTGCCGCGTGAAGCTCGGCGACACGATGGGATACGGCATGGCCCTGGGCAGCAGGCGCAACCTCGCCTACAACCTGGCGCTCATCGACGCCGCCTTTGCCTCGGGCGCGGCGCAGGAGAAGGTGCCGGGCTGGGAGCACCTGATACGGAAAGAAGCGCAGAGGATAGCCCGGCGTCAGGCGAAAGAGGCGGCGCGTGTCGATAAGACCCGCGTGGACTTCTCGACCATGAAAGTCGAGGCCTGACATGGGGGCGGACAAAGAGCTCCACCACATCCAGCTCTCGTTTCGGGCGGTGATGGACGCGATGGCACGGCCGGGCAGGGTGTATGGCCTCCCGGCCACCCAGGGGAAGAAGGCCTCGCGCTTCGGCCTTGAGGGGCCGCTTGAGACCCTGGTGAAGATGTTCATAGACCAGGCGGTCAGCTTTTGCGTGGTCGCCCCCGACCCGGCGGGTATCCAAGACGCCATCGTGGCCGAGACGCATGCACGCACGGCAGGGCAGGCCGATGCCGCCTTCGTCGTGGTCCCCCACGGCTGCGACAAGGAGCTTGCCGGGCAGGCAATCGTGCAGGCCTCAGCAGGGAGCTTCCTTTCGCCCGAGGCCGGCGCGACCGTCCTGCTCGGCTGCGAGCGCCTTGCCTTCCTGACGGAACGGGAGGGTGCCGAGGCGGGGGACGCCTCGCTGTACTGGGTCTCTGTCGAGGGGCCCGGGGTGCGGGACTCGCATGTCTTCGGCATCGACTGCTTCGACTGGGTGTGGGCGCGCAAGCGGCGCGGCGACGAGTTCCCCTGCGGCATAGAGATAATCCTCGTTGACCGGCAGGGTCAGGTGGCGGCTATCCCGCGCAGCTCCTTCCTGTCGGTGCTCGCGATGGAGGGCGGCGCAGAAGGCGAGGAGGCATCATGGCTTATGTAGCAGTGCGGGGCGGCCAGGAGGCCATCGAGGCGAGCCTTGCCCTTCTGGCATGGGAGCGCGTCAGGCCGGGGTGCTCCGTCGAGATAAAGGATATCATGGCAGCCTTCCCCGACCTCATCGACCAGGTGATGGGGGAGAGCTCGCTGTATGCGCCGGAGCTGGCGGCGCTCGCTTTGAAGCAGGCGCAGGGGTCGTGCGAGGAGGCGGTATTCCTGTTGCGGGCCTTCCGCTCGACCCTGGAGCGGCCTTACGTCTCGTGTGCGGTCGAGCCGGACGCGATGCGGTGCTCCCGGCGTATCTCCGCGGCCTTCAAGGACATACCCGGCGGTCAGATACTGGGCGCGACGCGGGACTACAGCCACCGCCTCATCGATTTCAACCTGCGCAAGGAGAGCACCGACACGGTGCGCGAGCTGCGTCGGGAGATGAAGCGCATCTGGAAGGAAGGCTGGGAGGCCGACGGCCTTTGCGAGGGGGACGGCTTCGGCGGGGATGATGGCGCCGAAGCCGCCCAGGACCTGCTTCCCGAAGCGTCCGTGCGGCCGCCCAAGAAGGGTGCCAAGGATGCTGCAAGCCCCCCTCTCGGGGCCTTCGGCCGCCTCCCGAAGGTGGCGGACTACCTGCGTGCGCAGGGCCTCCTTGCCGAATACGACGCAGACGACGCCACCCCGGCCGACGCCACCATGGAGCCCCTGGTCTTCCCGACCCCGCGCTCGATGCGGCTGCAGGTCTTGGC
Organism: Eggerthellaceae bacterium; assembly: GCA_009782605.1. Taxonomy (GTDB): domain Bacteria; phylum Actinomycetota; class Coriobacteriia; order Coriobacteriales; family Eggerthellaceae; genus WRIS01. The sequence continues at coordinate 97,790 of WRIR01000001.1, read as the reverse complement.
GCGAGGCATGACGCAAGGGGTCGTGGCCCTGGGCTACGCGGCCATCCGCGGCTTCGGGCTGGGGCACCCCACGGTCGCCGAGCTGCGCTACGGGGAGGTGGAGATAGCCGTAGAGCATCCCTTGGGCACGCCCGGCGCATCCGGAGACCCCCTCCAGGCAGGGAGGGGCGATGCCTATTACCTCGGGGCGATTCCCGTGACCGAGGTCGAGGGCATCTTCGAGCTTGAGGTCGAGAACGCAGACGGCGGGAAGGAGTTCACCTTCGACCTGGGCTACGGCATGGTCATGGGACGTGGGGAGACGAAGGCCATCGCCATGAGCGTGCTGGACTTCTGCCTCCGGTCCAAGGACAAGCGCTTCCCGACCCAGGACGAGGAGTTCGTCTTGTACCACGTCGACGGCATCGAGGCGACGGGCTTCATATCGCATTTGAAGCTGCCGCATTACGTGACCTTCCAGTCGAAGCTCTCAAGCGTGCGCAAGGCGAAGGACTTGGCGAAGGGTTCGGCGGACAAACCGGCGGACGAGCCGGCGACAGGCCCGGCGGACAAGTCGACGGACGGCGGGGAAGGGGGAAACGATGACCAAGCAGTATAACTTCGCCTTTTTCGACGAGGCCTCGAAGCGCGAGATCCGCAGGGCGATCGTCAAGGGGATCGCGGTGCCGGGCTACCAGGTGCCCTTCGCCTCGCGCGAGATGCCTATCGGGCGCGGATGGGGCACGGGCGGCCTGCAGATAACGCTTGCCATCATAGGCAGGCGGGACGTGCTCAAGGTCATCGACCAGGGCTGCGACGAGAGCGTCAACGCGGTCAACATCAAGAAGCTCATCCACGCGACGACGGACGTGGAGATTACCGAGGAAACCCGGCGTGCGAGCATCATCCAGTCGCGCCACCGCATTCCCGAGCAGCCCCTGGGCGAGGACCAGGTCATGGTGCTGCAGGTCCCCACCCCCGAGCCCCTGCGCCACTTCGAGCCTCGGGAGGCCGCCACGCGCGTGCTGCATGCGCAGGCGGACTACACGGGGGCCTGGCTCAGCCTCTTCGACCAGATAGTGTGCTTCGGCACGACGACGACGGGGGCCGACCACCCCGTCAAGGTGAACGGCCGCTATGTCATGGCGCCGTCCCCCATCCCGCGCTTCGACACGATGAAGCTTCACCAGAACTCGAACCTGACGCTGTTCGGGGCGGGGCGCGAGAAGAAGATATACGCGGTTCCGCCCTATACCACGGTCGAGCCCCTCGACTTCAAGGACCACCCCTTTGCGGTCGAGGAATTCCAGGGGAGGTGCTGCGACACCTGCGGCGCGACAAACGTCTATCTGGACGAGACGGTGGACGAGGCGAGCGGGACTGCGGTGTACCGCTGCAACGACACGGCATTCTGTACACAACAAGCCGCATCGAAAGGGCTGATATAGATGGAAGCGTTATTGGAGAAGCACGACGAGATGACGGAAGGCGCCCTCCACGGCCCCGAGGGCAAGCTCCCTGCGCCCGATGCACGGTACAGGGGCGGGATGGGCACGCAGGGCCTGGTGCAGGCACGGCCGCAGGGGCCCGTCGTCGAGGAACGCCCCATCCTCGTCCTTGAGGGGCTTTCGCGGCACTTCGGCCCGCGCTGCCCGCATTGCCAAGACGGTGAGGCGCCCTTGGAGCGCAACGTCTGCCCGCGCTGCGGCACGGTCCACGCGCTGCGCAACGTCGGCCTTGAGCTCTATCCCGGCGAGATCGTCGGCATCGTCGGCGAGTCCGGCAGCGGAAAGTCGACGCTCATGCAGTGCCTCTACTTCGACCAGGAGGCAAGTGCCGGGACCTTGCACCTCCAATCCTATGACGGCGGGCTCCAAAACGCCTTCGAGCTCTCGTCGCAAGAGCGCCTGCGCCTGCGCAACACGATGTTCGGCATGGTGTACCAAAATCCCTACCTGGGCCTGCGGATGGACTACTCGTCCCTGTCCAACATCGCCGAGCAGATGATCTCTTCCGGGAACCGCCTGGTACAGGCGATGGTGGGCCGGGGGAGCTCCCTGCTTGACGAGGTGAACATCCCCCAGCGCCGGAAGACGGAGGCCCCTCGGCGCTTCTCCGGCGGCATGCAGCAGCGCGTGCAGATAGCCAAGGCGCTCTCGAACAACCCGCCCATCCTGCTTCTCGACGAGGTGACGACAGGGCTCGACCTCTCGGTGCAGGCGAACGTCCTCGACCTGATCCTGCGTATCCGGCGCGACTTCAAGGTGGGGATGCTGGTGGTCAGCCACGACCTCGGGGTTGTGCGGATGCTGGCAGACCGCACGTTGGTCATGCTCGACGGACGGGTGATAGAGACGGGGCTGACGGACCAGATACTGGAAGACCCCCAGCATGCCTACACGCAGCAGCTGGTGTACTCGCTGCTGTAGGGCGGGGAGTGCGGGAGCGGGAAGGATACGCGGCAGGCATGGCAGCAAGGACCACAGATATCAAGAAAGAGGTTTCCATGGAATGTGAATCAATAATCCTGCAGGGCGGCACGGTCGTCTGCGAGCACGAGGTGCTGCCCCATCACGACGTGGTGGTCGTGGGCGGCAGGATCGAAGCCATCCGCCCCAGCACCGCAGGCGGGCACTTCTCGGGCCGCGAGGCCGTGCGCTTCCCGGGCCGCGAGGACCTGGGCGAGATGAGCCTGATCGACTCGGCGCAGTCGATTATCGACGAGGCCGCAGGCTTCGGCGACGACCTCTGGCCGACAGGGCAGGGGCTGCGGCAGGGGCCGCAGGGGCCGCAGGATGGGCCGCGGCAGGGGCCGATTGTCGTCGACGCGCGGGGCTGCTACGTGCTCCCGGGCATCATCGACATCCATTCCGACTTCATCGAAAGTGTTGCAAGCCCCCGTCCCGGCGTCGTCATGGATCTGAGTGCGGCGCTCTACAAGGCGGAGCGGGAGCTGGTGGCACACGGCGTCACCACTATCTACCACTCGCTCTCGATCTACCAGTCGACGGTCTTCGACCACAAGCCCATCCGCAGCTTCGAGAACGTCTCGGCCCTGATAGCTCTTATCCAGGCGATGCGCCAGGGGGAGGAGCGCGACCACCTGATCCGGCACCGCCTGCACCTGAGGGTCGAGGTCGACGCCTTCAACATGTACGAGGCTGTCAAGGACTACCTTTCCCGCGGGCTCATCGACCTCCTTTCCTTTATGGACCACACGCCCGGGCAAGGGCAGTATGCCGACCTCAAGGTCTATGGCGACACCTTGAAGGGCTACCGGAACCTGAGCGACGAGGACGTCGCCCGGATAATCGCGGAGAAGCAGGCTGCCGACAAGCTGAGCATGGCACAGCTGCTTGAGCTGTCCCGCATGGCGCGGGCACAGGGCATCGCGCTTGCCTCCCATGACGACGACTCCTGCGAGAAGCTCGACTTGATGGAGCAGCTGGAAACCTCGATATCCGAGTTCCCCATCACCCTCGACGTCGCGCAGAGCGCCCGGAAGCGCGGCATGCACACCTTGGCCGGCGCGCCGAACGTGCTGCTTGGCCGCTCCCATTCGGCGAACCTCTCCGCGCGCGAGGCGGTGTGCGCCGACATGGTCGACGTGCTGTGCAGCGACTACTACCCGGCGGCCCTGCTGAGCTCTGCCTTCATCCTCCATCGCCACTGCGGGATAGGCCTTGCCCGGGCCGTGGCCCTCATAAGCATCAACCCTGCCCGGGCAGTACGCCTCGACAAGGACTTCGGCTCGATTGCGGTGGGGAAGCGCGCCGACATGCTGTGCGTGCGCGAGATAGGCGGGGACATCCCCGTCGTTGCGCAGGCCTTCGTGGGCGGCCGGTGTGTGCACCAGTCGCACTACCCGCAGTTCGAGGCCCCCCTTGAAGGCGGGCATGAGGGCCCGGGCGCGGGCGTGCGGGCCGTGCGAGAAGAAGCCGAGGTGAGGTAGATGGAGGCCGCTTACGCCGTTCGAGACAACCCGGTGTCCCGCGACCAGCAGGCGCCCCGGCCCGGGGCGGCCCGCCCCCTGCTCACCATCGAAGGGCTCACGAAGTCCTTCACCGTCCATGCGATGGGCCGGCATATCCAAGGCTGCTACGACATCAGCCTCACGGTCATGCCGGGCGAGTTCGTGGGAATAACAGGGAAAAGCGGCTCGGGGAAATCGACCATCCTGCGCTGCCTCTTCCGCACGAACTTCCCCGAGAAGGGCTCCCTGTGGTACGACTCGGCTGCATTCGGGTATATCGACCTCGCCCAGGCGAGCCAGCGGCAGGTCGTGTACCTGCGCACCCACGAGATAGGCTACGTCACCCAGTTCCTGAGCGTCCTGCCGCGGCGAAGCGCCTACGACATCGTGCTGCAAAGCGCGCTTGAGACCTATGGGAGCAAGCAGCTCGACCTCTGCCACAGCGAGACTGAGAAGATGCTCGCCCACTTCAACCTGGCAGAAGAGCTGTGGGCGGTGTACCCGCGCACCTTTTCCGGCGGCGAGAAGCTGCGCCTCAACATTGCGGCGGCCATGATAAAGCAGCCCCGCCTGCTCTTGCTCGACGAGCCGACGGCGTCGCTGGACAATGCCTCGAAGCTGAAAGTGCGCGAGCTTATCGAGCAGCTGAAGAACCAGGGCACGACGATGTTGGGAATCTTCCATGACCTGGAGTTCATGGAGGGCCTTTGCGACCACGAGTTCAACATGCAGGAAGGCGTCATCGCATGATCCTGTCCTGCCCCCCGACCACGAAGGAAGCCAGACGCCCGCGCTCGGCGAGCCCCTTCACCACGAGCGCGGGCGCGACCGAGGCCCTGCTGCGCTTCCTCGGGCGGGGCGAGGCCTTCAATGCCTGCTGCGACCTCCATATCCATTCCAACATCTCGGACGGGTCGGACAGCTTCAAGGACATCGTCGAGCAGGCAGCCCGCCGCGAGATGACCCATATCGCCTTCACCAACCATGACACCACGGTCGGGCTCGACTTTGCGGTCGAGACGGCCGGGCATTTCGGGATCGTCGCCCTGGGGGGCATCGAAGTGAGCGCCTGGGATGTCGAGCGCAAGCGCAAGGTGCATGTCTTAGGCTACGGGCTGCGCAGCGACTCCCCTGCGATCAGGGCGCTGTGCCGGGACCTCCTTGAGAAGAGGCGTGCGAACACCTGCTGGCAGATGGACCGCCTGCTTGAGGCGGGCTATGAGGTGGACATCAAGAAGGCGGCGGAGCTGTCCCAGCACTCGACATCCTTCTACAAGCAGCATCTCATGGCGGCACTCACCGATGCGGCCTATGGCAGCGCCGCCTACAGCTGCTTAAGCCGTGGCCTGTTCAAGGGCACGGGCATCTGCGCCCGCGACATCAGCTATGTGGATGCCCGCGAGGCGGTGGGCGCCATCGTCGCCGACGGGGGAGTCGCGGTGCTCGCCCACCCCGGGCAGCTCGACAGCTATGGGATAGTCCCCGCCTTGGTGGAGTGCGGGCTGCGCGGCATCGAGCGCTTCCATCCCGACCACGGCCCCGCCGACTGGCAGCGCTGCGCCGAGCTTGAGAAGCGCCACAACCTCTTCCACACAGGCGGCTCCGACTACCACGGAACCTTCAACGACACCCCCCACATAGGCTTCCGTGGACAAGCTTAAAACTAGTTAGGACAAGGGTACGTACCCTTGTCCACCCTTGTCCGTACCCTTGTCCACGTACTACAATTTCTCCTTTAGATTCCGGGCTCCTGCTTCGCAGGCTCCGGAATGACATATTAATCGGTACCCGGGTTCTCAGTTCTCAGCTGCCCCGCACAGGCAACCCTTGGCTTGCCTGTGCGGGAAACACTCAGCCTTCTCTATTTCTCTATGCTGGAACCTCTTTTTCAACTTTACTTTTGGTCAGGCGGTCGGCAAGGGCGACTGCAACGGTTCGTACAAGAAGGAATGTCACATAGGCGATCGCAAAGAAGTTGATGTTCATGATCCACCAGCGGTCAAAGAAGCTCAGGCCGTCGATGAAGCCGTAGCCTGACAGCGCGAGTGTCATTACGAGGTTGACCATGATCAGGAAGAAGACCACTTGCACAGCGCTGTCCAGTATGTAGAACATCCCCGTGCCGGGCTCGGCCCCCATCCGTTTTGCAAACCAGTTCCCCGCACGCGGAAGCGGTATGAGGAAGGCCACAAAAAGCGAGGTGCCAAATGCAAAGGCAAATGTGTAGCCAAAGCCAGCGAGCGTAAGATGGAAGCCCTGTCCGACGGTAAACAGCACCGACAGAAAGACCGACATGAGAAGCGACAGTGTGATATTGACGATAGCAATCCATTTTCTGCTGGGCATATCCAGTCCCCCTAACAATTCGTGAGTCTCGGCCAGAGCTTTACGACTCCGAGGCTTCTTGACTCCCGCAGGTCGATGTCTGTGATTGTCTTGCGTTTGAAGCCCTCGGCGAAGAACTCTACCGAGTAAAAGCCCGGGGCCTCGACGTCGATATGGAAATCGCCGAACGTGCTTGAATAGCCCTCGTAGACATCGCCGGTCACCTGGTGCCATGCCGTCACGAGTGCATCCTCGATGCAGCCAGTCTCATCCTGTGTCGCAAGCTCGCCGGCGACGAATATCCTCGGAAGCCTGACGTAGGCAACACTCGGCTGCGTCTCAAACTCGGGGTGGAACACCTCCAGGGGAGCATACATGTTTTCCGGCGCCAGGTCGCCCTCATCAACAAATGCAAGGGCATCGTTGGGGCAGGCTGTCACGCAGCGCGGCGCCTGGTATCCGGCATCCAGCAGGTGGGCACAGCCCGTGCACTTCTGGGGAAGGTCGAGCTCGGCGTTGTAGTAAACCACGCCATAGGGGCAGGCCTCAAAAATCTCCTGTCTTCCTCTTGCCTGCTTCGGGTCGATGACCACGAGGCCATCGTCTCTGCGGTACACCGCGTCAGGTGCAGCAGCCATGCAGGGTGCCTCCTTGCAGTGCTGGCACAGGATCGGGACGCGATGGAGCTTCATGTGGGCGCCGGAGGCTACCTCGGTCTCCTCAACGCGGATCCACCACTGGTCCTCGCCCTGTGGGGCAGAAATGGGCGACCAGTCGTTGCCGCAGTGTTCATCCTTGCAGGCAACCCAGCAGTTCGAGCACTGCAGGCAGCGTGATGGGTCAACAAGAATAGTCTTCATGCATCAGCCCTCCTTGTTCCACGTACGGTACTTGCCACTCCAGCCCTCTGGGTAATCCTTCGCCAGCTGGTCGAGGTCGGCTTTTTTAATCTCTATCAGCGACGAGTTGTACGCGCCGCCGGTGGGGTGATGTGCTGACATCGGGCTGGGATTGGTGAGAACCTGGCCGTCGCCACCACGGTCGGGGGCACCGAAACCACCGTCCAAAGGATCGTTCCAGGCACCGTAGGTAAACTGGGCGACTCCCTTTTTCATGCGATACGTCACCACTGCGCCGCCCAACGCCGTGCCGCGGTCGTTGTAGACAACAACTATGTCGTTGTCCTTGAGGCCACGGTCGGCGGCATCATCCGGGTGGATGAGTACGGGCTCATACTTGTAGCCGTCCGGCCCCTTGACCTTGTAGGCTTCGTTGAGCCAAGTGCAGTCGTTGTACTTCCCGTGGAAGCGGAACTTGGGATGCGCCAACAGTTGCTGGAGGGGATATTTCTCCTTAAGCTCGGTCGACTCCGCGCCTTCCAGCTCGGGAATATACTTCGGATAGGGCGGAATCTCCGGATGGTCGCCGTACTTCTCCCAAGCCAGCGTTGAGAAGATCTCAACCTTTCCGGTGGGAGTGGGCATCGGGTTATTCTCGGGATCGTGATAAAAATCATTGAACTGCTTGTTGGGCTTGTAGTCCTTGGGAGCAGGCCACACATAGTAGCCTTTTTTCTGAATCTCCTCAAAGGAAAGCGGAATGTTTGTATTCGCGTAGATCTTACGGATGAAGTCTTCCTCGGAGTTGCCCTCAAGGTAGACATCCTTAAGCCCAAACCGGTCTGCGACTTCTGCCAGTATGTCCATGTCGGTCATGCTCTCGCCAATCGGCTCGATGCAGCGCTGGTGATAGATCGCGCTGCGCAGGCCCACATAGGAGGGCGGGATGTATTTGCCACAACGTGCCGGCTCGGTGAAGTCCTCGCGCTCATACATGGTAGTGGTGGGCAAAACGAGGTCGGCCATGCGGCACTCGCGGTCAAACCACGGTGCGCTTACGAAGAACGCCTCAATCTGGGGGCTCCTGAGGAATTTCAGGTGCTGGTTGCGGTCGGGTGGATTAGTGCAGCTTGAGCCACGCTGCCAGAACAGGCGGATCGGCGAGCATCCATCAGTGGGGTATTTACGCACATTGAAGTACTCTTCTGCCGAAGTGTTGAAGAGGTCGCCGCCAAAATACTCGAACTCATCCTCTTCGACTGATTTGAGCAGTTTTTGGAACGTCAGGCGTTGAGGCACACTGTTATTGCGGTAGTCCTTACAGACCGAGTTCATGCCGCCGTCGGCGTAGCCGCCCGGCCCAATCTGGTTGACATCATCAAAGGGACCAGACAGGGATAAGAACGGGCCGATCATGTTGCTGCCAGGCTTGCCCATGGCGCGCATCATGCCCAAGGTGGCTGCGAGGCGAGTGAACCCTTCGGCGAACTGGCGCCTGCACGCGCCACCAGTAAAGACCCAGAAGGATGTAGGCCTGGCAGCCCATTCGCGGGCAAGCCTGCGGATGATCCTTGCAGGCACGCCGCATTTCTCAGCTGCCCATTCCGGTGTCTTCGGCGTCTTGTCAGAGCCCTTGCCGAGGATATGGGTCTTGAAGGAAAGCCCTGCGGGCACACCCTCCGGCAGGTGATCCTCGTCAAAACCGATGCAGTGGGTGTCGAGGTACTCCTGTTCAAAGGTTCCCTCGGTTATCCAGACATAGGCAATCGCCTCGGCCATAGCGCCATCGGTGCCGGGATATATGGGGATCCATCTATCGGCAACCGCTAGGGCGACCTCGTTATAGAGGGGTTCGATAACTACAACCTCTTTGCCGAGCTCTTTCCACCAGCGCCACAAACGCGCCTGGTCAACGCCTCCATAGAGGTTGTGGAACATGGGGTCAACACCCCAAAGTACTATCAGGTCGTCGTGTTCTGAGACATCAAAGAAGGTGTCGGGGGCTGCGGGGATGCCCTGTGCCGGCCAGTGTCCCCACATAAGCGTAGAGCCAGCCGACCAGCCTTCCCACGAATTTGGTGAGAAGTCGATGTGGGTCGATCCGATCATATCCCAGAAGCGAACCCAGTCGCTGAAGAAGTAGTGAAGGAATCCCCACTCGGGATGCGCTGAATAGAACTCAGACAAGGCAGAGTTGCCATAGGTCTCAATGACACGCTTCATCTCGGACTCGATGATGTTAAACGCCTCGTCCCAGGAGATGCGCTCGTAGCCGCTGGATCCGCGATTTTGGGTGTTGCGCTCGCCTTTGGGATCCCAGTCAACGCGTTTCATGGGGTACATCACGCGGTTTTCTGAATACGCCATCTGCTTGCCGATCATGCCCCAGGGAAGCAGGGGATGGGTCAACGGCGGCTTATAGGTCTTTCCATTGACGTCGCATTGCCATGAATCCACCTCCGCGGAATCAAACTGCAGCGGCTCAACCCTGATCATCTTGCCATCGCGAACCGACACCTGCAATGGCCCAGCGGTCGAGCAGGTCGTGCGCATCTTGCCACGTACTCGTTCATGGTCTTCTGAATGCACCATGAGTTCTCCTTTCAAACGATTGTCTTTAACACTGCACACATTCTTATACGTGGAGGAAGCTTGCGAGAAAACGGGAGGAATGACAATCGGCTCCTGTCCTGATTGGGGATATACAGCTTATCCTGCGATACGAAAAAGGGGAGTATGGACGAGAGTATTACGAGCGCGAATCGTTGTATCAACCGGATGATTGCTTGAGGAAATGCCGATCTATCGCTATACTGTAGAGCCCACTTGCCATCGACCCTGCCGGGAGCTGTTTATGGAGGAACAACCCGCACGAAGCGCCCAGTCAGAGGGTGCCCAATCTGAGGGGGGCCTGCTTTTTGTCCTTGCATTGGTCGTGGGCTCTGCCTCGTTCTGCACGCTGGCAGCACAGCTGTTCCTCAGCGAGGCAATGCTGTTTGAAGGTGACGGGACACTGGTTTCGCTGATCGATTCCCGGTTCCTGCTCCTTTTGACCGCAACTGTGGCCATCTATGTGTTCTCGTTCAGGCGGCCTGCATTTTGGCTCTACGGGGTCCGCAGCTCAATCGGCCTCAATGCGCTCCTTCTGGCCGGGCTCTTGCTTCTGCCGATTCTGCGCCTTATAAGCCTTAACGTGGCATTGCCCTATGGGTTGATCAACCTTGCGTGGCTTGTCTGCGGGTTTGCCGTCGGCATTCTGCTGATCTGCTGGGGGGCGGCATGGGCTGCGTTCTACCGCGAGACCCTCGGCTCTAAGGTCTATCCTGCGCTGTTTGGGACCAGCATACTTATCGTGTTTCTCAACTTCTCGATCCTGTACACGCCAACGCTCGTCAGCCTCTCGGTCCTGGTTGTCGTGAGCCTGGCTGGCGCCGCAGGCTTATGGATGACGCACAGGTACGAGCAGAAAGACGATGTGGAGGTGTTTTGCAACATAAAGGAGCACCGCATGCCGTTTCGGGCAATCACGCATGTTGCGGCCCTCGGCATGTACTTCGGCTATTGCGTCGCGAAGTCTCTTGTGACGTTAGGTTTTACCAGCACGCTCTTCATCGTTCTCCCTGCGTTCTTCCTGGCAAGTATCCTTATCCTCGTCGTGTCAAGGGTCGTGAGGCAGCCGCTCTCGTTTACGCTGGCAGGACGAATTGCCTTTCCAGTCAGCATCGCCGGGGCCTTTTTCATCTGGCTTCCCCCTGCTCAGGCAGGCATGCCCCTCCAGCTCTTTTTTGCGGTTGTCGGCTGCTGCTTCTTTATGATCTACCATTGGACCTTCGTTTGCCACTGGTCCATGAGGTACAAGGTATTGCCCCTTGCCCAGGCGGCGTTTGGGATAATCGCGCCGTTGTCTGGCACGTTGGCCGGCTGGGGCCTCATGAGCCTGCTTGTGGCCTTCGGCTACCACTCTGTGCTCGTCGACCTCATCCTGGCACTGCTGTTCCTGTTCTGCTATGTGCTCGTCACAGCCATCATGCCCTACGGCTCAGAGCTGAGGATACTTGACGCTGAACGCCCTGTCGAAGACATCCACAACGAGACCTCCAGCATCTGGAACACGTCCCTCTTGCACCTCTCCAACATCTACGGGCTCACGCATCGCGAACAGGAGATATTCTCGTACCTGGCCAGAGGCAGGAATATCGGCTACATCAGTACCGCTCTGTTCATCTCGACCCACACGGTAAAAACACACGTCTACCGTATCTATTCCAAGCTGGGCATCAACTCGCAGCAAGACCTCATAACGATGGTAGAAAACTGCGTAGCAGAGCTGAAGAAGCTGCAGAAGACCTCCTAGGAAACCGTCATACCATTCGCTAGGGCGTTTTCTATTGTCTTCAGGATGACTGTGCTGCTGTTTATGGTTCCGGTTACCGTATCTACATCCAGGGACTGGTTTATGACCACGTCTTCGATTATGGGTTCTGTGGGCTTTCCTCTGTCTGCGACATGCTCTCTGATCACTATTTTGGTGATTATGTTATCCTCTACGGCGACATCGACAATCGCGGAGACGAGAATCGCCTCGAAGGTTCCGGTATAGACTCCGTCCTGGATCCTTGAGAGGTCCGGGGTTGCACAAACCCCCCGCCTCTTTGTGTTATTCCCAATGAGCGACTTGAAAAAGCTAGCGTTTCTATTATTTTTTCCGAATTGCTAGAGCTATGTCAATAATAGTTCCGCGAACACCAGGAGGAGGGCTATGACGACACAAGAGTTAATAATTGCCAGACAGGTTGCTTGGGCAAAGTCCAAGGGGGTAGGGCTTGTCGGGAGCAAGGGCACGCGCGGGGCAAGGGTCTACATGCCAACTCTTGAAGACAGCTTCTTCGTGCCTATGAGCGACAGCACTCTTGAACAGTTCAGACAAAATGCCCCGCAACCGAGAAGGTGCAGGGCATTTGCTGGAAGTGCATCAAGAAAGGATTTTAGGCGTAGCTTGGTTTGAGTCCCGCTGTCTGCGCTTCATCGCGAAGCTTCTCCCATGTTTTTACGTGTTCAATTTCAAAACGTTGGCAAACCGCGTCACACGTGCCGCAAAGTATGCACCTATACATGCCCTTGCTTACGGCTTCAAGTAGGCGATTCGCTTGATCATAGGAGTCGTAGTGGCGAAACGCTAGGGAAATCATGGTGGATGGCCCCGCGTATTCGGCAGGCATCTCCGAGCGTACCGGACATGCTGCATCACATATTCCACAACGCATGCATCTCACCAGGCTCTGCAGTTCAACAGCGGCTTTTCCGTCAAACTCGTTTATTTCGCTTTCGGCTATTGCTTCGGTGCGAACACGGAAATAGTTTTGGGCAAGTTTTGCATGATAGGCCGACTTTTCGACAATCAAATCCCGAATGATAGGATGACCCTTCAAGGGCTCGACCTTGTGACTCTTGTCAGTAATCGGAGTTGCACACATAAGCACCGGTACTCCGTTTAACATGACCGCACAGCGACCGCAGTGACGTCCGTGGCAGCTGTAATCAAATGCGATATATTCGCCGCTCTCATGTATTTGGATGACCGCCTCAAGCAGGGTCATCTTGTCAACAAAGGGAACCTCATGTTCGACGAAGTAGGGAGCTGCGTCTACTAGGGGGTCATATTTTTGTATAGATATCTTCATGTTCATCCACCCATTCTACTAGTCGGTCTCGTTGAGTCTGATTTTTTCAAAGGCAACGCCGTCGCCATCCTTTGTGGCAACAAGCATGCAGTTCCAATCTTCGTCTTCATCAGGGAACTCAACAAACAGATACTGACCACGGGATTCTTCCCTTTGAAGTGTTGCCTTGACCATGAGCTCTGCTTCGTCGAGCAAATTGTAGTTTTCGATTGCCTCTTTCCATTCCGTGTTGTAATTCTTGGATAGGCTTGAGACTTTCATTCGCGGCAGTTCGTCTTTCCTGATGCGCTCAAGCTCTGTCGCCGTGGCTTCAAGGTCGGCTTTCCGACGAATTGACCCGAGGCTTACGCCACAGGTTTCTTGAATCATGTGCCTGACCTCAAAGGGGCGAATGCTGTTCTTGGGGTTTCTTCTCATAATCTCTTCAAGTCGCTCAAATTCTGAAAGAACAGAAGAAAGGTCGATTTCGGATAATTGGGGAGCTTCGTCGACATATTCGACTGCACACTTTGCAGTGTAGGGGGCGAGCAGGGCATTTGATGCCGATGACGTCAGCGAGGCTGTTGGGCTGGTTGACCCTGCACCACGAGCATGGAACAGGCCTTCAACGGGGGTCATCATTTTCTCGTCGACAATCGGGGTTGATGAGCGTTCAAACATTTCACAGTGTGTAGGGAGATTCTCGTTAACGGGATCTACCCCGAATTTTTCTAGAAGCGGTATGTTCACTTGGAAGCTCGGCCGAATTTCGTGACCCTTGATAACGGCACGCAGCTGGTCCTTCTCATCCGCAATACCGTTATAGACAATCTCATTAGCAAGATAGCGGTTGAAATCAGCCCTGTTAACAGTGAAATCGGTTGCGTTTGGTTCGGTGAAAAGCGGATTGCCATCTTTGTCACCAAAGATATAGGGCTCGTTTCCATCGCAGTCAATGCAGGTACCCCATCCGTACCCCAATCCTTTAGGATACACGGTTGTGAAGTCGTAGGCTGCAAATTCGCAATGTCCCACACCGATGCCGCGGCGATATGCTGCCATGTCGAGGTCGCCTGTGTTGTCGGTGCAGTTGATTGACTGTGCGCTTACCCCTGTCCAACCATAGAACCAGCAAGGCGCACCTGTTGATACGATGGTGGCATCCGACCGGTACACCTTATAGCGCCCGGTGGGAAGATGGAGACAGGCAACACCAACGCAACGATTGTCTTGAATGACAAAATCCGTCGCAATGGTTTTATCCGCTACTACGACCTGTGCGCTTCCCCTGACGGTGTCCATGTCGCTTCTAAAATGAGTGCCCTGGAAGAATCTTAGAGCAACATCATCAACGATAGGTCTTTCGTAATACCATTCAAGAGAGCCATCTGGATGCCTGAAAGGAAGCACCTGTCCCAGATTCAGGAAGTGGAGCGGAAGTTCATTCCACGTCTTTGCATTAACTGCGTTATAAACCAGCGAAGACGAGACAAGGTTATCTGCGGGATTTGAATAGTTGAACTCGGGCGGGCCGTTTTGCAGCCAGGTGGCGTAACAGTCCCAGTTGTATCCCGATGCGCCACTAAAACCATACGGGCCCTTGTCGATTATGGTAATCCGCTTGCCGGACTGTGCAGCAATTTCAGCAGCAGCCATTGCGCCGTTTCCTGCACCCACAATGATGATATCCGTATTGATAAGGTCGAACTGGATACCTCCATCAGCAGACTCATACCTTGCCCCGCCGGATTGCCCTCCAGATGACGCCGATGAACCATCCCCGCACCCAAGCAGGCTTACTGCAGGGATGGTGGCAACAAGGGCGGCAGCTCCCGTTAAAAAGCCCCTGCGCGAAAGACCTTCGCTTATCCCTGCACCACGTTCTGTGTCTTTTGGATTCCTTGTTGGCATTGATACCTCCTCCTTTGTGGTTGGCTCGATTGCCTCGATCGACACTGATTATAAAGACCCAGCCGCACTCTGGTTATTTGAGTGTGTTGCCCCTTATAGCTCCAGCCTATAACCGCACATAAATCCATTGCGATTTCGGGTGAGGGTAAACGAAGAAGCAAATGCCCGACCTGCGCGATGTTTTAGGGTGTATTATTTGTTTCTGGAACAACTTATCGGCCCTTGGGGGAGGAGTGCCGAAATGAACATCTGGGATGACCTACCGGTTTTTCTTGCGGTTGCCAAGACAAAGAGCTTCACGAAAGCTGCAAAGAGCCTGTTCTTTTCTCAGCCGCACGTTTCTACGCGAATAAAGGAACTCGAAAGCAAGCTTAATTTGCAGCTGTTCGAAAGAAGTACGGCAAAAGTCGAATTAACTGCTGCGGGAGAGGTTTTTTATGACCGATGCGTTGAAGTG
The DNA here is from genome assembly GCA_009782605.1 of Eggerthellaceae bacterium. Taxonomy (GTDB): domain Bacteria; phylum Actinomycetota; class Coriobacteriia; order Coriobacteriales; family Eggerthellaceae; genus WRIS01. The sequence continues at coordinate 82,646 of WRIR01000001.1, read as the reverse complement.
GAGCAACAATTAGTCGAGGCAATACAGGAAGCCAAAGCTGTTGGCTTTGCGGCAGAAGACGAGAATATTTTCAGGATAAAGGTAGGGCTCTATTGTGAGTCTATTGCTTCACTGATTCTTGAGCAGATGGAAAACTCATATCCCGGTATACCGATTAACTGTGCCTTTGAGTCCTGGGAAAGAATCAATGACAATACCGTTTTTGATGCCGAGATTAAATATGTTACCAACCTTGATGGTGCAGGGCAGATGATTCTGTATGAGGATGTTGAATGCATCCATCTCAGTAAGGAAATGGCAGCGTTGTGTCCTGATGTGTTGTCGATGCAAAACCTTTTGAGCTTTAAGTTGGTCTATCTCGAAAACACGAGACACCACTTGGATTGGGCTGCAAGGATTAAAAAAGCAGAACCCAAGATACCGCTGGTTCCTGCAACATTTACTTATGATATGCTCGCAAAACTTGTCAAGTCCCCAAAAAATGCGGTAATCTGGACTGAATATATCAGCACGGTAACGCTTCCCGATAGGACAACCATTCCCTTTCTAGAGGCTCGTGAGGGCGCTGTTGTGTTTTCCGTGCATCCAAACAAAGAGAAGCGCAAAGGTATGGATAAGATAATCAACATGGCCAAAAAATGCGGAGAACACATCCAGAATATCCTGGAAAGCACAACCACTTCTTAAGGGGATTAGTAAGAAACGCTAAGAGCTACTATAGATACAGTGTTTCCCACATCTCATAGTGCCATGTATTGAGGGTTTCTATGTCGGTATTTGAAAGTGATTCAAAATGATGCGCGGTTGCTTCAGAGAGCGAATCAAATGCGGTCTGCTGGCAGTGTTTGCCGCTCTTGGTTACACCGATAAGCGTGCTGCGCTTGTCGTTCTTACTGATTTCCGATGTGATGTAGCCCCCTTCTTTTAAGTTTTTCAGAAACTGCGATATGGCACTGTTATCAAAGAAGAGATAACGGGCAATGTCTGTCTGCCTTTTTGGGGTACCGGACTCAATCAGATAGGTTAGTATCCGGTAGGCCCCTAAGGGAAGCTGAACCCTGTTCTTGACAACGTGAGTCCACAGCTGTTGAATGATTTTGAGGCCATTGACCCAGCCTGGGACGACAAAATAGTTATCGTCGAGTCTGATGTTTTGTAGGGATGGATTGTTCTTATAAAATAGGCTTGCGTGGATCATCATGCAATCATTTATCCTGTTGTCCTTTGGGTCTTGCTTCCAGGTTCGTTTGGTGAGCACTTCCCGTATTGCAACCGATGCTTCTTCGGCAACCTGGATGCCCGCTTCTGTAATCTCCACATAAAAGGCCCGTTGATCTTCAGCCATCGGCCGTTTTATCAAGTATCCTCTCTTCTCCAGCCGTGCTACAGCAGTAGTAACGGAATTCGGTTTCAGAAGGAAGAAATCGCGTATAGCCATGAGCTCGATTTCCTTTTCTGACGCAAACAGTTGTTGCAGGATGCAGTAGTCAGTAGAAGAGAACCCGACTGTTTCTTCGACAGCCTTGTCAATGAGTCTATTTGTCTCAATCAGTATCGTTGCGAATTCTGACGAAAAGAGCAGTTCCTTTTTCTCCATATCACTTCCACAAATTCTTCTACCCGATCTTCACCCTCTATGCTTCTTCTGCACAGAACGACAAGGTTTGTCTGCAAAGACCAGTATGACATACGTGCGTTTTGTTTCCTAATGTAGACGAGAAGTTGTGGAGGATTTTGTTTGCCAATGAGTTACCGAACAGGGAATAAATCGAGAGAACTATTTGAGTGATTGATATAGTAAGTGATTGACATATATTTATATACGGACTAGAATACTCCTATCTGCTATGAGCTGGGAGAGAGTATTGAGTGAAGGGAACCCACAATGAGAAAAGGAACAAAACAGGTACCAGAAATGTCCCGACGTAGTTTTTTGGCGGGTGCAGGTGTTGTTGCGGCAGGCGCCGCTCTAGCTGGGTGTCAGCCTACAGCACAAACAGGAACTCCCGCAGAGGCAACCGGTGCAGGAGACAGGGGGGCCGTTGATGAGCACAAGGCTCCGGGCATCCGCGCAACAGCGAATCTTGAGAACGCCGAGCCTATCCCGCCAGAGGAACCACCAGCAGAATGGACCGAGGAAGCAGATATCGTGGTCGTGGGAACGGGCGGCGGCGGGCTTAACGCCGCACTGCTTGCACGTGACAAGGGAGCTTCCGTCATTGTTGTAGAGAAGAACAGCGTACCGGGAGGATCGACGCAGCACGCAAATATCTTGGTGAACCTTGCTGGGACAGGAAAAGAGCAAATTGAACAGGGGTTCGCTTTGCCAGAGTTCCCCTACAACCGTGATTACTTCTTGAGGTGGATTGAGCCGCATTATCAGTTCTCCTCCGATAACGATCTTCTGGGCAATCTGGCAGAAGCCGCAGGCGAGTGCTTGGACTGGATGCAGGACCACGGTGCCGACATGGCCTGTATCGGTGTTGGCTATATGCCGAAGATCGTTGCAGAGGGCAAGATCCACAAATGTCTTTCCGGTAGGGAGCTTACCGATAGATTCCACAAACTCGGTGAGGATGCCGGTGCCAAGTTTTTCTTCAACACACCTTGTTCAGCTCTCATCACCGACAATGGTCGTGTTGTCGGGATAAAGGCAACTGGTTCTGACGGTGAAGTTTATTTCAAGGCAAACAAGGGAGTTATTCTCTGTTCCGGCGGTATCGGGATGAATCCCGATTTGCTTAAGAAGTATATTCCTACTGCCTATAAAGTTGCTGTCATGGGCGGGCCCATGCCCTATCATACCGGCGAGTGTACCCGGATGGCCCTCGGTGTTGGTGCCGATATGACTGGCATTGACTCCTGGTGTGGGTGGGAGTCTGAGATGGACAACGACACGGGGGATTGGACTTACTTCTGGGGCGCACGCCAGGTTACGCAGTTACCATGGCTCAATATCGACATCCGAGGGAAGCGCTGCAATTTCTATGAGTGGGACGAATTCGGATCAGAGGATCCGGTGTTCTATCAGGCAAAGACACTTCCTTTTTACCAGCCAGGCGAAGATCGCGCACGGATGCAGGTACAGGCATCACGCATCAACCATAGGGCCTATGCAATCTTCGACGGCAGGTTCGAGGATTATATGTGGGATATCGCCAACCCACCATTGGGAGAGAGACGTCCGACGGTATCGACTGATCCGATTGTAGAGCAGGACCTCTTTAATCCAGATTGGCATGTTGAATTTGATAATGCACTCAATGACGGACGCATGAAACAGGCTGACACGCTTGAGGAATTAGCAGAGAAGCTTGGTATGGATCCAAAGATACTTACCGCAGCTGTGGATCAATGGAACGACAACTGTGCCAAAGGTGTGGATTCTGGTACAACCATGCCTCTTGTCGAACGCTTTCTCAACCCAATCGTGGAGCCTCCTTTCTATGGAGCCAAGATAGGTCCGCGTATCGGAAAAACGCTATGTGGCGTTCGCGTCGATGAAGACCTCCGCGTAGTCACCGCACAAAATGAGGTAATACCAGGACTGTACGCGAACTTCTCAACTGCCGGCGGTATCGTGGGGGAGTCCACATATGGAACCAGTTTGATTAACACCTCATTCCTTGGCGGGAATGCCATGACTTGGACAAGTGGCTATTTTGCCGCAAGGACTGCGCTGTCTGACTAAGGGATGGAATATCGTCGCCCCTGCAATCCTTCGATTGCAGAGGCGATACCTTATGCCAGGGAGCAGGCCCCGCTTTCTCTGCCTCCTAACATCATCTCTGGACAATGGGAATCCAGCACCGATGGTGCCTTACCGATGTCCCCATCAGCTCTTTATGCTCCCTCCACCTTAATATCACGCGGCTCTTCTCAAGCACGTATGTGTCATGGGCGTCATGGGGAATCGTGTGTCATGGGTGTGCCATGGGGACACAGACCGCCAAGTCGGCGGTGCGCCCGACGAATCCACGCGCCTGCTCAATCAAACCATGCTCTGAGTATTTCGGCACTTGTCGTGAACTCGTCAGCTTTGTGGAAAATCTGCGCAAAGTCCATTATCAAGCTCGCTGAATCCGGTACGTTCGTAATCTCGATTCCTGTAATTGTAACTCGAGCATCTGGACGACCATTCGATTCGAGAAAGCCTATGAAAGACACCGCAGCTCCGGCAGCTTCTGCCTTCTTTCCAGCTTCTAGGAACGTCTCAACAGTTGGCGACCAATTGAACCTGTGCTCCGGCTTGGACAATCCAAGCGTGATCAACTCTGACAACTGAGCCACGGTAAAGCCGCAATGCTCAACACCGCCAAAGAATGTCTTGTCCTTCAAACCAAGAAGCTCAACTGCCCTGTTCCAGTTTTCATTCGTGCTCGCCAATCGCTATCTCCTTATTCTGACGGGCTGTCATCCGGGTTCTTCACAACCCAGTGGCCGCCCTTGGTCGAACCAAAGCGTTCAACCAGCCCAAGCTTCTTCAACCCGTCAATGCTTTTCTGCACTCCTCGAGATGACATTCCGAGTTTTTCTGAGATTGCTCTCGCGCTGATTCTCGGTTGCTTCATCATCAGTCTTACGATGGCTTCCTGCGTATTATTATATACGAACTTTTCTACGAACTTAATGTCCTTTTCTACGAACCCCGCATTGTCACTCTTGAGCTTTTTCTGATGCTTTACCTGTGATTCGATCGCTTCGAGAATAGTTAAAAGCGCGAACTCAATGAACTCTGTTGCGTCATTTGCGTGTTGTGCGCTTTGGAGCGCATCATAATATTGCGGCCTCTTTTCGTATACTAGCGATTCCATTGGTATCCAAGCGAAGGCCCCATTCCATTTTGTGAGAATAAGCGTCTGCCAGAGCCGTCCCATACGCCCGTTGCTGTCGGCGAATGGATGGATGGTTTCAATTTCGCAATGCACGATTGCGCTCTTGATAACCGGATGCAGTTCTGTTTCTTTTGCCCAATCAAACAAATCCTCTATTAGTTGTGGGATAAACTGCGGCCGTGCCCCGACATGTAAAACAACATCGCCATCGAACACGCCTACGTTGCCGCTACGGAATTTACCAGCCTCTTTCACAAGGCCGTCAGTCATAAGCTTGTGTGCATTGAGAAAGTCTTTCACGGCGTATGGGCTGTACGTCATTATCTTGTCGTAGGCCTGATAGGCGTTCTTGACTTCTTTGATTTCTTCCTGCTTCCCCGCAACTAACTTACCCTCAACAACAGCGGTCACTTCGCCGAGCGAAAGCGTATTGCCTTCAATGGCAAGTGAAGAGTGAATTGACCGCAACCGGTTCTCCCGATGCAGCCGGATGTCGCGTTTGAATACCGTTTCCAATTCAAGACGGGTTACAGCCTCTACGATTTTCGCCAAGTAATCAGCGGACTGTAAAGATATCGTGTACGGTGGTTCCTGTGTCATCGTGATGTTCTCACTTTAATTCTCATTATACGTCTGGTCGATGAGAGCCAGCTCCGAATTCTCTGCAATCGACATACCTTTTAGATACGACCTTGCCCAGGCAAGCCTGTAAGCGATTTCTGTACCAGGACCATCCTTGTGCAACGCAGCTTGCTGCTCATCACTGAACCGCTGTTGATTATGACGGTATCGTTAATTTCTTCGATAGTGCCTGAGCTGCCTAAATGTCGCAAAGCGACCACAGTTGGCCAATGAAACGCATTGTACTTTGGGATTGTAACCATGTCCAGGTTCCTCCAACTATCCAGTGGAACTCCATCGGGCTTCGGCTTTGCTTCTTGCCTCAATTATTCTAGCACATTCGCAACAGCTATCCTGGCCAGGTGTTTTAAGGATGACGCTGTTTTCATGAGGTGCATTGACAATGCGAAACCGGCAGATGTATTGATTTACATTGATAAGCTTGTAGCTACTCCCACTCGATTAATCCATGTAAATACAAAACTATATTGTTTAGTATCTTGTGGTGTTTGCCCAGTTGTTTCTCTCGTTTCTCTCCAGTATTTCTCCTTCGCTGACTTTTTGCTATCAATCTGCTATCAGCGTATTGCTATCATCTGCCGGATTAAACCTATAACTTTATATAAATTACCTACCAGTATCGGTTGTCTTGTTCCTCTAATTCTATTAGGGCATCGTAGAGAGCTCGTTGAAGTTCTTCTTTGTTTAACCCTTTGACATAGCGTTTAATCTCTTCATAGTGTTCTTGTACCCTTTTCTTCTCAGCTTTTTCCGATTCTTCGATTTGGTGAACATACTCTTCAGCCTCATCTGGGAACACAGTAAAGAGCAACGCCATCATGTGTTTGCAAATAATCTGTCGATCTTTTGCATGAGGGCAATCACAGTGGGATTGTCTGGGGTGTGCAACGTTTATGACAGTATGGTAGGGAGTAGCCGAAGAACCTTCTATGTGACACTCATAGACATTGTTGTTAAGCTTTTCGTATGTTTCGACTTTTCCCTGCCTGAAATACTCGTAGCCTCGCCAGGCAGAAGCATTGCTTGCTGAAGACAACAGGCCCATCGTCGCCTCGTCTCTATCAACTGTAGTCTTTTACTGATAGTGTCCACGACACGAAATAATACAAAAGGCGTCTGGTTCAAGCTTGTAAACCAATCTATTTGCATCATCGATTCGGATGCTCAATAAGCCAGCCTTGCTGTACTTGAGTCTTTCAGGCTTCCCAATAGAGAGCTCTTGGTCTTCAAGGTTATCGCCGCCTCGTTCAACACTCTTTATCAGCTTGTTGATTCGTTTGAGTGTTTTTCTGTCCTGTTCCTGCCAATAGAGGTAATCGTTCCAGGCTTTATCGCTCCAGCGTTTTTCCATTAATCCTCGATTAGGTCATGAGCGCTATATTGACCGTTGCTCATGGTTGAGTAGATTCGATCCATCTCCTCAGCAAACTCCCTTTCTGAAGGCACTGGTGCTACCACCGCAAAAGGGAATCCTTTGTGAGCTACAAACTGACGGGCAAATACATTGAATGCTGCTGCCGAGGTTAGACCAATGCTTTTTGCTACCTCGTCAACGCTTTGCTTTAGGTCAGCATCCATACGGATATTGAGTGTTGCAGTAGTCATTATGATCTCCTGGTTCGAGTTGTATAGACATACACATTGTATATCTATTGTGGCACATTGTCAATCTATTGTGTTTTTAGAGTTGATATCAATTTTTCTTGTAAATACGTAGACAAGGTTGCATAGGAGAGAATTCAGCAGATAAGAACACACACCAGCACACGAAACACCAAAAAACTATTACTCCCACTCACCTAATACAAACATTTGCTAAGCTATATTGTTTAGTATATTGTGGTATTTCCCCTGTTGTTCCTACTGTTTCTCCTTGTTCTTTCTCTTTCGCTGGTTTCTTGCTATCAAAATGCTATCAGAGCATTACTGCTCATTCTGTTTTTATCAATTTTATTAATTTCTATCGTAGGCTGGTTGACAAATCGGTTGACTTTTTCTACAATGCTAGCGTGAAGGAGGCGAGAAACTATGACAACTTTTAACCCATCCAGACTCAAGGAAATACGTGTTATCCGCGAGTTTACCTTAGAGCAAGTTGCTGCAGGCCTTGGTGTTACAAAACAGATGGTGTCGAAATACGAAACAGGGTTAAGCATGCCGCAAAGAGAAGCGCTCGTCAAGATGGCGATGTTCTTTAGTGCACCTTTGGCTTTTTTTTATAAACCTTCTATTGATTTTAGCTACTCGTGTTCAGCATTATTCTTTAGAACAACATCAAACACTTCAGGCAAAGAAGTTGCATCTGCCAGAATATCTAACCAATGGAGTTTTGAAATAACTGAAGCGATTGATAGTTTATGGGGGCTACCAAAGGCCGATATTCCAACTTTTGAGACTGGCATCAATGTCATTAATAAAGCAAATCTTTTAAGAGACCATTGGGGTTTAGGGGTTTCCCCTATTGACAATCTCACGGAACTGCTTGAAGCACATGGGATTTTCGTAACAACAGTTTCATCATCTGCCCTGAAAACAGATGGATACTCACAGATAGTCAATGGTATTCCTGTTATTGTCATAAATAGGGATCGAGGCAGCGCAGTACGACAAAGATTCAGTCTTGCTCATGAGTTAGGGCATCTTGTACTGCACCGCAACCTATCAGAGACCGAATATAAACTACATGAAAAAGAATATGAGTCTGAAGCAGATTTATTTGCCAACAGTTTTTTGCTACCAAAACTTGGTTTTGATCCTATGGTTCATGCAGCAGAACTGGAGCATTTCGTATATCTAAAAAAGGTTTGGAAAGTGTCTATTGCTGCAATGATATATCATTGCATTCAAAACAGGATTCTGCCTGTTAAGGGAATAGAGTATATGCGAAATAATAAGCTTTATCGCCTCTACGGAAGAAAGGTTGAGCCTCTAGATGATATTATTCCGTTGGAACAACCGTCACTTTTGAGCAAATCATTAACAAGGCATGTTTTCGATCAAGATAGTTTTGATCGCTTCTATAGTATCGCTAGTTTGCCCCTAGATAGCCTTGAGCTTTTAGCTGGATTAAAACCTGGCTGCTGGGCAGATTACTATGGCAATGGAGACGATTGGGTTAATGTCGCATATTCTAGTTCGCAGCCATATTATGGACAGATGACATTGTTTGAACTGGAGGTGTGAGGCATGCTGAAAGAATTGTCAATAGAAATCATCCGGAAGTGTCCGAACTATTGTGTTCACTGTTCATCACTGTCTGACATTGCTTGTACCGAAGTTCTGCCAATAGAGGAGTTTGTCGGAATTGTAAATGACGCGCACAAGCTTGGAGCAAAGACCATCTGCTTATCAGGAGGGGAACCTTTCTTGCATCCTCAAGTTATAAAGATGATTACCTGCGTTGCCGATAAAAACCTTGATTGCTATGTATATTCTAGTGGAATCACGACGGATAAAAACAATACTTTTTTACCAATCAGCATAGACATTCTGTCCGCAATTGCATCAAAGGTGACCAAAATAATATTTAATATTGAAGCGGCAACAGAATCTACGTATAACCGCATCATGGGAACAACTGGCTGCTTAGGGCTATTAAAAGAATCTATAATTAGCGCAAACGATTTGAACATAATAACCGAAGCACACTTCGTTCCAATGAAATTAAATCTTGATGAAATCGGCAACGTCATAGCACTGTGCCAAGAGCTGGGTGTCTCTAAATTAAGTTTCTTAAGACTTGTTCTTCATGGAAGAGCTAAACACAACGAGACTCTACTCGCCTTAAACGAAGAAGAGCTTGCATCATTAAGAAATAGATTGAAAGAGCTGAGCCTCGAAAAAGAATTAGACATAAGAATTGGTGTGCCGTTGTCTAATGATTCTGACTGCCATAAATGTGAAGCAGCAAACGGGAAGATAAACATAAAATATGATGGAGGAGTGTTTCCCTGTGAAGTGTTTAAAAACAACTGTGCCGATGTGCGATCAAGTAGGTTTGAGCCAGACAATGTATATCGTCGTTCGTTTTTCGATATTTACAAGAATTCACAATATTTAAATTTTGTGAGGAGCTATTCCCAAGCATTTAGCTGTAATAGTAATTTCGAAACCTGTATTGGACAACACCTCATTTCTAACAATATCTAAAAGGAGAAGACATTGTCAGCAAGCAATAAAGATCGTGAGATGCTGGGTACATGTATTGAGTATGGACCAAATATTTTTAATAGCGATAACTGTATCCATCACCCTTTAGACACTCAGATTATTAGTGAGCTAACAACACTATATAACCAAATAGGTTCAGAAGCCGATGATTTTGAGATATTTAAATATAGGGAGGACTCTATAGATAGTTTATGGCGTTTACTTATTGAGAAGTCTATTAAGTGTTTAAGGTTTTTCGATAGTCGAGAGCCATTCTCTGGCAATGCCGAGAAGGCCCCGATGGCGTACGGGGTAGATAAGCTAAAGAAATACTACGATGACTACACAGAGTTTGAACGAGTTTTATACGGTTCGAGCAAGTATTACAGAGACCACGTTATACATGTTTTTAGAACATGGCTATCCGGAGTTGTCACTCTGATAAATAATAATGGGCAGTTTCTGAATTTTATACAAGTACAAGAGAAAGAAGAAGTGCACATCAGCGAACATGAAAAGCTAAGCATGTGGACCATCATTGCCCTTACACATGATTTAGGCTATCCGTTAGAACAGGCAACGAAAATCATTGACACGACTCGAGATATGGTTTCAACATTTGTCACAAATCCTGGCATATCAATGGATTTATCATTTCACGGCGTTCAGAACTATATGAATGACTTCATTGTCCGTTTGATAAGCTCAAAAATGGTTGCGATAGGAGTATCTGATCAGCTTACAACGCAACAATATGTTGCTCGTTTACAGCCAAAGTATTATTTCAAATTTCAAAAATCTCTTGAAAAAACCAAGCACGGTATTGTTAGTACCCTGATAATATATAAGCTATTAACTTATTTCCTAGAATCCGATTACAGTATTAACGAAGACTATATGTTCGATGAAGAAGAGCGCCGCCAATTCTATATCAGAAGAGAAATTCTGAGAGCAATTGCCTCTCACACATGCAAAGATGTTTACCATCTGTATTTAGGTTCTTTTGCGTTCTTGCTAATCCTCTCGGATGACACTCAGGAATGGGGACGGAAATATCTTTCCGAGCTATATGTTCGAAGAAACCATGAGTATTACTTGAATGAAATCGGGATAACTCTTTCTGAAGACACAGCTAAAAGCCCTCATAATTGCACTATTGATGAAGAGATATCAATACCCGAAGGTAGTGGGGGTGTTATAGACCTTCTAAGCAGGCTGCATGACCAATCGCTTGATTACATTACTATTTTTCGCGATGGACAAGACACCGAAAAAAGAGATTTTTCCTTCAATAGGAAGTTTGTAATAAAGCATCCTGGAAACATAGTGTTTTCAATGGAATTGCAAATAAAAAAAGACGGTGCTTCTGAGCTGGTTGGAAACATCAACTATACTGCAACAGGTACAACAAACAAGAAATTTGGAGAGGTCTTTTTCAAGGAATTGCAGAAGCTTGGCATTGTTGACAACGATAATGCGTGGGAAGTTTTTTCCAACGATGGCAATCCAGCTGAGAAGAGTTCCCCAGAACAATGGCGAAGCGGTAAATTCGCAATTACTCTTATCAGCTAATGTCCATACATTCTTGGACTTCTTTCGCCACTACTAATACCGGAATCATACAATACTCGGTTTCGTTTTACCAGGGCTTGACAAAAGACGTTGAGCCGTTTGCTGACACTGAGAGATTCTCATTATTGTGTGCAAGCGGGTGTTCAAATTATGGAAAAAAGTGGTCATGTCCACCCTATGCACCTGCTTATTCTGAAAGAGTAAAAGCATGGGAGCGATTAGTTGTCTTTTTCTTTCAGGCAGAACTCGCACAGTTTTCATACATAAAGAACGATTATCTAAAAATAAAGGCTGCAAATAGTATTCTGAAGTCGCGGGCAGATAAATATCTTCGGCACATGACAAGAATAAACGGATCCTATATTTCTACTGGAAGTTGTCGCTTGTGTAAACCATGCAAATGTAAAACAGGTGAACCGTGTAGAAACAGGCTTTTAATGTCATACAGTTTCGAAGCAATGGGAATCGATGTCAACGCTTTGGTAAAAAGCTTTTTTGGAAAGGAACTTCTTTGGTACAGAAAGGGGTGTTTACCTCTCTACACTTCTGTTGTTGTAGGTCTGTTGACAAATGAAGTACTCACCGATTCTTATATTGAGGAGCAATACTATAAATCAATAATAACTTAGATAGCAAGTCTTGGATGATTGCGTAAAATCCGCAGATCATCAACCTCTTTTTTGTGTACTTAAGCTAAACTTTATGTATAGATCAAAGCCCCTTTTGTGAGTCGCTTGTCCTACTTATAAAGTCTCACGGTTGTTACCTGCGCTTTTCGTGGCTCTTAGATTGCCTGGAAAGCTTCTGTATTTGTTCATCCGTTTTCGCCCTACTCAATACATCGTATATCTTTGCTTTTCCGAAAACACTTTGTATCAGCAAATAATCTTTAGCGGTTTTTACGAGCTTAGTATTATCCTTTTCCACCTCAGTAATCCTGTCCATCAGTCTCTCGTTGTCAGCATAGGCGCGAGACAAGCGGCCGCTCAGATCGCTAACAGTTGACTTCAACTCAAGGTATTGCGAGACCAGGCTTCGAATGACGGATTTTAACTTCTTCACGAACGGCTCGATTGTTCTGCTTTTGTAGGCGTTTGCGGACATCAGTTTGTTTGGCTCCGGTAGTTGCCATTCTGGGGCGGTATCGTATTTGTCCACATTGAGGTTAATCAGGTACTCACGGCTTTGTAAGTGGTCAATCCTCGCTTGAATGTCGTTGACCTGTCGCTGTGCATCTTGTGTTGTGTCCTGCAAGCTATCAATCTTGTTCTCGAGTTGCTCAACCTCCTCAGAGCGCATCTTCTTCTCGTAGTTCAATACGGATAGATGCTTTTCATGCGTTCCGAGTTTCAGCCATTCGATGCCGTGTCGCTCCATGACAACGGCAAGTTGGCTCTTCTCGGATGATACCCATTGGTTCCATTCCGTGTCCTGCCTCGTGCCGCCTTTATAACCTTGTGCAGCAAGAGCTTGCTTGAGAGAAACTCTGGTATCCAGACCGCGCTTGCTTTCAGTAATGAAAGGCACGAAGTCGATGTGCAGATGCGGCGTTGCTTCGTCCATGTGTAGATGAGCAGAGAATACTCTCAAGTTCGGGTTTCTGCGTTGGAAGAATCGCATATATTCATCAAGGACTGTCTTGGCAAGCTCGCCATTCTCAGTCTTAGCATTCATATCATCGCAGTTCCCTATTTGCAGGATAATCTCATGGAAGGGCTTCTCCTGTTTGCCGGAGCGAATCTTCTCATAATAGTCAGGAATTACTCTATCGTTTCTGGTCTGCTTCTCGTTGTGCCGAACAAGCGCCTCGTCGAACAGGCCATGGTAAACCTGCTCAATACTCTCATTGCAATAGGAGAGGTTGAGGTGAGAACGCTCTGGGTCGGTGTTGGCTGCATGGAAAATACGGCTGTTGTGGCTGACAGAGCCTTTTCCCACCATGACGCTAATCGTCCTTTTCATGAAGAGAGCCTTCCATCTTTCTTCGGCTGGTATCCGGCGTTAGCCGGGGTTTTGTTACTTTTTCCAAAAGTAACGCAAAAGCACTTTTGACACTTCGTATCAAAAATGCGTTGCACCCTGCGGGGCTTCGGGGCTTCGCCCCGCCGCCTGACGGCGGATAAGCACTGCGAATGTGTCATCAGGCTGCTCACTCTCTCATACCATTCACTGTCTCCGCTACCAGCCGAAGAATAGCAAGGAACTCATCATCTGCATCGCCAGCCGTCTCAAGTCGCTTCATTTCCTGGAGTATGTCGGCTATCTGGTTTCGCAGGGCTTTATAAACACGAGGACTGCTACCTTGTACCACGACTTCGCGTTCAGATATCCTTCTCAGGAAATACTCCTGCTTTGTCAGACCGGAGAGCCTTACCCGGACGTCAAGGTCTGCGTTCTCTTCCGGTGACATCCGAAATGCCACCGCAAGCGAGCGCCACCTTCCTTTCGCATCGATTGATTTCAGCATTTCAGAACCCTCCTTCTATGCGCTCATTATTAAGTCTGGCTGCTATTTCCAATTGTGTGGATGGGAACAGATGCGCGTAACGGTAGGTGATGTCTATACTCTCGTGCCCAACCCTGCTCGCTATTGCAAGAGCCGAGAACCCCATGTCGATCAAGAGTGAAACATGGGAATGACGCAGATCGTGAATACGGATTCGCTTTAATCCAGATTTTTTGCAGCCCCTGTCCATCTCGTGGTGGAGATAGCTCTTGCTTATCTGGAAAATTCTCTCATCCGGCTTAACATCGTAAAGCATCTTGAGATACTCTTGCATTTCCTCGGAGAGTACATTTGGCATCTGAACGATCCTGATGCTCTTTGGTGTTTTTGGGGCAGTAATAACATCCTCGCCTTTCAACCGTTGATATGACTTTGTGACAGAGACCGTCTCTTTTACGAAGTCGAAATCTGACGGAGTGAGCGCAAGCAACTCCCCAAGCCTCAGTCCGCACCAGTAGAGGATCTCGAAGGCGTAGTAAGACACCGGCTTGTCCATCATCACGTCTGCGAATTTGAAGTACTCATCCTTCGTCCAAAAAAGCATTTCCGTTGCTTCTTTTTTCCCAATCGGCCCAACTTTGGCAGCGGCATTTTCTTTCAGCTCGTAGTGCCTGACAGCGTGATTAAGGATAGCCGAGAGTTGGTTGTGAAGCGTCTTTAGGTATGTGAGCGAATAACCCTTTCCGCTTGATCCGCTGGATGCGAGCATTTCGTTTTGCCATGCAATGACATCCTTAGTCTGAATCTCGCACATCTTCTTTTTTCCGAAGTAGGGAAGAAGCTTTGTCCGAATGATATTTTCTTTCGTCATCCATGTGTGCTCGCGGATCCTGTTTCTCATGTCGTCGGTGTATATGGCAACGAAATCCTCAAAGAACATTGAGAGGTCTGCTGATTTCAGCTCGAGGAAAGACCGCTCCCAGGAAAGCGCCTCCCTTTTGGTGGGGAATCCGCGTTTCATCTTCTGCTTGTGCTCTCCTGTCCAGTCGGTATAGCGGAAGTAGACGTACCAAGTGTTGGTATTCTTGTCCTTATAAGCGCTCATCTTTCGCCTCTTTCAGGGGTTCAACATCCATACCATAGAGCTTTTCTGTGAAGTACTGCCTGCTGATTCGCCCATTAATTGTGATGAAGCCACGCTCTTCGAGCTCAACATTCAGCTTGCTGATTAGTTTGTAGGCATAAGCCAGTGAGACGCCCAGCTCCTGCGCCACCTCCGCTGCCCTGAGAAATGTTCTTTCTGCCATCGCTTCCTCTCAGAGACTAAACATTTTAGTTTAACTATCCACATTCTACTAAACAAATATGCTTTGTCAACTGGTTTGCGAGAGAAATCTAAACTTTTTTGTTTTATTTCTTCTTGACATTTGACCTATTCCCCTTGATACTGATACAAATTTGTTTATACCCATTATTCGGAGGTCTACAATATGGCAGTCGGTGACCGTATTAAACGCGTTCGTAATCTCAGAAATCTCACCCAAAGAGAACTCGGCCTTGCCGTAGGCTTTGAAGAAAACACTGCTGATGTCCGTATCGCCCAATACGAAACAGGTACCCGCACTCCCAAAGAGGATATGCTCAAGAAGATAGCTGGAGTCCTTGATGTGAACTTCCGCTCCCTTTACGACCCTTCTCTTTATGCGGCAGAAGATTTGATGTATACGATGTTTGAACTTGATAAGCATTACGGCCTCTCCATACATGACTTTGACGGCAAGAAATGCATCGCATTCAATCACTTCTTGTTCGATGAATTCGTTGCTGAGTGGCAGGTGCGAAAAAGCGAACTTGCTGAAGGATCTATCAGCAAAGAAGAATACATGGAATGGAAACTCAACTGGCCGGATACTGCCGATGATCTCGGCAAGCATGAACCGTATAAACAGTGGCGCAAACCGCCGGATACCAGTGACTGAAAAAATAGCTCAGAGATTCTGCTATCAAAATGCTATCAGCAGATCTCCAAACACTTGATTTACCAGGCAATCTATAGCTTTTGCAACTACTCCCACTCGATGGTGCCGGTGGGTTTGGGGGTGAGGTCGTAGACTACACGGTTTACGTTGGGGACTTCGTTGGTGATGCGGTGGACGATGCGCTCAAGCAGGGTATAGTCGAGGCGCTCGATGGTGGCGGTCATGGCGTCCACCGTGTTGACGGCGCGGATAATCACGGGGTATTCGAGGCAGCGGGCGTTGTCGCGCACACCGACCGATTTGAAGTCGGGCACGGCGGTGAAATACTGCCACACCTTGCCGGCAAGCCCCGCGCGCTCGAACTCCTCGCGCAGGATGGCGTCGGACTCACGCACGCATTCCAGGCGCTCGCGGGTGATGGGCCCGAGGCAGCGCACGCCGAGGCCGGGGCCGGGGAAGGGCTGGCGCTCGACCATGCCCTCCGGTAGGCCGAGAGCGCGGCCGCAGGCACGCACCTCGTCTTTGAAAAGCATCTTCAGGGGCTCGACGAGCTCGAAATGCAGGTCGTCGGGAAGCCCTCCCACGTTATGGTGGGCCTTGACGGCCTGGGCGGTCTTGGTTCCGGACTCGATGATGTCGGGGTAGATGGTGCCCTGCCCCAGGAAGTCGATGCCCTCAAGCTTGCGGGCCTCTTCCTCGAACACGCGGATGAACTCGGCACCGATCACCTTGCGTTTCTCCTCGGGGTCGGCAACGCCTTCCAGCTTCCCGAGGAAGCGGTCGATCGCGTCCACGTACACGAGGCGTGCGCCGAGCCCTTCCCCGAACACCCGGACGACCTCTTCGGGCTCGCCCTTGCGCAGCAGCCCATGGTTCACGTGCACGCAGGTGAGCTGATCGCCCACGGCGCGGATGAGCAGGGCTGCCACAACGCTGGAGTCCACGCCGCCCGACAGCGCAAGCAGCACCTTCTTGTCGCCGATTTGGCGGCGCAGGAGCTCGACCTGGTCGGCGATGAAGTTCTCCATGCTCCAATTCGGCCGTGCCCCGCAGGTGTCGCCGACGAAGGCGCGCAGGGCCTCGGTTCGCTCCGAGGCGTCTGCTGGCCATGCGGCGAGCGCTTCCAAGCCTGCAATACGCCGCGCCTTGTGGTCGACCGCCAGCAGCGGCAGGCCGCTTGCATAGACGGCGTCGGAGGCGTCGATGGCCGCCCCGTCGACGATGCGGTTCTGCCCGCCGTTCAGGATGATGCCCTTCACGTTCGGCAGCGCCCCCAGTTGCTCGGCAGAGATGTCGTGGCTGTGTATCTCGCTGTAAACGCCCAGGTCCCGGATGTCCCGGGCAACGGTCGTGTTACCTTCGCTTCCGAGATCCAATACGACGATCATGTCCTGCTGCACCTGCTGCATGGGAGCCCCTTTCAATTTTTCGTGTATAGGCTTCGCTTATTGTAGCCGACCAAGGACGGATTGGCCCCAATATGCAGTAGAATACAAACAGGAAATCCTCCTTTGGAAAAGCGCAAAGAAAGGAATTGCAATGTCTCCCACTTCAAGTTCCTCAAAGGGTGCCGCAGCGAGCTCGCCGGTGTATTTCAGCTCCTTGCGCCTGGGCGACGGCGACACGGTCGCTGCGAAGTTCCGTCGCCTGATCGAGGCCGCCGGCATCGGCACCATCGACTTCGACCGCAAGTTCACGGCCATCAAGCTGCATTTCGGGGAGGCCGGAAACCTCGCCTACCTGCGTCCGAACTATGCCCGTGTGGTCGTTGATATCGTGCGCGAGCAGGGAGGACGCCCCTTCCTCACCGACGCGAACACCCTGTACCCCGGTCGCCGCAAGAATGCGCTTGAGCACCTTGACCTGGCCTACGAGCATGGGTTCTCGCCGTTCTCGACAGGCTGCCACATCATCATCGCCGACGGCGTGGCCGGAACCGACGAGGTGGCCGTCCCCATCGAGGGCGGCACCTACTTCACAGAGGCGAAGATCGGGCAGGCGGTCATGGATGCCGACGTGCTCATCTCGCTCAACCACTTCAAGGGCCACATGGAGATGGGCTTTGGCGGCGCACTGAAGAACATCGGCATGGGATGCGCCTCGCGTGCCGGCAAGATGGAGATGCATTCCGCGACCGAGCCGAAGGTCAATCCTGAGAAATGCATCGGCTGCGAGAAGTGCGCGCGCTTCTGCGCGAGTGATGCCATCTCCTATAAGGGCAAGCTCGCCTCCATCGACCCGGATGCCTGCGTCGGCTGCGGCCACTGCCTCGGCGCCTGCCCGACCGATGCCATCTATTCGACCTTCGACGAGAAGAGCGAGATACTCGACATGAAGGTCGCCGAGTACACCAAGGCGGTGCTCCAGGGCAGGCCGCACTTCCATGTCAGCCTGGTCGTCGACGTGACGCCGTTTTGCGACTGCTGGCTCACGAGCGACCGCCCCATCGTCCCGGATGTCGGCATGTTCGCGTCCTTCGACCCGGTCGCCCTCGACCTGGCCTGTGCGGAAGCGGTGAACGAGCAGCCTGCCGCCGCCGACAGCGTCTTGGCAGACGCGCTTGCGAAGCTCGGAGAAGATGGCGGCCACGGAGGCCACGCTGCCGGGTGTGACTACTTCAAGGCCGTTCACGGCCACACCAACTGGCGCACGACGATAGACCACGCGGTAAGCCTCGGCCTGGGCAAGGGGGCCTACGAGATAATCGAGGTCAAATAGACCGGGGTCAAATAGATCGAGGTCAAATAGATCGAGGTCAAATAGGCGTAAGGCCCGTGAATGCAAGGCGCCTCTTTACGAGGCGCCTTTTTCATGAGGTGTGTGCGAGCGCGAGGTATACCTGTGCGAGGCATGCGGGTACGGAACGGCAAGGTGCACAGGGGGCACATGGGGCACATGGCCGCAGGGCGGCACGGGGCACGCGGGCGCTTATGCGACCTTTGTCAGCGCCCCGGTATGCGAGTCGATGAAGTAGCCGCTGATGCGGACATGTGCCGGCATGAGCGGGTGATCGCGCAGGATAGCCACGCTCTTCTGGACATAGCCTTCGAGCTCGCCAAAGCCGGCGAACCACGAAGCGTAGTCGAAGTCGCCGTTGATGCACTCGTCGATAACCTCCTGGGCGACGCCGAGCCGCTGCAGCCCGGCGAACATGCCGTCGGAGTCCATGTGCTGGGCCCCGCACTCGCTGTGGGCTATCACCATGATGTCCTCGGTGCCGAGCTCGCAAACCGAGACCAGCAGGGAGCGTACGGCAGAGTCATGGGGGTCGGAAACGCCGCCTCCCGCCACCTTGACGAAGTGTGCGTCGCCGTTCTTCAGCCCGAGCGCGGCGGGCAGAAGCTCAATGAGCCGGACGTCCATGCAGGCAAGTACCGCGAGCTTTTTAGTAGGGAACTTGTCGGTCTCAAAAGGCTCATAGCCCCCTTCTGCGACAAAACGTTCATTGTAATCGAGGATTTCTTGTACGACTGATGACTTCACCATGGGGCCCACCTTTCATCCGAATGATTGCGGCATAGTCCGAATACCGCAGTTCCCATGATAGCAAAACTTATACGACAAAAAGGGCTCATAACAAGGGTATACTATGGATTTATCAGGAAGACCGGACGATGGAGGTAGGAATGTATTGCAGGAAATGCGGCTGGCAGCTCGAAGGCGACGCCGTGTTTTGCTCAAGGTGCGGAACCCCTATCCAGCAGGTGCCCCCTGCAGCGGTGCCCATGGTGCCCGTTCCGGCCGCCCAGCCCCAGCCGCATCCGACCGCCGGACAGCTAGTCGCCGGACAGCCGGTCGCCCAGCCCCAGCAGCATCCGGTTGCCGCCCCGCAGCAGCAGCAGCCCTCGCCGGAAGACGCAGCGACGGCACGGAGGCGCAACTCTGTCATAGGGGTCCTGGCCGCAGCCGCGATCGTCGTGGCGGCGGTCGTGCTGCTCGTCACCCTCATCCCCAGAGACCCGCTGAAAGGCGTGGAGGTCGGCGACGTCGTCTCCTTCGGGGAGGTCGCCTTTACCGACTACGGGGGAGGGGAGTTCTCAAAGGACCTCAAATGGCGGGTGCTCGCGGTCGAGGACGGCCGCGCCCTTGTCATAGCCGAGGATGTCGTCGACTTCCGCCCCTATCACGAGAAGTTCGAGGGGATAAGCTGGGAAGGCTGTGACCTGCGTGAATGGCTCAACGACGGCTTCTACGCCGGGCTGCCGGAGACCCTGCGTGAGCGCACTGTGACCACGCGCGTGAACAACGACGCCAACCCGCAGTCCAATATCACGGACGGGAACTACACGGAGGACAGGGTCTTCCTGCTCTCCGTCGACGAGGCGGAGCGGTACTTCGCGTCGAAGAAGGACCGCCGGATAAGCATCGACCTCAACAGCGAGACCATCGAGAACCTGAAGAACAAGTACAACCTCGACATCGAGGCGATCATACGCGAGGCGGGAGGCTTCCCCTGGTGGCTGCGTTCGCCGGGCCTGTTCGACTTCAACGCCGCGCATGTCTTTGGCGGCGACATCAGCCCGAACGGCTTCCTTGCCTCCGTCCGCTTCGGCGTCCGTCCTGCCCTGTGGGTGGATATGGGGTCGTGACTGCGCCCCGCAGCAGAGACCTAGCCTGCCCGCGCGGCAGAGAGCTTCCCCAGATTGCGCTGCACGGACTGGCAGCGCTGGCAGGTTGTGGCCAGCCCCTGCTCAAGGGGGCACGCCTCCTTGCTGACGGTGCAGGGCTCGGCATGGATCAGCACCTGGGCGCCCCGAAGCTGCGCGTTGACCTCGTCCTCGATCACATCGCAAAGCTCATGGACCTCGCCGATCGATATGTTCCGCGGCATCACGAGGTGAAGGTCCACATAGCGCTCGGCCCCGGCCTTGCGGGTCCGCAGGTCGTGGAACTCCACGAACTGCTCTTCATGCCCGGCAAGGACGCGCGTGATGGTTTCCCTCTCATCTTCGGGCAGGCTGACGTCGATAAGGGGGAGGAAGGCCTCTTTGAGCAGGTCGTATGCGGCCTTCGATATTATCACGGCGACCACGAGGGCGACGATGGGGTCGAGGATGTGCCAGCCGGTGAGCCGGATCAGGATAAGGCCGAGAAAGACCCCGGCGGAGGTGAAGACGTCGGTCCGCAAATGCAGGGCGTCTGCCTCAAGCGCCACAGAGTCGGTCTCTTTCGCCACCTTCATCAAGCGGCTTGAGACAAAGAGGTTTGCCAGGGCCGCGCCGCCCATGACCACAAGGCCGAGGGTCAGGGCCATGCTCCCCACCTCGCCGCTGCCGCCGTTCAGGATGTCGATGAGCTTGCGCACCGCCTCCATGACGATCAACACCACCGCCACGATGATCAGGCCTGCCTCTATGGTTCCGGACACGTTCTCTATCTTGCCGTGGCCGTAGGCGTGTTTCGAGTCCGCAGGCTTCCCCGACTGCCTGACCGCGAAGAACGCGATGCAGGCGGCCAGCAGGTCGAGCCCGGAATGGATACCCTCAGACAGGATGCTGACCGAGCCGCTGATGAGGCCGACCGCTATCTTCGACGTGGTCAGCACGGTGTTCGAGGCAACCGACAGTAGCGCTACCCGCGACTTCTTCTTGTTGACCTGCTCCAGTTCGAGCCCCAATTCCAGTTTATGTCCCATTCTCTGCTCCAATCTACAGGCACCACCCGTCCTCGTCGAGCCGGTGCTCCACAATGCGGTTTCTGTAGGCGGCCTGCTCGTGACGGTTGTCCCAGAGCTTGCAGGCCTCGGCAACCAGGAGCGGCACCACGCTGAGCCCGATGACGACAGGCCAGTCGGCCAGGCCGAGGGTGCTGATGCCGAAGACCGCCCCGAAGGGCCCGATAAGCGCCATAAGCGCGAAGAGGACGATCATGCCGGCCGCGCTGTAGACGAGCGGCATGTTGTTGCGCAGGGGGTGTTGGAAGACCGATCCGCGCGTGCGCACCGTGAAGATGTGGATGATGCTGGTGAAGGCGATGACGAGGAAGGCCAGGGTCTGCCCGAGCTCCTGCGACGGGGCCGCGCCGCCGGGTAGCGCAACGAAGCAGCCGATGTAATAGGCGGTGAGCCCGACGAGCGCGAAGGCGAGAGCCTGCTGGACTATCACCTTGAGCAGGCCGCCGCCGAAGAAGCTCTCGTTGCGCGCTATAGGGTCGCGCCTCATGATGTTGTCGGTGCCGGCCTCCCGTGCAAGGCTCAGTCCCGGTATGCCGTCGCCGAGCACGTTGATGAGCAGGAGCATGACAGGGGTGAGCGCCATGCCCCAGCCGGCCAGCTGTGCGACAAGGAGGACGACGATCTCGGAGAGGTTGCATACCAGCAGGAAGTACAGGGTCTTGCGGATATTGCCGAACACGTTCCTGCCCTCGCGGACGGCATTGACGATGGTCGCGAAGTTGTCGTCGGTCAGCACGATGTCGCTGGCGCTCTTCGCCACCTCGGTGCCGGTCTGCCCCATGGCTATGCCGACATCGGCTGCCTTGAGGGCGGGCGCGTCGTTCACGCCGTCGCCGGTCATGGCAACGACCTCGCTGTGCTCCTGCCATGCCTCCACGATGCGTATCTTGTCTTCCGGGGAGACGCGGGCATACACGGAAAACCCGCGGATGTTCTCGATGAGCTCGCGATCGTCCATGGCGGAAAGCTCACGCCCGGTGACCACGCGCTCCCCCTCGCTTATCAGGCCGAGCCTTTGCGCGATGGCGCCGGCGGTCGCCGCATGGTCGCCGGTGATCATGACCGTCCGTATCCCGGCGTGGCGTGCAACCGTGATGGCCTGCGCCGCCTCTTCGCGTGGCGGGTCGATGAGCCCGATAAGCCCTTCGAAGGCGAGGTCCTTCTCAAGCGAGGCGTAGTCCTTCGACGCGGGCAGCTCGTCGATGTGTGCGCTGCCCAAGGCGAGCAGGCGCAGGGCATCGTGCGCGAACTGGTCGTGGACCGCGCCGCGCTCGGCGAGCGCCGCATCCGAGGCGGGGGCAAAGGGGATGCGGTCGAAGGCCCCCTTCGTCAAGACGAGGTAGCCGCCCTCCGGGGCGCGGTGGATGCTCGACATCATCTTGCGGTCGGAGGAGAAGGGCACCTCGGCGACGCGCGGCCACTGTGCGCGCAGGGCCGCGACATCGACGCCGTTTTGCTGCAGCAGGCGGATGATGGCGCTCTCGGTGGCGTCGCCGATGATGCGCTGCGCCCCGCCCTCCTGCTCGATGGTCGCGTTGCTCGCGAGGGCAAGGTGTGCAAGGAAGGCGAGGGGGCCCTCGCCAAGCGTGCCGTCGGCGTCGGACGTGCTACCTGTGTCGCCCTCGCCAAGCGTGCCGTCGGCGTCGACAGGCTCTGCGCCGGGCATCCAGAGGCGCTGGACGCTCATCCGGTTCTGGGTGAGCGTGCCGGTCTTATCCGAGCAGATGACCGAGGTGTTGCCGAGCGTCTCAACGGCGGGCAGCTTGCGCACGAGCGCGTTCTGCTCGACCATCTTGCGGACGCTGTGGGTGAGGGAGAGCGTGACTATCAGCTGGAGGGTCTCGGGCACGGCGGCAACGGCGAGCGCGACCGCGGCGAGCATCATCGTCCAGAAGTCCTCCCCCTGTTGGAGCCCCGCAACGAGCAGTACGACTGCCGAGGCAAGCGCAACTGCGGTGATGGTGCGGCTCACACGGTTGAGGCGCTTCTGGAGCGGCGTCTGTATCTTCTGGGCGTTGTTGAGGTACCCGGCTATTTTGCCCATCTCGGTGCGCATGCCGGTGCCGACGATGACGGCGCGCCCGTTGCCGCCGGTGATGAGGCAGCCCGCAAACACCATGTTCGCCTGGTCGCCGAGGGGTGCGCCGGGCTCCGCCTGCATAGCCGCGTCCTTCTCGGAAGGCTCGCTCTCGCCCGTGAGCGAGGACTCGTCGGCAAAGAGGTCGGCCGACTCGATAAGGCGGGCATCCGCGGCAACATGGTCGCCGGTCTTCAGCAGGAGTATGTCGCCCTCCACGGCAAGCGCCGTCTCGATCTCGACCTGCGAGCCGCCGCGCAGCACGAAGCAGGTGGGGCTGTTCAGGTTTTGAAGCGCCTCAAGGGCCTTTTCGGCGCTGCGCTCCTGGGAGACGGCAAGGGCGATGTTCATGATGATGATGGCGAAGATGACGGCCGGCTCAAGGTAGCCGTGGCCCTCCCGGATGGCGAGGGCAAGCGACAGGATGCCGGCAAAAAGGAGGATGAGGTTGGCAAGGTCCCTGAACTGGTGCACGGTGAGCTTGAGGATGCCGTCCGTGGGCTGCTGCGCGTACTCGTTGCGCCCCTGCCGCCCAAGGCGCGATGCCGCCTCCTGCTCGGAAAGCCCGGTCGTTGGGTCGACCGAAAACCCGTCGAGCGTTCCTTGCACAGTATGCTCATACCAGGCGCTGGCGCTGCTTTTGGGAACCTCGCCGCGCTCCCACGGCTTCGCCAGTTCCTCCAAGGCCTCGTCGCTCATCTCGACCTCGCCCTCTGCTGTAAAGCCCTTTTCCACCACCGCTGTGCCCCCTGTGTAATCGAATCCAAGCTCCCCTTTTGCACTCTTCGGAGCCTTCATAGCACGGAATAGCAAGGTCTCATTCCTTATACTGCCCTCAAGAATCCCTCGATTTCCCCGTTCACAAACTCAGGGGCGTCTAGATTCGAACAGTGTCCGGCATTCTCAACCCAAACGAGCCTGCAATTCGGGTCGGACTCAGCCCATTTTGGCATAGACTTGCGGATATTTCCACTCACGTCCTGCCGTCCGCATAACAACAGCGTCGGAACAGGTGTGGTGTACCCTTTGTCTTCTTCGAGGCATTTCAGGACTGCGAGCGTTATTTCGACCATTTTGTCCTTGCTGGATCTATAGAAGACATCGCGAGCATAGTCACGCGTTTGCTCCCTCAGCCCGCACTGTTTCGCGCTTTGCTCCACGAGCGTCTTGAAGGGATATAATGCCAGCAAGGGCTTTGTAAGCTTGAGCGTAAAACTCTCAATCGGGGACAGCCTCTGGGTATTTCGCGTGCAGTCGATCAGAACCATTTTTTCGACACGGGAAGGGTGTCTTTTGCAGAAAGCCTGTGCCAGGTTGCCCCCCATAGACTGTCCGATCAACGTGGCTTTGCAGATTCCCAAATCGTCAAGCAATGCCGACAGATCGTCGAGCATATCCGAGAAGACGAACTCCTTGTCGAGCCTTGACTCGCCGTGGCCGCGAGCATCCCAAGCGATGACAGTCTCTTCGGCGAATGCCGGGAACTGCGGCGCGAACAGAGCATGGTCGCAACCTGCGCCATGAAGAAAGACGAGTGGATGTTCGCCGCCTTTTGCGAACCAGTACCTAACATCACAATCGGGGCGTTTCAACGTGTTTTCAATCATTCCCCAGCACCTTACAATGCGAACAACACACTCCGCACCCGCTCCCACTTCCAAAGCAGAAAAGACCGGCATGCGCATCCCGAGTGTAGCACAGCCCCTGCCCGATTTCCAGTTGCAGGATAACGCAACTGCCTCCGTCCCCCTGTGTTACAGTGCCCTTGGAGCCAACCGCATTGTGGTTATCCGTGCCCCTGACCTTACCCGTGGCTCAGCGGTGCCCCCGCACTATCCGCGGCAGCGCTCCGATACCATGCAGGCACCAAGCTCAAAGGGGAATCTGCTGGTAGAGGCCAACGTCGGTGAAGCCGAGGGCGCGGTAGTACTCGCGAGTTCCGACGGAGCTTATGACGTTGAGCTTTCGGTAGCCCTGTGACCGTGCAAGCGCACAGGCGGCCTCGACGAGCTGCCTGCCGAGCCCGAGGTGCTGGGCGCCTGAGCCCGTGCGGTGCAGCTGGGCGACGGCGCCATAGATGTGGACTTCGCGGACCATGGCCTCGAAGGGGCTGACGGGCAGGTCTGCCTGATGCTCCTGCACATAGGCGGGCCTTGGCAGGGACAGGCGCAAGAACCCGGCAATCCTGTCTTCGGGGGTGACCCATTGGAGGAAGAATTCGCGGCTGACGGCGGTCTCGTAGTCAAGGGTCTCAAGCCTGAGGTCTTCGACCTCGACCTCGCCCGTGCCTATCTCCCGGGAGCGTATCTCGCGCAGGGCCTTGCCCGTCTCGCCGACGCGACGCTCCACCGTCTGCCGCAGGTTCGCCTTCCTGTTCCCCGCGACGATGTCTTGTGCGGAAATGTCGCGGATCATGCGCGATATTCTGATGAACGGGGGAGTGGCAAGCGCGTTTGCCACGAGGACGTCCACCAGCTCGTCTTCGCCGTAGGGCCGCCAGGACCCGTCGGCGAAATGTGTGCCGAGCGGCGTTCCTTCGACGAGGACGCAGGGGTAGAGCTTCACCTCGTCGGGCAGGTAGGGCGCCTCGGTGACGAAGCGCCGGTAGCCCTCCTTGTCCTGTTCGGGGGACGAGCCCAGGAGGTTCACCATGAAGTGCGCGTGTATCTTGAAGCCGAATACCCTGAGCAGCTCGAAGGACTCGCGGATCCTCTCGACGCCGATGGCGCGGCCGTTGGCCGCAAGGACGCCGGGGTCGATGCTCTGGATGCCCATCTGGACCTTGGTGCAGCCGAAGCGCCTGAGCAGCATCAGGCTTTCGCCGGTGACGGCGTCTGGGCGCGTCTCGACGACCAGGCCGACCACGCGGTGCTGGGCGGTCTCGTTGGCGAGGTGCTGCTCGGCCAGGTCGCCGAGGCTTGCTTCCTGTGTTGCGGCGACCTCTTCCCAGGCGCTGCCCTTCCCGTAGAGGCGCTCCACCGCCTGGTTGTAGCCCAACGAGCCCGCATCCACGCGTTTCTGGAGCCCGGCGACGCGCTCGGCCAGCTCTTCTGCGCAGCTGCTGAGCCCCGTGCCTTTGTAGAAGGCGCGCCGCGCCTTGGCCTTCTGCTCGACGTCGCCGTCGTTGAGCGCCCGGAACAGCTCCGTGACGAACCAGGCCTGGTATGCGGGCGGGTAGTCGCTCCAGGTGCCCCCGAGGATGATGAGCTCGACCTTGTCGGTGGGGTGCCCCATCTGCGTCAGGGCACGCAGGCGCGAGGCCGCTTGCAGGTAGGGGTCGAAGTAGTTGCGCTCGGCACGCTGGCATGCGGGCTCGCTGCAAAGGTAGCTCTTCGGCATCCTGAGATCGCTCGGGCAGTAGGCACACGCGCTTGAGCACTTCCAGGGCTTCGTGATGACGCTTATGGTGGCCACGCCCGACGCGGTCCGCCGGGGCTTCACCCGCAAAAGCCCGAAGAGCTGCCGTTCCAGGTCGGGGCGGACGTCCCAACGGGCCCAGCGTGCGGGGTCGGCCTCCCTCACCTTCAGGTAATAGGGCAGCAGCCGCTTCTTCGCGGCGTGGCGCTGCCCGTCGCCGAGGCCCCGGTTGTGCCGGTGGAGCAGCTTTGCGAGCTGCCTTTCGTCCACGCAGCGCCCCGTGCGCAGCCCTTCGAGTATTTCCAACAAAACGCTTTCCATGGTACAGTGCATTCTACCAAGAGAGGACGGCATAGGCGGGCTATGGACACCAGGACTGCTGAAATACTGTGGAAACTCAACAATGGCTTCTACCGGGACTGCGGGGCCTCCTTCTCGGCGACGCGCAGGGCCCCCTGGCCGGGGTGGGAGAGGTGCCTTGCGGCCATGGAGGATGCGGGGGATGGCACAGGGGGAGGGCCGGGCAGCCTTTCCCGCCGTGCTGCCGACTGCGGGCTTTCGGCCTTCGACCTCGCATGCGGAAACCTCAGGTTCGCGGCCTTCTTGGGCTCGGCCTTCCCCGGGGCGGATATCGCGTTTTACGCCGTGGACAACTGCGACTCCCTGGCCGGTTTCGGGGCGGCGGCTGGCTGTGCGCCAGGCGGCAGCGTCCTGGCTGGCGGCGAGGTGGCGGCTTTCCCGACGGCTCCGGCAGCCGACGAGTCGGCGCCGATCGGCGGTCCCCCGGCGTCCCCGGCCGACCGCGGGTCGGCGCCCCCAGGCAGCCCCCCAGGCGGCAGCCCCCCGGCCGGGGTCTCGGTGAGCTACCAGAGCCTCGATGTCCTGGGCACGCTGCTTCAGGGCCTGCGCATCGGCGACAAGGTGGAGGCGCCCGCATGCGACCTCTCGGTCTCGTTCGGCTTCATGCACCATGTCCCGCTCCCGGTATGGCGGGAAGAGGTCCTGGCAAGCCTGGTGGCGCAGACGCGCCCCGGCGGCTTCGTCGCCGTCTCGCTGTGGCAGTTCTTGAACGACGCCGCCCTGAGGGAGAAGGCCCGCCACTCCCACGAGCGCGCCCTTGCGGAAGGGGGCCTCCGGGAGCTGGATGGCAGGCTCGACGGGAACGACCGCCTGCTCGGCTGGAAGGGCATCCCCGGTACCTACCGCTACTGCCACAGCTTCTCCGAGCCTGAGATCGACCGCCTCGTCGAGTCGGTCGCGGGCAGGGCTTCCCTGGCCTCCCGCTTCACCTCGGACGGCCGGACCAAGCACCTCAACACCTACCTCGTGCTGAAGGTGCTGTGACGGTAAAGGGCGCGACAGGGACACGCTCATCTCCGCGTCATTGCGGGCTTGCCCCGCAATCCTGCCCGTTTCGGTCAGGCTGCCACAGGGCAGAATGGGAGCATTCGTTCTGCCCTGTCCATTCTGTCAACCATCCCGGAAAAAACCGCCGCCCACGCCCCTGCCATACGTGGTAGCATGTCAGGATAGGCCGAAACACCGCTTCGCGAGAGGGGCGCCCGTGCAAGGACAAGGACAACCCGTACAAGAACGACCCGCGCAAGGACAGCCTGCGCAGGAGCAACCCGAAGGGAAGAAGAACAGGGAAGTCATCGACGACGCGCAGCTAAAGAAGCTGCTTGCCGCCGACAGGCCCTCGCTGTTCGAGGAATACAGGCATTGCATCGTGACCCTGGCCCTCATCGTCATCAACATCGTCGTGTTCGGCTTCGAGGTGGTGGCCTCCGAGTTCAGCTTCACCATCCCCTCGAACGTGCTCGTGGACATGGGCGCGATGTATGCCCCCTTCATACAGTCCGCAGGCGACCTGTACCGCTTCGTCACCCCCATGTTCCTGCACGTCACCGCCATGCACATCGCGTTCAACATGGTGGCGCTTTTCAGCGTCGGGGGGCTTCTCGAAGAGGTCTTAGGGAAGCGGAACTTCCTGCTGCTCTACTTCGTCGGGGGGATCACCGGCAACGCCGTGTCCTATATCGCCGATCTCTACTTCACGAACATGCCGGTGGTCTCTGCCGGGGCATCGACGAGCGTGTTCGGGCTCTTCGTCGCCGCCGCGCTGTTGGGGGTGCTCCACAAGGGCGGCCGCAGCCGTTTCATGCAGTACAGCAAAGGCATACTCGGCATCATCGCCGTCAACGTGGTCTACACCTTCCTCATCCCCAACATATCCGTCAGCGGGCACCTGGGCGGCGCGCTCGGCGGCCTCATCGCCATGTTCATGCTCCCCAGCAAGAGCCTCAGGGTGCCCAACGTGGTGAGGATCCTCGTAGCAACCGCATGGGTCGCCGCGCTAACCTACCTAGTGATCCACGAGGTCTTGATATATGCAACCATTCCAACCCCGTGACCCCGCCTGTTTGTAAATGGAGTGCAGGCAACGGATCGCCACAAGGAGATGACAGTCATGATCCCTGAGGGCGAATGCTGCTCCACCCCCCTCCGGGTTCTAGCACGGTAGCCCCGCTCCCTGCTGCCTGTCCTTGCGGAGTGGCGGTCGCAGGCCGCTCACAGGTCGTTCACAGGTCGTGGCTGTAGCTTTTGGCGATGATGCGCTTTTTGCTGTGTGGGAAAAGGTGCTCGAAGAGGGCGATGAAGTAGCTGTCGGTCATCGACGCCATGTAGTCCACGACTATCTGGTTCGGCTCTTCTTCCAGGTAGTCCGCCGCCGCGATGGTCTTCGACCGCGCAACCAGGTTCTTGACGTGGTGCTTGAAGAGGGGCGAGCCCTCGTTCTTCTTGCGGCAGTCTTTCAGCAGCGCGCGGTACATGTCCGAGAACATCTCCTCGACGATGTTGCCGGCGCCGCTGATGACGCCCTCGTTGAGGTAAATGAGGTCGTAGTTCTGCTGCTTCGCGCGCTTCAGGTCCTCGAAGACCGCCCCGCTCATCCCGATGTGGTCCTTCCCGTAGCTGCTGTTGATGATGTCGACGGTGAGGTTGCTGATGATTTGCGCGTTGCTGTTCCCGATGACGCCAGCGTCGAAGCACCCAAGCGTCGAGAGCACGCCCATCTCAAGTGCGTCTTGCCGGTCCTTGCCGAGGTAGGCGACCATGTCGCTCACCCGCACGACGCAGCCCTCCAGCGAGGAAGGCCTCAGGCTCTCGATGACCGACTCGTCGGCGTAGCAGCTCTCGACGAGGGCATCGAAGGTCTCGAAGCCGGACATCTGGCCGACCTTGAGCTGCTGTTGCGCGAACTCCCCGTTATGGCACAGGATGCCGTCCAGGGTCTGGAGGCCGATGTTGCGGCGGAAGAGCCTGTCGAGCACGCGGACCGAGTGGACGTTGTGGCTGAAGTAGCGCCCCGTGTTCTCACGGTAGAGCTTGCCCAAGAAGCGCTCGCCCGCATGTCCGAAGGGGGTGTGTCCGACGTCGTGCCCGAGTGCGATGGCCTCGATGAGGTCGGTGTTCAGCCCGAGTATCCTGCCGATGTTGCGGGCGATGCGGGACACGAGCTGGACATGGAGGCTCCTGCGGGATATGTCGTCGTTCTTTATCAGGGAGAACACCTGGGTCTTGTCGGCATAGCGGCTGTAGGCCGGCAGGTTAAGAATCTTCTCGATGTCGCGCCCGAAGGCCGTCCGCGTCAGCGTCGCCTCGTCATGCACATTGCGCTCCCTCCGCAGCACCGCCTCATCAGGCACCCGGTGCGGATTGACCCACCCACCCGCAAGGCCTTGCCGGATAGCCCGTTCAACCCGCGGATCCAAGTCCAAGTATCGCACGCTTTTCTGCACCAGTAGAGCCTCCTGTGTCGTTGCACGGTGTCAGGATGATTATACCCTTCACCGCTTACAACGCCACCCACGCGTCCTTGGATGTGTCATGGATGTCAGGGGAAGAAGTATTAGCATATTTGCTACGTCGAAGCCGCAATACAATGTAGGCGATAAACGTTGCCGTATAAACACCCACTGAAATCCACGCAGTTGTCCCACCAAGCAAGGCAGAAGGCAAGAGGAATAATAGTAGATGGACATAGATAAGCAAGAAAAAGGGGTACGCTAGCCATTGGATGCGCTTCCAAGAATCAGGGTGAATGCGCCTCTTTGTCACATTAAAGGAAGTGCCTGTTAAAATCGCAAGCAAGACTACCAACAAAAGCGCCAAGAAGAATGCAGCGAAGATATTAAAGCCCACGCGAGCACCGCCGATGATAAGGGGGGCGTAGGTTATCAAATAGCGAACAATATGGGTGAGCATGAGAAGCGAACCGATAATGGATAGTTCAGCCCGTATCGGCATTAGATACTTCCGGACTTCAGAGCTCTCGTCAAATACACCGATGAACATAACAATAACGAAAAAGGACACCGCAAGAGTGCCTTTCTGCATTACCAAAGGCAAGAACCGGGTCAAGAAACCGGGAAGCTCACTGCTTATTGAAACCAGGTAAAAAACCCCAAGAAGCAGCGCTGCGACATAAAAGAAAATCGAAAAGCGCTTGATAAGCGGCTTGAAGATAAGGCTGAACAATATTGCAGCGAACAATGAACCAGCGAATGCCATAGAACCTTACCTCCTTGCACGTCCCGGTGTTTTCATTGCCTATCCGATATCCGTGTCCCTCTTGTTGCCCTTGTTGATATCGCGGCAAGAAGCAGGACGGGAATCAGGTCAAAACAGACCAAATCCCCGCCCATTCCATTGTTCTTATGCCATCAAATATGCCGAAGCAATTTACTTAATGACCAATCTACTTAAGATAAAAGACCGACGGATCTGTTCCTTGCTCTTCCATCAAGCGATAATTCTCCCTTGCCTCTATCAGTTGTGAAACCTCACTGGTCGGGTCATCGAAATCTCCAAAGAAACGTGCACGTCCGGGGCAAAGATGCATGCATGCAGGAGCTTCGCCCTGCGCCAGTCTATTTGCACAATAGGTGCATTTCGATGCCTTGGTCGGTAGGTGATCAGGCGCGTCAGAATAACCGCTCTTAAAACCATGGTTCCACGTAGGCTCTTCGGAGTTGTACATTCTTGCCTTGTAGGGACATGCCGTGTCACAGAGTTGACACCCGATGCAGACCTCAATGTCGATAGAGACTATGCCGGTCGTCTCGTCAACATAGCTTGCACCCGTAGGGCATACTGCCACACAAGCAGGGCTCTCGCAGTTCTGGCACGACACCGGAGTATAGTGCCTCTCAAGGTTGGGATAGACCCCTCCAGCAGCATCGTCGCTTTCTCCACCAACGGTGTAAATCTTGTTCCACCAGATGTCGTCAGGTAAGCCATTTGCCGACTTACACGTTACAGCACAAGCCATGCAGCCAAAGCAGCGTTTTGTGTCTATTACCATTCCGTATCGCATGTTATCACCTATACCTTCTCAACTTCACAGACCGCATCATAGAAGTTCTGATTAAGGTTGAAACGATCGTATGCAAGGGTCGTCAAGTTTTGGAAATTGCCTTCTATGTAGGCCTCGGCACGCCATCCTTTGGTCGCACTCACAACACCCGGTCGCAACCCTGCGTTAATGTCGGCTTTCATCACGGCAAAACCTCGGTCATTGTGGACACGCACAACGTCGCCTTTCTTGATGCCACGTGCGTCGGCATCAATGGGGTTTAACTTGATGAGCGGCTCTGGATCCAGCTCGCGCAGCCAGCTAACCGAATCCCACTGGCTATGCAAACGATACTTGGTATTCTCCGTGAAGTACTGCAAAGGGTATTTTTCCCGGAGCGGGTTGTCGAGGCCGACCTCGTTAGGCTCCATCCAGTGCGGGAGGCGAGCCAGTTCTCGATCCACCTCGTCTTGCCCGTACTCTTGTTCCGGCGCGGGGTCTTCCAGGTAGAACTGCACCCTTCCCGTCGGTGTCCCAAAATATCCATCTTCCCCGTAAACATAATTACCATCCGCATTTGCAGGAATCTGGCGAATATAGTGCTTTTCACGCAGGGCTGCGAGGCTCACACCAAGCTCTTTGGCGCCGTCGCTGTCGATTATCTCTTCGATAATCTCGTCATTGCTATGCTGGAAAAGATCCTCATAACCCAGTGCACGGCCAAGCAGTTGTGCGATTTCATAATCGGGCTTGCTCTCATAAAGGGGCTCAACTGCCTTATCGCTCAGTGTCGCAAAGGTCGATGCGTTAAAGAACCCGGCAAGGTCGCTCATTTCGTACCAATGACATACGGGCAGGACAATATCGGCAATCTCGGCAGTCGAGGTCATCCATTGGTCGGCAACGACGATGAGCTCAAAGTTGTTAAGACGCTCTATCCATTTATCGCCCTCCGAATAGCAGGTGACGTAGTTTGTGTCATGGATATAGATAGACTTAAAGGGAATCTCGACGCCGTTGAACTGCCCGGTGGCTAAAACGTTGTCAATCTCGACCGTAGGATAGCTGAAGCCCATGGCAAAGCCGCTTGCCGACACGGCCCCATAGCCCAAGGGGAACTGATAGCCATAGTTGACAAAGTTGCCATAGGTGTTGAGACCGTCGCCAACAGAGGCTCCTGGCTTGCCGATATTGCCGGTAAGAATCGCAAGCGACATGACCGAGAACACTGTGTAATAGCCGTTATAGTAGTGATCCAACCCGTACCCCACCCTAAAAGTAACCGGCGAGTCTGCAATGGTGTGCGCAAGATCGCGGATAACATCTTCGGGGATGTCGCACATCTGCGAGGCCTTGGCAAGGGTAATGCCTTCCTCGTCAAGGCGTTTGAGCAGCAGGTTGAAGGTTGTCGTTACATCCACGCTCGTGCCATCGATCGAAGCTGTTGTGCGTGCACGCAAATCGGGGGCTGGGCATTCATCGGCGACAACAATGTTTTGCGAGGCCGGGTCGAACACCATGATGCGATCGGGGTCGCCTTCTTCAAGCTCTGCGCCAAAGTCGCTCTCTCGCAGATAGCTGCCATCGGGCTTTACCAAGAAAGGCGCACAGCTTTTTGTCTGAAGGAACTCCACATCAATGAGATCCTCTTCGATGACCACGCTAATGAGAGCCATGGCGAGTGCCCCGTCGGTACCCGGCTGAATGGGGATCCACTGATCAGCAGCACTGGGCCCTAAGAAAAAATGAGGCTCAATAGCGATAACCTTGACCCCCGACTCCTTCTGGCTTATCAGCTGGTTCCAATACATTGGCTGGCTTTCAACCGCATAGCCCCATATGATGATGGTCTTTGCGTTATAGGCATCCCGGAATTCGTTGCCGTTCCAATAAAGCCCGCTACCCAAGGCGTTGCGCATGCCTACGAAGTTGTTATTGTCTGTATTTGCACCCAAAGCGGCACCACCGAAGGTGTTCCAAAGGCGCGAATAGGTCTGCTTGCCGACCATGCCGGTATTGCCTCCGCAGGTTCCTCGCGTGATGCTATAAGGCCCAAACTCCTCAATATAGCCCTTCCATTTTGTGGCGATCTCGTCAATAGCCTCATCCCAGGTTATCTGCTCCCATTCGCCCGCACCGCGCTCGCCGACTCTTCGAAGCGGGGCCTGCAAGCGCTGTGTTCCGTACAGAGTTTGGATATGGCTCAACCCACGTGAGCACAGACGCTTGATGTCCTCATATCCTTCGGGTACATCAGCCGCCTCCAGGTGAATTATCTTGCCATCTCTGACCAGTGCATTGGTGGGGCATTGGCCTTTGCAGTTCGTGTGGCATACTACAAAGGTACGCTCTTCAGAGCTGCCGTTCGACGGAGTTGCCCCTTCCTTGTCAGCCGACTCAGACGGCGTACAGCCCGCAAGCAGCGCCGAAGACGACAACCCTGCGGCTACCGTTGCCGCTGCAGCCCCCTGAATAAACTTCCGCCTACTAAGTGTGTAGTCCCTCTTTGTGTCAATTTGTTCTAACATAGACCAACCTCTCCTCCTTCCGCCTGCGCATTGCCAATCGCAGGCCATTGCCTTCCCTTGTTGTGTCCTCGTGCTTACTCCATGCTCCTTTCTTTGTCTCCTAATGCCAAGCGCAACAATAGTTCTGACACGGTTCGTCCTATCCTCCAAAAGACCCGATAGGCTTCTACCTCTGTCTTTTGCTCACACAGGAGAAAAAACGCCGGTCCCCATCCTTTGAAGCGTGTCTCCATATAATCCTGCAGCAGTTCGTCAATGGAGGAATACTCATCCTCGGCCAAGCTCAATATGAGATGGATCTTCGAGAGGAAGATGAATTGGAAAGCAAAGTGATCCTCAGAATTGTTGAAGTCTGACGAGCGTGCAAGCCCGATCATTTTGTAGGTATCCATGAGCTTCATCGCGTCATCATTGATGAACAAGAGAGGCTGCGGGGCGTTTTGATCGGCGTTCCCGCTTTGATCGGCATCCCATTTGAACAATGCTTCCCAGATGCCCACCACAGGTTCCTTCGAGGTCTTAATAAAGAGGCGTGTATACTCTCTTCGGAGCTCATGTAAAAGGTCTTCAACACTGCATTGCGAGCAGTGAGATCTTAAAAATGCCAGGTCATTCTCGTTGACGACTAGATCAGCACCAAGCTCATGGAGCACGCTTTCAAAGTCGTCGAAGAAATCACCCGTGACCATGGCTTCAATTAAGCGTTTTGTTGGAGCCTGCAAAAGCAAGGCGTAGATTTGACAATAATCGGATATCGAGCAATGAAGCATGCGCGTTCTACTCATTGCGGCTACCCCCTTCCTCCAAGTTGGCAGCTACCACATTTGAGTAATGACATATTAGCATAGTTCGATGAATCACGGGGCCTTGTCTTTCTTGGCGAACTCTCAGAGCCTCCCAGGGTTCGGGGCCTTCCTCGAAACCTCCTAGGCTACAGGGTCCGAAGCAGTTCCAAGAAAGTTTGTTTTTGATTCCTAGACAGCGTATTCTAAAGTCTGAGTATTTCTTCTTGCTCGGGTGATTCAAAGGAACTTATGAGGACCTGGCAAGGAAGGCTGGGTGGAGGTAATCCCCCGGCGCTTGCTTGGCGATAAAGGAGGAACACCAATGGCAAGATACCTGTATGAAGTCGAATTAACGCCCGATGAAGAAGGCGGCTACTGCGTGAGCGTCCCCGACTTGGAAGGATGCTTCTCACAAGGCGACACGGTAGAGGATGCTCTTAATATGGCATCCGACGCCCTTATAACCTACGTTGCCTCGCTGCTGAAGTACGGCGAAGCTATCCCGACGCCAAAATTCGGGCATGAGGCACCCAAGGGCGGAATGGTGGTAGCCGTGTCGTTTGAAACCGACACAAGCTACATCATTGATGCGGTGTCCCCCTCAGAAGCCGCGAGGATGCTGGGAGTGAGCCGTGGGCGGGTCTCGCAAATGATACGGAGCGGTCAGTTGACCGCCAACAAGTCAGCAACGGAAACCTGGGTGGACAGGGCATCCATAGAGCCTCGCATGGCCTCCACACAAAGAGCCGGACGCCCCCGCAAAGAACCTGCGACGGCGTAGACTGACAGGTTGATTGCCAAGGCATCCGCACCCCCCTGATGAGGGGGTTCCAATGGCAATCAACCGCGTAGCTGGACAAGGGCGCAGCTATGGCGGGAATACGCCATCAATTGCCTGGTCGACATCAAGGAAGGCAGGGTTTTATGCCGCTGCCTTGTGAGCGTTTCGAGAAGTCCAGGCAGTATTCGCAGAAACGCTGCTCGATGCTGGTCAGGGTGTGTGCTGACAAATGCGAGAGGCCGTACCTCCATTTCGCATCAAGGTATGGAATGGCCACCACTTCCTCTTTTTGGAAGACCTCGAGATCCGTCAAGGACTCGATACCCATTCCGATGCCGTGGTCATAGAGGGCATATCCGAAAATCTGAAACATTTCGGCGGTTTGAAAGATGCGCCCAAAATTAATCCCCTCGCAATTCCCCCTCATTATGAAGGTGTCGTAGCATTTGTAGCCCTCGCCGGGGATGGCTATGTTCTGATTTCTAAGGTCCTCAAGATGAAGCCCTTCCGTCTTCATGCTCAACGGGTTTTTCTTGTTGATCCAAAAGATGAAGTTATCCGAGAACATTTCCATGGTGATAAAGCTCTGATCGAAAGGCGCCATGGTAAGGGCCAGTTCGTATGAGCCTAAAAGCAGGCCCTTGTCACAGCTGAAATCACTGTGCTCCCCATATTGGATGGCAATATCTGGGTTGAGGCGCTTGAAGCCTTCAAGGAAAGGAGACCCAAGGTTTCCCATGATCCCCAAGCATGAGCCAAGGCGGATCATGTGGTTTTCGAGCGAACGGATGCGGTTGAACGACTCTTCGAGGGCAATGCTGTTCTGATCCCACTTTTCGGCAAAGCCATAGAGTTCATCGGCATAGTTGGTGGGCACCAAGACCCCGTTTTCATCGGCAATAAAAAGGGGGACGTCATATTGTTGTTCGAGCGACTTGATCGCCTTGATAAGACCCTGGAGGGTCATGGGCACCAACTTTGCTGCCCGAGAAAAACTTCTGGTCTTATAGGTTATGGAAAAGTACCGCAGGTGTTCAGTGAGCATATCTATCACCAAGGTCCTTGAGGCTCGAACGCGCAGACGAGGCACGAACCGCCCAGTAATCTTTGCAGGCCAGCCAACCGGCGCAACGGCCTTTGGTTCTGTTTCGACAAATCCCTCTTACGAAAAGCAAAAGCCTTACCCTGCCATGATATCAGACGCAAAGCCAACGGGGGCAAGGGAACCTGTAAACCAACAGTTCATCAAAACATACAACTAGTTTAGTCGCCGCCCCTTGATGTTTGAGTCCTCGCGGTTAATCATGGGCATGCGGTGTTGTTTGGACATCGCAAACACGGAGGGAACCAAGGATAGGGAGGGTCGGAAAATGACTTACAGAAAACTACCACAGGACAATCATGTGCTCTCAAGAAGAAGCTTTGTCAAAGGCGGTACCGCAGCCGCGCTGACAGCCGGAGTGCTCGGGCTTAACGCCTGCTCACCGGGTTCGGACGGCTCAGGTGCATCGAGTGGTCCGGAGGCGCCGAAGGGGGCGGTTTCGGGGCAAGAGGCGCCAACAAGCAGCATATGGGCGCTTGAGCCGGTGGGGGAGCCAACGGAAACCATCACTGCCGAGGTGGTTGTTATCGGCGGAGGCGGTACGGGCATTGCCGCAAGCCTGCAAGCAAGCCAGTTGGGGTTGGACACGATCCTTGTTGAAAGAGGGGGCACCCTTGGTGGAGCCTGGGTTTGCACGGAAGGGATGTTTGCCGTAGGCTCTCATCTTCAGCAGGCTATGGGGATAGACTTCACTATGTCTGAGGTGATCGAAGACTGCATGCAGTTCCACCACTTCTTGCCAGCCCATTCTTTGTACGAGGCTTTTTTCAGCCAGACTGCCGAAACGGTAAAGTGGGCCGAGGACTTCGGCGCAAAAATCACCACTGTTGCAACGATAGGCACCGGCTACCCCTGCTTCCACGTCTATCAGCATGGCGACGAATGGAAGGGAACCCCCGGAAAGCTCTTCATAGAAACGCTTGGCGCCAAGACCGAGGAATTGGGCACGACAATCATGCTGGATACCACAGCCCGCAAGCTGGTACTCGACAATGGCAAGGTCAGCGGCGTGATCATTGAGAAGAAAGATGGGACTATTGTCAAGATCGAGGCCCCGGTTGCAATCATAGCAACAGGCGGTTACGGGCAAAACGAAGAAATGCTCAAAGAGCTTACAAAGAGCGTCTTGCAGCCGCATGACCTCGGCGTGCCGGGGCGTGAGGGAGACGGCCTCAAGATGGGGGTCGACGCAGGAGCCACCCTCTGGGACTACCAAGGGACAGTGCTTTTCAGCGGCCCTGTCGTACGGGGCACATCGTGGGGTTCCTACATCTTTTGCCTGTCCAACCAGCCTACTTTATGGCTGAACCAGGATTGCGACCGCATAGTAAGGGAGGATGTCTTCCTTGAGAGCTTTGCATATGCCGGCAACGCAGTGAGGTCGCAAGAAAGGCTTTTGAATATCTTCACCGAAGACGACCTCAAGTATTTTGAGGGCACGGGCCCCTATGTCCCCGTATTCACCTTTATTGCCGAAGAGACCCCGATGGACACCATTCGAGCGGACCTCGGGAACATTAAGGACGATTACGATTCCGTATACATCGCCGACAGCATCGAAGACCTGGCAGCACAAGCCGACCTTGACCCGGTGAAGTTGAAAGCGACACTTGACCGCTACAACGAGCTATGCGGAAAGGGCAAGGATGAGGATTTCGGAAAGGATCCAAGGCATTTGCGGCCAATGGCCACCGGGCCCTACTATGCCCTTGAGTGCCAGGTCGGTGTTTTCGGCACCTGCAGCGGGTTGAACATAAGTGACAAGATGGAATGCATGGCGGTCGGCCGCAGGCCCATTCCAGGGCTCTACGCTGGCGGGAACGATGCGGGCGGCCTCATGGGCGACACCTATGACGTGAACGTCGCAACTGGCTCGATGGCATCCTGGGCGTTGAACTCAGGCAGGATCGCTGCAAAGAGCGCTGCGGAATACCTGGGAAAGTAAGAGCCCGCCGATAGCCGAAGCCGATCGCCGAGATCGATTGCTGACCTTGACCGCCGAGGCCGATCGCCGAAGCGTCCAACGTGAAGGGAGTAGGGGAGGCTTGCCGTTTCCCCTGCTTCCCATGTACGCTCGGGGCGCATCGGCTTTAAGCAATTCGAAGCCCCGAGCCCCGAGCGCCCTTCACATTAACATTCCTCAAACAATTCCCAAACACAGCACAAACAATTACGCGATATATTTATGGCGTAACAGTGACGGAGGGAGCTGCGTTCATGATTAACATACTTGTGGTGGAGGACGACCCTAAGCTGAACCAGCTTGTCTGTACTTACCTGAACGACAGCGGCTTTGCAGCGAAGGGGTGTCTGCGGGCAGCGGACGCCTATGACCTGATGTACAACAACATGTACGACCTGATCGTCTCGGACATCATGATGCCGGAGATCGACGGCTTCGAGTTCGCCGAGACCGTGCGTCAGACGAACAAATACATCCCCATATTGTTCATGTCGGCGAAGGACGACCTGCCCTCCAAGCAGCGGGGCTTCCGCCTCGGCATCGACGACTACATGGTCAAGCCTCTTGAGCTCGACGAGCTGCTTCTCCGGGTCAGGGCGCTCCTGCGCCGCGCGAACATCGAGACGGAGCGGAAGATAAAGGCCGGCGACCTTGAGCTGGACGCCGACGCCATGACCGCGGTGGTGGG
Source organism: Eggerthellaceae bacterium (assembly GCA_009782605.1). GTDB lineage: Bacteria > Actinomycetota > Coriobacteriia > Coriobacteriales > Eggerthellaceae > WRIS01. Next base: position 42,709 of record WRIR01000001.1, on the reverse strand, counting down.
CGGCGAGGAAATCCCCGTGACCACGCGCGAGTTCAATATCATGTACAAGCTCCTGTCCTACCCCAACAAGACCTTCTCGCGCTCGCAGCTGATGGACGAGTTCTGGGGGATCGACTCCGAGACGACGCTGAGGGCGGTCGATGTCTATGTGACGAAGATACGGGACAAGTTCTCGGCCTGCACGGGCTTCAAGATAGTCACGGTGCGCGGGCTCGGGTACAAGGCGGTGCTCGGATGAGGGAACGCACAAGGAAACAGGCAAGGCGCCGGCCCGCCAAAGTCCGGGGACGGGCGCGGCACTTCCCCGTGCTCATCTTCGTCCTGTCCTTCTGCGCGCTGGCCGCCCTGACAACGATGCAGAACTACATCCTGGGCGCCCACATCGACTACGCGGCCGTCTCCGCGCGCTCCGTGGCGGTCATCGTGGGCTATTGGGTGTTAGTCTCGGCGGCCTTCACCCTGTTCACCCGCTGGCAGATAAAGAAGACCTACGACCAGCCCATGCAGCGGCTGGCGCAGGCGACCAAGGATGTCGCGGGCGGCGACTTCTCCGTCTACGTCAGGCCCCTGCACACCGCCGACAAGGCGGACTACCTCGACATGATGATCGGCGACTTCAACACGATGGTCGCGGAGCTCGGCAGCATCGAGACGCTGAAGACGGACTTCTGCTCCAACGTCTCACACGAGCTGAAAACCCCCCTCGCGGCCGTCCAGAACTATGCCGAGCTGCTGCAAAGGGACAAGGTCGCAGACGCCCAGCGCAAGGAGTACGCCGCCGCCATCATCCAGTCTGCCAAGAAGCTGTCGGGGCTTGTCACGGACATATTGAAGCTCGGCAGGCTTGAGCAGCAGAAGATACAGCCGACCCCGAAGCGCTACGACCTTTGCGCCCAGCTGAGCGGGTGCGCCCTGCAGTTCGAGGGCATGTGGGAGGAAAAGGGGATAGGGTTCGAGGCCGACCTGGAGGACTGCGCAACGGTTGTGGCCGACGAGAGCCTCCTGGAGCTCGTCTGGAACAACCTGCTGTCCAACGCGATAAAGTTCACCGACCGGGGCGGCACCGTGAGCCTCGTGCAGCGGACAGACGGGAACGAGGCCGTCGTCTCGGTCACAGACACCGGCTGCGGCATGGGCGAGCAGGCCCTCAAGCACATCTTCGACAAGTTCTACCAGGGCGACACCTCGCATGCCGTCGAAGGCAACGGGCTGGGCCTCGCGCTGGTACTGCGGGTGCTCCAGCTGTCCGGCGGCACGATAACCACGAAAAGCACCGTCGGGCAGGGCTCCGAGTTCACCGTCCGCCTGCCCATCGAATACGACGAGACCGACGATACCGAGGGGAGCGGCAAGGCATGAGCCCACACGAGATAACACGAGGCGGCAAGGACTATATCGGGTACGACTACAAGACCGCGGCCGTCGAGGGCGGCAAGGCGTCCTTGTACCTGGACGCCTACGAGAACTTCGGCTGGATGCCGGACGGCGCGGTGCAGGAACGGCCGCTTGGCGGCACAGTTGTCTTGAAGCTGAAACGCGACCGGAAGATCCTCAACAAGGCGGAACTGACCCGGCTGCAGCAGCACTTCGAGGCCTGCATGGACGAGATCGCAGCCCTTGAGCACTCGAAGACGCAGAGGGCGACCGCCGTCTCGCTCGCCATCGGCCTGGGCGGCACCGCGTTCTTGGCAGGCTCCGTCTTCGCCGTGACGAACGAGCCGCCGCTGGTGCTCCTGTGCGCCCTCCTTGGCATTCCCGGCCTCATCGGCTGGGCGGTTCCCTACAGCCTCTTCAAGCTCCTGGTGGGGAAGCGCACCGCAGAGGTGTCCCCGCTCATAGAGGCGAAGTACGACGAGATACACGAGATATGCGCGAAAGGCAAGGCCCTGGCCCACTGAGCCCGAGCCCCGAGCCCCGGCTCACTGAGCCCAGGGCACCGGACGCTGAGCCCGTGAGAGCCGCCCGCGCCCCTAGGCGCGCCCGCCCGCCGAAGCCGCAGGACAGGAAGGGACGCCCCCTGCGGCCCCTTCCGCCTTCGCCCCGTGCGCCTTCCCGCACGCCTCCGTCTCATTTTGAGACAGCGCCCTCTCAAAACGACCCTCCCCATCCCCCCGACCGTCCCCGAACTGCCCCCAACAGCCCTCTTTCCACCCCTTCCCCCCGTGTATGTGGAGGAACTGTGGTTGGCACGCTTCTTGCATCTCTATAAATAGAGGCGGCATGTGCCCCAAGGAGGCCGCGCCGCATGTGGCTGGCAGCTCGATAAAAGGAAGGAGGAAGCGATGAGCGACGAGAAGAAGGTCAATCCCGGCAAGGATGCCGAGACCCAGAAGAAGCGGAAGGCCGAGCACATGCTCGACCCGGAGAAGAACGAGAAGGCGTTCGGCGAGCAGGTGCTCGACACCGAAGGCCGCGATTGGACGAAACCCAGAACCTTCTTGAAAGACGGGGAAGTGTGAGCCGGTTTCGCGAGTGAGAACCTGATAAGGAGGTTGAACCTAGCTATGATGAGAGACGAACTAGAAGGCGTGAACAAAAGTGTGTACAAGACGGACTGGCAGTGGCAGGAAGGCGAGTACACCGTAACGCGCACGAACCAATGGACGGCGCCCGGTTGCCACAACGGCTGCTCGGTGCTGTACTACACGAAGGACGGCAAGGTCGAGAAGATCGAGGGCGACCCTTTAAGTCCCTACAACCAGGGACGCCTGTGCATGCGCTGCATCGACATGGTCGAGATAGTGAACCACCCCGAGCGCCTGAAGTACCCCCTGCGGCGCGTCGGCGAGCGCGGCGGTAACGACTGGGAGCGCATCACGTGGGACGAGGCCTACGACGAGATCGAGAAGAACGTCCGCCAGATTCAGGAGGAGTTCGGCCCGGAATGCATCGTGTCGATGCAGGGGACCGGCCGCAACATCTGCTGGCAGACCCCCTACCTCAGCTACTCGGCCTTCGGCAGCCCGAACTTCGTGCTGGGCTTCCTGTCGGGCGACGCCTGCTACCTGCCGCGTACCACCATCGGCCACTGCTTCATGGGCGACTTCATGGTGGCGGACTGTTCCCAGCACCTTGAGCGCCGCTACCAGGACCCCGAGTACGTGCTTCCCGAATACATGCTGATAGTCGGCAACAACCCGCTTATCAGCAACGGCGACGGATTCTTCGGCCACTGGGTCGTCGATTTGATGAAGGAGGGCACCAAGCTGATAGTCATCGACCCCTCCTGCACCTGGCTCGCCTCGAAGGCCGACCACTGGCTGCGCGTGCGCCCCGGCACCGACGCCGCAGTCATCATCGCGATGCTCAACGTCATCATCAACGAGGACCTCTACGACCATGACTTCGTTGAGAACTGGTGCTACGGCTTCGACGAGCTCAAGGAGCGTGTGCAGGAGTACACGCCGGAACGGGCCGCCGAGATAGCCTGGATAGACGCAGAGGACATCCGCGCCGCCGCCCGCGCCTTCGCCAAGGCCATGCCGGCCTCCATCCAGTGGGGGCTCAAGGTCGACCAGACGGTCTGCGGCATCCCGTTGGCCCATGCGCTGCTCTCCTTGGGGGCCATCTGCGGCGACCTCGACGTGCCCGGCGGCTGCATGATCCCGCGCTGCGCCTACGACATATCCGACTCCTACGGCTGCGGCCTGTGGAACGTCCCCGACGAGATGCTGCAGAAGATGCTGGGCGTGGAGACCTCGCCTTTGCACGCGCTCGGCTTCGATCCGACCGCCAACGGCGACACCGTCTTGCAGGCGATAGAGACCGGCAAGCCCTACCCGATCAAGATGCTCTTCATCCAGTCGACCAACCCGATAGCGAACATGGCCGCCGACGCGCCGCGCGTCTACAACGCCATGCGCAGCGTGCCCTTCAACGTGGTGGTGGACGCCTTCATGACGCCCACGGCAATCGCGTGCGCCGACCTCGTGCTGCCCTGCGCCATGAGCTGCGAGCGCAACAGCGGGCGCGTGTGGTGGTGGCCGCTGCGCTCCATCGTCAAGGTCAGTGAATACCACGAGGCGAAGTCCGACGAGCAGATAATCCTCGACATCGGCAAGCGCCTGAACCCGCGGCTCTTCCCCTGGAAAGACGACGTCGAACTGATGACCTGGTGGGTCCAAAGCGGCAACCGCTTCCATGCGGGTTGGCCGGCAAAGACCGACCAGACCTTCCCCGAACTGGTGGAGAAAGTCATCGACTGGCCGGAGGACTGGGCCTACCGCAAGTACGAGAAGGGCCTGCTGCGCGACGACGGGCAGCCCGGCTTCAACACGAACTCCGGCAAGTGCGAGCTCTATCTCACGCTCTTCGAGGCATGGGGCTTCGACCCGCTGCCCTACTACGAGGAGCCGCCAGAGAGCCCTGTTTCCACGCCGGAGCTGTCCGAGGAATACCCCTTGGTCCTGACGACGGGTGCCCGGACGTGGGAATACTTCCACAGCGAGGAACGCCAGGTCCCCCGCCTGCGCGAGTCGCACCCCGACCCCCTGACCGACATGCATCCCGACACGGCGGCAGCCCTTGGCATCGTCGAGGGCGACTGGGCCTGGGTCGAGAACATGCGCGGCAAGTGCAAGCAACGCATCCGCTTCAACCCGACGCTCCATCCGAAGGTCGTCAGGTCCGAGCATGGCTGGTGGTTCCCCGAGCGCGAGGGCGCCGAGCCCGATATCTTCGGCGTGTTCGACTCGAACATCAACAACCTGACCGTCCAGGGCGTCACGGGCCCCACGCTCTACGGCGCTCCCTACGCCAACCAAATCTGCAAAGTCTATCTGGTGACCAAGGAGAACGACTGCTCGCCTTCTGAGATCGTCACCCGCAAAGGAGGCTTCCAAAATGTCAAGTAAATACGGACTTCTTGTCGACTACAACTGGTGCACCGGGTGCCATTCCTGCGAGATAGCCTGCAAGGTCGAGCTCGGCCTGGCCGAAGGCCAATACGGCATCAAGCTCTTCGCCGACGGCCCGCGCCAGCTCCCCAGCGGCAGGTGGGAGTACACCTACCTGCCCGTGCCCACCTCGCTGTGCAACCTGTGCGAGGACCGTGTCGCCATGGGGAAGCTCCCGACCTGCGTCCATCACTGCCAGGCGGCATGCATGTCCTTCGGAACGGTCGAGGAGCTTGCGAAAGTGGCAGCGGGCAAGCCGAAGAGCTCGTTGTTCGTGCCGTGCTAGGCGCCGTGTCGTGCCAGGAAGAAAGCAAGGACAGACAGTAAGGAGAATCCCCATGTGTTTTAGACCAGCAGGAACCGCGATGGTGGTGAAATGCCTCGACTGCGGCGCCTTCAACAAGCCCGACAACGACGTCTGCCAGAAGTGTGGCGCCGACATGGCGGCCTCGATAGAGGCGGCCAACGCGCAGGCTGCCGGCGGCGCCCCGGCAGTCGGCGCGCCGAAGGCCCCGGGTGCCGCAGGCGGGGCGGTTGCCCCGCCGGTTGCGCCGCCCGCAGCCCCGAAGGCCCCGGGTACAGCGCCGGCTGCTGCGGGTGCATCGCCCGCCGCGCCGGCTGCCCCGAAGGCCCCCGGCACGCCTGCCGCGCCATGAGCTCCACGACACCGCTGACGCCGCGCGCCGCCCCGGCCACCGGGAAGGCCCTCGGAGAAAGGCCGAGGGAAGCCCGTCATGCCGAGCTGCCGCACCTGTAACCCGACCTGTCAGCGGTGCCATCGCAAGCCAGGCTTCCTCCTGCCGGTCGAATGCCCTTCCTGCGGCCGCTTCAACCCTGCCGACCGCGCGGTTTGTCTGAGGTGCAACACCCCCGTACCTCAGGCTCCCGCCGCGCAGAGGCAGGGCTTTGCGGCAACGCGCAGGCCGTGCTTCCAGTGCGACCCCCTGGCAAAGCCGCTCTGCACAGGCTGTGTGGAGGCGGGGAGGACCTGGGTATGCCCCCGGTGCGGCGCCTACGTGTTGAAGACGCGCAAGGAGTGCAAGGCATGTGGGTCTGCGCCCGCGCCGGCAACTGCGCCCGGAGACTAGCGCAACTGCGCCCGTGCCCGCAGCCGCAGCCGCAGCCGAGCGCAACCGGCGCTGATCGTGACCGGGGCCCAGCCAGCGCAGCCGGGATCCGGCGCGCCCGCAGCTGCAACCGCGATTGGCGCCGTCCGCAACCGGCCGCGCCGCCGACCGGCCGCGCCGCATCCGTGTTCGTTTCGTATCCTGAGATAAAATGAGAGTAGGTGTTTGAATTGACAAAGAAGCAAAAAAACGTGCTCGCTGCTTGGATCGTTGTGATAATCGCCTTCCTGGGCGGCCTTGCCTTGGCCAACGTGCAGAACAAGGTGCCGCCGGTCATGCAGGCCATCATGGCCTACTTCGACATCGGCTATACCGAGGCCGGCTGGCTGACGTCGATCTTCACCATCATGGGCATGGTCACGGCCATTCCGGCATCGTGGCTCCTGCACAAGCTGGGGCCGAAGAACATCGGCGTCATATCGCTGGCCTGCGCCGCGGTCGGCTCTTTGATCGGGGTGTTCTCGGACAACCTTGCGCTGCTGATGGCCAGCCGCGTCATCGAGGGCATCGGTGTCGGCATCATCGCCGTCGTGGGCCCGGCGGTCATCGCGATGTGGTTCCCGCCCGAGAAGCGCGGGCTTCCCATGGGGCTGTGGGGCTCGTGGATGATGGCCTCCCAGACGATCCTCTTCCTCATCGCGGGAGGCATCACCACGGCCTTCGGGTGGCAGGGCGTGTGGTGGTTCACCCTCGGATTCAGCGTGCTCGTCCTCATCCTCTACATGTGGAAGGTCGATGCCCCGGGCGTCGGCCTTGCGAACTTCGCCGAGGCCGAAGACAAGGAGAAATACTCGTTTGCGGAGGGCTTCAAGTCGCCCTCGTCGTGGCTGCTGTCGGCGGTGGGGGTCATCTTCACCTTCTGCTGCTTCGGCTTCGCGACCTATATCGCGGTCTACTGGGGTGAGACCTTCTTCCTCGCCACGACAGGCGACATCGAGCTTGCCCAGTACGAGGGCAACCTGTGGGTCAGCCTGATGTATGCGATTGAGATACCGATAGTCATCCTCATTGGCTGGGTGCTCAACCGCACGAAGCTCCACAAGCGGAAGTACGTGGGGGCGGTCGGCTTCTTCCTGTATGCGGTCATCCTGTTCTTCTGCTTCCGCATGGACGCCATCGGCCTGCTGATCCCCTTCATCATCGTGTACCCCTTCTTGGAAGGCTCCATCCCGACGGTGTACTGGACGGTCTGCCCGTCGACGGCGAAGAGCCCCGAGCACGCAGGGACGGCGCTGGGCGTGCTGAACGTCGGGCTCAACATCGGCACCCTGCTCGGCCCCCCGCTCACCGGCTGGATGATAGAGAACTACGGCTGGCAGGAGGCCACCATCCCCCTGGCCGCCGCCGCAGTCCTCGGCGGCATCCTCATGTGCCTCGTCAAGACCTATGACAAGAGAGCACAATAGGGACGTTCCTTTTTGTGTCGCACAGGAAAGGGGAGGGGATTCCCGCGATGGATGCGAGGGAAAACGCAAGACAACACGGGCGGCCCCAAGGGACAGCCGCAGGACAAACGCAAAACAACACGGGCGGCCCCCACAGGCCGCCCACAGGCCGCAGGGGAACGCCTCCTTCTATAGCTCATATATAGGCTAGTATTGCAAAATAATACTGTTTTAGCTATTATATAAGCTATGAATTTTGACTCTCTTTTACAGCAGCAAACACCTTTTGAAACACGCAACGCCTTGCGTGAGCGTTTCCGTTTGCGGCGCAAGGAAAAAAAACTATCCCAACAAGAACTTGCAAACAAAGCAGATGTAAGCCTTGCTTCCCTGAAACGATTTGAAGCAAGCGGCAACATTTCCCTCAATTCGCTCATTAAGCTGTCCTTCGCGCTTGGGTACGAGGACGATTTCGATAGGCTCTTCTCCCAAAAACACTATCAATCCATTCAGGATGTAATCAGCGATGCAGCCCATTGATGACCTCAAGAGAATTACGGTTTTCTATCACGGAAGGGAAGTAGGCAGTATCGCAAGAACTGCCGAGGGGCTTTCCCCTTTTGAGTATTGCACACGTTGGCTTGCCGATGGCTTTTCTCTCAACCCCCTTATCCTTCCTTTGAAAAGGGGCGTGTTCATGCCAAAACTTGACCCCCTACACGGTATGTTTGGGGTTTTTGACGACAGCTTGCCTGATGGGTGGGGACGTCTTTTGGTGGACAGGACACTTCAAGCCCATGGCAAAGACCCTGCGTCTGTTGATGGGCTTGCTCGTCTTGCGCTGGTAGGGCACTCTGGTATGGGGGCACTGTGCTATGAGCCTGCCTGGGAAACGGAAGGTGCTGCTTCGCCCAACACTGATTTTGACCACCTCGCAAAAGAGTGTACAGCGATTCTTGCCCACAAGCCATCTAACGACCTAGATACTTTGTTCGCTTTGGGCGGTTCATCGGGCGGTGCACGACCGAAAATCCTTACCGAAATCGAGGGGCAAGACTGGATGGTGAAATTCCCCTCTTCCTATGATCCGAAAGACATCGGTGCCCAGGAATACCATTATGCCTGCTGCGCGCAAAAATGTGGCATCACGATGCCGGAAGTGCGCCTCTTCCCTTCAAGGCGCACTTCCGGGTATTTTGGAGTCAGGCGGTTTGACCGAGGTATTCAAGGAGAAAGAATCCACATGGCTTCTGTTGCGGGGCTTTTGGAAACGAGCCATCGCTTACCAAACCTTGATTACAAAATCTTGATGAAACTTACCTTGAAATTGACAGACGGCACAAGGGACGTCAAGCAGCTTTTTCGGCGCATGTGTTTTAACGTCTTTGCGCATAACCGAGACGACCACTCAAAAAACTTTTCATTCCTCTTTGATGAAGAGCAGGCAAGTTGGTATCTTGCTCCTGCTTATGACCTGACATACAGTTCTTCGTTAAATGGCGAACATGCAACGACAGTCGCCGGCAATGGGAAAACCCCCGGTTTTGCCGAGATAAAAGAAGTTGCCGATTATGCGGGGCTTTCGCTTCGCTGGGCACAAACAACAGCAAAAGAGATTGCAGAACAGACGCGCGAACTTAAGCAGTATTTTAGAGCACAATAGGGACGTTCCTTTTTGTGTCGCACAAAAAGGAACGTCCCTATTGTGCTTTCTGCAATACTCTCTCATTCTCTGCAAAAAATGTTGATTGCGTCGCGGAAGAACTCGGTACAGCCGGGGGCGAGCTTGTCGTAGTTCGCCCGGAAGCGCTCGTCGGCAACGTACATCTCGCCCAATCCCCGGTGGTATTCTTTGCTGTATTCGGGATTGTACACGCAAAGCCACTGTCTGTGCAGGTCACAGGCTCTTTGAGCCAGCTCTCCCGCAGGGTCGCCGGCCTCGAATGCGGCTTGCAAGGCTTCCTCGACCCCGATGCGCAGCTGCTCGCCTTTGTCGTACTGCTCCTTGGTCAAGCCCCTGACCCTTGCGTTGGACTCGTCGACGGCCGCGTCGCCGTACTTTGCCCGGGCTTCCTTGCCGTACTTTTGCTCGTTCTCGTCAACGAGCTTTTGCTTGAAGTCCTCGAAACCCTCTTGGCCTGTCATAGTAGCCACTCCTTTCAGAGGCAAAAGGGATGCTCCCCGCGCCCTGCTCCCGGTCACATACGGCACGGCTGCCCGCATTCTCCGGGAGGCCTGCCCTAAGACGGCCATCATACCACGGGGAACAAAATAGAGAGCACGATAGGGACGTTCCTTTTTGTGCGACACAAAAAGGAACGTCCCTATCGTGTCGCCTTTCCAAACCGAAGGTAGTCGGCAGGTTGAGCGGCAGACGCTCAAACTCTTGCTGTGCTGGTTCGCCCTCACCTACTGATTGGCATACTGCCCCCTAGTTGAACGGTTTTTGATGATATCATAGCGGGCAGGCGATATAATAGCTGCCGAAGGAAAGACAGAAGGATGGCTTTGTGCACTTGTCGTTAGAACAGATTGCAGACAGAGTTGCCCCGGTTGCAGAAGAGCACAACCTCAAGGCAGTATGGGTTTTTGGGTCGTATGCAAGGGATGAGGCAGGTGCCGGCAGCGACGTAGACCTACTTATTGATATTGAAGGTGCAATCGGTACCGAGTGGATGTGCAGTGGTATCTTTGCAGCTTTTGAAAACCAGTTCGGTGCGGGGAACGTCGATATGATAACCACTGGAAGCCTAGTTGCCCAACCCCGCCACCTAGCGCAATCGAGGCGTGCTTTCAGGGAAAATGTCTTGCGCGAAAGGAAGCAGGTATATGAACGACAGGGACCAAGCAAAGCTTCGGGCCATGCTTCTATCATTGATGACCGGCGTCTGACGACGGGAGAAGGGGACAACGCCCCCTCCATGTCCCCGTCCCGCTACCCCTAAGCACCGCGTTTTTGCAAGAGGCGTTCGGTGTACACCAAGGATGCCGCCATGGCAACCTCCCCGGCGTTCTCAAGCACATGCCCCATGCCCTCCAGGGGGACAGCCTGCGGGACGGCAAACGCGAACAGCATCACCAGCGCGCCCACAAACATCCAGGGCGACTTGATGCGCCGCCATACAAGCACCGCAAAGACCAGCACCACGAAAAGCATGGTGATAGACCCGAAGGGAGGGCCGGGGAACGACCCGGCATTGCCGTAGTAGAAAAGCCCCGCCTCTTCTACCGGCTTCATTACCAGGAACACCACCGAGCGCAGGAGGCCCAGCACCACGCAGGCAGCGTACACCACCCACTGCCCTGCGTTGAGAACCTTCGTGTCGAGGCCTTGCACCCCCGGCTGCCCCCGCCCGGCCCTTTGGGCAAAGCCGACTGCCGCCACGATCCAGGCAGGGGTGAACAGCGCATGCCCGATGAAGCGCGGCCAGGAAAGCGCCTGGAGCAAGGGCCCGTCCCCGATGCCCGCCCCGAGCGCGATGACCGTGTTGTCCCACACCACTGCCGCGATGGGCAGGATAAGCATGAACGCGGAAACCGAAGGCCGGCGCACGAAAAGCCTGACTGCAAGAACCGCGAGGACCGCCTGCGCGAGCGCACAAGCAAGATAAACGAGGGCGTACATAAGCCCCTCCCTTCCAAGGAACAGAAAACGAGACGCCGCGTCAAGGCATCCCCGCATCAGTATAAAGCATCGGACGAGCCGCCAGCCGCGCGGGGCAGGAAGGACAAAAAGACGCCAGCCTGTTTGCCTTCGTTGTTGCGGCCTTTCGTCATAGGGCTGCTTGCGTGTGGCGGGCCAGGATGCCCTGTAGGCAGTCGTCGGCGACCCTGAGCTCCATCTCGACGAGGTTTTCCTTTGAGACGTCGAACATGCCGCCGCGTATCCAGCACTCGTCCAATGCGATGGTGGAGACAGACATCGTTGTCGTGAAATACCCCTTCTCAGGCTCAAGGTTCCTTTGTAGCCTCTTGTCGGCGATCTGCCCGGTCATGGCGTCGAAGCGCCGGCCATAGCCCCATACCATGAGCTCGAACCATGCCATGATCGCCTCGTCCCTGACGGGACTTGCCAAAACGGTATTGACGAGGCTGCGGTTTCTTTCAGCCAGGTCAAGGAACAGCATCCTGCCTTGAGCCAGGTCGTCCGGCCAAAACCCTTCCTCGCGGTCAGGGTGGAACTCGCGGCGGTAGAGGAAGCGCAGCACGTCCTCGATGTCTTTGAACCAATAGTAGAAGGTCTGGCGGTCCACGTTGCACATCCGCGCAACCGTGCTGACCTTCGTCTTTGAATAGCCCGCCTCTTCCAGGCAGGTGCGGAAGGCGTCTGCCAGCCTGTCCTTGGTTGTGCCCGTCTCGACCATTGCTTCGCCTCCAAGTTCCAAACACTTCTGCGTTTGTGTCTATTGTACAGTATTTCATACACCTGTATGATGCCCCTATGGCTATAAGGTTGAAATACCCGCTGTCACGCGTGTTCCCCTGGGGGTACAGGCTGCTCTTCGGCGTGATGAGCTCCCGGGCGAAGAAACCCAAGCATCCACGGCGCGCGACCTCGAAGGAGGCAGGGGCAATGGGCGAAACCAAGCATGTCGGCTGTGTGTTCTGCGACGGTGGCTGCGTGCTTGCGGCCGAGACAGAAGGCGGGGAAATCAAGCTCTTCCCGCTCGACCCCAAGGCCCCGGCCATCTGTTCGAAGGCGACTATGTTCGACGAGTACCGCAACCACCCCGGCCGCCTGACCGCGCCCCTCAAGAACACCGGCAGGCGCGGCGAGCCGGTGTGGGAGGAAATAAGCTGGGATCAGGCCCTGGACGAGATCGCCGAGCGGCTGAAAGCCGTGATCGAGCAGTACGGCCCCGAGGCCATCGGCGTCTCCGAGATGCCCTTGAACCACGGTTTCGGCGGCCTGACGCGCCGCCTCATGAACGCCCTGGGCGCTCCCAACTACATCGCCCCCATCGAGCTTTGCATGGGGAACACGGCGCAGGTCTGCCGCACCACCCTCGGGTACTACGTCACGCCCATGTGGGACATGGCCGACCTGGTCGTCTATTTCGGCCAGAACCGCGGGCCGGAGCTTTGGCCTGCGGAATACCTGAAACTCAAGGCTGCGCAGAAGCGCGGGGCGAAGCTCATTGTCGTCGACCCGCGCAGGAGCGAGACTGCCGAGCAGGCCGACGTCCACCTGCCGGTACGCTACGGCACCGACGCCGCGCTGATGCTCGGCTGGATCAACGTCATCATCAACGAGAGGCTCTATGACGCGGGCTTCGTCAAGGCGATGACGGTCGGCTTCGACGAGCTGGCCGCCCGTGCCGAGGACTACCCGCCCGACAAGGTGGCCGCCATCTGCGGCATCGACGAAGGGCTTGTGCGGGAGACCGCCCGGATGTATGCTGCGGCGGCAATGCCCATCATCCCCTGGGGCGCCACGTGCGACATGCAGCGCAACTCGACGTCTGCCATACGCTGCCAGTGCATCCTGCGGGCGCTGGTGGGCGCAGTCAACAAGTCCGAGCTGGTCTTCAACCCCGCTTCCGGGGGGATCACCAACTCCGAGGTCAGCCGCTTCGACCTCATCTCCCCCGGGCAGCGCAGCCTTCAGCTGGGGCACGACACCTACCCCCTGCTGTCGTTTGCGACCGAGCCCCTGTACCGCGGAGCCCTGGCCAAGGCGGGCATCGACTATACCATGGACGTCATGGGGCTTTCCTGCTCCGCGCATCCCACGACGCTCTTCGAGGCCATGCGCAGCGGCAATCCCTACCCGGTCAAGGCCTTCCTCTCGCTCGCCAACAACACCGCTATGAGCTACGCCGGGATGCAGGGCATCGTCGACGCGTTCATGAATCAGGAGCTGGTCGTCGTCTTCGAGACCTTCATGACCCCTACAGCCCAGCTGGCAGACTACGTGCTGCCCGGGGACATGTGGGCTGAACGCGACGTGGTCGGGCCGCCCTTCGACGTGGCCCCCCTCTATACGGTCTCGCAGAAGCTTGCCGAGCCGGCGGGCCAGTGCAAAGACCACTACTTTGTGATGAAGGGGCTGGCCGACAGGCTGGGGTTCACAGAGCTGTTCCCCTGGAAAGACAGCCTGGAGTATTTCGACTGGCTGCTCAAGCCTTTGGGCTTGGACTACAGCGCGGCGCAGGGAAGCCCGACGATCCCCCTCAAGCCTGCCGCGATGGGCACCTTCCTTACGCCGTCGGGTAAGATCGAGCTGAAAAGCTCGGTGCTTGAGTCCTTGGGCCACGATCCGCTGCCCTATTACTGCGAGCACGCCGAGCCGGGCATCGACGAGGCCGAGTTCCCCTATGTCGCATTTGCGGGCGCACGCGACAAGTGCTCCTATAACACCGCGCTGCACCAGATGCCGAAGCTCCGTGCCCGCGAGCCTGAGCCGGAGCTGTATATCAACCCCCTCGACCTCGCGGCGCTGGGGCTTGGGAACGGCCAGTGGGCCAAGGTGTCCTCAACGCACGGCACCGTCGAGCTTGTAGCCAGGCCCGACGAGCGCCAGCCGGCAGGCACCGTCCGCATCCCCCACGGGTGGTGGAAGCCCGAGGCATCGCCCGGCCTTTCCGGGAGCCTTTCTGCGGCAATGCTCCACAACGACGGGATGGTCTTTACCGACGCAGGGTGGAATCTTGACCCGGAACAGGGCCTTGCCAACCTGCGTGGCGGCATCCGTGTCAAGGTGGGCCCTTGAGCCCCCGTGCCGGAGTGCACATATAAGACCGAGAGAGAATCGAGAGGTATCACATGATGGCCACAGGAATCAAGGGCGTTTCCCTGCAAGGGCTGAGCGTTCCCCCGATCGCGCTGGGGACATGGGCCTGGGGAACGGGGTTCAACGGCTCCAAGATGATTTTCGGGAGCCCCGTAGACCCGCAGGAGCTGGAGCGGGTCTATGCACGCGCTGCTGAGGCGGGGCTGACCTTTTGGGACACCGCCGAGATTTACGGAAAAGGCAGCGCGGAGAAGCTGCTCGGCGGTTTCAGCCGGAAGCATGGCGAGGCCGTCTTCTCCACAAAGTTCTTCCCGATGGCGACGAGCCGAAAAGGCTCCCTTGCGGCAACCTTGAAGAAGAGCTGCAAGAACTTGGGCGTGGACGGGATCGACGTCTACTGGATCCATGTGCCGCAAAACGTCGAGAAATGGACGAAGGAGCTTGTCCCCCTGATGAAGTCCGGCAAGATACGGGTTGCCGGTGTGTCGAACCACAGCCTGGAGCAGATTGCCGAGGCCCGTGCCATCCTGGAAAGCGAGGGCCTGAGGCTCGGCGCCGTCCAGAGCCATTTCAGCCTCCTGTACCGCCACCATGAGAAGGACGGGGTCGTAGCGTACTGCAGGGAGAACGGCCTTGTGTTCTTCTCGTACATGGTGCTTGAGCAGGGCGCACTGACCGGGCGCTACTCCAAAGACAAGCCCTTGCCGGGAGGCGTGCGCGGCAAGAGGTACACGCCGGGGCTCCTTGCCAGCATAGAGCCCCTTATGGCCGAGCTCTCCCGCCTTGCCCAGGCCCATGGCGCCGACATTCCGGCGGTCGCGATAGCCTGGGCTATCGCGAAAGGGACGCTGCCGATAATCGGCGTCACCAAGCAACACCACCTTGAGAGCCCCCTTATGGCTTTGGGTCTTGAACTGGGTGCCGGCGAGATGCAGCGGCTCGACGACATCGCCGACCAGATCGACGTTCCAGTCAAGGGGTTCTGGGAGTAAGGGACACAAGGGGGAGCGCCCCTTTGCGCCCTCAAAACTCGGGGCGGATGCGGTACCTGTCGAGCTTGCGGTAGAGGGTCGCCTTGCTGATGCCGAGCAGGGCGGCGGCCTGGGCGATGTTGCCCTGCGTCCTGGCGAGGGCGGCCCGTATGAGCCGTTCTTCCTGGAGGCCGAGCGAGAGGCCCCCGTCTCCGGCCACATCTCCGTTCCCGTTTCCGGCTTCGCCCCCGTCCCCGTCCGCGTCTCCGCCAGCCCCGGCACAGTGGCCCGCCGCCACAGAGGCGGGAAGGTCGCCGACCGCGATGGTCGGCCCGGCCGCGGAATAGAAGGCTGCCGTGACCGCGTTCTTGAGCTGCCGCACGTTGCCCGGCCAGTCGTAGCCCTCGATGGCCTCAAGCGTCTCCGGGGCGAACCCGCCCGGGCCCGGAATGCCCTTCTGCCTGCACTCGTCCAAGAAGAAGTGGGCGAACAGCCGCTTGTCTTCGGGGCGCTCCCGCAGGGGGGGCAGGGCGACGGCCAGGACGGAGAGCCGGAAGAGCAGGTCTGCGCGGAACCTGCCCGACTCGACCATCGCGCCCAGGTCGCTGTTGGTTGCGGCAATCACCCGGAAGTCTATCTGCCGGTAGCTCCTGCCGCCGACCCTCATGACCCTCTTGTTCTCTAAGACGCGCAGCAGGGTCGCCTGCAGGTCGAGCGCCATGTCGCCGATCTCGTCGAGGAAGAGGGTGCCGCCGTCGGCGAGCTCCACCTTTCCGGGGCGCCCGCCCTTCTCGGCGCCCGTGAAGCTGCCGGACTCGTAGCCGAACAGCTCGCTTTCGATAAGCCGGGGAGGTATGGCGGCGCAGTTGATCGACATGAAGGCCCCGCCCGCCTTCGAGTAGTTGTGGATGGCCTGGGCGAAGAGCTCCTTCCCGGTGCCGCTTTCCCCGCTGAGGATGATATGCTCGCCGGTCAGGGCGAAGCGCTTTGCCAGCGCGACGGTGTCTCGGAAGCCTTTCGAGTTCCCCAAGATGTCGTCGAAGCCGGTGGCGGCATCGTCCCCGACCGGGCCCAGGGAGCCGCGCCCCCGCCCTGCGTCCGCCGCCCCCGCCGTCCCCGCCCCGCCCCTCTGCATCCTGCGGAGCTGTGCCTGCGACCTGCGCAGCTGTAGCTTGTAGCCGATCGCGGAAGTGAGGCTCAAGACAAGGCCCAGGGTGTGCGATTGGAGGCGCAGGGACTCGGGGAGCCAGGGGTCCCCGACAAGCGGCTGGGTAAGCAGGAGCGTCGCTGCCACCTCGTCACGCTCGTCGAATATGGGCGCGGCGATCGCGTTGAGGTTCTGCAGCACCGTGCTGTAGTGCTCGGGGCCCACCACCTGGAACGAGGTCTTGTAGCGCACGCACAGCGAGTGGGCGCAGGTCCCCATGGTGGCCTCGTTGAAGACCGACCGGGGCCCCGTGAACTCATGGAGGCCGAAGTTGCCGGTCTGCAGGAGCGAGACCCCGGAAGGGTCTGTTATCTCAAAGACGTAGTCGTTTGCCAGGTCAAGCCCGTTGATCGCGTTCAGCACGGGCTCGGCGGCCTCGATAAGCTGTCGGTGGCGGGCACAAAGGCCCTCGAAGGCCTGCTCGTCAAGGGGGGCGCAGACCCGGGCGGCATGGGGGTCGAGGCCCGCCTCGCGGCTGCGCAGCCACGACTCGGCGATCTCGGTGCGCACCGCCCCGGAGAGCCGGGGGTCGGCCGCGCTTTCGAGGAAGCCGCGCTTCGCCTCGGCGAGCGCATCCCAGGCCTTCCTGGCCGCCGGCGGCTGGTTCTTGAGAAGGGTCTGCTCAAGTTCGGCAAACCCGGGGGCAATACTACCAATCATAATCCTCCTAGGAAGGAGAACTGTACCATATCGGATCCCTGGCCGCCGCCGCGCTCCGATACTGCATGAAATCTTTGAAATTTTTACGCTGCGCCGCCGTGTGGGCGGGCCTTTGCCGGCACATGCCCTATACTCCTTCCTATGGAACACAGAGGCACGGGGCACGCCCCCCTCAGGCAGGAATGAACGAAGGCATGTACCACAGCATTTCGCTTGAGCAAAAAAACGGGTTAAGGCTATCTGCGGAAATGAAGCTCGGCATCCAGATATTCGGGATGTCTGCCGTCGAGCTGTCGCAGTTCGTCCAAAACGCCCTGCGCGAGAACCCGCTTCTGTGTCTCGATGAGCACGAGGCCGACCCCTTCGGCGAAGAAGCACTGCCCGCCAGCGAAGACAGCGGCCCGCCCGAGGCCCTTGACTACACGAGCGTCACCGCACTGGCCGACCGCCTTGAGCGCAGGCGGCCGGTCGGCTCGCACAGCGAACACAAGCAGCGGCAGGACTATTCCTTCGAGCAGTTCTTCACCGAACGGCCCTCCCTGAAAAGCCACCTGGAAGACCAGGTCCGCTTCGACGTGCGAACGCCCGGCGAGCGCCTGGCGGCGTCATACCTGATAGGCAACATCGACAGCAACGGCTACCTGCGCATCACGGTGGGGGAGGCGGCACGCTGCCTGAACCAGGCGCCCGAAGAGGTGGAGCGGATGGTCGGCCTGCTGCAGCTGTGCCAGCCGACCGGCGTGGCCGCACGCGATTTGGGGGAATGCCTCTGGCTACAGCTGCAGGCGCGGGGCGAGGACAGCGCCCTGGCCCAAAAGGTGGTGGAAGACCACCTCGGCGACATCGCGTCGGGGAGCCTTTGCAAGGTCGCTGACCGCCTCGGGGCGCCGATAGGCGAAATCCAGAGGATAGTCGGTCAGATAAGGGCCTTGAACCCGCGCCCCGGCCTTTCCTTTTGCCACGAGGCCGACGGGTCGGTCATCCCCGAGGTCTCGGTCAGGCTCCGAGGCAAGGAAATCCTCGTCGAGCTCTTCGACCTCGGCATCCCCCAGCTCGCCTTGGAGCAAAGCTATCTCGACCTCATGGGGGACAGCAACACCAACAAGGAGACGCAGGCCTATCTGAGGGAAAATCTCAAGGCCGCAAAAGCGCTCATGACCGGCGTGGAGCGCCGCCAGGCGACCCTGCACAGCATTGCGTGCTGCATCATGCGCTCCCAGGCCGGCTTCCTCGCCGAGGGCCTGCGGGGGATGCGGCCCCTCACCATGTCCGAGATTGCCGGCCAGGCAGGGGTGAGCGAGTCGACGGTGAGCCGCATTGTCAACGGGAACTACATCCAAACCCCCCACGGGGTATTCGAGCTCCGCTCCTTCTTCCCGAGCCCGGCGCTGAGAGGCGCGCCAGGCGGCCCTTCGTCGTTGGGCGCGAAGCAGGCCATCAAGGCCCTCGTCGACTCGGAGGACAAGAGCCGCCCCTTCAGCGACTCCCAGATAGTGGAGCTCCTTGCAGGCCAGGGGGTCGAGGTGTCCCGCCGGACGGTGAACAAGTACCGCAACGTGCTGGGCATCCCGGGAAGCGCCTCCCGCCAGCGGGATGGACAAGGGTACGTATAATTCGTCCATCTATTGCCACACTCAGTACCGTCCCCTGTCCACCGATGGACGAATTATACGTACCCTTGTCCATCCCCTTGTCCATCCGTCCCCATTGGCACGCACCCCCCACAGGGGAGGGGATTCTTGAGGTATTATGGTGCGTGCCAGCGTACTCCCGCCCGCGCTCGTGTACAATCAAAGGCAGAATACAGGAACCCCCGGGCCCTCGCCGTTCGTCGGGCCCGCGAGAACAGGCCCGCGCAAGCGGGCGATAAGGAAGCGCAGCTATGATTCTTGAAGCATTGAAGGCCTTCGTTGTCGGCGTGGTGCAAGGCATCACCGAATGGCTGCCCGTCTCGTCGACGGGACACATGATACTCGTCGACGAATTCGTGAAACTCCAGGTAAGCACCGAATTTCTCGAACTCTTCCTCGTGATCATCCAGCTGGGCTCCATTTTGGCGGTCATCATCCTGTACTTCCACAAGCTCAACCCCTTCTCTCCGCAGAAGGCCGCAGCCTCGAAGAAGCGCACGTGGAAGCTGTGGGGCATGGTGGTCGTCGGGTGCATCCCCGCCGCCATCGTCGGCCTCGCGCTGGACGACTGGGCCCACGACAACTTCTACGGCGCGGTCACGGTCTCGATAGCGCTCATCGTCTACGGGATCGCGTTCATCGTCATCGAGCTCCGTCACAAGGAAAAGCACGGGACGGCGACCGTCGAGGAAGCGCCGTCGCGGGGAAGGCATGCCCGCCTGGACAGCAGCATCACGGCCGGGACCATGGCGGGCAAGCCCCGTGCCCTGCCGGGCTACCGGGTCGAGACGGTGGACGAGATAGACATGAAGACGGCGCTCGTCATCGGCGCCTTCCAAACGCTTGCGATCATCCCGGGCACCTCCCGTTCGGGCTCGACCATCATCGGCGGCCTGCTGGCCGGGTGCTCCCGCGTCGCCGCCGCGGAGTTCAGCTTCTTCCTCGCGGTCCCCGTCATGTTCGGATGGGGCCTGCTCAAGACCGTCAAATACCTCATTTCCACAGGGCTCTCGATAAGCTCCACCGAAGTGGCCGTGCTCGCCGTGGGCGTCGTGACAGCCTTCCTTTTGTCGGTCGCGTCCATCAAGTTCCTCATCGGCTTCGTGCAAAAGCACAGCTTCATCCCCTTCGGCATCTACCGCATCGCCGTAGGCATAGTCGTCCTCGCCTACTTCGCCCTCACATAGCCGGTGGACGAGTGGTGAGTGTGACAGGGGGCCTCTTACTGGTCGGGGTGCTCTTTTTCCATTGACACTCGTCCCCATTGACGCTCGTCCCCGAACGTATCCAAAGGTGACAAACGCCCCGTCCCCTGTCCACCCCCTTGTCACACGTGTCGCCCGACGTCGTCCCCATCGACAAAGGCAACTGGCGCGTCCCCGCCTGGCTGGTCTAGAGCTGAGAGGCCCAACAGGGCAAATTGGCAGAAAATCGGACGGAGCGTCTGATGCGGGGCGGGCGCTTTGGGGCTAGTGTCTGGGGGGACTTGGAACGCGAGGGAAAGGATGTCCGATGGGACGCGTCGTATTGCCGCTGTACACCCCGCAGTATGTGCCCGAGGGGGGAGAGGTCGCGATCATCACGACCGACAAGGGGGTGGTCACGGTAAGACTTGCCGGACACGACGCCCCGATTGCGGTGGGGAACTTCATCGAGCTTGCCCGGAAGGGCTTCTATGAGAAGACCAAGTTCCACGCCTACAAGCAGGGCTCGGTGGTGCTGGGCGGCTGCCCGACGACGCGGGGGCTCGGCCCGGCGCAGGTCGATGCCGCGATGCGCGGCGTCCTGCGGGGCATCCACCCCGGCACGGGGGACGCCCGCTATACCATCAAGGACGAGTACGCAGGCAAGCCGAACAACCGCCACGAGCTGGGCAGCCTGTGCCTCGCCCACAAGTCGCAGCCCGATTCGGGCAGCTGCCAGTTCTACTTCTCCCTGGCACGGCAGCCCGAGCTCGACGACGCCTTCACCGCGTTCGGCACGACGGCCGAAGGCATCGACGTCGTGCTGGCGCTCCGCGTCGGCGACGCCATCCGCTCCATCGAGATAGTGTAGGGGCCTGTCGCCCGTCACGCCGCCCGCCACGCTGTCCGCCCCGCTGCCCCTCACGGCCCGAACTGCTCCACGAGGTCGATGAGCTCTTGCTGCTTGTGGACGTCGAGCTTGCGGTAGATGTTCTCCATGTGCGTGCGTGCGGTGCCCTTCGCCACGAAGAGGTCGCGCGCGATGATGGAAAGCGTGCGCCCGTGGGCAAGCAGCACCAAGACCTCGCCCTCGCGCGGCGTGAGGCGGAAGGCCTTGGCAACGCGTCCGCAGTTCACCTCAAGTTTGTTGTTGGGCGCGCCTGCCTCCGCGGGCCTGTCGGGCTCGCTTCTCCTGTCGGGCCGAACGGCGTGCAGGAGCTGTTCGACCGTCTGCTCGGGGATGACGAGGAAGGCGACGACGACGAGGCTGAGGATGGAAAGCACGGCGACGGCGGTCACCTGGACGCCCCCGCCCGCGATATGCGAGTTGAGGACGTCGCCCACGAGGTACCCGAGCGCCATGCCGGTGAACATGAAGGCCACGCCGAGGCCGAATATACGCAGGGGGCTCTCTCCCGCACGCCGCGCCGTCTCGGTGAAAAGTATCCAGACCAGTATGTCGAAGAACTCATAGCCGATGTTGATAAGCAGGATGCACACCGCCGCATGGGTGTCGAAGAACAGGACGATGGCCACGAAGCCCGCCACCATGATGGGCAGGGACAGGCGGTAGGTGAAGGTCGGGTTGAAGCGCTGCCCCAGCACCGCACTGAGGGCCAGGAAGCTTCCCCCGACGATGATGAGGGAGAACAGGACGCTGCCGCCGAAGAGCGCAAAGGGGTCGGGCCCGTTCTGCGGGAGGGTGTCGAAGATGCGGCAGAGGAAGGAGAAGACCATGATGGAGAACATGAGCTTCCCGACCTTGATGGCAAAGGACCTCTTGACCCTGTCGTCGAGCTCCTGCGGACAGGTGTCAATGGAGGTGTCAATGGGGACGTATAATTTTGACACCTTTTTACGCTCTCTTCTGTCACGAAGTCGAACGAAGGTGTCAAAATTATACGTCCCCATTGACACCTCGTCCCCTGTCCACCCGGACACCAGCAGGCCGAAGGAGAGCAGGGGGAACACGATATAGCCGACCAGGCTTATCCCGGCCGACGTGAGGGCGACGAGCACCGCCGTCACGATGGCGGCCGCTGGGGAGGCGATGGTCGCGAAGCGTATCTCGTGCTTCGCGAACTGCTCGCCCCACAAGACCTGCAGCACCCCGGCGCCGGCGCCGCCGATGACAAAGCCGCTCAGTATAAGCAGCTCGATGTGCTGGGCAAGCGCAAAGGGGATGATGACCGCAGACAGGGCGAGCAGGGCGCCGCAGGCCCGGTACATCGACACGCGGACGCCCTGCTCGTCCTCGCGGAAGTTCCCTGCGACGAAGGCGGCGAAGAGCGCGGCGAGCGCCCCGGCGACGAGGTAGAGCCAATAGGGGGCATGGCCGAGCCCGAGGGTGTCCGCCAGCACGGTGTCCGCCAGCGGCAGGGACTGCATCCAGGGGCTGTGGAGGAAGGAGGCGGAGAGGCAGAACACGATCCAGGCGCGGCACAGGCCGAAGCCGAGCACCACCGTGAGGTAGTTGAGCGCGTCGCCGTCGCGCCCCCCCGCGCCGTCGCGCCCCCCCGCGCCCCTCGCGCCGTCGCGAGCCCCCGCGCCCCCGGCGCCGTCGCGGGCACCCGCGCTCCCAGCGCGGCCGAAATCAGGTTCGTCGAGCTTCTTGGACACTGCGCAATCTTCCTTCCAACGTGCAATGGCAATACGAGGCGGCAATACAAGGCAACAATGCGAGGCGATGGCCCTACCCGGGCAAAGCCCCGCCATCGAGTCGGATTCCGAGTATAGGGCTTCTTCCCTCCGTCCATATCGGATTGAGCATCCTATCCCTCGTTATTTTAAGGCAATTCGCAGGGGTGGGGGCGGGAAATGGGAAATCCTATCGAGCGTCTGATGCGCAAAGGGGCGGGCGGCATTAAGGTGGTCCGACCACAAGGACGCTCCACAAGGAGGTCCGAGAGGGGCTTTTACCACATCACGAAGGAGGAGAACATGGATCAAAGCAACAAAGGCCTGTCGCGCCGCTCGTTCCTGAAAGGCGCTGCCCTCGCCGGCGCCGCCGCAGCAGGCTCGGCAACGCTTGCGGGCTGCGGCCTGGCCGACGCGGCAGGCACGGCCGACGCGGCAGGCACAGGCGGCGACTGGCTGCCGAAGGCCTGGGACCACGAGTGCGACGTGCTGGTCATCGGGTACGGCGGCGCGGGCATGTGGGCTTCGCTCATCGCCGCCGACGAGGGCGGCCAGGAGGTTATCGTGCTTGAGAAGGTCCCCCTGCGCGGCGGCGGCAACAGCTCGATCAACAACGGCGAATGGACTATCATCGAGCCGGACAAGGCCGACCTCTTCAAGCGCTACATCAAGACCTTCACGCACGGCAAGACGCCCGACGACATGATAGACGCCTGGGTGGCAGAGTGCGTCCGCAACGTCGAGTACGCCGACAAGTACAACATGACCTACGAGGTCGTCGAGAAGGCGCTCGCCGGCTCCATCCCCGAATACGCCTTCCTTGAGGGCGGCGCCTTCGAGGGCGCCCAGAAGCTGGCCTCCATAGACGGCTTCGGCATGGTGACCTTCAAAGAGCTCGACGCGAAGCGGGAAGAGCTCGGCATCGAGGTCCTGTTCGACTGCCACGACCAGCGCCTGATCCAAAACCCCGCAACCAAGGAGATCCTTGGCGCATACACGCTTGTCGGCGCGGACGGCACGCAGAAGGCCATCAAGGCCCGCAAAGGCGTCGTTATGTGCACCGGCGGCTTCGAGTTCAACGAGGAACTGAAGAACGAGTACCTGAAATGCTACCCCTTCAAGTTCGAGGGCTGGGAATGGAACACGGGCGACGGCATCAAGATGGTCGAGGACGTGGGCGCGAAGCTGTGGCACATGGACATGGCCATCTCGATGTACTCCATGTGGACGCGCGACCCCGAGTACGACTTCTCCATCCTGGCCTTCATGCCGGCCTTCTCCTACTTCACCGTGAACCGCCTGGGGCGGCGCTACGTCAACGAGGGCAGCATGGGCACGCCGCACAACGGGTGGCACACCCTGCTGCACTTCGACGACAAGATAGCCGACTTCGACCGCATCCCCAGCTGGAGCATCTTCGACCAGAGCTGTTTCGACGCGGGCAAGCTGAGCACGAGCCAGGGCGACTTCTTCGAATGCGGGAACTTCGCCTCCGACCTCCCGGACTCGCTGCGGGCCTGGGACGGCTGGAGCACGGACAACAAGGCGGAGCTCGACCGCGGCTGGATACTGAAGGGGGACACCCTTGAGGAACTGGGGCAGAAGATCAAGGACTTCGACCACTGGATGGACATCGACACGCTGCGGGAGACCTTCGACGAGTACCAGGGCTTCTGCGAGAGCAAGAAGGACGCCCGCTTCGACCGCAACCCCGAGCGGCTTGTGAAGCTCGACGAGGGCCCCTACTACGCCATATCGCTGTACCCGGGTTCGTGCTCGACGCTCGGAGGGCCGATGAAGAACGCGAACGGCCAGGTGCTCGACCCCGCCCGCGAGGTTATCCCGCGCCTGTACGCAGCGGGCAGCTTCGGCAACTTCCAAAGCCACACCTATGGCATCACCGGCGGCAACAACGCCGAGAACATGGTCTGGGGGCGCATCTCCGGCCGCCATTGCGCGGGGCTCGGGAACTGGGACGAGGCATGAGCAAGCCGAAGCTCGCGCTGATTGCGTGTGTGCTTTCCCTTGCGCTGGGAGCCGGCCTGTTCCCGCTGGCCTCCTGTGCGCCGAACCAAGGCCGAGGGGAGGCATCTGCCGATGCCTCCCCGGCCGGCAGCCCTGCAGGCGAAGGGGGCGCGGCCTGGGGCAGCGAGCAGATAGGCTGGACGCCGGACAGCGACTGCGCCATCTGCCATGAAGGCGAGGCCGGCCTGGGAGCCGGCCCCGGCCAGGCCCAGGCGGCAGCGCACCGCGACGAGGACTGCGGCAGCTGCCATTCCCACGAGGCCTTCCTGGCCGAGGCGCATGAGGGCGTCACCTTCGCCGACCGGCCCTCCGCGCAGGCCAAGGGCGGCAGCGTCGATTCGCAGGCCTGCATTGCCTGCCACGGCAGCTTGGGGGAGATGGCCCAAAAGACCGGGGGGAGCACGGCGCTTGCCGACAGCAACGGGCTTGTGGTGAACCCCCACTCCCGGCCGCCCGGCGCCACCCACGACGAGAGCCCGGCGACCTGCACCGACTGCCACAACAACCATTCGGAGAACCTGGGCAGGGATGCGGTGAGGTACTGCGCACAATGCCACCACCGCGGCACCTTCCAATGCGGAACCTGCCACGAGCTGCGCAACTGAGCAGCTGCCAGGGTGTCAATGGGGACGTATGATTTTGACACCTCGTCCCCCTGACACGTCCCCCTGACACCTGGCACCCCGCTGAAGATTTTTACCGAGTTATCGCATCAAAAACGAACTTGTGTATGAATTCTCGGCATGAGCCGGAAAAAATTCACGGCAAAATGCCATTTTGGCGTGAATTTTCGCTACCTCCCGTGAAAAAAGGCGTAAAATCCATACACAACTTCATTTTTGATGCGATAACTCCCCAAATCGTGCGAAACCCTGCCCCCTGACACCCCCTGACACCCAGCGGCAGGGCAACCTGGATGAAAAGGTGTCAAAGTTATACGTCCCCATTGACACCCGTCCCCATTGACACCCGTCCCCATTGACACCCGTCCCCATTGACACCCGTCCCCATTGACACCCGTCCCCATTGACACCCGTCCCCATTGACACCCCGTCCTAGAGATTTGGTTGATTGCGGGCTTCGGGCCGTCGCGGGGGATTCATTTGCTATCATGGAGGGGAACAGCATCCATGAAAGGAACACCGATGGCACAGGCGAACGACGCGCTTTCGCGGATTCAGGAATACCGCGCCCAGATCGACGCAATCGACAAGGAGATAGTCGGGCTGCTGAACGCCCGCACCGAGCACTCGCTTGCGATCCGCGCATTGAAGCCGGACGCACGCATGGGCCTGTACGACCCGCGGCGCGAGGAAGAGATATTCGAGCGCGTGTACCGCTTCAACGAGGGACCGCTCTACAACGACAACCTCCGCGAGATATACAAGGGCATCCTGAAAGTCATGAAGGAGATGCCGTCCCTATGAGCAACGAGAATATGAACGCCTCCCTGCCCGACCTGGGCACACGCGGCGACGAGATACGGATTTTCGCGGGCCCCTGCTCCATCGAGAGCGCCGAGCAGTTCGACGCGGTCGCATCCTGCGTCGCCGGCCTCGGCCTCACCTGGATACGCGGCGGCGCCTTCAAGCCGCGCACCAACCCCCACTCCTTCCAGGGCCTGGGCGAAGAGGGCCTGAAGATAATGCGGGCGACGGGGAAGGCCTACGGCCTGAAGACCCTGACCGAGGTCATCGACTCGGCCCACTGCTCGCTGGTGCACTCCTACGTGGACGGCCTGCAGATAGGCACCCGGAATATGGCGAACTTCTCGCTGTTGAAGAATATCGGCCTGGTCACCGCCGAGTCGCACAAGATGGTGCTCTTCAAGCGCGGCATGGCGGCGACCATCTCCGAGTGGCTTGCCGCCGCCGAGTACATCACGATGAGCGGCAACGAGCAGGTGATGATGTGCGAGCGGGGCCTGCGCACCTTCGAGACGGCGACCCGCTTCACGCTCGACATCTCGGCGGTGCCGGTGATCCACAAGCAGAGCCTCTTCCCGGTATGCGTCGACGTGTCGCACCCCGCCGGCACGCGCGACCTGGTGCCCTCGCTTGCGAAGGCCTCCATCGCCGCCGGCTGCGACGCGCTCATGATAGAGGTGCACCCCAACCCGCAGGCGGCCCTGAGCGACGGCCCGCAGCAGCTGACGCTCTCCCAGTTCGCGGAGCTGGTCGAAGAGCTGCGCAAGGTCGCCGCGGTATTCGGGAAGGATATCGTATAAGGTGGACGAAGGGCTAAAGGACAAGGCCCCCCTGTCCCTGGACTACGGCGTGCTCAACGAGGCGCAGGCAGAGGCGGTGCACTGCACCGAAGGGCCGCTGCTGGTCTTGGCGGGCGCGGGAAGCGGCAAGACCCGCGTTTTGACCTACCGCATCGCCCACCTGATTCAGGACAAGGGCGTCGCCCCCTGGGAAATACTTGCCATCACCTTCACCAACAAGGCTGCGGCCGAGATGCGCGAGCGCCTGGGCTCGCTTGTGGTCGCTACCCGGGGCATGTGGGTGTCCACCTTCCACAGCATGTGCGTGCGGATGCTGCGGGCGGACTGCGAACGCCTCGGCTTCCACCCGGGCTTCACCATCTATGACGACACCGACGCGAAGCGGCTGGCAAAGGAGGTCATGGCGGAGCTCGACATCGACCCGAAGCGCTTTCCGCTTGCCCTGGTGCGCAGCCGCATATCGGCGGCGAAGAACGAGCTTGTCGTGCCCGGGGATTTCGAGGCGCAGGCGCTCGACGCCCCCAGCAGGCTGACGGCCCGGGTCTACACGCGCTACCAGGAGCGGCTGAAACTGGCCAACGCCTTCGACTTCGACGACCTTCTGCTCTTCGCCTACCTGCTGCTCAAGCACCACCCCGACGTGCTTGAGGCCTACCAGCAGCGCTTCCGCTACCTGCACGTCGACGAGTACCAGGACACGAACCACGCGCAGTACGCCATCACGACCCTGCTCGCGGCGGCGCATCGCAACATCATGGTTGTGGGCGACGACGACCAGAGCATCTATTCCTGGCGCGGCGCCGACATCCGCAACATCCTTGAGTTCGAGACCGACTACCCCGAGGCCCACGTCGTCAAACTTGAGCAGAACTACCGGTCCGCGGGCAACATCCTCGCGGCCGCCAACGCGCTTATCGCCCACAACCAGCACCGCAAGCACAAGGAGCTCTTCACGAAGGATGGCCCGGGTGCCGAGCTTGCTGTCTACATGGCAAGCGACGAGCGCGACGAGGGGCGCTGGATCGCGGGCGAGATCGAGCGCGCGCACCGGCAGGGGGCCTCCTACAGCCAGGCCGCCGTCTTCTACCGGACGAACGCGCAGAGCCGCGTCATCGAGGACATGTTCCTGCGCGCCGGCGTGCCCTACCGCATCGTCGGCGGCACGCGCTTCTTCGACCGCGCCGAGATACGGGACGTCATGGCCTACCTCACGCTGACGGTGAACCCCGCGGACGACATCGCGGCCAAGCGCGTCGTCAACCTGCCCCGGCGGGGGATAGGGAAGGGTACGGTCGAGAAGGTCGAGCGCCTGGCCTGGACGCAGGGCATCCCCTTCCTCCAAGCGGCCGAGCTCGCCCTGGCCGACGAGGACATCCGCCCGGCCGCCCGCCGCTCCCTGGGCGAGTTCGTGCAGATAATCAAGGATGCGGAAAGCTACAGCGGCCCTTTGCGCAAGCTCGTCGAGGCGATAGTCGACAAGAGCGGGCTCATCGCCGCCCTCGGGCTTGAGGACAGCGACGAGGCCCGTGGCCGGATCGAGAACATCCAGGAGTTCTTCGGGGTCGTCGAGGAGTTCGCCGAGGCCTACGCAGGGGACGGCGGGGGAGTCCTCGGCAGCGCCGACAGCGTTGGCGGCTACGCCAACAGCGCCCCCGGCAGCGCCACAGCCCCCGGTAGCGCCCCCGCCAGCGCCGCCGCGCCCGCCAGCGCAGGCAGCGCCGCCGCGCCCGCCGCCCTCGCCAGCAGCACGCTTTCCGGCAGCTCGCTCGCCGACTTCATCGAGTGGATACGCCTGCGCACCGACCTGGACACCATGGACGAGGGGGGGCAGGCGGCCACCCTCATGACCGTCCACTCGTCAAAGGGCCTTGAGTTCGACACCGTCTTCGTCGCCGGCATGGAAGAGACCCTCTTCCCCCACATGAGCTCCGCCTCCGACCCCACCGGGCTTGAGGAAGAGAGGCGGCTGGCCTACGTGGCGATAACCCGCGCGCGGAAGAACCTGCATTTCACCTGCGCCTCCACACGCAAGATATTCGGCACCACCTCGGCGAACCCGGTGTCGCGCTTCGTCGGCGAGATCCCCTCGGAGCTCCGTTCGACAACGGGGCTCGGCTCGGCGGGCTTTGCGGGGACCGGCTGGGAGAAGCGGGGGAGCCGCAGGGGCATTTCCGGCTCCGGCACCGAGGCCTATGGCACCGAGGCCCGCTCCAGGCAGGCCCCGGGAGGCTGGATGCCCGGGAGCCCCGCCGCCGCGCACGCCGCACACGCGCACGCGCAGGACACAGGCGCGAGCTTCGGCGCGGGCGTCGACGCCGGCATCCACCGCAAGCCCGCCGCGGACATGGTGTTTGCGCCGGGGGACACCGTCGAGCACAAGGTCTTCGGCCGCGGCGAGGTGACCGCGGTCGGCGGCGGCGCGATCCACGTCAGGTTCGCGCAGACGGGGGCCACCAAGCAGCTCATGCAGGAGTTCGCCCCCATCGTGAAGGTCAACCGCTAGAGGGCCGCCGTGACCCAAGGCCGCCCCCGCCGCCAAGGCGCGACCCGCGCCTCCAAGAAAGGAGCCAGATGTGACACGTTCCGTCGTCGTAGTGGGCCACCAGAACCCGGACAACGACTCGATATGCTCGGCCGTCGCCTACGCCTACCTGAGAAACGAGGTCGAGGGGCGCAGGCAGGTGGCCGACCCCGCCTACCGGCCCTTTGCCTTTGAGCCCGCGCGCTTGGGGCAGCTGCCGCCCGAGAGCGCCTGGGTGCTTGAGTCGAACGGCTTCCCTCCGCCAAAGACCATCAGCCACGTCTACGCGCGCGTCTTGGACGTCATGACCCCTGACCCGATCTCCATCATGAAGGACGCCGCGCTGATCGACGCGGGCCAGACCCTTCGGCGCAACAACCTGCGCTCGCTCGTCGTGACCGACTCGGAGGGGCGCTATTACGGCCTCATCACGACCCGCATGATAGCCGAGCGCTACATCGCCGCGACCGACGTGCTTGCCGAGGACGGCTCGAACTCCATGGCGGTGGCCGCGGACCTCGTCGCCTCGCTGGCGCAGAAGGTGTGCGACATCACCGAGACCGACGTGCTTGTCCTCGACAAGGAGGGGCTGTTGAAGGAGGCCGTCGAAGACCTCATGGCAAGCTCCCTGCGCGAGGCCGTCGTGCTCGACGACGACCAGCGCTGCATCGGCATTGTGACCAGGTCGGACATCACGACGCGCCCCAGGCGCAAGGTGGCGCTCGTCGACCACAACGAGACGAGCCAGGCGGTGCGCGGCATCGAGGACGCCGAGGTCATGGCTGTCATCGACCACCACCGCATCGGGGACGTGTCCACGGCCAACCCCATCCACTTCGTGAACCTGCCGGTCGGCTCGACTGCGACCATCGTGTCGATGGAGTTCGAGCGCAACGGCGTCGACATGCCCGCACGCATCGCGAAGGTGCTGCTCTCGGCGGTTTTGACCGACACGGTCATCTGCAAGTCCCCGACGACGACGCAGACAGACAAGGACCAGGTCGCCCGCCTTGCCGCCATCGCGCAGGTCGACCCGGACGAGTTCGCCCTTGAGGTCTTCGCTTGCCGCAGCGGCGGCGGGGACGACCCCGTCGACAAGCTGGTCGGCATGGACGCGAAGGAGTTCCAGATAGGGGACGCGACGGTGCTGATAGCACAGCACGAGACGGTCGACCTGGCGGCGGTTATGGCGCGCGAGGGGGAAATCCGCGCCTACATGCGCACGGTCCTTGACGAGCACGGCTACGAGTTCGTGCTGTTCATGGTGACGGACATCATGGCCGAGGGCTCCCAGTTCATCTGCGAGGGCAACCGGCGCATCGTCAACCGCGTCTTCAACATCAACTGCACCGGCGTCGGCGGCACCTGGATGCCCGGCATACTCAGCCGCAAGAAGCAGGTCGCCCCCCGCATCCTCGGCAGCTGACCGCACAACCCCGCGCATCGTGCCTGTTCAGGTAGCCCCCCGCATCCTCGGCAGCTGACCTGCGGGCCGCCGAGGGGCCGCCGAAGGCAATCGGCCCTCGCCGGGCCGGACGCCCTACTGGTGCGCGTAAGGGGAGTCGGCGTCGGCGAGGATGGCCTTGAGCTTTGGCCAGCCGGGGAGCCCCCGGTCCAGCAGGGCATGGCGTTCCTCTTCCCCTGCCTCCGGGGCAAGGATCTTGGCCATCTCGTGGAGGTAGGCATAGACCATGCACTCCGGCGGGTAGGGGATAAGGCCCTCCGACACCCAGACCGTGTCGCGGGCCCGGTCGATCTGCACCCAGTCGCCCCGCAGCGGGCGGACCTTGACATGCGCGGGGACGGGCGCCTCGGGGAAGGCACGCCCCATGCACTGGCGCACGAGGCCCTCCGCGTTCCGCGCGAAAATGGGCTTTGCCATGGCCAGGAAGGCAAGGCGCGCCTGGTCGTAGTCGCCGGTCTTGAAAAGGAAGAGGTCGATGACGCTGACCTCGGAGCGGATGGCGGCGTTCACGTTGGCACGCACGCGCGAGGCCTTCTTCTTGCCGCCCGTCGAGCTTATCGGGAAGACGCGCAGCATAAAGGGGCGCCCGAACAGGAAGGCCACGTCGCCCGTCTGGTAGTGGCACTTCGGGGACTTCGACTTCTCGAAGCGCTTGAGCATGTCGGCACGGACCTCCCTGATGACCCCTATCCATTCCTTGACAAAGGCGACTATCTCCTCGGGCTTCTTGTCGAGGGGCGCCACGATATAGGCCGCGGCATCGGGGGGTTGTAAGGCGATATAGGTTTCATGCGTCGCCTGCCGCCTGATGGCGACCTTCATGTTGTCGAACTCGATAGCCTCGACCCTGCTTCCCTCCACCGGCGTCCCCCGTCCGTCTTCGTGCGGCATGCCCGCGGCCTAGGATAGCTGCGGCGTGCGTGTGGTATGCGTGGTGCCATTATACGGCAGCCCCCTCGGATACGGCAGCCCCCTCGGGCCACTTCGGGCAAATATCGGCAAAATTCCTGCCGCATGTCCCTGTTTCGAGTCTTTTCGCCCGGCGAGGGGCTATAATCGAGCGGTCTTTCCGAACAGCAGCCCCAGGACAGCCCGGGTGCCGCGGGAAAGCGACAGACACAGGGGAGCTTGCTGGTGGCAGGCTGAGAGGAAGCGCGTCACGCTTCGACCCTCGAACCTGACATGGGTAATGCCAACGAAGGGAGTCCCCGTGCAAGAACGCCCAAAAGGATTCGCCGAAGCCCGGAAGAAAAGCAAGAAGGAAGGGAATAGTATGGAGAAACCCCTGATAGGCAGGGCATTCGAGGCCCTGTCCATGAAGCCGCCGCTTGTCCACAGCATCACGAACTACGTGACCGTCAACGACTGCGCGAACGCGCTCCTTGCCATCGGCGCAAGCCCCATCATGAGCGACGAGCCTGCCGATGTGGCAGACATCGCGGGCATCTGCGACGCGCTCACCATCAATATCGGCACCCTGAACGAGCAGAGCATCAAAGGGATGTTCCTGGCGGGCGGCCGCGCGGGGGAGCTCGGCCACCCGATAGTGCTCGACCCGGTGGGCGCGGGTGCCTCGAAGCTGCGCACCGACACGGCCTCCGGCCTGCTCGACCGGCTGCCGGTCACGGTTATCCGCGCCAACATGTCCGAAGCGCGGGCGGTGGCCGGAGCCGCTGCCACGACGCGCGGGGTCGATGTGTGCCCCGACGACGTGGTGACCCGCAAAAACCTAACCGAGAGCGCCCGCTTTGCGCGCGACCTTGCCGCCCGGACCGGCACCGTGGTCGCGGTCACCGGGCCGATCGACCTCGTCGCCGACGCCCGCCGGGCCTTCGCGGTCTCGAACGGCAGCCCCCTGCAGGGCAGGATCACCGGCGCCGGCTGCATGTTGTCGTGCATCTGTGCCGCCTATGCCGCGGCCAACGGGGATGACCTGCTCGAAGGGGTGCTCGCCGCCGTCGTCCACATGGGGCTCGCGGGCGAGCAGGCTGCGGCGCGCATGGGTGGCCAGGACGGCAACGGGGCCTTCCGCGGCTACCTGCTCGACGCCCTGTTCACCATGGACAAAGACGCGCTGTGCGCGGGCGCCCGGGTCGAGCAGCTTCCGGATGCCGGAGATGCCGGGGATGCCGGGGACGCCAGCGATGCCGGGGATGCCGAAGGGGCGGCAGAAAGCGCTGCGGAAGGGGAGGCAGAAGGGGCGGCAACCGCCTCCGACGCCGCCGGAGCCCCCGCCGCGGGAGCCGCCGCGGCAACCGCCCCTCCCGCCGCGGGAGCCCCCGCCGCCCCCGCCGCAGGGGCATAGCCGTGTTCACGCCGGGGGAGGTCCGCGAGAGCCTGCGGCTCTACGCGGTGACCGACAGCGCCTGGCTGCGCGGCCGCAGCCTCGCCGACTGCGTCGCCGATGCCATACGAGGCGGCGTCACCTGCGTCCAGCTGCGGGAAAAAGATATCCCCCCGGCAGGGTTGAAGACCCTCGCAACCGAGCTGCGCGCCCTGTGCGCACAGGCCCGCGTCCCCTTTATCGTGAACGACTACGTCGATCTGGCGCGCGAGGTCGATGCCGACGGCGTGCACGTCGGGCAGGACGACACGGCCTGTGCCCGGGCGCGGGCACTCCTGGGGCCCGGCAAGATAGTCGGGGTGTCGGTGCAGACCTGCGAAGAGGCAGCCGCCGCCGAGCTTGCCGGCGCCGACTACCTCGGTGCGGGAGCGGTCTTCTCGACGGCGACGAAGCCGGAGTCCCCCGACATGGGGGTCGACGGCCTGCGCGCCGTCTGCGCCGCCGCGTCCGTTCCGGTGGTCGCAATCGGCGGCCTCAACGAGGCGACCATCCCCCAACTCGCGGGGTGTGGTCTCGACGGCGTCGCGGTGGTCTCGGCAGTATTCGCCCAAGATGATATAGTGGAAGCAGCAAGAAACCTTGCCCGCTGCGTCAGGCAGCTTGAGGGACGGGCGGGGTAGATGCAAGACGACAAAGATTACGGGGGATAGAGATGCTGGCAGTATTGAGTATAGCGGGGTCGGATTCGAGCGGCGGTGCCGGCATCCAGGCCGACATCAAGACGATAGCGGCGCACCGCCTGTTCGCGGAAACGGCGCTTACCGCGCTGACGGCGCAGAACACGACAGGGGTCTTCGCCCTCGAAGAGCTCAGCCCCCGGTTCGTGGCACAGCAGATAGACGCGGTCTTCGAGGACATCCGCCCCGCTGCCGTGAAGATCGGCGTGGTCTCGTCGGCCGCCATCGTCGAGGCGATAGCCGAGCGCCTGGCCCATTGGAAGGCGGAAAACATCGTGCTCGACCCCGTCATGATAGCGACCTCGCAGGCGAAGCTCATCAACGACGACGCCGTCGGGGCCCTGAGGGAAAGGCTCATCCCCTTGGCAAACCTCATCACGCCAAACCTGTTCGAGGCAGAGGTGCTGAGCGGGCTTTCCCTGACGACCGACGAAGAGCAGGCCCGTGCCGCCGTGCTTCTGGCGCAGTCTACCCGGTGCGCCGTGCTCGTGAAAGGCGGCCACAACACGGAAAGGGCCGACGACGTGCTCGCGACCAAAGAGGGCGAGGTCGTGTGGGCTCGCGGCGCACGTATCGAGACCGGGAACACCCACGGTACCGGCTGCACGCTCTCGTCGGCAATCGCCTGCAACCTGGCGCTCGGGCTCGACATGGCGGCAGCCGTGCGCAAGGCGAAGGACTACGTCACCGGCGCCCTCGAAAACGGCATCAACCTCGGGCAAGGCAGCGGCCCCATAAACCACATGTGGGAATACCGCGACTAGCCGCGACAAGGGAGGTTGACACTGGATTGCTTGAAAAGTAGAATGTTCACTTGCGTTCGCCTCCGGACGGGGGCGAGGGCGCGTGCCGAGCATTGGGGTGTCGTCTAATGGCAGGACAGCGGTTTCTGGTGCCGTATGTGAGGGTTCGACTCCTTCCACCCCAGCCAAAAGCGCAGGTCGCGGAACTTTTCCCCCCGCAGCCGCGCACTTAGGGTATACTGCTTTGGCACACCATACACGTGGCTCCGTCGTCTAGCGGTTAGGATGCCGCCCTCTCAAGGCGGAGGTCGCCGGTTCGAATCCGGTCGGAGCTACCAGATACCCCCAGGTCAGAGCCAATTCGACTCTGGCCTGTCGTTTGTTCCGGGGCGGGTGCGAGCTCACGGTACCTGTCCCCATGAGTTCGCCTTGCTGGCCTGAGAATGGGGATTTTGACAGATAGGGGCCTCGGCTCGCCACCGGCCTGCCCGCTCGGGTATACTTACCGGACATGCCCAGAGGAAAGGAGCCCCTATGGCAAACCCCATCGTAGACACCGTCATCAACAACCTCAAGACCCACGACTACAGCGACAAGGTCCGCGAGGCAAACGCCAAGATGCCGCAGCTGTTCGACGGCTTCTTGAAGAGCCTCAACGACAACCAGCGCAGAGCGGTCGACAGGATCTTTCCGCAAGGTGGGAAAAAGAAGGTGTATGCCCAGCTCGTCGATATGCCGACGCCCCCCGTCGTGGCGACGCTTGCCCAGCCGGTCTCCTTCGAGGTGGTGCCGGAAGCCGAGCTTCCCAAGGCGGGCGCCACGGGCATCAAGCTGGGTGCCGACGACCTCAAGATGCTGCTGAACAACGAGTCCGGCGACATCACCGCAGCGCTCAAGAGCCTCAAAGGCCAGACCGTCGCGGTCCTCGGTCTCCTTGCGACCTTCTCGCCGGCCATCACGCTCAACAAGGCGGACTTCAACGACCTGATCGCCAAGGTGGGCACGCACTTCGCCCCGATAGGCGAGCTTTTCGCCTAGGGGAGCACAGGGCCGCAGCGCCACGCAGGAAGCACAGGGCCGCAGCGCGACGCAGGGAGCACAGGGCCGCAGCGCCACGCAGGAAACGCAGGCCGCAGAACGCAGGGGACGCGGGGCGTGGGGCGGCGCCCTGCGGATACTTCTTCCCGGCGGCCTCCATGCCGCCGGCAGCGGCCTCTAAAAAAGAATATCTTTTTCGGCAACCTCTCTGCTGCCTGCCTGACCCCTCTGCCCACCTGCGGTTT
This sequence comes from Eggerthellaceae bacterium, assembly GCA_009782605.1. Taxonomy (GTDB): domain Bacteria; phylum Actinomycetota; class Coriobacteriia; order Coriobacteriales; family Eggerthellaceae; genus WRIS01. The sequence continues at coordinate 6,994 of WRIR01000001.1, read as the reverse complement.
TCCGGGAAACAGCGAATAGACACTCCCGGATGCGTGGCGTTTGACAAGCCTGTTCATGGGTGGTAGAGTTTTCCGTCGCGCCTTGAGAAGGGGCGCTTGTTTTCACGTAAAGGAGCGAGATTTGCCAACAATCAACCAACTGGTCCGCAAGGGCCGCCAGAAGCAGGTCGACAAGAAGAAGACCCCGGCTTTGAAGGGCAACCCGCAAAAGCGCGGCGTGTGCACCCGCGTGTATACGACCACCCCGAAGAAACCCAACTCGGCGCTGCGCAAGGTCTGCCGCGTGCGCCTGGTCAACGGCATGGAGGTCACCGCCTACATCCCCGGCATCGGGCACAACCTGCAGGAGCACTCCATGGTGCTTATCCGCGGCGGCCGCGTGAAGGACCTGCCCGGCGTCCGCTACAAGGTCATCCGCGCAACGCTCGACTGCTCCGCGGTGGAAAACCGCAACCAGGCCCGCAGCCGCTACGGTGCGAAGAGGCCGAAGAGCTAGCACGCGGAACCGCCCCCCGGCCTCGGCCCCCGGAACGCAACCCGGAACCGCCCCGGCCCCCAAGAGCAAGCAAGCACCCCAAGAGCCCCCAAGAGCAAGCACCCGAAGAGCAAGCAAGCGAATGATTTCACCGAGAAATCGAGCAACTCAAGGAGTTAAGGAGAAGATATATGCCGCGTCGTGCAGCAGCAATCCGCCGCGAAGTGCAGCCGGATGCAACCTACAACAACCGCTTGGTCACCCAGCTGATCAACAAGATACTCCTCGACGGCAAGAAGTCCGTCGCCGAAGCCATCGTCTACGGGGCCTTCGACATCATCGAGCAGAAGCAGGGCACCGACCCGCTCGGCGTCTTCAAGAAGGCCATGGACAACGTCCGCCCCACGCTTGAGGTGAAGCCCAAGCGCGTCGGCGGTGCCACCTACCAGGTGCCCATGGAGGTCAACTCCCGCCGCTCGACGACGCTTGCCATCCGCTGGATAGTCGACTTCTCCCGCAAGCGCAAGGAAAAGACCATGCAGCAGCGCCTCGCCGCCGAGATAATGGACGCCGCCGAGAACACCGGCACCTCCGTGAAGAAGCGCGAAGACCTCTACAAAATGGCCGAGTCGAACCGTGCGTTCTCGCACTATCGCTGGTAAGGAGCGTTGCCCGGTATGTCAAGCACACCACTGAAAGACACCCGCAACATCGGCATCATGGCGCACATCGACGCCGGCAAGACGACGACGACCGAGCGCATCCTGTTCTACACCGGCAAGACCCACAAGATCGGCGAGGTCCACGACGGCGCTGCCACGATGGACTGGATGGTGCAGGAGCAGGAGCGCGGCGTGACCATCACGTCGGCCGCCACCACGTGCTTCTGGGACAAGGACGCCACGAACTACCGCATCCAGATAATCGACACCCCCGGGCATGTCGACTTCACCGTCGAGGTCGAGCGCTCCCTGCGCGTGCTCGACGGCGCCGTCGCGGTCTTCGATGCCGTGTCCGGCGTGCAGCCCCAGTCCGAGACCGTCTGGCGCCAGGCCCACCGCTACAACGTGCCCCGCATCGCCTACATCAACAAGATGGACCGCATCGGCGCCGACTTCTTCAACGCCATAGAGACGATGAAGGACCGCCTCGACGCCCCGGCCATCGCCGCCCAGATACCCATCGGCGCCGAGAACCACTTCGACGGGCTCATCGACCTGGTCACCAACACCGCCTGGAAGTTCAACGAGGACGACAAGGGCATGATCTACCCCGCCGAAGAGCCGATCCCCGCCGACCTGGCCGACGAGGCGGCACTCCACCGCCAGGCGCTCATCGAGGCCGCGGCAGACTTCGACGACGCCCTCATGGAAAAGGTCCTCATGGAAGAGGAAGTCACCACCGAAGACCTGCGCGAGGCCATCCGCAAAGGCACCCTCGCCTGTCAGATGCATCCCGTGTTCTGCGGCTCGTCCTACAAGAACAAGGGCATCCAGGAACTGCTCGACGCGGTGGTCGACTTCATGCCGAGCCCCATCGACGTCCCCGCCATCAGCGGCATCAACCCCTACACCGACAAGGAAGAGGAACGCCCCTCCGACACGAAGGCCCCCTTCGCGGCGCTCGCCTTCAAGATAATGACCGACCCCTTCGTCGGCAAGCTCACCTACTTCCGCGTGTACTCGGGCAAGCTCGATGCCGGTTCTTACGTGGTCAACGCCACGAAGGACAAGAAGGAACGCATCGGGCGCCTGCTTGAGATGCACTCGAACAACCGCGTGGACATCGAGAACTGCTCGGCGGGCGACATCTGCGCCGCCGTCGGCTTGAAAGACACCACGACCGGCGACACGCTGTGCAACGAAAAAGCGCCGATCATCCTTGAGGCCATGACCTTCCCCGACCCGGTCATCGACATCGCCATCGAGCCGAAGACGAAGGCCGAGCAGGACAAGCTCGCCGTCGCGCTGCAGAAGCTCGCCGAGGAAGACCCGACCTTCAAGGTGTCCACGAACCAGGAGACCGGCCAGACCATCATCGCCGGCATGGGCGAGCTCCACTTAGAGATCATCGTCGACCGCCTGCTGCGCGAGTTCAAGGTCGAGGCGAACGTCGGCAAGCCGCAGGTCGCCTACCGCGAGACGGCCACCAAGGCGGTGCAGGGCGCCGAGGGCAGATTCGTCCGCCAGTCCGGCGGGCGCGGCCAGTACGGCCACGCGGTCATCAACCTTGAGCCGCAGGAGCCGGGCACGGGCTACGAGTTCGTCAACGGCATCGTCGGCGGCGTCATCCCGAAGGAATACATCACGCCCATCGACCGCGGCATCCAGGAAGCCCTCAACTCGGGCATCATGGCGGGATACCCGGTGGTGGACATCAAGGTGCACCTCGTCGATGGCTCCTTCCACGAGGTCGACTCGTCGGAGGCGGCCTTCAAGATAGCCGGCTCCATGGCGGTCAAGGACGCGCTCAAGAAGGCCGGCTCGGTCATCCTTGAGCCGGTCATGGCCGTCGAGGTCGAGACGCCCGAGAACTACATGGGCGACGTCATGGGCAACCTCTCAAGCCGCCGCGGGCAGATTCAGGGCATGGGCGACCGCGCCAATGCCAAGACCATCAACGCGAAGGTGCCCTTGAGCGAGATGTTTGGATATGCAACCGACCTGCGCAGCGCTACGCAGGGTCGTGCCGTCTATACGATGCAGTTCGACTCCTACGAGCCTGTTCCGAAAAGTGTTGCAGAAGAGATTATCAGTAAGGCCGGCGGCAGCGTGTAAGCCCTCCGGCTTTACCGATGCGCTTACCCACAACGGAGGTATGACAAGTGGCAAATCAAAAAATACGTATTCGTCTCAAGGGCTACGACCACGAGATAGTGGACCAGTCCACAAAGCTTATCGTCGACACCGCTCAGAAGACGGGTGCCCGAGTTTCCGGACCTATCCCGCTGCCGACGGAGCGCAACCTCTACTGCGTCGTGCGTTCGCCGCACGTGGACAAGGACTCGCGCGAGCAGTTCGAGATGCGCACCCACAAGCGCCTGATCGACATCCTGGAGCCGACCCCGAACACGGTCGACTCCCTCATGCGCCTGGACCTTCCGGCTGGCGTCGACATCGAGATCAAGCTGTAAGGGGCTGAGAACCATGATAAACACCATCTATGGCAAGAAGCTCGGCATGACGCAGGTCTTCAACGAAGACGACCGCGTCCTGCCGATAACCGTCATCCTGGCGGAGCCCAACAAGATATGCCAGGTCAAGACGAAGGAGACCGACGGCTACAACGCGGTCCAGCTCGGCTTCGGCACCATCAAGGAAAAGAAGGTCAACAAGCCGATGGCCGGGCATTTCAAAAAGCAGGGCACAGAACCGACGCGCTACCTGCGCGAGGTCCGCGTCGATACGGCCTCTGAGTATGCCGTGGGCGACAAGGTGACTGTTGCGAACCTGGCCGAGGCGAAGAAGGTCGATGTGACCGGCATCTCGAAGGGCAAGGGTTTCGCCGGCGTCATGAAGCGCCACAACTTCGGCGGCGGCCCCGGCGGGCACGGGTCGCACTTCCACCGCGCTCCCGGCGCGGTCGGCCAGTGCGCGACCCCCTCGCGCATCTTCAAGGGGCTGGCGCTTCCCGGGCATATGGGCTGCGACACCGTCACCACGAAGAACCTCGAAGTCGTGAAAATCGACGAAGAACAGAACCTTATCTTGATCAAAGGCGCGGTGCCGGGCGGCAAGAATGCCGTAGTGCGTATCCGCTTGGCACGCTAGTAGGTCTAAGGAGAACCCCCGATGGCAAGTATTGAAGTAAAAGACACCAGCGGCAAGAAGGTCAAGAGCGCCACGCTTTCCGCTGACGTGTTCGGCATCACGCCGAACATGCACGCCATGCACGAAGTGGTGCGCGCACAGCGTGCCGCCTGGCGTGGCGGCAACAGCAACACGCTCACCCGCGGCCAGGTCCGGGGCGGCGGCAAGAAGCCCTTCCGCCAGAAGGGCACCGGCCGTGCGCGCCAGGGCACCATCCGTGCACCCCACTACACCGGCGGCGGCGTGGTCTTCGGCCCGCATCCCCGGTCCTACGCACTCAAGGTCCCCAACAAGGTTGTGAAGCTGGCAATGCGCTCGGCGCTCTCGGCGAAGCTGGCCGACAAGGAACTGATTGTCGTCGAGTCCTTCGGCTTCGAGAAGCCCTCCACGAAGCAGGCCGCAGCCATGCTCAAGGCGCTCGGGTGCGACCGCCGCACCACGGTGGTCGTTGCCGACGACGATGTAAACGCCTACCTTTCCCTGCGCAACTTACCGCGGGTCAACGTCATCCCCGTCGCCGAGGCGAACACCTACGAGCTCATCGACAACAAGGCCCTGGTGCTCACGCTTGCCGCCCTGAAGCGCATCGAGGAGGTGCTTGCATAATGAAAGACCCCCGCGAAGTCATCATCCGCCCCATCATATCGGAGCACAGCTACGACATGATGAGCGAGAACTGCTACACCTTCGAGGTGGCGAAGACCTCCAACAAGGTCGAGATAGCCCAGGCTGTCGAGGCCATCTTCAACGTGAAGGTCGTGAAGGTCAACACGCTCAACGTCAAGGCGAAGCCCAAGCGCGTCCGCTACAAGATAGGCAAGACCCGCACCTGGAAAAAAGCGATGGTAACCCTCAAAGAAGGCGACACCATCGAACTCTTCGCCAACAACTAAAAGCCCGAGCCAAGGCCCCCGCAAAGGGGGCCTTTCGTGTCAATGGGGACGTGTCAATGGGGACGTATAACTTTGACACCTTTTGTGTGACAGCGCGGCCCCCTGTCACACATGGCATACGGCAAAAGGTGTCAAAGTTATACGTCCCCATTGACACGCGTCCCCTGTCACACGGCCCTGTCCACGGAGCCATCAAACAAGGCGGCCTTTAATGTCGGCGATGGCATTTTCGACCCGTTCCGTATGGTAGGTGTAATACATGTTATGGACGTAGGGCAGCAGCCCGTGGTCTTCAAGCAGCGTGAAGGCCTCTGTCCCGGTAATGCCCTCGCGAAGCGCGTAGTGCTCTATCAGGTAGATCAAGTAACGTGTTTGGTCAGACATCTCTTACTCCGCCAACCCGTCAACGTAGGGCGAGTTGCCGATGTCTCCCGTCTCTCGCTCGGTTCTGTAGGCTTCCAGCAAGGCGGGAGTCGAAAGCCACCAGAGCTTCGTGCTTTCGTCTGCCAACAGCCTGTACAGGTCGGAGCGGTAGACCTCGCCGACAATGACCATTTCATCCCTGTCGTCCGTCCTGACGATATGGCCGACGATGTCGCTTACCTTTTTGTAGACCCTGCGGGTGTGCCTTCGTTGCTCCCGTGTCACCGTATTCATGATCTCCGCCTAAACACTCTCAGACGACAAGAACGCAAGGTAATCCAGGGACTTGTCGGTCTTGAACACAACCTGGTCGGTAAGCTTAAAGGCGAGCAGCCTCCGGATTGCTTCATCTTGGGTGTAGTCGCCAAGCTCGAATGCTTCGACTACGTCATAGACACGATCATTCGCAACCGGTCCGACAACGAGGTCGAAGTCGTTTTTTTGGGCAGTACCGAGCCGGTTGGCCACGACATACTCAAGCCATCTTATATCTGCACTGGTGAAAGTTTTGATCGAAAGGGCTTCCTTGGCCGGTTCCTCATGGAAGTCATAGGTATTTATGATTCGGTCTTTGCTCCTCCGAGGGAAGCGTTCGGTGAAACGTCTTGCCTGCTCATAATCGGTGGTAGTGTAGAAACCCGACCCAAAGTCAAGCAGCCGGGCAGAGACATCGACCCTCGGCCGGGCTACCTCCAGGTAACTTCCGTGAAACAGGTACACGCATTGTCCCCTCGTCGTTTGTCTGCTTGAGGCAATTATAATACACATAACCCGGAAAGCGAAGTCCGCCATTTGTGTCAGAAGATATGACCGACTCGTTGTCGAATCGGTCATATCTTCTGACACGTTGTGAGTTGTCCGTCATTGCGGGCTTGACCCGCACATCCCTCCCTTGCAGCCGCATCCCTGCATAACCCCCCCGTGCGCATCATTGCGGGCTTGACCCGCAATCCTTCCCTTGCCGGTTCGTCTTGCCCTCCCTGCATAATTGTGAAAAAAGTGTGTTTTTACTTTGGGGGGGGGGGGCGAATATTGAATAACCGGGAAGATTCATACAGAATGCGGGATATAACATGGGCGACCGCATAAAGCGCTCGCGAGGTGGTTCGTGGTTGGACGCTAGAGGTTGGACTAGAGGCAGGGGGGCGGAATCGTGCCCGTACGTCGTAGAGTGCGTTGTTGTGAGGGCAAGGCACACGCAAGCAAATCCCACACGGTGAAGGGGCAGGCGCCCTATGCTCTCGTGCGCCTGGTGCTCGCCGCAGTGCTCGTCTTCACCTGGCCGGGGCTCCTGCCGGGCGACCTCGTCGGCGCCCACGCCGACGAATCCTCGACGATAATCGAGTTCGAGCGCGGCAACCCTGTCTTTGATGGGCTGGCAGAACTCGGCACCC